>JANOEQ010000035.1:0-72894 GCA_031441485.1 Chitinophagaceae bacterium
GGTGGTATCGGCATATTCGGGAACAACCCTATGGTTTTAAATTTATTAAAAAGTGGAGACGACGGACAACCGGGGAATGGCTTCGTAGAGGAGGAGACACAAGGCAGGAAAAAAATCCTATTCACAGAAATCATTTTCCGGTCAATAATATATCTCTGAATAAAAACAGATTATGTCAATATTATCTTATCGCCTCACTCAGCCATAAGATTACATGAAACACAAATTATCTCATTGAAAACTTCATCTGAATAGTCAGAAACCCGAATATCTTTTATGACCTTTAAATATGAAATTTTCTGGCTAAGGTCATATATAGTTGCATTCATACATTCTTCAAACCGGGGGTTAAGCTCGTGATAAATCATATCAAAGTGAAGCAAAATGAAACTATCCTCTTTATTAAATCTGTTAAACACATCTTCACCCGAACCTGTCACATCAAGCTCTTTTAAGAACCCGAGCATGCGTATCTTAATGCAGTAATTAATTATATCAATCAGGTATTTTTCATGTCCTCTACTCTGATAATTATAAAAACTAAGTTTAACGAGATCAACAATTGTATCCTTTCTCAAAATCCGCCAGGTATCTCCAAGCTGATTAAGTTCAGTTTCAAAAGCTTCCCGGATTTTATTATATACATTTAAACTCATTATACTGACGGATTATTTTTTTAAACTACAGCAACACTCCACATCCGGTCAAATTCCTGTTGAAACTCTTCATACAGCCAATGCTTAGCCTTCAGTTCCATAGTAAAAGTAGCTTTGCTTTGCACGCCGTAAAAATGCGGCCCAATAAACATTGTGTCATCTATACGAAAAATCATGGATGATAGCGGGGCGTTAATATACCTTATTTCCACCCCGGGCACGCCATGAAAGAAGTTTTTCAACGTATCAATCTTATCGCTGAACTGCTGTGCATTTCTTCCTTCTACAGCCGCCCTGTTAATTGAGTAAGCAGACAAGGGCTTTACAAGTAAAATCCGGACAATCAGGTTTTTCCCGGCTGCTCTCGCCTTAATCAGTTTGGAATAACTATCAAAAAAAGCTCCTAAAGAATAGCCGGCCACATCAATACCTGATTTCAGGCTATTCATCAATGTATCATACTTATCCAAATCCCTTTTTTTATATATCCAGCCGACGCCTGCTTCAGTTATAACATTGTTATGTCTTTGAAGAGCAGAAGCAATAGAAAGCTGCTTAAACAAATCCAAAACTGCCACAATACTTGCAGCAATTATAGATGTGCCTATCGATATATAAATTCCTCCTGAGGTATTGTTACTGCTATTTATCACAACCCCTTTATTTATGAGAAATGCCCCAACCAGGAAAACCAGAAGGCTTAATACTATATAAAGCGCTTTCGTTTTTAGAAATAATAACAGTCGCATTTGTTTATTTTTTGGACAAAATTGCTTTTATGTTTTTATCCAGGCAGGCACTTACCACTTTAATTATTTCATTGTGTATGTCTCCCACAGTTTTGATTTTACCATTCGAATCATAACTTACTATCTGATAAAAGTTTTTTTCATCTCTCATAAGTTTTTTATACTCTCCTTGAACAGCATTCTGAAGTGCCAGATCCTTTTCATGAATATCCTCTTTGCCGTTTAAATAAGCCCTTTCATCCCCTTCTCTTTTCTTCATCAAAGAAGCTGATGCAAACTCAAAAGGGACATCAATATACAAGGACAAATCAGGCTTAGGGATCTTGTTATGCTCATACTCATATACATATATCCATTTCTTCAAACTTCGCTTTTCTACTGCTTTCTCAAGCTTTGCGCACTGAAAAGCTATATTTGACAAAACATACCTGTCTACAATTACAAAGTAGTCTTCTTTGAGCCATTTTTTAATTGTATCTGAAAACTCTTTTCTGTCCTCTGCAAATAATAGTGCTACCAACTGGGGGTGAACATCTTTAACATCCCCAAATTCGCCCCTTAAGAATCTTGAAATCAGCTCTCCAAAAATGCCATGTCCGCTCCTCGGGAAGTGAACAAATTTTGTTCTTATCCCTTTGATTTTTAAAAACTCCCTGAGCAATTTAACCTGTGTTGATTTACCGGCCCCGTCCAACCCTTCAATAGCTATGAATTTCCCACTCATATTTCCTTTTCTTTATTTTAAATAATATTATACAATGTTAACCAATTTCAAAATAGGAATCACTCTGTAAAAATTCCCGCCCAACAGCTGTAGTATGAAATACCCTGCCCAAAACCTCATTTTTGCCCACGGCATCGCCCTTTCTTTTAAACAAAACAATCCCCGAATACAGCACGGGATTATTAAACGGCTGAGTACGGGAATCTCTTAATGTAAAATTTACAAAATTACCCAGTTCTTTCTGTTTTATTGCAGATATTAGCCCTTCTTTTGTACTGAGGATATCAAAAGAAAATAGCTGTTCCGGAGAAAAAAACTCATTCCTTTCAATCTTATTTATCACAGCTTCAGATACCTGGTGCACTCTTAGCAGTTTTTTAAAACATTCCCAAACTTTCCCGGAATTGAAATATCTCAGTGCTGTCTGCCGTATTGCAAGCTTATTCATTTGGGGAAACTCAAGGCCGATCAATTCACTCGTCATATCAAGAACCAGTTCTCTTTGCTGACTGAGCCCGGCAGGGTGAAATGGAATATTCTGGTATACTATTTCCCCTTTCATTATTGTAACAGCCTCTAATATTTCCAGGTAATTTCCAATGGCCGAGCCACCCGGTTCTTCTGTAGATATATAAAACGGCTGTGACTTAATTAATGATACTTTGAATAATTTGGCCAACTCTTTATAAATTTCTTCTGCTTTTGCAAGAGTTGGAATAAAAGCACCTCTTCCATAACGCATATCCATCAGCAAAGAGTCAGCCGGTACCGCAACCTGTTTACTTGCAATACTGCTTATTATTAAATCCGCAGATTCCACCGTATTTGTCTCACTCCTGAATTTATAAAGAACCCTGTCAGCAGGATTGAAATCATGTTCCGTTACTATCATTGCTACGTTGCACTCTTTCAAAACAGCAATTGTCTCTACTCCCTGCTTCGGGAAATAAAATCCCGGGATAGAACTTAACTTATCCCATGTACCTCCTGTATAGCTTAAAGACTTGGCCACAATGAAAGGCGAACAAATGGGCAATTCCTCCGCAAAGGCCATTAATAGGCTCGGCATAAGCAAAGCTGCTTTTTCCGACAGGGCCCCGGTCGGATACCTTCTTAAAACTTTCCTGTATCCCAAATTTGAATTGTTCCTGTAGTCAAACACTTTTCCCGAATCAGTCATTAACCTTGTAAGTATTGGCAAACCGGAATCATGCAACCCCTTATGTCTGATCAGTGTAAGCAAAACGGCCAAAAACAAATTATTGACAGCACCGCTGGTAATTGAATCAATCAGAATTTTCCAATCGCTTTCTTCAATTATCCTCCCCTGAAGTATTCCCCGTAAAAAACTCCTTTCAAAATCAGAACTCCCGTCAATATCAGATAAAGCAGCTAAATACTCCTTGATCTTTGGAATCCCCAAAAGTATGGTTTCCTGAAGATCATGCTCTGCCGGCGTAAGACCACCAGTGAGAAAAAAATCCGTTACCAGTGCAGCAAGCTGATAATCAGTAGGGGCTTTATCTTCCAGCAAACTACCTGCCAGGTCATCCGAAAGATGCCCGCTGCTGTTTCTGCTGGTAAATACCGCCTGAATTAATGACATAATTTATCTACTAAACTACTTTTTCCTTTCTTAGTTCACTGGCTAATAAACGGGCAGCTTTTGCCGGGTTACTCACTGCCTGGTTAAAAAGTACTAACTGGCATCCTTTATCCTTGCAATATTTCCGGGCAGAGCGCAGAAAATGCTCCTGGCTGGCAAAACAATTTTCTAAAAAAGCCCGGTCCTTATCCAGGTTTCTGCCCCGCTTCTGCAGAAAACTATCCCAGGTTTCCTTGCTTACGTAAAAGAAAACGATACAGTCGGCATCAGGCAGCAATTCATAGTCCTTTGCCGCCACACTTTTCATCTCCTTAAAGTATGGGTCAGAAGCCTCAAACAGCCATTGCATTCCTTCTTGCTGCATATAAAGTGAAAAGAGCTTGTCATAATATGAATCAAGCATCGTTATCTGTCCGGACTTTTTCTGCTCTTGCGCTTCGAATAATTGAGGCAGTCTGATAGACCGAAACCACATGATGGCAGTAAAGTTGCCGGAAAGATGTCGCTTAATGACAGGTTCCGCCCAATTCTTCTCCTCTGGCTCATGGAATGTTTGTATGCCCAGCAGCTTACCAAGTGCCCGGGTTACAGAAGATTTTCCGCTACCCGGAATACCAAATGCCGCTATAATTTTCCCTTTTTTTTTCATCGAACTGACTAAATTACTCTAAAATATAAAAATGATCCGCAAATCACGGATAGTACCCAAAAGTCTGTTCTATTTACGCCCCCACCCTCACCTGCCCATTCATCAGCATCGGCAATAGACTGTCTCGGAGTTCGGGAAGTTTTAGATTTTATAAGCTAACCGATGTCAATAATCTATACCATCCAAACCCTGCCACCCCTGGTGGAAAAGCTAACCCACCTGCACAAGGCCGGTACCAAAGACCCGCTCTTTTACCTGAATGTATTCTTTGGCGTGTCGCTGTTTTTCTTTGTAGTGTCTTCTTTCTGGATGTTTATGCCCCAAACCAGCATTTTTAAAAAGGGCTGCTGTTTACTGTGGCTGGGGTGGTGCTGGTGTTAGTGATGTTGTTGTGGTAGGGAATTTACAGAGGTGTACTTCAGCTGATTTGCTGATGGTATAGAAAAATTGGGGGGAGAAGAATACAGGAATTTGTGAGATGGCAAATATTTTAATTGCATTAATCATAAGCCAGAAGTTATCCACTCACAATCCCATGCAGAGAAAGTCAAGGCAGGAAAAATGTACATTTTTTTTATTGGCGAAATACTTTTGTTTCCTCCTCATGCTAAATGTTTGTATCGAAACCACATTCTAGAATCCCAGGCTCACCTTCCCCTGGCCCACAGTGATGCTCTTGCCACATACAGTGATGTTAATATTGCTTTCCTGTGGCGGTATGCACAACTGAGCGGTAAGTTCAGTTTTGCAATCCTCTCCTTCTGTTTTATTGCCTGGCATTATCTCCGAGCTGTAATCAATAGAAAAATTTACCGGTTTTTTTCCGGGGGAATTCGTCTCCGCTTCTGTCAGGGTGGTGGTCAGGGTAAAGCTGTTGTCTGAGCTGTACTCAATAGAAAGAGGGACTCTTTCGTAAGAAAAATTCATGGAGGCGGTTATGCTGCCGTTAACGGGATCAATGGTAATACATAATGACCCATTTGCCATATCATCTCCGATAAAGGATTCATACATATCCCTGAAACCAAAGTTCTTTTCTTCTCCGGCAGGTATTTTCTTTTCCTTAATGCTGATCTTATTACCCTTCCGGCTGATCTCCCACAAACCAGTTTTTTTATTATATGTAGCTACAGGTTTTATTTTGTTTTGTATAA
Organism: Chitinophagaceae bacterium; assembly: GCA_031441485.1. GTDB lineage: Bacteria > Bacteroidota > Bacteroidia > Chitinophagales > Chitinophagaceae > JJ008. Next base: position 5,539 of record JANOEQ010000035.1, read on the forward strand.
AATCTGGCACCATGTCCAGTTTACCGGTAGCATAGTCATTTTTTACCTTTACCCATATCTTATCCCAGTAAATGAAATAATCAGCAGCAGGAGGATTGGCCGGTACAATTTTCCAGATATCACTATCAATGCCGAAAGGCTCATTCATTGCTCCGGCAACAAAGCCGTTTGTTCTTGCACTCAGCAGCCTGACATTCTTATTCTTTACCCGCAATGTAAGTTCCTCAAATTTCATTACCAATTCCACATAATTCTTGTCCAATGCCTGCCTTAGTGTAATTGTTTGAGTCACTTTATTAATGAGTAAACTAATCCAGGTTTGCTCTGCTCCCTGATATACAAAGGAGAGTGGACCACCTCCTGGCCAAGTCCTTAACGGGTCCAGGCAAAATGCAGATTTGAAAACAATATCTCCGACGGCATTCTTTAGCACATTGGTTAATTTAGGCACCAGCAGCCTTTGAGTTTGTGCAAATGAATAGGAATTTATTGCCAGCAGTAGCAAAGCTGTTAAGATTATTTTACGCATAAAAAACGTTTTATTAAAACTACATGCTTCCCTACTTCGATTCAAAGGGTGTTTACACTATTACTCTGCAGGAAAATAACCTTACCTGTTGAATGGCTGAAAAAGTACTTGGCTTTATCATCAATAGCTCATTCCCTAAATCATGAGCATATATACAGAGAAATTCCATTTTTTACCCAAAATATTTTTGCACTAATGCCTGAAATAAATTTTTCAACTCCCTCTCACTCTCCCTTTGTTTTTTTCCGCAACAGTTCTGCCTGCGCTATTATTCCCTCAAATTGATGCTGAAGAACAAGAAACAAATCCGTCAATACCCAAAGAGTTATAACAAATCGTAGTTAAAATTAGATTCAAAAAATATCATTTATTTTTTCGATTAAGTATATTGACGATTTGAAGACTTTTATGAAACCCTAACCTTTGAGCGATAGATTTTGATAAATCTTTCAAAGGCCATTTCAATAATGTTTCTGCCAATTTTGCGAATGCACCCTCTTTTGATGCTTCTATTAAGTACCATTCTACATCTTCCCCAAACTCTTCAGATGGAATATTTTTATACTTTAACTCTGCAAGCCCCTGAATCTTTTCTTGTACTGAAAGGCAATCTTCAAGAGACCAATTTACAATCGCAACCCTTTTGAGAGGAGCTTTTGAGCCGCCATTTGCAATTAAAAATCTTGCCATTGAGTCTGCTAGCGGAAGACTATATCCGATAATGCAGAGTACTTCCGCAGATGAAATTGCTTCCATCGCCTCTTTCCAAATTCTAAAATATCCTTCACCTCCGTCAAACATTTTAATATAAGTAGGTAATGTTACACTCGATATGCTGCCTGAATCTTCAGGAGTATTTCTTTCATCCGAAGAAATAAAATTTATAGGAAATTGCGATATATTAAAATGACCACTCAGATAATCTGGCTTTGTGAAGTTTAAAGAACCGTGTAATTTTAAAATTGTTATAAATAACGGATTCACTTTCTTATTCGCTGGATACCCTGAGCTATTTTGATTCATATTAAGTGAATATCCATAGCCATCGTAAGGACTCCAGATTCCTGCCTCCCAGAGAATTTTTTCCAATAAACAATCCCAGTTAAATGTTAGAAGATAGTCCCCGGGTTGCAGGAATGTCATACACTGAGTTGCTTTGCCTTTTAAACGTTCTTCTGGAATACTCTTAGTATCTAATCTTTGGGTAAGAAATTTAATAATCGCATCTTTCTTTTTTTCTAACGCCTTTTTTGTCCGCTTGTTTTTCTCCTGGACAATATCAAGCTCCAGATATGTTAAAGTTTGTTCAATATCAAAGTCCAGGCCATTTGACTTGTATTTCTTTAGCCATGGAAATTCAGATTGAATTTCCGTATTAAGAGTTTTCATTACCGGGAAGTGGCCATCACTAAGATAGTTTGAAAAGCCAGCTCCGAGAATAAAAACTCTTCCTGATTTATATTCGTTACTCATCCGGCATTATTTCAATTGTTTTTGAAATAGAATTTTCATAGATAGAATTATACTTTTACCCAAAATACCGCTGCAACAAACCTTGAAACAAATTCTCCAACTCCCGCTCACTCTCACTTTGCTTTTGCCGCAACTGCCCTGCCTGCGCTGCTATACACTGCTAAATTATTGCTGGAGAGCTATTTCAATTCTTATTTATGCCATAAAATTACTTTGATTATAGGTTATTAATTCCCATTGCCCAAGATTCTTTCCTTTGCTTTTCTCTTTTGCCGCTACCACCAAAAGCGTGTATTCCTCAATGTCGTTCATCTTAGTCCATCTAAGATGTCTCACATGTTTAGGAAGCTTACCTATAATAATTCCATCAAAAGGACAGTGGATTGGGCTATTTATACCTTTTTTAAATACCCAATTGCCCTTCCAATAAAGATTCAGCAATTTCTGAGCTGTCCCAATATTAAATTCTCCGTTATTAAGAAAAGTAGAAAACTTAGACGATACTTTTCCCGAAAAATTAATGATTGAAAGATAATGGTCTTGGTCAGAATAGTTGGGTTTGGCGAGGATTAAGCTTAGTCTTTTGGAAAGTTGCTCCCTTAAATAATTCTTGAATTCCTTATTTTCTTTTTGACTTAATAATTTGCAATAAACATTATTGTGTTGGAAAGCGCCGTGAATACTGAGTCTGAAAATTATATTCTCAATTAGATAATCTTTTGATTGCTGTACAGTCATAATCTAAAATGAAGTGTTCCAGGATGGAAGTAAATTAGTTTCCTTAAAAAAGGATTGAATAAGCAACCCCTCCACATAACCAGGCAAATCTTTAATTCCATTTTCATAGGTCACAAACCATTCAACCTTTACACCACCCAAATCTTCTTTCTCTATCTTCCCGGTCAAAAATATCTCTCTATTCACTCTATCTTGCTTGTTACATATCCGTCCACATAATAACTGTTTCTTGAAAGTTCCGTTTTGTAAAATCGAACCAGATTTCCCAATATATCTGAGTTCTTCTTTGCCAGTTTTTAAAACAGCAAAAAATAAATAAACTCCTGGTAAATCAGGCGCCTTACAAACCTTTTTTAGGTTATCCCCTTTTCTGAATAGAAACTGGCCCTTTCTATATTTTCTTAGAATTTCATTCATTTTACCCAAAATATCTCTTCAACAGCCCCAGAAACAACCCCTCCAACTCCCTCTCACTCTTCCTTCGCTTTTGGCGCAACTGCATTAATATTCAATATTCTTCTCTAGCATTATAGCGAATTTTTATTTTACAGGTTCGAATTTCATCATAAGGGAATTCCTGAGTTTGGACGAATCAGCCTTATGTGTACTCCCTTTTACTGAATCATACAATAAATCCCAGTTTATTTCACTCAATAAAAAATAATTTGTATGCATTTGGTCCGCATATTTTTCAACCATTGAATCTGGCTGGTTTTGTAAAATGAAATATTCGGTCGTCAGGGAATAAATTGTTCTATTCCTAAATTCTTCCAGCCTATTAAACTCTCCTCCATCCGCAGAGCCCATAAAAGCTTTTGAAATATCTGGAAAATTCTCTCTCATCATTACTTTTGCAATACTTTCAATATAGCTAATTCGGGTATTAATTTCCTGCTTTAATTTCGCCTTCAATATTTTTTCTTCTCTCCTGTTCTTTAAATTGTTTGAATAAATAGTATATCCAAAAGTTAGACCTGAGAGTAAAACTGAAGAGAGCAGAAACAAACCAAGATTAGTATTAAAAAAAGAAACTAGTTTATTTCGTTTTGGCTTATCACCTTCAATCTGCTTTTTTACTTCAAATCGATACATCTCCTCTTGATAGATTTTTTTCTTTTCGGTGTCAGATAACATAGTACAAAGTTTATTTATTACCCAAAATACCGCTGCAACAAACCCTGAAACAAATTTTCCAATTCCCGCTCACTCTCCTTTTGCTTTTGCCGCAACTGCTCTGCCTGCGCTACTATACCGGCAAATTGTTGCTGGAGGGAAAGAGGGGGGATTAAAATTTCTATCTCCTGTAGTTCTTGCGCATTGATATTTGCCATACCAACGATATTCTTACACATGGCAAATAACTTGGACTTGCCATGTTCAGAGTTGAGATAGGCTGATAAGTAAGATGGTTGAGCCCTTTCGTTTGTACGAACTCTAATGAGATAACCCGCAATTGCCATTTCTCTATCTAGATTATATACAGCAGTTTTGCCAACCAGTTCCTTACTATTAGTACGATTAAATATCACATCTCCTTTTTTTAATAAGTATTTATCTTTTTCCGCTTCTTCGAGATTAATATATTTTAAAGATGAAAAATCCCACGTCCCTTTATAAGTGATATTATTCATTCGCAAATATGGATACAAACCTTTTTCTTCTGCTGGCTTACTTGTTCCATATTTCACTTCTGAAACTATATCTCTAATTGTTCCAATATCCCATCCCTTTTCATTCTTCACCGGATCGCCAAAGAGGGAAAGAAAGCTGCTTTGCAAAAACTGATCGGTGAGTGCATTGGCGACTTGGCGCTGCTGACGGGCTTTGTCGGCTTGTTCTAATACCCCTGCAATTTCCTGTTGTTCTTTTACATCATGAATTTCAATTGAAAACTCTTCTAGTTTTGTTTTCGATAATTCTTTGAACGTTGAACCGCTTCCCAGATTATTCAACTCTTTTTCTTTCGTTAAGAATAAATAATAGAAATAAAGCAGGTCAACTTCCTTTGGTTTCTTTGGAATTAATGCTTTGCACCCCTGATTACAAGCCATTTCATCTTTCATCACTGCAACATATCCAATAGGTGCACGACTTGAAAGAATAATGCTTCCCTTCGGGATTAATCTGGCCGAACAACTATTTAGACCTTCTAATGTAATTTTCCTTTCAGTAGTGAATATTGATGAACTTTCCAGTGCACTTAAATCCTTTGGTGTAATCCATTTTATTCCATTTCCGTTTGCACTCCAATAACTTTCAACAGATGTTGAAGGAGTTGAACCAGAGGCAACTTCAAATAATTCCTCGACTGTATGTTTCTTCTTTAATTTCATTATTAATTCGTCTTTCAAAGTCTTTTGCTGAATAGCGAACCGAACGTACAAGAGTGCGACGCAACAGGCGATCATAGTAGCACTGTCGCTCGGCTCATCATTTATTTCATCTTATCCTTCAATCCCTTTACTATATATCCAATCTCATCTTCCATCAGCATCAGTTTGTCTAATATTGCTGAGGGTTGTTCATATTGCACGGCAGTATATTCTACCGGTTTGTAGCGGCTGATGCTCAGGTCGTACTTGTTCTTTTTTATTTCAGCTACATCTACCAATATTATTTTCTTATTCGCCGGTTTGTATTTAGCCGGTTTGCTTTGCCATTTGTGGTATTCGGTTACTATTTCTTTGGTATCATCATCAGCAATCTTCTGCCGCTTATCATCCAGGCTAAACCCATCGGCCTGCATATCGTAAAACCAAACTTTATCTGTAATACCACCTTTGGTAAACAGCAGCATGGCCGTGCTTACCCCGGCATAAGGTTTAAACACACCGCTGGGCATACTCACTATACCCTGCAACTGGCAACTGTCTATCAGCAACTGTCTTACCTCCACATGAGCATTGCTGGTACCAAACAAAACACCATCGGGCACTATCACGCCGGCACGGCCACCCATCACCAGCAGATCATAGATAAGCTCCATGAAAAGCAGTTCGGTCTTTTTGGTTTTAGTTTTGAAACTGGCATTGATATCGCTTTCATCAATACTTCCTTTGAAGGGTGGGTTGGCCATCACCACATCATAGCGGTTGCGTTCTTCAAAACTTTTGCTCAGTGCATCGCTGTAGATGAAATGCGGATTGTCTATACCATGCAGCATCAGGTTCATGGCGCCTATACGCACCATCGTAATATCATTATCAAAACCGCTGATAGCTTTGCTCTTTAAAAAATTATGCGCTTTGGCATCGGTGATCTGGTCGCCGATCAGGTTGTGAGCCTTGCCTTCTTCATCATAGGTAAGAATAGCCGAGCTGGTGTTTTGCTCCAGTATATGTTCATAAGCACTCACCAGGAAACCGGCCGAACCCGCTGCCGGATCGCAGATGCGCTGGCCAATTTTGGGATCCACCATCCGGGTGATCATGCGGATAATATGGCGGGGTGTGCGGAACTGCCCGTTCTTACCACTGCTGCTAAGCTGGTTGAGCAGGTACTCATATATATCACCCTGTACATCGGCATTCTGTTCGCTGATGTGCAGGTCTTCAATGGTCTTTACCGCTTCCTGCAGCAGCGATGCTTTGGGAATGATGCACACCGCATCCAGCATGTATTGGGTAAAACTGGTACCATCGCTGCCCATGTTGCGCAGGAAATGAAACACATGATCCCGCACAAAGCTGAGCATTTCATCACCGGGCAGTTGGCTCCAGTAACTCCATTTTAGTTTCTCACCCTGCTTATCATTTTTTAGATCGGTGGGCAGGTTGTTAGCGCCTTCTTCTTTGCGCCGCCATTGCATGTAGCGTTCATATATGGTTGTATATACTTCTTTCTTCCTCGCTGCTTTTCTTGTTCTTGAATTCTCCAGGTCTTCCAGCCGCTTCAGGAAAATAAGATAGCTCATCTGCTCAATAGCCGTCAGCGGATTGGTGATGCCCCCGCTCCAGAAGCGGTTCCAGAGAGCATCTATTTGTGATTTGAGTTTATTATCAGTGAGCATTTTTATTTCTTTTATGGGCCGGGCGAAGGTACTACTATCAGCTTCGTTTCGTCGCACTCTTGTACGTTCTGTTCTTTACTCAGCAAATGCGGAGCGGTTTAAATAGAGCGAAGCGAATGCATCGCAAACTTTTACAATTAGCAATTCTACTTGGCAACCACACTTTACTTTCCATTGCCGATGTTATATGCAGAAATAGCACCTTTGGATATTAGGCTATCATATAACTCTTGAACTTTTTCTTTTACTTCCGCATTTGCCGGATTACTTATGTATTCTGCCAAAACTCTTGAAAGTTGATCTGAATTATTAAACCTTCCTTCGATTTGAAATCCCATATTTAATAAATGAATTTTTCGTCCATTATCTAACTCGTCCTTAAAAATGTCAGTTATAATTCTACTAGCAATTTTTTGAAATACAGACCTGTCAATATTTGATTTAAATTTCAAACAATTATGAATTGACGCATTAAAAACAAAAATATCAGGCTTGCTCACAATTGAATCCAGCAACGAACTGACTTTTGCCTTGGGAGTTTCATCTCCGTAAATCTCCAATAACTTATCAAAATACTTATTTCCGAATTGTCGATTAAAATCATCTTCATCATCAATATAATTGATAATATCAGAAAAAAAGTTTTTAGTATTATTTGACTTATTTATCGCTAACAGTTCTATTAATAAGTCCCCATATGTATTTCTAACTTGAGATGGCAGAGCATTATTTTTGAAATTCTCAAAACTTAATTGCAAAAGACCATCCTTTCTTACATCCTCAATATCCTTGAATGTTTCTTTAATATATGGAGTCCAGGCATTCAAGGCTGATTCATTCTTTATTGAAAACAGACCGGAGATGAATTGTATATAGGTCTCTGGTATTAATTCTCTATATTGACGGATCACTTTAGAGAATTCCAAATTTTCGGCAGAAGGCTGTTCATAATTTGCAATGCAAACTGTTGTAGCATTATTGATACAAAGCTTTTTAAAGATCAAAGCCTCAGGATCAGTGTTGGAAAAATTGCCATCCATTAATTCTATAAAGGTTTTAAAGTCAGATGATGATAAACCTCCGACAAAACTATCTAAAGATGTTTTAGTTGAATTCTTGATTGGCCCAGCACTTAATAACTTATAAACCAAAAATTGATCTGTTAGAGCTAACCCTTTTTTTTGACTTTGAAAATTCGGTATATGAGCCTCAAGAAGGGGAGAAATCTTTTGAAGTGTCTCATCTTTAATAATTGCTGGCTCACAATTTTTTACAAATTCGAATCCAAGTTCTAGGAAACTATTGTATGAATAATCAGTAATGTTATTTTCAATCAACTCAAATATTTTAGAATTTAATTCAGGAGATGATTGCTGAAGATTGTTTTGATTTTTTTTGTTTATGAGTAGATCATATATCAAAGAATTGTTTAAAGTCCTATCTTTTACGGCAATATCAGAAATTATCTTATTTAAAAGCGTATTTGATGGGAAATCAAATACAATGGATTTCCTTACCTCACTAGAAAAGTCAATCTGGTTATAACTACTCAAAAGTGATTTCTTCGTTTCATCATCACCAACGATTAAGTACCATCCCTCAACTGCCCAGCAAAACTCTTTAGACAGTACAGGGTTACCCTCAATTATTTTTTTAAATGAAGAATGATTTATAATACTGAAGAAATCCTTATAATAAGATGATGGATCGAAGAACTCAAATTTTATTTTATTAGCGACCTCTATCTTATATTGAGTCCTTATTAACAGATAATTATCGAGAATAGAAGTTAAAGAATCGCTATTTAATTTATAATTAATCGATTTGTTATTGATTACACCACAGACCTTGTCTAACAATAAATCCTTTTTTTCGTCTTTTAGAACTCCCAATTCTGTTATTCCTAGATTTATTGCTCTTATACATACAGGTGGAATTTCAGGTGATAGATACTTTAGTATAATATCAACAACTATTTCTGAATTTCTTTTCATCGATTCTTGCAAGTCATCTTTGCTCAAATCTAGAGAAGTGCCCTTAACCAAATGATTTCTAATTTGAACTCCAAAACCCGTCAGAGACAACTCCTGGTTAGTGATTTTGAACTTTGTCAATAACTCTAAGTCATCAATGTTTACGGTGTAAGTCCCAAGAAGAAATTCTTTTAACCCAGAATTTGAATCCCAAAAAGTTTGAACGTCGTTGAATGTGCGATCAAATTTTCCTAAAATTACTATCGCTTCTTGGGTTGCTATATTATCTCTTGCAATTTCAGATACTTCTAGAAGAAAATTAGGGCTATTAAAAATAAAACGAAAGAATTCAGGAAATTGATATTCCAAAACAATAAGTTTTGCTATTTGCATTTCCATTGATTCCAAGGACGTATTGCCAAGAAACCCTTTAATCTCCCTTTCTTTTGCCAAAGCCGACTTGAGTTTGTATGAATTTAAGAAATGCTTCATTTTTCTTGCATCTCTACAATTTCCAAGTGCTGCTATATAGGTTATTCTTGGTGGAATTTCGTATCGTTCAGATATTTTTTTTGCGAAAGCAATGATGTCTTCTGAATTTAACGCAGGAATTCTTAATGAAACTCCAAAGTATTTTCTTAGTTGCTCATAGCCAAAATTTTCATTTTTTTCTTTAAACACTTGAACTACTGATGTGTCATCCATAGGAACAATAAAATAACAGTTAGAATGATTCAAAAAAGTTTTCATTGAAACAAGAATATCTTTAATAGTTTCAACATCACACCTATCAATGTCATCAATTACAAAAACAATCTTTTTGGACTCATCTTTCTTTAAAGCGTGGCGGACAAGAATGTCAAATTCATTCGAAAACTGCTCCGGGAATATTAGTTTAGGGTCTACCACATTGTCAACATACACCTGAATAATTTGCCCTAAATGTTGTGTAATTAAACCAATCACAGAGGCTGAGAGTGCGAAAATACCAACACCAATTTGTGGAAAGCTTTTGTCGTAACCGCCTTTAATTAGAAAAAAAATGCCAATCGATGCGATTAGTATAAATATACCAAGCTTAATAAAACCTCCCTTTGAAAATTTGACAGATTCCTTTCTATCTTGAACTATGTCAGAATGGTTCAGCTTTCGAAGTCTTGCAATTTTTTCTTTTCTAAGAGACTCTTGAACTATCCCATCTGACTCCGCAACCGTAAGTAAAAATTGTCTCCGAAATGAGTCGCCTGAGTATTTCCAAGCGTTAAAATAAACATAGCAGAATTTCTTTTTGTCATTGAGCTTATCCTTTAAAATATTTACAATACTAGATTTACCTATACCCCAAGAACCGAATAGACCAATAGTTAAAGGAGGATCATTATCATTAATGACCTTATATAGTGTCGTAGCAAATGATTCATGATCAAACGCATCATCAGAAGCCTGATAACCTGTTTCTTCAAAATTCGGAACTTCTTTAATAAGGTTTAATTTTCCCATACATAAAATATTTAGGCAATCAATCTTTTAGTCAATTCCAAAATCTCTCCGACTTCATCATCACTAAATAATTTCTCCACCGCATTCAAACCAAAATTGGTAAATGGCGCTTCGTACAGGTCGCCAACTTCCAGGCGGCGTTTTTGTACAAATACAGTTTGCACGGTGCGGAGAAAACGGGTCTGGTCTGCATCGTAGCGGTGTTCTAATATAAAAGCATCAAAGGCTTTTCGCACCACATCTTTAAAGTCAGGCAGATGTTCCAATTTCAATACATATTTTAAAAAGTCGGTCAATGCACCAACCCGCACACCAAATGCCTTCAGCATATTATCTTCGGTAAGGGTAATATCATCGCTCAGCAATTCTGTTTCCAGGGTTCTTTCCAGGTCAATCAGGTCATCAAGCGTTACTGCTTCTTTACTTATTAATTTTTTAATAGTAGGGTGTTTGTCAGTAAGCTCCTTAATCTTTGCCTCAACCTTCGCCTTATATTCCTCTACCATCAGCTTTTGCCCGCCTTTGTTTACTATTACCCATTTGCGGCTTTCTATTACATCATCCAGTCCCAGTTCAATTATCAATGGAGGTTGCTCTCGTTTGTATTTCATTAAAGGCGCAAGGGCTTTACGGGCTTCATCAAGCTTCGACAAGCTCAGCTCTTCCCACCAGTTATTGCCCAGCATATCATTGATCAACCCGGCATAAGGCGCTATCTGTGGCAGGTTGCGGGGCAGCAGGTCAACTTCTTCTTTAATATTGGTGCTGGCGGTTATTATATCTTTTTGTTGTAAATGGTTCAGGCCAATGCGTTCCATTTTGGATACAAAAAATGCTTCGGCCAAACTTCCGGCACTGGCAAAGCGTAACAAGGGAGCAACTTTCAATCGCAGCAGTTCTAATTTATTCGCTGTTAAATATTGCCACCATTCATCATCAAATGTTTCCCGTATTTCTTTAAGGTGTTGTTTTACGGTAAAAGAATCCAAAGGCAGTTTGGCGATATCGGCTCTCAGGTCTTCAATAATGCGCTTAGCATCTTCACCGCTTTGGTCGCCCAATAACATTTCTAGTTTGGCTAATCGTGTATTAAAGATGCTCACCAGTATGGGTATTTGTTGCGGGCCTTCCTGGCCATCTTTGGGCATCATATTAAAATGCTCAAAGTTTTGCCAGTAATCTATAATAAGAAAATTCTCTTTTTTATAACCGGGCAGCCATTGTTTGTTTTTGCAGGCTTCATCGCTTCTGGTACCCCGGCCAATCATCTGCCAGAATTTGATCTGGCTGCCGATAGGTTTCATAAAAGCAAGATTCATCACTTCGGGTACATCAATACCGGTGTCCAGCATATCAACACTGATGGCTATCCTCGGTAAACTTTCATGTTCAAACTGCCGGAGTAAATCTTTGGCTCTTTCCGTTTGTGAAGTAATCACCCTTGCCAGCAAACCTTTATGCTCAGGATACATTTCATTAAAGGTTTCTTCCAGCCGCAAAGCATGTTTATGCGTACTGGCAAATACAATGGTCTTCGCGGGTAATTGTCCGCCGGCGTCTTTATAACACATTTCCATCAGCTCGGCCCATTGCCTGCGTAGGGTGTCCCTATTGGTAACTTTCTTTTCCAGGTCGGTCCCTTCATAATCTATATTCTCCGGGTCAATCCCCCTTTCTTTTAATGCCTGCTGATCTTCTTCCGAAAGATCAATGCCCTTGATACCCTGTCGTTGAAATCTTGTTTGTGCGGCATATACATTATAATCGGCGAGGTAACCTTCTTTTACCGCATCATCATATTTATATAAGAAAGTGGGAGCGGCGCCATCCGTTTCAAAGAATTTAAAAGTATTGCGGTCAATAAAATGGGCAGGCGTTGCAGTAAGACCAATTTGTACTGCATCAAAATAAGCCAGTATATCAGAAAACTTGTTGTAAATGGAACGATGACATTCATCGGTAATGATCAGGTCAAAGGCAGCGGGAGAAAATTTCTCATAGCATAGTTCCAGGGTTTGCAATGTTGATACCAATACTCTTGCACCCCTGATCTTTGTTTCTTCTTTTGGATCGTCTAATAAGTAGGTTCTGATACGTTCCCGGCTTTCATTAGGTATATGTTCTTTAAATCCTTTGGTCATAGCCTGGTCAACTAGGCTATCCCTGTCAGCGAGAAACAAAACCTTTTGTGCTTGCTTGGCTTTTAAGAAAACATCAATAAGCGCCATCGTGGTGCGGGTCTTACCCGTACCCGTTGCCATTACCATCAATGCCTTTCTTTTTTTCCGGATTTCTATATGCTCACCTATGCGGCGGATAGCTTCTACCTGGTAAGAACGGTTGACAATGCTTTCTTTGATCTTGACAGAAGAAAGTGGCTGACGATTTTGTTTCAGAAAGAGCATTCGTTCCAAATCTCCTTTGGTAAAGAAACCCGCAACAGGCCGGTCGGGATAATCCATCGAATCCCAGAACCAGGTATCATCACCGTTGGTTAAAAATCCAAAGGGACGAAAGGATTGATTCTTTTCTATTTTGGTGATATATTGATAAAGTTGTTCTTTACCCACTCTTGCATCACGTCTTGTTCGTTTTGCTTCAATAACGGCGAGGACTTCGCCGTTATCCCGGAATAAACAATAATCGGTAATACCATTTACGGGGGCTGCATCATATCCATCCACAGGAATTTCAAAACCAACGGAGCGGCGGTCAGCCAGGTCCCAACCTGCTTTTAGCATCTGCGGGTCAATGAGACTGGAGCGTGTTTTTGATTCGTTTAAATGAAAGTGGTCGGGCATATGGTGGTTGAGAAAAATACAGGAATGACTTCAGCCTTACCCGATTTAATCCGGATTAAAAAAGCTAAATGTCATTTCTACTAAATTAAGCTAATTATAGGTAAATTAACAGTAGAATCAGGATAATTAAAATACCATAAAACAGGTATTATCCGTATGCAAAATGGCTGCTAATGCTAATGGCCATTTCAAATAGGAAATTTATTATGCTGAAGAAAGCATAAAGTGGATTTATTCGGCAACTGAATCCACCACTATTATCTTACCATCCCGTATACTTCAGCCAGTTCAAGTGCTTCGTCTGTTAATAATCACCGCCCTGCCCCAGCGCAATCGTAATCCTGTTGGGTTCATAATGTACCGCCACCACTTTCTGCCTCCGGCTGCTGGCAATTTGCTGTAGTAATTGACCATCTAGCTTTGTATGTGGCAGTTTTAAATATTCACGGTAAGTCCAGGCTATGAATTTTGCCTGTGCTTTCCCCTTCCGGCTGTTTTTCTTCTTTTTTGATCTCTTTATCACAAATAAATTTAATTGATGTAAATTTATACTTTATTTCGGTTTAAAGCAGTATTTATGAGTTTATTTTATACCTGTAGTTCGTAATTTCTAGGCTGCTGACTTCCTGTTCCCTTTAAGAATAGAAAAGTCAATAAATTCGCCTGATGGCAAAAAAGCAATTGAACAGGATCAAGGTAATACTGGCTGAAAAGAATACCACAAATAAGGAGCTGGCTGCGCAATTGCATATAACCGCTGCCACCGTTTCCCGCTGGTGTACCAACGACTCCCAACCTTCCATAGAAACACTTTCTGAAATTGCGGAATACCTGGAGGTGGATATCAGGGAGCTGCTGGTGAGTACCAAAAAGTAAATGCTGTTAACTACTCCACCACCGTCTTTACCCTTTCACCGTTCACACTGATAATATATAACCCTGCAGACAACTCGTAGAGGTCAACAGATATATAATTGACGCCTCTGGACAATTGAACCAGCTGCATTTTCACCAGTCGCCCGCCGCATTACCCATTATCTTACTTCATTTTTTTATCCACTACAGCTTTTCCTCTCCCACTGGTTCATCATCATCCTCATCAGCCACCGCTTCCAGTTCGGCAATATGCCAGCTCCGGCGGTTCACTTTGCGGGAAAGCCTGGCAATCACCAGGCATAATATACCAGTGATGAAGGCAGCGGCAAAAAGCATCCAGTTGATACGGCTGAGATCGGGCGGTTCAAATCCAGCGGACGGCTTAGCAGGGGGCGTATAGTCAGCAACCCAGTGAAGTATCTGCTGCCCAATGGCAGCATTGAGCGCAAAGAGCAGCGCAAGCAGCAGCAGTATGATGCCAAGCACCGTACCAAATGCATTGAGCAGCCACATCAAAATAGTACTGCGAAACAAACTGGGACTGCGCATCCGCAGCCACTGAAGCCTTTGCTTGCGGGTAAGAGTTGGGGCCATAACTTGAGTTGTTATTAAGACCTGAATGTAAAACAACCATTCCACCCCCGCAATACCCAAAACATGTACCCCCACTAATGTGCTTTATTTATCCCTAACTCCTGCTCTTCGCAGCTGCCCCTGCTCTTCGCAGGCTTACAGCCTCGAAGCTCTATACTATCGCCTCTGGCGATATAACGCTACCACATCTAAAATGCTCTTCAAAGACAAAAACAATTGCTACAGCCTCCGCGAAGTAGCCACCGCTATCCTCCTGCTGGCCCTTATTGCCTGCTGGGCAGGTCAGCAATTTTTTAGCAGGCAGGTACCCGAGTTCATGTTTTATTCCTTCGCCAGCCTTATCGGCGCAGGCTGCTTTGGCTACTCACTCGAACGCAAAGCGCCAATTGATAACAACGAAACAAAAAACAACATACTATGAAAAACACAAAAGGTTTATTACTCATCATTACCGGCTTCATCATCGGCTATTCCATTGCCAGCTCATGCATAAAAACGCCTTCACTTGAAGAAGCCCGAAACCAGGGTGCAACAATAGCCACCACCCAATTAAAAAAAGAAATAGCAGAAAAAGAAAAAAGCTACCGGCAAAAAATTGATTCACTCAACACAAGAGAAGATCAGCTAAGCAATGATCTTACAACAATAAAAGCACAAATGGCTGTTGTGGGCAATAAATACCAGCGCCTGAAAGACCAAATGCAGGCAATCATCGGTAAGCGGCCAATTATATTTCCGGACACGGCAACCTGCCAGCAGCAAAATGATACCCTACGTGCCGGCATAATATCGCTGATAGATACCCAAATAGAAAAAGACAGCCTCTGCGATGCAGCCATAAACAACCTCGATCATCAGGTAAGCAACCGTGATACGGTAATAACAAACCAGGAAAGCCGGTACAAAACATTGAAAGAAACATTGGAACAAAGTTTTCAGCAACAGGACATACTGCAACAACAAAATTCAGCTTACCGCAAGCAGATCAAAAAACAAAGGCTCAAAAATACAGTCCGGTCAGTAGCTGCCATCATACTGTCAGCGCTAACAGCTAACTACTTACTGACCGGTAAATAAATGAAATTCTTAAAAGATGAGCTTAAATTTATTCATGTAACCCTTCACGGAAAAGCTTAACTTGATATCACAAAATCTATCCTTTGGAAAGTACAGTTTGTTTTGACAACATACCCTTGTAAACGATTTAAAAAATAGTTACAATGAAAAAGTCAAACATTATTGAAACCCAAAAAAAAGGAGCCGGAATAAATATACAGGGTTCCAACTTACATATTCTCCGTATTGTCACATTCGCAATTGTCTTCATTATTTTTTATTATACTGCTTATTCACAAAAAGATCAGCATACAATTCCCGCCCTCTCTGCAGGTAGCAGTAAAGGTCTTCATATAGTTGAACCTCCATCACCCGCGGCAGAAGAGCCCTGGCAGAAAGTACGTGGTGGGCAAATGTCATTCGTTGAGCGTTTGAAAGAGTGGGGAATTACAGTGGAAGCAGAGCATAAAAATGAGCTGGCAATAGAAAACTCCCCCAACCTGATGACATTTTCAATGTCGTGGGTAACTCCAACAAAATTCAAAGTCGCAATCGGTATGAAAACGCCGGAAAACTCTTTTAATGAGCGTGCAGGTTTTTCTTATGAGGGTGAGTTTAGTGAGGACGGCGTAGAAAGTTCCACCAAAGGGGACTTTGAATTTCTTAATGGACAGAAGCTCTCCGCCGGAATCACTTCTAATAATCAGCGGGGTCTTGGGTATGAATTCGGTTTTGAAATTCAACGTGCTTTTGTTTCTCTCAAAGGTAAATTAGCAAACAATGCAGAAGAGCTGGTTACTTACGGTGCAGAGGTTAGCCTTACTAAACTGTACAATTTCTGCCAGGGTATTTTGGGAAAGGAAACTGCAAGTGATATCAAAATAAAAATTGACCCTCTCAAATATATAAAGCACTTTATACAATTTGCACCCCGGTTTATTGACTTCTCTTCCCGGCCAGCCAGCGCAGCCGCCAACGCAGTCATGATCCAATTCAATCCAATTCTTCTCGTTGCCGCAATCAGCGACGACGTTTCACTCTGGTCACGCCAAAAAGCAGTTGTTTCTGTGCATCAGGCGCTTCAGCAGGAAGTACCCAAAGGAGTCAAGATTCATTTCAATGAAAACCTATTAGCTGAGCTGATGCAAAAAGGCAACAATACACAACAACAGGAAAACCTGATGCAACTGGGAAACTTGCTTGAAAATGCCAAAGATCCCGGGGTCCGGAAAAAGCTGGTCCGGAATTTTATTAGTGAATTAAAAACAGGATACCATGCGGTAAAGCAAACAAGAATTTCACGGGCTTTAGCACTGATATCATTACGGTCTCTTGTAACCGCAGCCGAAGCATTTAATGAGAAATGGAATGACCTGCCTGCCAGGCTTCGCCATCCGGGACAGATCGCAAGAGTTGTTGGATACCGGATTGACAAAGTCAATAACGATATATTGTTAATTGGTGAACAGATCCCCGGAGCACCTGCCTTGTCCATTGACGATCTGATAGTGGGGGTGCGAACAGTTTGGAAAGAAAATCAAACACCTTTTTGCAGCCTTGATCCTGATCCTGGTAACATAGCGGGTGATCAACATGTAAGAGTTGCCGGAGTACCTGCAAATTCGGGCTTTGCACAAGTAATGCTGGATGCTGATTACCTGATGAAACGAATGATGCTCAATCTTGAAAAGGTGGAATCACCTGGCTACGAAAGTCTCATTGAGTTGTTTAGAAAGAAGATGCAACAACAAATGCAAACAGGAAGTAGTAACTATAACCGGTTTTGGTTTTATCCTTGTCCGCTTCAAATCGGAGATATACAACTGTCGCCAGACGGTACATTGGTGCTGTTCAACACAAACATGCAAATTCTTTCAGAACAGATGGTGCTTTCACACCAGGGTTTAATAGGTACTGGAAAAGTAGATGAGAATGCTGATCAATGGGCCGCAAGCCTGACAAAAGCACTACCAAAACTGGAGTCTGAATATCCGGAGTTCCAGCACCTCCATGGATTGTTCGACCTGGTACTTCTTGCCCGAACATGGCAGAAATTACAGGTTAACACGTCCTTGCTTGAACGTTTGGCAGCATTACCCTATCAAAATGTCAAAATACGTTCATCGTATACTGGACTCAAAGTGGAAGTGATGGAAGACCAGGCAAAAGGAGGTGCTTATTATTTAATGGGTGGAGTGAGAGTTCGCACAGCAGCCAATTCATCTGCATGGTTAGTGACTGATCAACCAGGCTTAGCCAATGTACACGCTGCTACCGGTGAAATGGTAACTCCTTTGCAGGGCGAAAAGTTGGTATTGCCCGCTGGAACCAGAAGACAAGCCATGACACTTGATATCTCAGCAGTGCTTTCATTGCTTCGCCAGGATAAAATAGAGCTGGCCACCACTGAACTTCATAAATTGATTGAAGCTGATCCTTTTGATCCGGAGCTATGGTGCCTGCTTGCTATGATTGATTTTCAAAAAAAAATGTTTGACGCTGTACTGGCAGATACAAAACATGCGTTGGAACTGGGGCCGGATAATCCCAATATAGTATTAGCAGCATCAACAGTAAGATTCCAGGTGCAATACCTGACAGGTCATTTAGAAGATGCCCTTTCCGATATCGGGTTTGCCATTCAATTGATCCCGGATAATCCGAATATAAATATTCTGAAAGGTGATGCATTGGCGGCACTTGAAAGAATTCCGGAGGCCCGTGCAGCATACAGGCAGGCGCTAAAACTAGACTCCTCTTCAGTACTTGCAAATGTGAGTTTAGGCTTACTGCAAATATCCCAGGGCTGGGTAGTGGAAGCAAAAAAGCTGATAGAAAAAGCGCAATTACAAATGAAGATTGAGGCAGATGTTTCCACCGTTAAATCTGCACTTGCACTTGCTGAGATCGGCATTGCGGTTTTAGGAGATGCCGAAGCACACTTTGCTGAATCACGCCAATATGCCATGGATGTACTTGACAATCCTGCCTCCGATCCTGCATCACGTATCAGAGCTTTAACTGCACGGGCTATTCTTGCATTAGGAGAAAATGATTGGCAGGCGGCAGATGATATTATCGAACAGGTGTTAAAACTTTCGCCTTACAACCCGGTGCCCTTACTATTGATGATCAATTGGGCGCACGAATCAAAACGTGATGATCTCGCCCGCCGCTATCTCGCCAGGGCCGAACAGATTGCACCGGATTTTCCAGCCGTTAAAAAATACCACCAATTATTAAATCAAAAACCATGAAAGCACTTCTTGTTTTCACGCTGTTCATCTTAACTACGTTTCTTCATGCTCAAAACATTCAGAAAGATGAATCGTTGATTCGTTTCAAACCTAACCCCGGCGACTTTTTGCGAATCACACTAACGGATAAAGAAACAGAAACTGCCGCACCCAATACCGTCCCCGATGCAGATCGGAATGAAAGGTTAAAAGCAAGTTCAGCACTCAGGCAACAGTCTGTTACTGATAAAGAAATAGGTTATGATTGGAAAATACAGGAAAGGGATGCTGATGGAAACACAGTCATTACCACAAGCTTCGCCTATATCCGTGTAGTGCAAACATTTGGTAAGCAAATAAGGGTCAACGAAGGTCAGGGAGAAGTGGTAAACGAAGGAGCGGAACTGGTGCTGGATACAAGACAGGATATAATGATCAGCAACCCGATCCTTAAAGAATTAAATAAAATGCCTCATGACCAGCAACCCAAAACAATTGTACAAAGTATTGCCATCCTTGAAAAAGCATTAGAAATACTCAATCATTCATTAATTGGCAGATCGTTTACAATGGTCATTTCTCCCGGAGGAAAATTGCTGGAGGTCCGCGACATGAACCTGGTAATGGATCAATACCGCGATGAGATCGGCAAGATAAAGACAGAGTTTATTGAGCGGGCAAAACTGGACGCCTGGATAGAATCCTTTTTTGGCGAAGACAATGTGAGCAAAACAATGAGGATGATACTGCTGCTGCCCTACCCGGAGCCAACAACTCAACCCGGAGAGACATGGTCTGACAAAATTGAATTTGATATATCGGGATTGAAGATAGTTATGACACGTCAGTTGAGATTAAATGAGGTAAAGACAGATGGGAAAATATTACTATCCGGTGCTGCTAAGATGAAGTTTCAAAAGGATGGAATACTGTTTGATCCCCCGGAGGCAGACCTGTCATTAAACGCCGATTTCGATCTTACAACGGGAATGTATGATAGATACCAATCTGAAGGCGACATGAAATTTACTGCACGGGCAAAAGAAGTAGCCCCCGGAGCAGATTCAGTTCTTTACCTTGACCAGCAGCTTTATCTGAAAGCAGTTGTAACCAAAGTTGCCCATTGGGATTCACTTGATAAAAAGTTCTGGGTGTTTGAAGAACCCGGTATGAGATATCGCCTTAGGTTGGCAGCCGGTTGGACACCGGAAATCAGGGACAATACATTAAACCCCTCAAGAAGTATTTTGAAGAATATACAATTATATGATCAGCCGCTTACACAGGCAACTCTTACCTCCAGTGCCTGGCCAATTTCTAAGGAAGACAAGCAACAGGATTTGAGCGGGAAAGCTCAAGAATTAAAAGCAATGTTCGAGAAAGACGGAAAAACCAAGGCTGCAATAAGTTTAAACAAAGTATTTAACACCGGATCAGTACGCTGGCAAAGATGCAGGATAGAAATTAAAGAAGCCACCGGAGAACAGCGCACCTATTGGAGCCAATCAGGATATGGGACAAATAAATATACTTTTGAATTGATATTTCCGGGACCTCCATCTGTGGAAACAGAAAGGGAAGCAAGTGAAATGTTCGACAGGATCGAAACACAGGAGAACTATTGGCCTGGCTTTCAACAATCAGATTTGATTGGGGAGTGGACTTCAAATTTGAAAACTGAAAACTCCGTTACACCAATAAAATATATTTTTCAAAAGGACGGTTCAGTATTATGGCTTATCGATGATCCGGCTTTTAAGCATGATTGGCCATCGGGTATACGAGGCAAATACATACTGCGTGGCAATTCATTAAAATGGGAGCTCGACATTTATAATTTTGCAGATGCCCGTTTAAAGGGGATCACCTTTCAATGTATCTTAAATCCAGTCGGGAAAAGAAAGCTCAGGATGGAGGGGGGGCCAACCAGGGCCGGACAGGGAGAACGTCCGAAAAGTTTTAGTGAAGAAGCAATTATTCTATCGAAAATTAAATAAGAAGTTCCTTTGAGTTTAATGCTAACAGGGAGAAAGAGTAATGCAGCGCATTTTTGTATTCCTCTTTTTCAAGGATAATAATATTATAAGATGACCACCTGCTTGTGATAATTAAATCCGCCCTGCCGATTATTCCCCTGCTTAAACCATCCCCTTTATAACCGCTTCACCCTGTAGCAAAGTTGATCCTGCATTCAATGCTAATACTTATCGAAAAAACTTTTGTCCATAACGTTTAAATCCGTTCCGATGTTAGTGATCCCTTTTACCTGGCCCTTATCTGAATATTGCCAGATGCTCAGGGTAGCCCAGCCTGCCGGATTCTTCGGAAGTTTATTTATGTCAAATTCTCTGGGGTAATTTGCCAGCCATAAAGGCATTGTTCCTAATTTATGCGCTTTGGACAACACTCTGTCCAAATAAGGTCTGTAAGAATACATCATTAAAGTATACCCGGCTTTTTCGATGACTGATTTGAAGCTGATGACCCATTGTTCAGTTTCAGCTTGTGTCAATGTCATCTTTTCATCTTCCAGATCGAGCACCAGCGGAAAATTTGGAACAGGGAAAAGCTTTATTGTTTTCAGGAAGAAGTTAGCTTCATCTTTTGCATCTTTCTCCAGTCCGCCCTGGTTGGTGGGATGTGAAAAATGGTAGTACCCGGTTTTTAATCCGGCTGCTTTCGCCTCCGTTGCCTGCTTAATTCCAATATCAATAAATTGTTTCTTATATGCCGAGCCATCTGAAGCTTTCATAAAAGAAAAAAGATAGCCATCCAGTTTAACTTTCTTCCAGTCTATATCCGGTCCCTGCCAGCGGCTGACGTCGATACCGTTGATAAATTTTGGCATTGAGGTGATTTTATGTTTTTGCAATCTTTAGTAGATATTAGTTTAGAGAAACCGGAGGCTGCTGTTTCCGCTTTACATAAGATATTTTTTTTCTCAGCAGTTTACTTTAATAATGAAGCGATATATGGTTCATAAAATGCTACAGCAATTTCTGCCAGTGTCCTATTTGCTCTAAAAGCACTTTTAATTGGATCAATTCCTGTTTCCAGTTTACTTCCTGGTTTAAGTTTCATCGGGATGCCACCATAATCACTATGAACTTTGTCAAGTCCCAGTTGGTATATTTCAATATTTAGGATATAGGATAAAATAAAGACCGTATAAACGCCAGGTTTATGGTCAAAGTTTATAGGATTACTCTCTGTCCACAAACTAAATCCTTTTCTTAAATACTCTTTCTTTGCCATACTGCTGTCGAACAGTCTTGCAAATATTATCATTCCAGATCTATATGGTCTTACTAACATATACTCTGAAGCTAATTGCCGGTTAGTTCCAATTAAATTTTGTCCGGTATGAATACACTTATCCCTGAAATCACCAAACCTTTGATAAGCAATGACATTTGTTATAAATGATGAATATTTTTTATCACTGAGAATATTCGATAAATCTGAGAAGAGACTTTCAGTTTCAATTTGAGGAGTATTTAAACCTATATAAATGGTTTTTTCAATAACAAGTTTGCCTAATGCCGCATTTTCACTTGAAATATCCTTTAATTTGGAATCAATTTTTGAAATAGGTTTGGGGAGCGGGGAAATTATACGATTATTAGTATTTTTTAAGTCTGGATTTATTATTTGATATTTCAATTCATAATTTCCTTTTTGTTTGCCCCTGCATGGAGAAATGTTACAAACGGCCACAGCTCCGTATGAATTGCTTAAATAATCAACATCACGCATTTTAATATCCCAGCTGCCGTCTTCATAAAACTTTTCTCTAAATTCAAGCGTAACAACCTGCTCCTTTGTTTTAAAATTTTCAACTGAAAAGATGTGCCTGAATACTTGGTTGCTTTCAGGTTTCAAATAGTCATTGCCAGTTAAGTCAATTGCTTTTGTGCCAACTATAGTTTTTGAAAATTCCCCGTCAGATGGGTGACTTGCCCTGTATGTTTCAATTCTCATAGTTGGACCTTTGAAGTTAATATCTTTAAGGTCAAGTAAATTAAAATTCCCGTCATTTTGGAAAGACTGATTTGTTTGTTGTTGTGCCATGTTTTCTAATTTTATTTTTTGGTAATTTGAATTTAAGTGTGCTGCGCCAACTTGCTGGCTACTCATAAATATGCCAGAGTTCTGATTATTGAAACTTTCGCTTTTTTCAGAGATCCCTTTTTTACAGATTGCTAATAAAACTGTTTTCCTCAAAAAGAATTTCACAAAACACAATCTGCTTTTTGATATTTCAGTTGTAATACAATTCCTCTTATCAACTATAAATGTACATACTACCCCCACCTCAAACAATACCAAAAACATGGTATAATTCGCTTAATAAATATTTACACTTAGTTAAATAAAATTTAAGCCCTATCAGGGTTTCACCATCTGCTCATTTTTTCCGTTCCGCCATGTAAAGGT
The DNA here is from genome assembly GCA_031441485.1 of Chitinophagaceae bacterium. Taxonomy (GTDB): domain Bacteria; phylum Bacteroidota; class Bacteroidia; order Chitinophagales; family Chitinophagaceae; genus JJ008. Next base: position 28,761 of record JANOEQ010000035.1, read on the forward strand.
GTTGTAACTATAATACCACCTGCACTTATTTCTCCCATTCTGTAAACCCACCGACAGTCCGCCACCCAGGACCGGCATTACTTTGTACTCAAAAAATAACATGAAAAAGATTATTGTAATTGCCACATCCATAATTATACTGGGTACTGCATCCTGGTTTCTTTTCTTTAAAGAACCCAATTTTAAAGCCACCAATGGCTTCCTTGTAAACCTGGATGATAAAGGTGTTATCATTGAAGGATATGATCCTGTTGCCTATTTTACCGATAATAAACCGGTAAAAGGAACGGAACAGTTTAAAGAAACATTTGAAAGCGCCACCTACTGGTTTGCTTCTGCCGAACATGCGGAACTGTTTAAAAAAGATCCAAAAAAATATGCACCACAGTACGGGGCATTTTGCGGCTATGCTGTTAGTATTGGTAAACTCAGACCCGTTGATCCCCTCATTTATCAAATTGAAGACGGCCGCCTTATCCTTCAGCATACGCAGGAAGCGTATCGGTTATTTAATAAAGAACTGAAAGAAAGCACCGCCATGGCAGATAAAAACTGGCCGGGTATAGTGGAAAGCCATGTAGGCAAACCAGTTCAGTACGACAAACCTGCTTCGCCAACAGCAGTTGCTCCCCAATAATTTAAAAAAGCTGCCAAAAATGTTAAAATAACTTTCACGCAAATACACAAAGCCGCAACAACTGACTTTCAGTTATTTTATGCTTTGCGCCGTAGTGTCTTTACATTACTTTTTAGACAGCTTCTATAAACTGTAAAATGCCCGACTAATACCGGGCATTTTTGTTATTAATCGCTGCTGTTTGTAAAGCAACTGACAGCAACCGCCTTTGTCCCACAGTTACTTTGTGCTGACAAAATAAAAAAAATGGAAACAAATAAAAAAGCGCTTCAGATGGAGCAACCTCAAAAAAAGGCAATCAGCGAAAGCAGGTTTTTTAAACTCCTGCTTGCCGGGCTGATGATGTTATCCGCATTGCTTACCACCCTGTTTGTACAGGCGCAGCAAACCGGTAAAACCTTATTCAACAATGTGGATGCAGCGGGCGTTATCCTCGACGGCTACGATCCCGTTGCTTTCTTCACCGATAATAAACCGGTAAAAGGTGATGCGGCATTTCAGTATTCCTATGAGAATGCTATCTACTATTTCGCTTCACAACAGCATCTCGACCTGTTCAAAGGCAATCCTGAAAAGTATAAACCGCAGTTTGGCGCCTGGTGTGCTTATGCTGTATCACTTGGCCGGGTAGCACCTATTGATGTGAATACATTCTCTATTGTGGATGGGAGATTGTTTATCCAGCATAACCAGCGGGCTGTTAGCGGATGGAATAAAGATGTACCAGGCAATATTGGAAAAGCAGACAAGTACTGGCCTGATGTGCTGACTAAGAAAGGCAAACAAATTACCACCGATGAGGAAAAAGGTTTTCTCAACAATACCGATGCAGATGGAGTAAGCATCCAGGGATATGATGCAGTAGCCTATTTCACACAAATGAAAGCGGTGAAAGGTGATGCAAAATATTTTGCCAGGTATAATGGCGCCACGTACTGGTTCTCTTCTGAGCAAAATGCAGCCATGTTCAAAGATCATCCGGAAATGTTTGCCCCTCAATATGGCGCCTTTTGCGGGTATGCAATGGCTTTGAACAAACTGCGCCCAATTAATCCTGAAATTTTTGACATCGTGGATGGCAAATTAATTCTTCAGCATTCGCAGGATGCGTATACCCAATTTCATAAAAATGTAGCCGGAAATATAATGAAGGCTGACAATAACTGGCCGGGACAGGTAAAAAGAAATGCAGGTAAAAAAGTAAAGTATGATGCGCCGGCAGCACCCGCCTCTGCCGGCACAGAATCAAATTAATAATCAATTAAATACTATAAAAATGAACACTGGAAAAATAGCAGCCACCCTAACCATGATGGCCATGATAATCTGCGCCACCACAACGAGGGCCCAGGTACAATCACAAAAGAATATCACACTGGAAGCAGCCAAGAAAGTGGCCGCAGAAGCAGTGACCTATGCAAAAACAAATAATTCCCCCGGCGGCTCCATAGCTATTGTAGATAATGGCGGCAATTTATTATATCTCGAAAGGCTGGACAATACTTTTGTTGCCTCTGCAGATGTAGCTATTCAGAAGGCAAGAACAGCCGCACAATTTAAAGCCCCTTCAAAAAAATTGGAAGATGCAGTGAATAACGGACGCAATGCATTGATAACAGTTGGCAGAACATTTTTACAGGGCGGCATTCCCATTATGTACGACGGGCAGATCATTGGTGCCATTGGTGTAAGCGGCGCTGCCAGTGCGGCACAGGATGAAGAGATCGCCATTGCCGGATCAAAAGCTGTTATTAAATAAAAATATGAAGAACAGATTTATTTCCTGGTTCAGCATGGGCATAGCCATTGGTGTTGCTGCGGGTTTGTTCATGAAAAATTTATCTGCCGGCATTGCCTTAGGCATAATAACCGGGTTGCTGATGGCATTCACACAAACATCCTTTGCTAAAAAATAATATAATGAGCAAGATATATACCATAATAAAAGTTTATCTCCTGGTTATCGTGGCCATCCTCCTTACAGTGGTGGCATCTGCCCAGGAAACAAGACAATTAGCAGTGGATAAACCACAGGCAATTGCAGATCTAAAAAATCCGGAAGGTGCAAAATTGGTTAATGCCAAATGGTATGTGCAACCGGCACACGTACAGGAAAAAGGTTTTCATCTTCCCGGTCCGCAAAAAGGCGGCGGCGATGCCTTACCGCTATACCCAACGGGTGATGCCGTGCAGACACATATTCTGCATCCTCAAATCGGCGATGCAGATTTTGATGCGGGTTTCAAAGAAATAAAATCCACCGATTTGGAGAGCAGACAAGGAACGGGCCTCTTCTCTTTTGTATGGTATAAGGTTGATCTGACCATACCTGCCACGATTGGAAAATTAACTACAAAAGGCACCACAGCTGTATTTGAAATCACAGTGGATGATTACAGTGAGATATGGGTAAATGGAAAACAAATGCAGGGCTTCGGGCAAAGCGGCAATGGAGTTATTGCCGGATATAATACCCGGAACCGGGTAATACTGACTGACAACGCAAAGGCTGGTGATACATTCTCAGTCGCCATACTTGGCATTAATGGTGCCGTGGGCAAACTGCCCGATAATTATATATGGATACGGAATGCAGTGGTTGATTTTTATAAAGACGGGCTGCCAACAAGCCCTTCCTGGAAAGACATCGGAAAAATTTATACTATTGATGAAAAGCTGAACAGCATCATTGCACCCGGTACAAAGGTGGAAAAAATTGCTGATGGCTTTTCATTTACCGAAGGACCAGTATGGCACCCGGATGGTTATTTATTATTCAGCGATCCGAATACAAATGTGATATACCGGTACAATCCGGCCAATCATAATGTAACCGTGTATATGAGCCATAGCGGATACACCGGTGCAGATATTGGCGATTATCATCAGCCTGGAAGCAACGGACTGGCGATTGATAAAGAAGGACGGCTCATTGTGGCACAGCATGGCAACAGAAGAGTGATACGTCATGAAAAGAAAGGACCTGTCACTATATTATCTGACAATCTAGACGGCAAAAAACTAAACAGCCCGAATGACCTTGTGCTGAAAAGTGACGGGTCTGTTTATTTCACAGATCCTCCTTACGGGTTGCCCGGCAACTTTACTGACCCGAAAAAGGAAACACCCTATCAGGGAATTTATCTGGTGAAGGACGGAAAAACAACTTTATTATCAAATGACTTAGGCGGTCCGAATGGAATAGCTTTTTCGCCGGATGAAAAATATTTATACGTGGGCAACTGGGATATACGTGCTATTCATTCTACCAAAACAGTTTGGCGGTATGAAGTACAGCCAGACGGTACATTAAAAAATGGACATGTTTTCTTCGACTGGAATGTAACAGAAGACGATGAAGCAATTGATGGTATAAAAGTGGATAAAGCAGGCAACTTATTTGTAAGCGCTCCCGGTGGTGTATGGATCATCTCTGCCGAAGGAAAATTGCTGGGCAAAATTGCAACTCCTGAACGCCCCGCCAACATGGCCTGGGGTGATGAAGATGGAAAAACATTGTACCTTACAGCACACACCAGCCTGTATAAGATAAGGGTGAATACAGGTGGTAAATTCTCATGGCAATAAAAAAAAGTATGAAAACAGCAATTGTAACCGGGGCCTCGGGAAATCTTGGACAGGCCGTTATTAAAAAATTTATTTCAGAAGGATATAAAGTAATTGGAACAGTTATTCCCAACGACCCGGCAGCACTGAATTTACCGGCAGAAAATTTTGAAAAGGCTGAGGTTGATTTAACGAATGAAGACGATTCACGGCAATTCGTTGAAAGCCTCATTGCAAAATACGGGTCAATAGATGCCGCTGTATTAACGGTTGGTGGCTTTGCCATGGGCAAAATTGCTGATACTTCCACTGCAGATATTCATAAGCAGTACAAACTGAACTTTGAAACAGCTTATAATATTGCACGACCCGCATTTGTACAAATGATACAACAAAATCATGGCCGCATTTTTATAATTGGCGCCCGGCCGGGTCTGCAGGCATGGCATAGTAATGGAATGGTGGCGTATGGTCTCGCAAAATCCCTCCTTGTTCGATTGGCAGAACTGATGAATATAGAAGCCAAGGGACATAATGTGGTAACCAGTGTGGTGGTGCCCAGTACTATTGACACGCCGCAGAACCGAATTTCAATGCCCGATGCTAATTTCAATGATTGGGTAAAGCCGGAAGATATTGCCAATACGATCTATTATCACTGTACGGATGAAGCAGCAGTATTGAGAGAAACAGTAATAAAGATTTACGGGAATTCATGACCGGGTAGTGTCTCATTCTAAACCACGCTGCTTTCGTTTGAACCACATAGTCCATAGAAATCATAAGGAATACACACATAGAGGCAATTATTAAAAAACTTATGTGTGTATTTCTATGTTACCTAAATTCTATGTGGTTCAACCCTGGTTTTTTAAAGTAATGAAACAATGTACCGGTTAATAAATATCCGGAGTTAATGTGAAGGGCCGCAGGAAATAGTATTGTCTTTGAACCAGCTAAGCCCGCCAGTTCTTTTTATTGTATTTTTCTTTACATATAATACCACCCAGTCATCGTATTGCACTGCTTTTGCCTGCAGAGAGACTGGCTCCGCTACATAATCTGTTACTGCCCCATTCATTTTTTTACCGTTCTCATCCAGGATAAGATAATAATCCGCTGCCCCGTTTTCATTTCTTACATAAAAGACCGGGCTCATTCCCCCGTCAATACAACGGATGGCACAATCCCTGTGCGCTTTACCATGCCCCGGCTTCATCACACCAAAATAACATTTGGGATCAAGTATTTCACCAGTTAACTGTACCGTACCTAATTCCTTAATCACAGGTTGCAATTGCCGGGCAGGTACGTTCGCATTAATCATGGGGTGATCATGCTTATCAATCTGCAGCAATGTTTTTCCGTCATTATAGATCAGCGTACCCCTGAATATTACTTCCTTATTATCCAGGCTGATCTTATTTTCCTTTTCCAGTTCCGCAATAACCCCTTCTGCACCAAACTTTCCATACCCCACCAGCGGCATAGTGATATAAGAAGTATTGCCCAATGCATCCTGCTTTGTTATTACTTTTAATGATGGTACCGGAAACTTTTGATAAATGCCTTTAACTTCCGTCAATTGTCCAAATTCAAAATTAGCCGTTGAAAATTTCTTCTGTTGCAATGCCAGTGCAATGCCGGCTGCAATAACCAGCGCAGCTAAAACAAATAACGTTTTACGAACCTGCCTGGCAAAACTGTCCGGTGCCTTTGGCAGCCATCCTATATAAAATTCTGAGTTATCCATTTAGACTATCAATTAATTAATTACCGCTCCCGGCATTTCAGTTCCTTCTGCAAAGGGAACCGGGTTCAGCCAAACCTTATTCTCTGCCACCTTCACATTGTATGTACTTACTTTTTCTTTAAACGGCGGCGGGGATTGCCCATTTTGCGGAAGATACTGGTAGCCATGCCACGGACAGGTAATACAACCGTCTATTATTTTCCCTTCTCCTAACGGGCCGCCCTGGTGCTTGCAAACATTATGCAGCGCATATAGTCTGTCATCGTGTTTATAAACAGCTATCCGTTCTTTATCTATACAAAAAATCTTAGCCCGGCCCTGTTCTATTTCATTCACTTCGCATACATATACAAAGCCTTCCTGCTTTAGTGAAAAATTCATTGTATCAATCTTCTTTTCCTTAAAGGCTCCCCGCAGGTGAAGGGTGGTAAGTGTGGCAACACCTGCCAGTATCATCAATACAAAAAGCGGGTTACTTTCAAATTGAATTACTCCAAGCATCACATGCATCACCACCAGTAAATAGGCAATATATACCAGCATGTGCAATGTCTTCCACACTTTGGGTGAAAGATTATGCAACCAGAAATCATGACTGGTAATGGCCATCAGGAAAAAAATAAGCAGCGCCACAAAGCCCAATGCCTGGAAAGGGAATGCCGCCAGCGAGCTATAATTTGTATTGGAGGTAAACAAAGAAACAAGCGGATTGGTATTGCCCAGCGCATGAAATTGCATAATACTGAAAACGCCATGCACTGCAGCAAAGGAAAACATGGTGACGCCGAGGTGGCGCCGGTTATACAATAAAGGAAGAAATTTTTTATTGAGCCTGCACAAAGGCCCGATGGCCAGTATTACATGCAGCAATAAAATGGCCAGGGTGGATGTACTGCGTATCAGCAGTGTCTCAAATGTTACCTGCCCGTTAAATATGAGTGTTACTAAAGTGAACAACAGCAAATAGCTGAAGCAAAACCCTGCTATTAACCAGTCGTATATTTTCTTCTGCCTGTTCCAGCCAACAGCGGTGTATGATGCGCTCATATTTAAAAATTGATACTGTCTATTTTTTGCTCATGAATAAAATCATATAAAATGAATTGCAACCGGTTAAAACCAGCAGTATCCATTTTTACCGGGAAAATATAATCACCCCTTGTTTCAATCCGGCCAATCAATGTTGCATTTCCGGGCAGAAATAATTTATACCCTTCTTCGTAAGAAAGATTTGAAGCGGCTTTATAAATCACTGCTGAAGGAACGGTAAGTACCGTTTTATTTTTCCAGTCCAATTGCCATTCTGTTCTCTCCTTATTACTGCGGAGCGTAACCTGGTAATTTTTTTTATCCACTGTTTTGATAATATCGGGCAACAGTGCGGCGGGTTCCTGTTTTAACAAGGTAACGGGTTGCTGATTGGGAATAGCCAGCCAGGCTAATACAATTCCCGCAGGCAGCAACAAAGCCAACGCCATCCATATCTGCCGGTGCCTTTTTCTTAATGGCTTAATCATGCATTGGTTTTTTTAATACCCGCAACCATTTTTTTAGCAGGAAAGGCCAGAATATGATTGTTCCGGGTATAATGATTATCCTGAATCCCCATTTAGTCCCGTGCGCCCCTTCATCCATTTTAGTTACTCCTTTTGTGACAAAGGCAATGGCAAAAATAAAACCCAGCGTAAGATAAATGGCTGCAATAGCCAGTATAATATTTATGACCGACACGTTAATTAATTTTCAATAAGTAAGATACTGTTAAATCCATGAAAACCGTCCGGCTCCCTGTATGGATTGTCCACATCCTCCATCCATGTTTTATCATCTACGAAAAATTTATACTGGTATTTACCGGCTGGCAACATTGGTATCTGTATTTTCCACATCCCTTTTTCCCCAGGCTCCATCAGCAGTACATCCTGTGCCCAGTGATTGAAACTTCCCGCCAGTGAAATCTGCGAAGCACAATCATGCTGCACATAAAATTCTATTGTTTTTTGCTGAATGTTGATATAAGGCGATGAATGTAATTTCATAATTATCTCTCTTTTTAAATTTCTTAATATTGTTTTGCGTGGCTGAATAACACCAAAACCCTGTCTTTCTGCGGATAACCCGCTGATCCTTTTAGCCGAGCTGAACAACAATTCCCTGATCATAGCCGGACTAAGTTGCGGGTTTACTTCCAGCAGTTGTGCAATGACGGAACAAACAACAGGCGCTGCGAAAGACGTGCCATCCACATGCATATAGCCGGGTGAAATATATTTACATGCCTGTATGCGGTCTTTAATTATTTTCCGGATAAAAGTTACATCATTTTTTTGAAGAACTGATGTATCTAATTTTGTATCCGCAATTATTTCTGACAAGCCGGATACCAGGTTTTCATCTTTTGTATTTACTAACCGGTATAATTGTTCGGCTTCTTTTTGTTCTGCTGTACCGGGCAAAACAGGCGCTGCTATCCAGATAGCAGGGGCTACCAGTTCAGGTTTCATAATTCCATCTACAGTGGCCCCATAAGAGGAATGATAGAGCTGGCTGGTTTCTCCCAGCCTGTTATTATCATCAATGCCTCCAATGCTGATTACATTGGGCGAATTGGCCGGCGGTTTGATGCTGCCGTTTTCATCATTTCCCACGGCGGCTACAATTACAATTCCTTTTTGAATCAATTGTTCGGCCAGCCTGTCTATTTCGCTTTGCTTAAAGGAAACAGGTTCATCATCACCCAAACTCATATTTACTATACGGATGCCAAATTTTTTATGATTTGCCAATACCCATTCCAGTGCTTTTACAATATTCTCCGTAGTAATCTTTCCGGCATCATTCTGTACTTTTAGTAAAACGAGTTCGGCATCGCAGGCAATGCCTTTATATAAACCATTGCTTAAATATCCATCACCCGCACACACTACCGACGTCATGGTCCCGTGCCAGGCACAGGGGGTGGGTTGAGTAAAATAATCTTTCGGCCGCCTGGGATTTGTAATATCCACAATTTTTTTTACCCTGTTTTTAAAGGTGATCAAATCAGGATGAAGATAGAATCCGCTGTCAATAAAACAAATGGTAACGCCTTTGCCGGTAAACCTTCCATCTGCATCCAGCCGCAATCCGGTTGGCAGTATTACAAAATCATCAGCACTTTTTACCGGGAAATATGGCCCCACTTCCGGCAGTATGCGCTGTTCTATTATAATCGCTGTTTGATAATAATCCACGCAACGGCCACAGGCTCCGTCATTTTCCGTCCATTCCGGGTTATGCGCTTTGATCCGGTCCATTACCTGCCGTTCATTACCCAGGTGATAGCGGTACAGGAGTTTATCCACTTTGTCATGGCATAAGGGGCAAATTATAGATGGGGTATCATTCATTCTGCTGCAAAACAAAACTAAAGCTGAATCATCTATTGTCGGTCAGTTGACGGAAAGAAAGGATTATCGCGGCTCAATACGGTACTAATAGCAAAAAACAAAACGGGCACATTACTGCACCCGTTTTTCATTCACTTTATTACAAAAAATTACAGATGTTCCAGTATTTCTGCTACTGATACTCTTTTAGCATAATTGGTATCAAAATGGCGAAAAGAAATTTTCCCTTCTTTATTAATAACATACAATGCGGGAACAGGTAAGTTGGCACCGTTGGCCATTCCATTTGCCTGCGTAAAATCAATGCCATATCCTTTATATTTTTCAATCGTTTTACCGTCCACAGCAAAAGCTACATCATAGCTCTTCATAATTTTCATTCCCTCATCATGCAAAATCGGGTAAGTGACTTTTGTTTTCTCTATAGTCTTTGCAATATTTTCCGGCATTTCAGGTGATATTGCAATGATAGTTGCGCCTTTCGCCATAACCAATGACATAGAATCTTCTAATTTCTTCAACTGGCGGTTGCAATAAGGACACCATTGACCACGGTAAAAGACCAATACTACCGGGCCTTTCTTTAACTGCTCTTCCAGGTTTACTTTATTGCCATTCTGATCTTTCGCTGTAAATGCCGGGGCCGCATCATTTACATTCAATCCCTTTGGCGCATCCTGTGCATACAAAACGGCAGTGCTGAAAATTACAATTGCGAAAATGATAAATTTTTTCATGTTTATTTCTTTGGGCAAAATTATTACTACCCGCTTTTATAGTTTGTCCTGCAACTGACAGGCCCGCATATTACTATTTTTTTTCAATGACAAGCAGGGCATGGCCATCGGGGTCACGAACAATAAAAGATTTTGTATGCACCCCGTTAATTTGCTGATGCACCAATTCTTTTGAAAAAAATAAGGCCCCACTTTCTTTTAATTTGTTGTACAGTGCTTCTGCATCATCCGTAATAAGAGTTGTTTGCCAGTACCATATATCATCGGCCCGGGAATCAAGCGGGTAGGGCCTGCCGGGGCCAGGGTTAATATATTCTAAAAATTCAATGCCGGGCCCGGCGTTTGTCCGATAGCCGGTAATATGCAGCGAAGCCCCTTCCACATTATTCAAATGCTCCTGTTCAGTTCCTTTATTCCAGCTATCGCCTTTTCTTTCTATACCCAGTATATCCATGTAAAATGTATGACTGTTTGCTGTACTGCTTACGCCGATGGCAGTATGGTCAATTCCAAGGAATATCTTACCGTTATTGGTCTGCCATTTATCCTGACCTTTTCCTTTGGGAAAATAGATCAGTTCGAGGTTGTGATTATCAGGATCATGAAAATAAAATGCCTTTATCCCTTCTGCCCCTGGGATTGATTTTGGAAGTGTTTGCGGCGAAGTGGATACATACTCCACGTTATACTTTTTTACCTGCCGGTACGCTTTATCCATATCACTTACTACGATAGCAATATGCTGAAAGAACAAATCATTGCTTTTTTGATCTTCGGGAATACTGCGGCCGCCGGTGGTTAAGTAATCTGTAAGTTCAATAAGTTCATCGCCGAGCTGCAACCTGACCACCCGCATTTTTAATCCAAAAACCCCTTTTAATTTTTCATAGCTTTCACCACTGTATTCCGTATCGCTTACTTTTTTAAATCCTATTACTTCAGTATAAAATTTCAGAGAACGGTCCATTTCTTTTACGGTAATACCAACCGCTTCCACTTTGGTTACCTGTGAAAGTGCAATGCTTGAAATTAAAATGGCTTTCATTAAAGCCAGGATACTAAATATTTTTTTTTTCATACTGAATGTTTTAAGCCTCCCCTTCTGGAGAAGTTTAGCGGGTTTTATAACATAAACTCTAATGGCTCAGAAAATTTCTTTTTTAGTGTTACCTGTTTTGTCTTTGGAGAATGATTGTTGATCTTATTTTTTTGATTGAACAGGTAAAATTCGGCGGCCAGCAGCATACCGGCAACCGGTATGAAGAGATATATCCAGAAAGCTGTCCAGACTCCTGCCGGCAAAGCGCTGGCAAAAGATCGGGCCGGGTTCATTCCAAATCCTGATACCGGACCTGCCAGTACCACCCACACACACACAAGGCATCCGGCAAATACCCTGGTGTGTTTTTTTAATTTTTCATGGCCGGAGGTAAACAGTACCATGCTCATTGTTACGAATGCGATAATGAATTCAGTGATCAATGCCCAACCGATGCCGGGTTTTCCCGGCACGGTGGCTGCAGAATTCACCGGCGAAGCAGTCAATAGATTGCCCATTAACAGTTGCATGATATAAACAGCCGCTGTTCCACCAATAATTTGAAAGATGATATAGAATAAAGCATCATAGCGGCACATTTTATCTAACCATAAAAAAGTAAGGGTTACAGCCGGATTAATTTGCGAACCGCCTGGTGATGTCCAGGGGGAATAAAAAATAAACAAAGCGGTACCTCCCATAGCTATCCCCATCAGTATGTTTCTTACTAAGCCGTTGGGAACCGCATGATACCAAGAACTTTTTTCTGAGAACAGCATAGCGGAAAAGAAACAGGCGGAAATCATGAAAATAGCCAGACCCAGCGCTTCCTGTCCGTAATGCCTCCAGTTCTTTTTAAAAGAAGCTTTCATTTGCTCCAGGCCGCTTTTGCCGGTATAAATTCTTATTGGCATTATTCTCATGGTGCAAAGGGAACAATTGATAAATAATAATGGTGTCGGGTGGATGACGTCAGGCCGCAGATTTTGAATGTTTCAATTCTTTTTCAAGAAAATAATTTAATGCCGTTCTTAAAACAGCGATGGCTGCCAGTTTACCAATATCATCCCAACTGGGAGCTACAGCGGTGGCAAGTACATCGGCCCCTAATAATAATTCTAATGAAACAGCCACAGCGCTGCCGAATGTTATCCGGGCCTGCATAGCCGGTAAACCATTCTTTGTTTTTAAGAAAGATTGAAAATAACCGGCTATTAATTTCAGTAATGCTGCAGCGATGATGGCAGCTGAAACTATTTCCAGAGAATGGCTGATTGTGATGGTTATATTTTTTGCAATTTCTTCCATACAAATTTTCTTAAAAAGGCCCCGTATTTAAAAAAATTGGGGCCATAACCAAAACCAACTGCTTCATGAGAAAAAATTTCCAGCAGAATTTACAGTGCTGCAGATACTTTCATTTGCTCATGGGCTGGTGCCTGTAAAACGGTATTAATGAAATGATCCCCCACCCGCAATGCATTTGCGGCAATCGTCAGTGCCGGGTTGAAAGCCCCGCAACTGGGAAAGAAACTTGCATCCACCACATACAAATTATCAAGGTCATGTGCTTTGCAATTTAAATCCAGTACCGAAGTGGCCCTGTCATTACCAAATCGCAGGGTACCATTCTGATGGCTCATACCGCTTATATCCAGGTCGTACCCGCCCCATTTCACCTCTTTATAATCTGCATCCAGTTCACCAAGCTGTACAAAAACATTTTTGAGCTTATCTTTTAATTTTTCAAATGCTGTAAAGTTTGTCCTGGTATAACTAACTTTTATTGTTCCATCTCTTCGAAGTGTAACCCGGTTATCTGCACTGGGCAGGTCTTCTGCTGTAAGCCAGAAATCTATACTCATTTCTTTCAGTTCAGTATACGTTTTTCCGGGAAACAGGGTCTCTCCCATCCAGTTGATCGTATCCGGATCGTTGCGCCCCATCAGTTGAATTTCGCCCAATGGATACTCGCTGTCATCCGCACCATGATAGAAATCGGCAATGCCCAAACTTTTCTGAAACACACAATCATTTTTCTTTTTTGTAAATGCCACAAGACAACCATTATGATGTAGCATCAGGTTTCTTCCCACCTGGCCGGAAGAATTGGCTAATCCTTCCGGATGTTTTTCATTGGCACTGCGCAGGAATAAGGCAGCTGAATTTACTGCGCCGCAGGCTACAAATACTGTATCACTGGTAAAGACTGCTCTTTCTCCATTTACTGTTACCACCACCCCTGTTATTATTTTGCCGGTGGTGTCGGTTTCTAATTTCTCCACATAGGCATGGGTGAGTAAGGTTATGTTTTTATTTTTCAATGCCGGGCGAAGACACATCACCTGTCCGTCTGCTTTACTGTCTGTAAGATCAGGAAAGCCATCAAAATTTTCCAGCACCACGGGTGAATCTGTTTCAGTATAATCCTGGGGAAGCTTTACACCCATTGGCAATGGGAAAGGTTTTAATCCCAGCGATTTTAATTTTACATCAAGGTCTTTTATCAAAGGTTCATAAGCAAGCGGCGGTAATGGGTAGTCCGCATTGGCGGGTGGTTCTGTTGGATCCGTTCCTCTTTCACCATGCACACTGTATAATTTTTCTGCCTGCTCATAATAATTTTCATACACGTCATATTTCAATGGCCACTCAGGCGATACGCCGCCATAATGATTTACTTTTTCAAAATCACTTTCCCGGAAGCGGAATAATGCAGCGCCATACATTTTACTGTTGCCACCCACATTATAATGTATGAATGGCTTGAAGGGTTTGTCCTCATTATCGTACCAGTTTTCATTGGGGCGGTAGCGCCCTTTGGTCACCACTTCATGCGGGTCCCAGTTTTCCTTTTCTTTAGGGATAAAGCCACCTCTTTCAAGAATCAATATTTTTTTCCCGGTTGGCGCTAATTTATAAGCCATTGTACTGCCACCGCTGCCGGTGCCGATGATGATAATGTCGTATTGATTGGTCATAATTAATTTTTCTACTGCAAAATGAATCATTACCAGAATATTATCTTGTCGCCTGGTTGACGAATGGAGAAAAAGATTTGTTTGGTTGTCTGTCTTCTGCCCGACAAATGCATATCCATCCAATAAATATTTTTACTGCCTTTACAAATGGCAAATCCATCCGAAATACAATTACAAAAAGAAACACTTCGTATTGAAACCTTCAGCGACGGCGTATTTTGCATTGCCGTTACCTTATTATCCATTGAAATAGGTGTGGAACTTCATGGCGATGTTACCAATGCCGGTCTGCAACATGCTTTACTTGGCAAATGGCCCATTTGTCTGGCTTATGTTATCAGTTTCATTAATGTGCTGCTGGCATGGATTGGGCATCATGGGTTATTTAAAATGCTAAGGCAATCGGATAATTCCATTATAATAACAAATGGCCTGTTGCTGATGCTGGTGGCGCTTGTCCCTTTTCCCACAAAAACCTTAGGCGAGTATTTAATAACAGACGCATTACAGGCTGCTGTAATTTTCTATACCGGTTATTTTGTTTTAATAAGCCTCGCTTTCCGGCTTCTTTGGTATGCTGCCAGCCGTAAAAAGGATTTATTAATTCAGGATATAACAGTAAAGCAAATAAAACAGACCACCCGGAATGAAAATATCGGTCTTATCTGCAATAGTATAATTTTTGGAGTTGCATTTATTAATCCGTGGGCGGCACTGATTTTAAGTTTTGCCATGTGGTTTTACTGGATTGTGTTTGGGTAGAATTGTTTGACTTATTTTTGATTCATGAAATCACTCCATCTTGCCATCATTCAGCACCGGCCTGTACATTTAAACCTTGAAGCCAGCACAGAAAAAGCAATAACATTAATTAAGGAAGCAATACAACAGGGTGCGCAGTTAATTGTTTTTGGCGAAACCTGGCTCAGTGGCTACCCTGCCTGGCTTGACCATTGCCCTGAAATAGCAAACTGGAATAATGAAGCAGTGAAAGAAGTATTTGCCAGGATGCATGCAAACAGCCCTGCAGCAGATGGGGAAGAAATAAAGTTGTTGTGTGATACTGCCAGGGAATCCGGTGTAATTATCTGTCTTGGTTTTAATGAAAGAGTTGTCAATGGTATTGGCAGCGGAACTATTTTCAATTCATTTGTAATTATAAATGAGAAAGGTGAAATAGTCAACCATCATCGTAAGCTGATACCGACATTTAATGAAAAACTATTCTATGGATCAGGAGATGCCGCCGGTTTAAAAACTATTGAAACAGGCTGGGGAAAAATCGGCGGATTGATTTGCTGGGAGCACTGGATGCCGCTGAGCCGTCAGGCGCTTCATAATGAAAACGAAATTATTCATATTGCATTTTGGCCAACAGTCCATGAAATGCACCAGGTAGCCAGCCGTCACTATGCGTTTGAAGGAAGGTGTTTTGTAATTGCTGCCGGACAAATGATGCAGGTAAAAGATATACCATCCGGGTTGACCCTGCCGGGATATTTAAAAACCGATCCGGATAAATATATCCTTACTGGCGGCAGTTGTGTGATTGATCCTAAAGGAAACTACCTGCTGCCCCCTCAATTTGATAAAGAGGAAATTCTTTACTGCACAATCGAAAATTTTGACACCGCCATTAAAGAGAAACTAACGCTGGACACTTCCGGTCATTATAACCGCTGGGATATCTTTGATTTCACCGTTAACAAAAAACGTAAGACTTAACCGCTAACTATTTCCTTTTTCACTTTCTCTTTTTGAATTTTACTGTTATACAATTTATACTCCTTCATCACCCGCAGTACTTCTGCCACACCCCATGCCTGGGCAATACATCCCCGTGGATGGTGCGGTGCATCTGCATCAAATATTTCTGAAACCAGTTCGCTTAACTTTTACTGCTGCTTTTGAAAATATTTACCTTAATTCCTTCCATCAATTTTATTTGTGATAATGAAAGCGGTAAAACCTAAATACAAAAAACTTTTAGCAGACATTGGCTTTGCGATTGAAACGGCAAGGCAAAATGCTTTTAAGGCAATCAATACGGAATTAGTGAAAGCCAATTGGGAAATTGGCAGGCATATTATAGAATTTGAGCAACACGGAAAAGAAAGGGCAGAGTACGGAACTGACCTGCTGGCAAGGCTTTCCAAAGATTTAAAGCTCCGTTATGGCAAGGGATTTGGCAGGCGGAATGTGTTGGATATGCGCCGGTTTTACCTGGCCTATCAAAAATGGCAGGCAGTGCCTGCCAAATTGAGTTGGACGCATATTATTACGCTGATAGGTATATCAGACGAAAGTGCCAGAAAATTTTATGAGAAACAGGCTATTCATGAAAAATGGGGGTCCCGTGAACTGGAACGGCAAATTGATTCTTCTTTATTTGAACGGCTTGCATTGAGCAAAGACAAAAAAGGCGTTTTACGACTTTCAGAAAGAGGTCATATTGTTTCTTATCCTTCAGAAGCAGTAAAAGACCCTTATGTGCTTGATTTTCTTAAAATACCACAGAGCTACCGGATGACGGAGAAAGACCTTGAACAAAAAATTATAGATAACCTCCAATTATTTTTACTTGAACTTGGAAAGGGTTTTACCTTCGTAGCAAGACAATTCAGAATTTCACTCCGTAATAAACACTTTGCTATTGACCTGGTTTTTTATCACCGCATTTTAAAGTGTTTTATATTAATAGACCTTAAAACAAAAAAGGTAAACCATGGCGATATAGGACAAATGAACCTCTACCTTAATTATTTTAGAAAAGAAGAAAATGCAGCGGATGACAATGAACCTATTGGCATTATTCTTTCAGCTGAAAAAGATGATATAATGGTTGAATATGCTATGGGAGGGATTTCTAATAAAATTTTCGTTTCTAAATACCAGCTTTACCTGCCGGATAAAGACCTGCTGAAAAAGAAAGTAAAAGAATTGCTCGCACCATATTCGGGTAAGCCATCTGAAAAAAAGAAAAAATCGTTTAACTAGTTACTATTTCCTTGCCGCCCTTCACTTTTTTCATATTATATAATCCGTACTCCTTCATCACCCTCAGTACTTCTGCCACACCCCATGCCTGGGCAATACATCCCCGTGGATGGTGCGGTGAATCTGCATCAAATATTTCTGAAACAGAACCGATGCATCCTTCATTCAGGTGATATTTAAAATCATTGATTATCTTCTTTGCTTTTGCCCTTCCCTTTTCCCCATTTACTTTCATAACCGCATCCACAAAGGGGCCGAGCAGCCAGCTCCATACTGTACCCTCATGATAGGATGAGTCCCGGTGCCACTGATCACCACCATATACAGGCACATAATGCGCATCACCTGCCGGTAAACTTTTTAATCCAACGGCAGTATATAATTGCTCTCCCACTATTTTCAATACCTGTTTTGCCTGTCTGCCTTCCAGCAATGCAAACGGAAGGCTGATTGCAAAAAGCTGGTTAGGCCGCAGCGTTATATCAGGGCTTCCTTTTTCATCAATTACATCATACAAATAGTTTCCTTCTTTGTACCAGAATAATTTAGTGAATGATTCTTTGGCCTGGCCTGCTTTTACCGAAAATTCTTTTGCTGAGATTTTCTCTTTATTCAGTGCTGATAATTCACTGAAAATACAGAGTGCATTATACCATAGTGCCTGAATCTCCACCGGTTTTCCCGCTCTCGGTGTTACCACCCAATCACCAATTCTTGCATCCATCCATGTTAATTGCTGTCCGGCTTCACCTGCATATAATAACCCATCTTCATCCACCTTTATATTATATCTGGTTCCTTTGTAATGCCAGTCAATAATATCTTTCAGCACGGGAAGTATTTCATTCAGCACAAATTTTTTATCCCCTGTTGCCTGCAGGTATTTATATACGGCAATAAAATACCAAAGCGTTCCATCCACATTGTTATATTCCGGCGCTTCGCCATTATCCTGGAAACGGTTGGGCAGCATACCCATACTTATACTATTGGCAAAGGCCGCAATAATTTTTTTCGCATCGTCATATCTTCCTGTGCTTAATGTAAGGCCCGGTAATGAAATCATAGTATCCCTTCCCCAATCGGTGAACCAATGATAACCTGCAATGACTGTCTTAAGGTTTTCATCCCTTTTTACAATAAACTGATCCGCAGCCAAAACCAACTGCCGCACTATTTCATCTTCCGGTTGACCTTTCAGCAATTGCTGCCTTCTTTCTTTTTCTTTTTGCAGCAAGTCATCTGCATTTCTTCCTGCCGGGTTTTCAGTTGATACTATGATCCCGATTGAATCCCCCTCTTTTAATGCAACAGAAAAAATACCATGGTTAAATAAGTCTTCCGTAAAGTCCAGTCCCCGGTATTGCTCCACTCCATATTGAAAATTGGTGAACCACCGGGGTGTATGCTGATACGATGCTCCCGGCACTGCAATAAACAAATCAGTTTTACCGTCGGGCTGACTATGAAAGATCTCATTTGCAAAATCAGCATCCCAGTGCATTTGCGGTCCGGCATGCTGCAACGAATGATATCCCCTTGCCGCCACCAGCGGTAATAATTCCAGCACAAAAGGCGAACCGGCTTTTATCACATCATAAATAATCACCACCGTGTTCTCGCCATGAATCATCCCGATTTTTTTCTTTAATTGAATATCTTCAGTTTGATACACCCATTCCGGAAAAATATCTTTGGTAAAACTATTCAAACAATGATGCCCGTTCGGGTGGATCGTATTATCAGGATAAAGGTTCACTCCCATTTCTGTTCTGTTATCACCCCTTACAATCGTCTCATCCAGTTTCGACAATAATACCATCCGCTCTGCCGGCGGTACAATGGCTGCAGTCAACAAACCATGATACCGTCTTGTATGGGCGCCAATAACAGAGGAGCTGGCCCATCCACCGAGGCCGTTTGTTTCCAGCCATTCATATTGGGTGGCATCTGCAAAGTTTTGCAACACTGCTTTACTTTTTGTAAGCATACTATTTTTTTATGCAGTCACTTCGTGCTGCTTTGTTTTAGTTATTTTTTCAGAAACACTTACCCGGTTTATCAGTTCTGCCACCACACCTGTCCACCCGGTTTGATGTGTTGCCCCCACTCCCCTTGCGGTATCACCATGAAAATATTCATAGAATAAAACCAGGTCTTTAAAATGTTCATCCTGCTGGTAAATGGAATGGTCGGCATGGCAAAGACGATTACCTTTTTCATCCTTTTTGAAAATGGAAATTAAACGGGCGGCCAGGTCATCCGATATTTCTTTTAAACAGGCCATCTTTCCGGAACCGGTTGGCAGTTCCACTTCGCAATTTTTTTTATGATACTCACTTAATGTCTGCAAAGCCAGCACCAGCAGGTAATTCATCGGCATCCATACAGGGCCCCGCCAGTTACTATTGCCCCCAAATAAGGCAGAAGTACCTTCGCCGGGCTGGTAATCCAACCCAAAATTTTGCCCGTCAATATTTACACTGTACCCGTCTTTGTGAATTTTTGAAATAGAGCGGATACCACCCGGAGATAAAAATTCTTTTTCATCCAGCAATGCTTTCATCAGTTTTTCCAGCCTGGCCTTGGGTACCAGTGATAATAAGATATCATCATTTGTTTTGAGGTCTTCAATAACCAGGTATTGGCCGTTATCTTCCCGGTAGCGTTGAAACCATTTTAAGCGGCGGTGAAATTCAGGAACTTTTTCCAGCAACTCTTTTTTTAATACCAATGTGGCAAATAAAGTGGAGAGTCCCACCAGCGAACGGACTTTTACCGGAATATATCTGCCATCAGGCATTGATAACACATCATAGAAAAAACCTTCTTCATCATCCCAGCTGCCGGTCCAGTTTTCGCCAATGCGGTTTAATGATTCAGCGATATAAACAAAGTGTTCAAAAAATTTAGTTGTCACATCTTCATAATTAGGATTATGCTGTGCAATTTCCAATGCCATCTCCAGCATGTTCAGGCAATACATGGCCATCCACGCTGTGCCATCGGCCTGCTCCAGCACACCACCCCCGGGAATGGTATTGCTTCTGTCAAACACCCCAATATT
Organism: Chitinophagaceae bacterium; assembly: GCA_031441485.1. Taxonomy (GTDB): domain Bacteria; phylum Bacteroidota; class Bacteroidia; order Chitinophagales; family Chitinophagaceae; genus JJ008. Next base: position 48,928 of record JANOEQ010000035.1, read on the forward strand.
ATCCAGCCCCAAAAATCCGCCTTCAAAAACATTATTGCCTTTACTGTCTTTCCTGTTTACCCACCATGTAAAATTGATCAGTAGTTTTTGAAAAACTCTTTCTAAAAAGTTAACATCACCCTTCCCGGTTTTTGCCTTTTCCATTTTATACACCTGCATACAACTCCATGCATGTACAGGTGGGTTTACGTCTCCAAATGACCATTCATACGCCGGCAACTGGCCACTGGGGTGCATATACCATTCACGCAAAAACAAAATAAGCTGTTCTTTTGCAAAATGCGGATCTACCATACTCAGCGGCACACAATGAAAAGCAAGGTCCCAAGCTGCATACCACGGATACTCCCATTTGTCGGGCATGGAAATCACATCTTCATTATTTAAAGTATGCCAGTGATGATTACGCCCGTTTTTTCGCTGCTCCGGTGGTGCAGGCTGTCCCTTATCTCCATTCAGCCATTTTGGAATATCAATATTAAAATATTGTTTGCTCCACAGCATACCGGCAAAAGCCTGCCGTTGTATATTCTGCAGGTCTTCCTCTTTTGTTTGTGTAATGCTGTTATAAAATTCATTGGCCTCAGTAATCCGGGTGTCAAATATTTCTTCAAACGCAGGGCCAAATGGATCATGCAATATCTCTTTTTTATTTAACCGGAGCCTGATAGTGACAGAAGATTTCCCCTCCACATTTATTTCATACAACGGGGCAAATTTAGTTCCCTCTTTCTTTTCTTCCAGCCAATCATACTGCTGTGTTGTTACGGCCGTATGAAAAGCATCTTTTACAAAAGGGGTCTTATTTGGCTGGCCGTATAATTTTTCAACATTTGTTTCATTCTCAGTAAAAAGGGTGCGGACAGGTTTTTCAAAATAGAAATGATATTCCCCGGCAGCGTAGTCAATCACTTTTACTTCTCCGTATCCATTCGGTTCTTTCTTTAAATACATTAACGGTTTGTTTTCTGCCAAACCGAAACTCCACAGGTTGCGGAACCACAACGTGGGCAATACAGATAAGGGCGCCTTTTCTTTACCCCGGTTATGAATAGTAATTTTTATAAGAATATCCTCTGCATCATTCTTAGCGTACTCAGTAAATACGTCAAAATATTTATTGTCGTTAAATATTCCGGTATCCAGCAACTCATATTCTTTTTCAAACTTATTCCGGTTCTGGTTAGTGTTTACCAAATCTGCGTAGGGATATTCGGCCTGCGGATATTTATAAAGATGCTTCATGTACGAATGTGTCGGCGTACTGTCGAGATAATAATACAGTTCTTTCACATCTTCTCCATGATTACCTTCATTGCCTGTTAATCCAAACATTCTTTCTTTGAGTATCGGATCTTTTCCATTCCATAAAGAAATGGCAAAACATATCCTTTGCATATCATCACTGATGCCGGCCATACCATCTTCGCCCCAGCGATATACTTTTGACCGGGCATGGTCATGCGGAAAATAATCCCAGGCTTCGCCATGTTCACTGTAATCTTCCCGTACCGTACCCCATTGGCGCTCACTTAAATAAGGCCCCCATTTTTTCCAATGCGGCTGCGTTAATCTTTTTTGTTCTGCATTCATTTTTTATATTTTATTTAGTCATCGCCAGTACTCCTGTCACCGTCCCTTGCGTTGCCCGCAGGGCTCCGGGTTTCACCCGGAGTTAATCATATTGTACCCCTTTGGGGTAATGATACATTCTTCGTTCTCTTTGCAATGAATTTCATCCTGAGTTAATCATATTGTACCCCTTGGGGGTAATGATACATTTTTCGTTCTCTTTGCAATGAATTTCATCCTAAGTTAATCATATTGTACCCCTTTGGGGTAATGATACATTCTTCGTTCTCTTTGCAATGAGTTTCATCCTAAGTTAATCATATTGTACCCCTTTGGAGTAATGATACATTCTTCGTTCTCTTTGCAATGAGTTTCATCCTAAGTTAATCATATTGTACCCCTTTGGGGTAATGATACATTCTTCGTTTTCTTTACAATGAGTTTCATCATCCGGGGGAGACCGAGTCTTTTACCCATTCCCCTCAAAACCGGGATAAAGTGTCATACCGCCATCCACAAACAACGTAGTTCCATTTACATAATCACTATCATCACTGGCCAGCCACACAGCGGCCTTACCAATATCCACCACCTGGCCCACTCTTTTTTGTGGAATTAATTTTAATAATTCCTGCAGGTGCGCCTGTGTATCCCATGCATCATGATTGATGGGGGTGGCAATGGCACCGGGAGCAATCGAGTTGATGCGAATATTCTTTGGTGCAAATTCCTGGGCAATTGTTTTCATCATCAGCATTACACCGCCTTTCGATGCTGCATAGTTTGCATGCCCTGCCCATGGAATTACTTCATGCACACTGCTCATACAGATTATCTTACCTGCTGATTTTGATTTGCCATTCACGCCTCTTCTCAAAAATTCCTTAATGGCTTCTCTTGCACAAAGAAACTGGCCCGTTAAGTTTACGGCTAACACATAATTCCACTGGTCCAGTGTCATTTCGGTAAAGGGGGCATCTTTTTGCAATCCTGCATTATTAACCAGGATATCAACTGTGCCGAACTGGCCAATTACATCTGCAAACATTTGCTGTACCTCGTTTTCTTTACTCACATCGCATTTATAAGAAATAGCAGCCCCTCCATCCCCATTAATTTCAGCCACCACTTTTTCTGCCATGTCTTTTCCCTGCGGTATTGGGTAGTTTACAATTACAGTAGCACCAGCTTTGGCCAGCTCTATTGAACAACCGGCCCCGATGCCGCTGCTGGCACCTGTTACGATGGCGATTTGCCCTTTTAATTTTTTTTCCATACGCTTTTTTTAATAAAGATTATATGCCGGTAGGTTATCCCCTGCATTTCTTTTGGTGAGATTTATATTGTTTTTTATGATAGAAATTTCAAAGTCAACGAGGATATTTGAATAATTCCGGAAAGCTTCTTCTGCACTGGAGAATGGATTCTGGTATTTACTGCTCTCATTGTCAAAAGTCTCTTCGGTCATATAATAAAAATGATCCGCAGCCTGCAATCTTCCCCAGGTATCAATTGTTTCACTGGTGCCGCAACTCATTATCATCTTTTCAATCGCATAGATTTTTTTCAGCGTATTGTTCTGCATTGCATTCCGGCTCCACACACAGGTAACGTCCTGTTTATCTTCCCATGAAACAGCCTGGGGCACATCATAAACATCCCGTGGATAGCAACTGTTCAGGATTTCGGTTGGTGCAGAAAACCGGAATTTTTCATTCTCAAGTACAGCTTCAGGCAATGCACTTAAAAAATCGAATATGCCTGTTTCCTTTTTTTTATGGATTCCAAAAGTTTCATAATCCAGAAAAAGATTAATAACATCAGCAGTTTCCGGATAAGCATGCAACCAGGAAGCAAATTTTGGGGCTGTTAATGGATGCTCAGACCAGTTTTGATCATCAAACCGGAAAGCGATATCATCCGACAGCATTGTATTTCGAAGCAGAAGCCCAAAGTCACCATTGCCAGGCGCAGCATATAATTGATTGGGGGTTCTGGACTGTAATATCCTTTCCACCCCTTCGCAGAGAATCCCCTTATAACCCATGCCGGATATAAACCTGGCAAGGTCATTATTATAAATCAATTCCGTATTTCTGAAAACGAGAGGTTCAGTGCCAAAGATATTTTTTACAAAATCTGAATGCTTTTTTACCTGCCGTTTAAATTCCCTTTTAGAATGCAAAAAGCTCAGGGAATGATAGTATGTCTCAGCCAGTATTTCTACACAACCGGTATCTGCTAATTTTTTGAACGAGTCAAGCACATCCGGTCTGTACTGCTGCAAAAGTTCTATCGCAGTTCCACTGATAGAGAAACTGACCCTGAACCTTCCTTTTTGCTCCTTTATTGAGCGGTATAGCAGCTCATTGGCCGGCAGGTAACAATTATCCGCTGCGGCGTCTATGGTTTCCCTGTTGGCATCTGCATCTTCGTAAGAATGCATAACATCAATATCCTTTGACTGGTATTTTTTTAACCTGCAGGGCTGGTGCACTTTAAAATATAAGCAAACTGATGTCATTAACTGTTCTGTTATTTATTCTGAATTATCCGGAAAATTGAAACACCCACTGCACTTTCATCGGTGATTTCCTGGTGTTTATTAAAGCAAAACAAAAAATATTTCCTGGCAGCGAAACTAAGGAGTAATGCCTGCGGTCATTGTCGTTCCGCTTACACTACCTGTTAATATTGAAGGGCTTTCCTAAAAACTCTTATTTATTTCGACTTCGTCTTTAATTCCTCTCCATTTTGAGAGGAAAAGGCGAGTTTTTAGAGATGCTCTTAATTTAATTCCAGGCTACCAGGTTGTTGAGCTCTATACATTTTCTGTTGTAATAAAGATGCCCGGAGCTCCTAAGCTCATTCAGCAACATATTTACACTTTGGCGGGAGGTGGAAATGAACCCGGCAATATCGCTGTGCGTAAGATAATTGTTCAGGATTATTTTATCCCCAATACGGTTGCCATCCGTTTTCGCCCAATTTTTTATAAACCGGATGAGCCTGTCCTTTGTATCATGAAATACCAGGTCTGCATGACGGTGTTCAAGCCTTTGTAATTTGCTTATCACATTTTTAGCATAATTCAGCGACAGCATTGGGTTGTCTTCCAGTATTCTTTTAAAATCCGTAATATGAAATGAGCAAATGATAGTATTGGCAGTAAGTGCTTCGGCAGATTCGTACCTGTTCAGCTGCCCTTCCAGGCCCAGGTCTCCAAAAATATCCGGCTCTGTTAATATATCTTTTATCAGGTCATTATCCGCATCGCTGTTATCTGTAATTTTTACTTTTCCCTTTATCAGAAAATGCAGCCGGGTATAACCGCCCTCTCCATAACCAATCTGCTCGCCGCGGTACACCGTTTTAATTTTAGCCACTTCTGCTGCTTCAGTAAGTTTCTGATCTGACAATAAAGCAAGCATCGGATGATTTTTCAAGTAGAAGAATTTCATTTCCTGTGACATAGTTTTAAGTTTTAAAGCCTGCCCGGCAAGAATCCGTTCAGACGGGTTTTAAAATATAGTTTTAGTTTAACCGGTTTATTAATGCATTTTCTATTTTACTGATCATTATACTTTTGGGAACAAGGCCTTTTATATGGTCAATAATTTTCCCATTTTGAAAAAAAAGTATGGTGGGCAGCTCCATTACTCCATACTCATTATTCAGCCCTGCTTCCTGCTCTACGTCTACTGTAAAAAAATTTACACGGCCATTGTATGAACTGGCCAGTTCTTCATAAACAGGCGAAATAATCTGGCAGGCACCGCTCCATTCTAACTTAAATTGTACTAGCGACAAATTCATATTCTCAATTATTGTCGTTTTAAACTCATTCTTCGAGATCATCCTGTTCATGATTGTTTTTTTATTTCATTCTCTATTAGCCAAGCGCCGTGCCAAAAAAAAATAAGAGGTCCAAAAAATCCCTGAAACCCTTTACAGTAAAGCATTTTAAAAAATTTGTGTGTCATCATAACCGGGTCGGGGCTGCCTTTTTTTTTCCAATATATTGGGAGAGTCCTGAAATATTGGGAATGTATTTATCTCCTTTTTCTCCAGGGGTATTTATGGATATAACAGATCATGTGTTATTAAAAAAGAATGCCTGATTGCTGTCGTTTGGCTGACAGCATTTTCTTATACAGGAATCTACATTTGTGTACAACAAAAAAGAAACCAAAATTTTATTTGCCTCAAAACAAACTTATGCTACTGAAAAAACCAATAGAAGATGTATTCATCCAGTTAAGTGATGTATTGGCAAAGCTTACAGATAAAGAATACACCCAACCCAGCAGGATACTTTTTAATGCCACCACCGGCCAGCATGTACGGCATATAATCGAATTGTTTCAATGCCTGGAGAATGGCTATGATGAGGGGCTTGTAAATTGTGAAAAAAGAAAACGGGATTACCGGATTGAAACGGATAAGGGTTTTGCAGGATTTTTGCTGCGGAAAATTTACCGTAACCTGGATAAGCCGAACAGGAGAATAGTACTTGAGGCAGAAGATTATAATGAGGCGGCAGAGACCATTACCATCCCAAGTAATTATTACAGGGAGATAGCCTACAACCTGGAGCACACCATTCATCACATGGCATTGATAAGAGTGGGAATTAATGAAGTTGCTTCCATCACGCTGCCGGATGAATTTGGTGTGGCATATTCAACTGTTAAATTCCGTCAGCAATGTGTACAGTAAAGATTAAGACAGACTGCTGTTTTAATGAACAAACAGTTTTTATCACCACTGGTCAATTAATATATTGCCGGTTGCAGCACGGTATGCAAGGATAAAAAATATTACGGAAGTGGCGCCTTTAGCATCTATCGGTTAATAATCATCCTTCTTCTCTTTTGATACCCATTTTTTTCATTCTTGCTTCTAACGTTGTCGGGTTTATTCCAAGAATTTTTGCAGCTCCCTTTTCACCACTTACTTTCCAGTTGGTTTTTTTAAGCGCTTCTATGATATGTTCTTTCTCTACATCTTCCAGTGTTGTTGTGGAAGCCGAAATTTTACCTGCCTGTATTTTTTGTGTTGGCACCCATTCTCCATATTCCAGTGTATTGTCACGGCTCAGTATCATTGCCCTTTCTATAATATTCTCCAATTCACGGATATTGCCAGGCCAGTCATAAACCACCAGTGCGTCCATTACTTTTTGTGAAATGTCAGTTATTTTTTTACCGATCTTACCTTCATGTTTTTGGCAAAAATGTTTTACCAATAATGGAATGTCTTCTTTTCTGTCTCTTAATGGCGGGCATATAATGGGAAATACATTTAAACGGTAATATAAATCTTCTCTGAATTCTTTTTTCTCAATGGCCTGCTGCAGGTTGCGGTTTGTAGCAGCAATCACTCTCACATTTACTTTCATTGTTTTTGGATTACCTAATCTTTCAAATTCCCCTTCCTGCAATACCCTCAATAACTTCGCCTGCAGCTCTACCGGCAGCTCACCTATTTCATCTAAAAAAACCGTACCGCCATCTGCCAGTTCAAACCGTCCGATCTTTCTGTCCATAGCACCTGTAAAAGCTCCTTTCTCATGACCAAATAATTCGCTTTCGATAAGATTTGCCGGCAAAGTGGCGCAGTTTATTTTTACCAGAGGCTGTTTACTCCGGTTGCTGATATTGTGAACAGCTCTTGCAATCAGTTCTTTCCCCGTTCCGGATTCTCCCAATATTAAAACGGTGGCATTGGTAGAAGCTACCTGTTCGATCTGTTGCAATATTTTTTGAAAATCTTTACTCCTGCTTATAATTTCTTCAAAATTGTGATTGAATTTTATTTCATCCTGGAGATACTTATTTTGAGCCTGCAGCTTGGCTTTCTCCTGTTCCATTAATACTTTGTCGGTAATATCAATGAACATGGTTCGGGTAAACTTTCCGCCGGTATCCGGGTTTGACCACCATTGAATCCAGATAGGCTTACCATTGTCTTTGCGGCGGAGTTCAAGCACTACTCCACTGGTATCGGTACCTCTTCCGACAGATTCAAATGCCTCTTTGAGACGCCGTTGTGCATCCGGGGTGTTGGGAGTAAGTGAACTGCCATACAACTCAGAAACTTCGTCGGGTCTGACACCTAAAATTCTCAATGCCGCACGGTTTGCTTTAATAAATTTTGAGTCGAGTCCTTCGTGCACATACGCAATAGGTGCTTCTTCAAAAAGGTCACGGAAACGTTCTTCACTTTCTGATAATAGAATTTCAAGTTTGGCATTTGCTTCCTTTAATTTCTCTTCTGCTTCTATCCTTTCTATTTCTGCCCCGGCACGGGCAGCAAATATTTTAAGAATATCGGACTGATTTTGTTCATTTGTCATGGGTACCGTGTCAAAACCTCCAATGTTACCAATCGGTTTGCCGGTAGTAGGGCTGTAGATTGGAACAGCCACCCATGAAATAATACCCATTTCCCTGGGATATGCTCTTTCAAGGTTATCCGCGCAAAAGAACCGATTTCCTTTCATCACCACTTCACAGGGCGTACCTGAAAGTTCGTATTCAAATCCTTCCAGCACTTCATTCCGTTCTACATAAGAGAGCATTTTCATCCGGGTATGTTCTGGGTTCGAATACTTGCTAACCATGGCATACCGGATATTCAAAGAGGAGGTAACAAATTTTGCCAGTTGCAATAAATAATCCTCCCCGGTTATACCCGCTGTCTGTTCTGAAACAGTTCTTAACAGCTCTTCTTCCATTTTTCGCTTTCGAATATCCCGCACTGAGCTACAGAAATATTCAATACCCGCATATTCTATAAAGTTGTTAGTAACCTCAACCGGGTTTATTTTGCCTTCCTTATTTTTATGCGTTGTCTCCAATATTTGCTGGCCCGCTTTCCTTGTTTCTTCCCATCCCTTTTGCCATTCTATATTTGTAAGCGTGGGATTGATATCAAATACTGACATTTTCATAAGTTCATCTATGCTATAACCGGATCCTTTGGAAACAGCATCATTCACCCGTATAAAATTTCCGCTTTTGTCAATCCAGAATATCTGATCCCGCAGATTCTTCATGGTAGTATGAAACAGTTCGATCTCATTCAGCCGCTTATTCAGTTCAGCATTTTTTATTTCCAGTTCCTTCACTGCTTTCATTCTTTCAATTTCTGCTCCGGCCCTTGCTGCAAAAATTTTAAGAATAGCTGTTTGATTTTTTTCATCGGTGATTGGGGCAGGGTCCACAGCAATAATATGTCCGAGTACTTCACTTGTCACCGAACTGTATATAGGTACCCCAACATAAGATTCAATCCCTTTTTCTTTGGGAAAAACTTTCTGAACATCCTTTGCCATAAAGAAGTCCTTTCCCTGCATTATTAGTTCACAGGGAATATCAGCCGTTGAGTACTCTATATTATCGAGTATCTTTTCGCTATCCATATAGCAAAGAGTGCGAAGCATAGTTTTTTCTTCGTTGGCACACTCTGTTATCAATGCATACCGCATGGATAAGGTGATGGTAATATGTTTTGCCAGTTCTACCAGGAAATCTTTGCCGGTATAGCTGGAGGTTGCTTCAGAAACAGTACGAAGCAATTCTTCCTCCATTTTTCTCTGGCGTATATCCCGAACAATGCTGCAGGTATATTCAAGGCCCTCAAGTACCATAAAGTTTTGGGTGATCTCAATATCAATAATCGTCCCGTCCTTTCGTTTGAATTTTGCATCAAAAACCACTTTCTTTTCTTTGCGTAACCGCTTCCAGATAGAGTCCCAATTATGCTTTTGTACAGTAACATTCACATCAAAGACATGCTTTTTGGTTAATTCCTCTTTGGTGTAGCCCGACATTTCTGCTGCTGTATCATTTACCTCCCATATATTTCCTTCCTGGTTAATCCAGAAAACAGCTTCCTTCAGGTGATTTAGTGTAAAAGCATAAAATTCATTTTCCTTCATTTGCCGCTGCAGCTCTCTGTTCTTATTAATTAATTCTTTTTCTGTTTTTACTCTTTCCAGTTCTGCGCCAATACGGTCGGCAAAGATTTTCAATACTGCAGTTTGATTCTTTTCATCTGTAACAGGTTCGGGGTCGGTAGCAGCTATATGGCCCAGAATCTCCCCGGTAGTGGGACTTAATATTGGGGCGCCCACATACGCTTCTATTCCATTAGCCGCTTTAAATTTTTTTTGTGCGCCAGCAGGTAAAAAGAAAGTATCGCCGTCCATCATCATCTGGCAGCCAGACTCATTGGTGTTGTATTCAAAATTGTCAAGCACTTTTTTCCCTTCCACAAAAACAAGTGTACGAAGCCGGGTCTTTGTTTCATTGGCACATTCGGCAATAAAACAATACCGCATACCCAGGTTAATAGTGATGCGTTTAGCTATTTCCAGCAGAAAATCATGCCCCGTAAGACCTGATGTGGCTTCGGAAACAGCCTGTAGCAGGTTCTTTTCAATTGCTGTTGCAGATACTTTAGACATACTTCTATGCGCTGTTGAGGTCAATGACGTTATATTTATAAAGATAAATAATATCGGAAGTTCAGCAACGGATATGTTTATTTCTGTCATAAACCGGACAAACCTGCTTAAAAAAAACCTATAACTTGAATTTGAAAATCACTGGATTAAAATAAATGCAGCAGAACCGGCCGCCGGAGTTTCAGGGCCACTTATAGATGAATTACAAAAGAAGTCTCTAAAAAAGCCGCTTTGTGCGGCTGCTTTTAATACTGTTGCATAAAGTTGAGGGAGAGTGCCGGGGTTAGTTATTCAATGACAGTAGTTTTGCTTTTTTGGTTTCTGCATTGGTAAAATTAGTGAGGCGAAAAAACTCCGGTTCTCTGGTATTCGAATGAGTCCATTCATCTCTGCAGGAAATTTTTACCGGGCTGGTTGTTGCAGCAAAACCTCCGGTTCCCAACTGACCGTATTCATTTTCACCCCATACCCATTGGCTCCCGTCTTTTTTAAGGGCCAGCGTATGCGAGTACCCAAGAGAAATATGTTTCCAATTTTTTTCTGTTCCCAACTGAACAGGCAGCAGACTATTGCCACCGGAATAACCCAGGCCCAGTTCGCCTGAAAAATTAGTTCCCCATACCCATAAACTTCCGTCTTCCTTAATGGCAGCGGTATGATGAAACCCGGCCGAAACAATTTTCCATTTGCTGCTGCTTTCAATTTTTACCGGGCTTATTTGTTTGTAGCTATCACCTGTTCCCAAAACGCCTTCTTCATTATCTCCCCAGCTCCATAATGTACCGTCGTTTTTAATGGCCAGGCTGTGAAAAGCACTTGCCGCCACCTGTAGCCAGTCTTTTTGATTGCCCACCTGAACCGGTCTTGTTGCTGAAGTTGTTTCGCCAATTCCCAACTGTCCGTACCCATTATATCCCCAGGCCCAGAGGCTGCCATCTTTTTTTAAACCCAATGCATGAAATGAGCCAGCCACTACTTTTATCCAGTCTTTATCTGTTCCTACCTGTACCGGTATGATAATAAAGTCATTTATTTTTTCAATGCCCAATTGCCCGTAGTTATTAACGCCCCATGCCCATAAGGTACCATCCTTTCGTATAGCATAAGACTGATAATCAGCGGTGGCTATACTTTCCCAATTATTATCATTGCCGCTTTGCACAGGCACCGTTTTATTTACCCTGGTACCATCGCCCAATTGTCCGTATTGATTATCACCCCAGCTCCACAACGTGCCATCCTTTTTTATGGCAAGTGTATGAAAAGCGCCCGGTGTCACTGCCAGCCAATCCCTGTCATCTCCTACCTGTTTGCGGTGAGTAATTACAGTACCGGCATCCTTCACTCCCAGCTGTCCAAAGCTATTATCGCCACATGACCACATGGTTCCATCATTAATAATAAAACTTGAATTATTGTTTGCCCCGGTAATAAAGGAAACCGTTACAATTGTGTAACTGCTGATGTTATCAGGCGTTTTCGCAGTCTGTCCACCCCTGCTTTGTGATTTACTGCTGAATGTTATGAAAGCTGAGGTTCCAAGGAGCAAACAAGACTTTGTAGGTAAGAAAAGCATGGGAGTATATTTATGATTAATTACAGATAAATAAATTCATCTGCAATTTCATGCATAAGCTTTCCGTGGCTTGTAGAAAAAGTTCGATACTATTTGTAGAAAAACATTTAATCCGGCAAGAAGTCTTTCATAATGCCGGCATATTTCGGCTTTTTAATAGTAACAGAAAGAGAATAACCCGAAACCGGCGATTCATTTTTGCCAGTCTTTCCGGTTCAGGTACCCGTCAAAAATTTCTCCGCTCAGGGTAAACGCATTATAAAAAACCTGCCTACGGCAGAAATACAATTTAACCGCAGAGGCGCAGAGAATACAAATTGCCACTGAAACCTGTCTGCCGGCAAAGGCAGGTCCGTTCAATCAGTGTCATTTCTGTACGAGGGCGGGACTGGTTGTGTTCCTATTTGGCATTTTTATACATTCTATGAGAAAATTTTAATGCGTTTGTCCTGTTTCACCGCTGCAAAAGGCCCATTTTTACTACTTTCAGCCTGTGAAAGAAAGTGTGCCTTTGGCAGAACGCATCCGTCCATCTTCGTTAAATGAGCTCATCGGGCAGGAACACCTGGTGGGCAAGGGAGGCATTTTGCGTACCGCCATCGAAAAAGGCAAAGTACCTTCAATGATCTTCTGGGGCCCGCCGGGCACCGGCAAAACGACCATCGCCAATATTATTGCCCATTCTATACAAGCACCCTTCTTTCAATTGAGTGCTATCAGCGCCGGAGTGAAAGAAGTAAGGGAAATAATAGAACAGGCAAAGACACAACAAAGCCCCGTTTTATTTATAGATGAGATTCATCGCTTTAATAAAGGCCAGCAGGATGCTTTGCTGGGGGCGGTGGAAAAAGGAGTGATCACATTAATAGGCGCCACTACTGAAAATCCTTCTTTTGAAGTAAACAGCGCCCTGCTGAGCCGCTGCCAGGTATATGTGCTGAAACCGCTGAGTGAAAATGAACTGATCAGACTGTTGCAAACAGCTATTGAAAAGGATGAATATTTAAAACAGAAAAAAATTGAACTGAAAGAAACTGCCGCCCTGCTGAATATTTCCGGCGGTGATGGAAGGAAATTACTGAACCTGCTGGAAATTGTGGCCTCTCCCGGACTTCGCCTCCAACCTTCGCAAAACTCGGTTGTCTCACAAGGTGTGGCTTCCGAAGACCCTGGTACTATTATTATCACTGATGAGTTGGTAATGCATGCAGCTCAAAAAAGAATTGCCCTCTACGACAAATCGGGTGAACAGCACTATGATATCATTTCTGCCTTTATTAAATCCATTCGCGGCAGCGACCCCAATGCAGCCCTGTACTGGCTTGCCCGGATGATTGAAGGAGGTGAAGATGTAAAATTTATAGCCCGCAGGCTGGTGATACTTTCAAGTGAGGATATCGGCAATGCTAACCCCACGGCATTAGTAATAGCAAATGCCACTTTTGATGCGGTAACCAAAATTGGATACCCGGAAGCCAATATTATACTTTCGCAATGCGTAACTTATCTTGCGGCTTCGCCGAAAAGCAATGCCGCCGTAGCCGGTATTGGTGAGGCCCTTTCGGCAGTAAAAAAATATGGAGACCTGCCTGTGCCATTACATATCCGCAATGCACCCACGAAGCTGATGAAAAACATGGGCTATGGCAAAAATTATGAATACTCACACAGTTATGATAATAATTTTTCACCACAGGAATACCTGCCCGGGGAATTATCGGGGCATAAATTTTATGAGCCAGGGAAAAATGCAAGGGAAGAGGAATTACGGAAATTTTTAAAAGGCCTGTGGAAGGAGAAATACAATTATTAAGATGATAGATGATAGATGATAGTTAAGACTCCGAAATTTTTAAATACTACATTATGAGAAAATATTTACTGTTGTTTACTGCCTTATGCTGCGGCCATTTGCTTTTTGCACAGGTTACGGTGAACCGTGACCCGCAGATTGAAAAAATGGTGGCAGAAGTGTCTAAAGATTCGCTGGAGTCTTATATTAAAAAGATGGTGAGCTTTGGCACCCGTAATACGTTAAGTACCCAAACAGATACTAAAAGGGGGATAGGTGCAGCAAGAAAGTGGGTATTGTATAAATTCAACGAATTTGCCAGTGAATCCAATGGACGGTTAAGTGCAGTTATTGATACTACCACTCTTCAAAAGGACAGTCGCCGGATAGATACCACATTACTATTGGGCAATGTGGTGGCTACACTGAAAGGAACAGATGCTGCAGATAACAGGATATTTATCATCAGCGGACACCTGGATAATATGCGTACCAATGTAATGGACAGAACAGGAGATGCACCCGGTGCCAATGATGATGCCAGCGGAGTGGCAGCCGTATTAGAATGTGCCCGCATTATGAGTAAACAATCATTTCCTGCCACCATTATGTTTGTCGCTTTCAGCGGAGAAGAGCAGGGATTGCTCGGCGCCAGCTTTATGAGTGAAAAAGCCAGAAAACAAAACTGGAATATTGAAGCGGTATTGAATAATGACATTATGGGAAGCAACAACAGTAATGAAACCAATATAATCAACAACACCAAAATAAGAGTATTCAGCGAAGCCTTTTCAATACTGGATACAGGCAGGGCAGCACAAAATATCCGCAACCTGGGATTGGAAAATGATGGGAAGGCCAGGCAATTGGCCCGCTATGTAAAAGAAATTGGAGAACGGTATGTAGACAACCTGGAAGTGATGATGGTATACCGTAATGACCGCTTTCTGCGGGGTGGCGATCATACCCCTTTTGTAAACCGGGGCTATGCAGCTATCCGTTTTACTGAGATGAATGAAAACTATTATCACCAGCACCAGGATGTGCGAATAGAAAATGGCATACAATACGGCGACCTGACAGAATTTATTGACTTTGAATATCTGCGGAAAAATACCTGTATGAACCTGGGCAATCTTGGCAACCTGGCCAAATCCCCTTCTATGCCGCAGGAGGTGAAAGTGGAAACAAAGAAACTGACGAATTTCACCAGCCTGAGCTGGAAAAAGCCTGAAACCGGAAAAGTAAAAGGATACTATATATTAATAAGAGAAACCACCAGCGCTGTATGGCAAAAGAAAATTTTTTGTACAGATACAAAAGCCGGCCTGCCTTATTCAAAAGACAACTATTTTTTTGCGGTGCAATCCGTTAGCGAAGATGGCAATGAGGGGCTGGCGGTTGTACCTTCACCAGCGGGCCGGTAAATGTTTCCCACGAAACACAACAAGTACACAAAGGAAATAAATAAAAGAAAAATATTTATCCCGCAAAGAGCATTAAGAGCACAAAGGGGAAGTTTTATACTTACTCAGCATTGCTTTGTGTCTTTGCGAGAGAAAAATCCATCCTGTAAATTTAAATGTATTGAAGAAAAATGGACACAATAAAATGGATAACAAAAAAATTTGACAAGCTGTCACTACATGAATTATATGCGATCCTTCGATTAAGAACTGAGGTGTTTGTGGTAGAACAAAATTGTGTGTTTCAGGATATGGACAATAAAGATCAGGCCTGTTATCATGTAATGGGATGGAAGGATGATATATTGGTGGCCACCACCCGGCTGGTGCCACCGGGTATTATTTATGAAATACCGTCTATAGGCAGGGTGGTTACTTCCCCTGTAGCAAGGGGCAGTGGTATTGGCAGAATACTGATGAAAAAAAGCATTGAAGAAATGAATCGCCTCTTTGGAAAGCAGCCTGTTAAGATTGGCGCACAAGTATACTTACTTAATTTTTACTCTTCCCTGGGATTTCAGCAATCGAGTAAAATATATCTTGAAGATGGCATTGAGCATATTGAAATGATTTTACCTTAACTGATTTTCGTACTCTTACCAAGGAGAACCACTCTATTTTTACGGATATTAAAAAAAAGGGCAATAGATTCTCTGTTTAATTTTATAGTTTTTATATTTTTGGTTTGAAATCCAATAGTAGAAAAACCAGAAATCTAAACCAATGAAAACTAATGTTAACGCTGTACGGCTGCCCGTACTAATCTGCTTGTTTGTTACACTCTCTTTGTGCAGCAAATCACAATCACTCAGTTTCTCCGATGGTAAATTTGAAGTTGGCCTTGGCCTTGGCCCCATGTTTTTTGTGGGAGACCTCGGTGGCAGTGCGGGTGTGGGTAAAACATTTATCAAAGACCTCGATTATCCGTTAACCAAATTGAACAAAGGCATTTACCTTAATTACTATCCTGCTGAATGGTTAGGTTTTAGGGTAGCGGGCAACCTTGGGCAGGTGGAAGGAGATGATGCAGAAGCACCAAACAAGGGAGGTGCTGAACTGGACAGAAAATACAGGGGGCTCAATTTCCGCTCTAAAATAAAAGAAGTATATGCTGCCCTGGAATTTTATCCCACTTATTTCCTCGAAAAATATGATGGCCTGCAGGGCAAGCTTCGTCCCTATATAGTGGCGGGTGTTGGTATCTACAATTTTAATCCCGAAGCAAAAGACGTGGATGGCAGTTGGGTAAAGACAGCCCCGTTACATCTGGAAGGACAGGGCTTTTCTCAATACCCTAACAGCAAACCGTATAAGCTTACACAAATGAATGTACTTGTGGGAGGTGGCATTAAATATTATTTGAAAGAAAACATGTATATCGGTTTTGAAATATTGCACCGCAAGTTGTTTACTGATTATGTGGACGATGTGAGCAATGATTACTATATCGATCCTATTCATTTTGATGCAAACCTTGCACCGGCTGAAGCGGTTACAGCAAGAAGATTGTATTACAAGGGAACTTACACTTTTCCTACAAGCCGTCCTTACCAGGAGTTTGCACAAAGAGGTGATCCCAAAGAAAACGATGCCTTTTTCTCCAGCATTATAAGGCTGGGATGGCGGCTAAATAATAATAATGCCTCAACAAGGCATCTAAAATGCCCCGTATTCTATTAATCCACTCAATAAACCCGAACCCAACAATGAAAACAATTTTAGTATCATCCAAATCAATTGCTGCTGCTTTTCTGGCTTGTTGCCTGCTGGTGAATCATTCATCAAAAGCTACTGCCCGGCCTGTCAGTAAATTCAGTTCATTTACATCCGAAGATCCGGAAGATGATAAGAAACCTGCAAAAAAAGCAAAAAATAAAGCAGCCACTTTTGTCCCGTTGAACAATGATGCGGTGAAAATTTATCCCGACATCATAAAGAGGGATATGCATGTGGTGGCCAAAGAGAACGAGGGAAAAGAAATTACATTCTTTGTTTTTGATGTGCAGGGCACCCTGGTACAGCAATACAAAATGAAAGCAAAAGACCATTACCGGATTTCCGGTTTAAAAAAAGGCACTTACGTATTTCGTGTTTTCAACGGAGATGAAGAAACGGCCACTGGTAAGTTTGATATCCGGTAAATAAAGATAGTGCCGGTAAGCGGCAGAGAGCTTAATAAAATCTAATACCCTGGTTGATAAAACCTGATCCGTTCTCTATTGGTACCCTCTATTTAGTATACAATTTTATTAAATACTTTCTGCCCCGCTTATCTGGCTTTTAATTGGATAATTGGGAGCCTGAAAACAGAAAAGTTCTTCAACTTGTTCAAAAATCACTGATTAACCATTTAGGTAATCACCTAGTTAACTTCACAACCCTGAGTTCTTTTAATCGTCATAACTAAGAAAACCCTGTAAAGGCAGGAGTATTGAGAAAATCCGGTATCCGGGAGAAAAACCGCTGTATTGCTGGTCCCTGTTAAGATTTTACATTTACTTACTGCCTTTACGTAAGGGTTTCTTTGTAATCCCAATGGGTGATATGCCCGGTCCGCCACATACCCAGCCCTTAGCTTTTCCACACCCTGAGTTATTCTAATCGTCATCCCCCAGAGGCCTGCTTATTGAAAAATCTGGTATGCCCTGGAAAAAAAACTTACTTCTGGCCCCTGTTGTTTCTACCTGATAACCCCCTCTCCTGACCAACTGGTTTTACCTATTGCCATTTAATGAAATTCATCGCAACTGGTTGTTATTAATCGGTTTAAAAAAAAAGCCTGCCTACCGGTCAGGTTTTAAAAAACTATCTTATATTAGCCGTAGTTAACTTTATAGGGATACCTGAACCTTCCAAAATACAGGGGCGAATGCCGAAAAGCCAAACGAGTAGGCTCATAAACCAAAATCAACCAGCTATGAATTTAATTGAAAGAGTTAAAAACATTCTTATCACCCCTAAAACAGAATGGGATGTTATTAATGGCGAAACGCCCAATACGCAGAGTATCCTTACTACTTATGTTATTCCCCTTGTAGCAATAGGCGCTATTGCATCTTTTATTGGCTGGGGTTTTATAGGAAAAAGCTACAGCTATGTTTATGGAAGCTGGAAGATGGTTGGCGTTTCCCTTGGTATACGGTATGCCATTATTGCCCTTGTGTCAGGGATAGCCGGTACGCTGCTTACCGCATTTGTAATAGATGCATTGGCACCCACTTTTAAATCTGAAAAAAACTTTGGAAGATCATTTCAAGTGGCTGCTTATTCATTCACTGCAGGCTGGGTTGGTGCTGTCTTCAATATTCTTCCTTCATTAGCGATTATCGGCTCTCTTTGCGGCATATATGGATTGTACCTTATGTACATTGGTTTACCCAAGCTGAAAAAGACACCACAGGATCAGGTAACAGGATATTTCGTTGTAAGTCTTATCACCATGATCGTTGCTTACTTTGTGATTGGATTAATTTTGGCAGCCATTCTTATTACCAAGACCACTGGCCCAAGTATTCGTTTTTAATTCTATTAAATCAGTAGTATAAAAAAATCCTGCCATGAGCAGGATTTTTTTATACCTGTTATTCAAAAAACTGATTTACAAATAAAAACAATAGAAATACTACTACCTTTGAAAAACCAATCAAAACCGAGTCCCTTATGAAATCAAGCGAATTTCACCGCCTGGTATTGAAAAACAAGTGGGTGCTTATCCGTGTAGCAGGCAGCCACTACATATATGAGAAGGGCGGTAAGCGTGAACCGGTACCTTATCACGGTTCAAAGGAAATGGGAGAGGGATTAAGAAAGGCATTAATCAAAAAGATGAAGTTAAAATAATTCCAGTTTCAAAAACATTACTATGAAAAAAATTAAAGTGATTATCGAAAAATCAAAAGGCGGGTTTAGCGCTTATGGGGAAAAAATAGATGGCATCTGGGGCATGGGTGATACAGTAAAGGAAGCAAAAGATGCTGCCCTTAAAAGCTTACAGCTTTTTCTGAAGCATAATAACAGCAAAAACATCCCGGCTGCATTAAAAGGGAGTTATACAATTATCTTTAAATTCGATATGCAAAGTTTTTTGAACTATTATAAAGGAATATTTACTAATGCCTCCCTGGAAAGAATGACCGGCATTAATCAAAAACAGATACAACATTATTCATCTGGATTGAAAAAACCACGGGCAACACAATCAAAAAAAATTGAAATGGCATTTCATAAATTGGGGACTGAGCTTTTATCGGTTCAACTTTAGTGTTATGTCAGCCCTATTTCGCCGGATACTCCTCAAAGAATGCAATGGCTACCCCACAAAATGGTTTCTTAGTGTTTGTAGTATTTAGCAGAAAAACCCTGTGGTAAATTATACCTGGCACAGCACTATGTTGTTCGCTTACTGAAACGAAACTATTACCCTTAAAACAACCCCCATTCATCTTCAAACTCATCTTTTTCAAAAGTGCTGACCCAATGGCGAAACAGCAGCCTGAATTTATCAATCTCATCCCTTATCACCATTCCATGTGCTTCTTCAATTACCCTTTCTGCAATCATCGTAAGCATAGATGATTTAATAAACTGTGCATTCTTGCGGATGATGGAAGCATTTTCCATCCGTATCATATACAGCCCGACTTCGGAGCTTTTTATTTTCACCGCCACCTGGTAAGCATCACCTAACAACATTCCTTTATGATCTTCCCAATATTCGGCCGGAAAACACGCCTTCCCCGGCAGCAGGCTTTTTTCCTTACTGGTATTCATAGACTCCAATGCACCATTTAATACCACCATTACCTGCTGCCATTGTTCATACAAAGCTTTACATGCATCCCTTGTTGGCTTTGGCTTCCACTCCTCCCCTTCCTCTTCTTCATTCAGAAAATCATCATCATCCCATTCGGGTAACCCGCTTATTTTATCAAATGCCATAGTCAATTATTTTATTGTTATTGTCTGACGGTCCCCGTCTGACAAATTTTCTAAACTTTCAGAACTGGTCAGACGGAGACCGTCTGACAAATTTTCTCAGAACTGGTCAGACGGAGACCGTCAGACCAGTTCTGCTTTTAAAAACTGCGCCGTATAACTTTCCTTATTCTTTACCAATTCTTCCGGCGTTCCTTCAAATAATATCCTGCCACCGCCATCGCCCCCTTCGGGGCCAATGTCAATAATATGATCAGCTACTTTTATCACGTCCATATTATGTTCGATTACCAGCACCGAATTGCCCCTGTCTACCAGTTTATTCAATACCACCAGCAAATGCTGAATATCTTCAAAATGCAAGCCTGTGGTGGGTTCATCTAATATATAAAAGGTTTTGCCGGTATCTCTTTTGGATAATTCTGTAGATAATTTTACACGCTGGGCCTCTCCTCCGCTAAGCGTTACTGCAGATTGGCCCAGCGTAATATATCCCAGTCCCACTTCTTCCAGCACTTTTATTTTGCGGTAGATATAGGGTACATTCTGAAAAAATTCCACCGCTTCTTCCACCGTCATTTCAAGCACATCGGCAATTGATTTTCCTTTGTACCGTATTTCCAGTGTTTCCCGGTTATAGCGTTTGCCATTGCATTTTTCGCAATGCACATATACATCCGGCAAAAAATTCATTTCAATCACCCGCATTCCACCGCCTTCACATACATTACAGCGGCCGCTCTTAACATTAAAAGAAAACCGGCCGGCCGTATATCCCCTGATCTTTGCTTCAGGAATAGAGGCAAACAAAGTTCTTATCTCTGTAAAGAATCCGCAATACGTGGCCGGATTGCTCCGGGGGGTGCGGCCAATGGGTGACTGGTCTATTTCAATTACTTTATCAATATGCTCAAGGCCCTTTATGGATTTATATTCCAGCGGCGTCATTTTAGAACCAAAGGCATGTTTGGATAAAATCGGGTAAAGCGTTTCATTGATCAGGGTTGATTTACCGCTGCCGCTCACTCCTGTTACACAAATAAATTTACCTAATGGAAATTTCGCCTCTACATTCCGCAGGTTGTTCCCTTTGGCACCTTTCAGTTCCAGGAATTTGCCGCTGCCCTTTCTTCTTTCAGCCGGTATGGCAATTTTGTGATGGCCATTCAGGTAACCGGATGTAAGTGTGTCTAACTTCAGTAAGTCTTTGGGATTGCCCTGCGCCATAATTCTGCCTCCGTGAAATCCGGCCTTCGGACCAATATCAATCAAATGGTCTGCGGCCAGCATAATATCTTTATCATGCTCAACAACCAAAACACTGTTACCAATATTCCGCAGATTTTGTAATGCCAGGATCAATCTTTGATTATCTCTTTGATGCAAACCAATACTTGGTTCATCAAGTATATAAGTTATCCCCTGTAACTGAGAACCTATTTGAGTGGCAAGCCTGATCCGTTGATACTCTCCGCCACTGAGGCTTTTAGAAGGCCTGTACAAGCTGAGGTATGTTAATCCTACATCTAATAAAAACTGCAACCGCTCCCTGATTTCCTTTAAAACATCTTTACCGATGATATTTTGCTTGTCGCTTAACCTTTTTTCCAAACCGGTGAACCACCCGGCCAGATCATCCAGATCCATGGAACTCAATTCTGCAATATTCTTTTCATCAATTTTGAACCACAAACTCTCTTTTCTTAATCTTGTTCCATTACAGCTATCACAAGGCTTTAATTGCATGAATTTTTCCGCCCAATCTCTGATATACTCACTGGTATTATTAGCCGAAAACCATCGCTTCACCATGTTCACCACTCCTTCATATGCTGTTTCGTAAAATGTGCTGTCAGCAGACTGAAGGCCCATATCCACCGTTTCATTCATACTTTCATCAGCCTGTTCTTTACCATAAAGCAATACATTCAAAGCTTTTTGTGTAAGATCTTTTACGGGCTTATCTAAGTTTATTTTATATTTTTTAGCTATCTGCTGAACCTGTTTAAATACGTGGGCCTCCCTTTCTTCACCGAGAGGCGCAATGGCACCATCCTTAATGGATAAATTTTTATCCGGGATAACAGCATCCATATTAACCTGGTACACTGTACCCAGACCTTTACACACCGGGCAGGCACCATAAGGAGAATTAAATGAAAAAGCATTGGGCGATGGCTCTTCATAACTGATGCCGGTATCTATACACATCAGTTGCTTGCTGTATTGCGATATCTTATTATCATCATTGATGAGTAAGAACAAAAGATCTTTTCCAAGCTGTAAAGTTTTCTGTACACTCTGGCTCAACCTTACTTTCATGTCATCAGTTACCTGCAACCTGTCTACCACTACCTCTATATCATGTATCTTGTATCGGTCTACCTGCATACGTGGCGTTAGGTCCGTTACATCTCCATCTACACGAACTTTTAAAAATCCCTTTTTCCTGATGTCTTCAAATAATTCGCGGTAATGCCCTTTTCTTCCACGAACGAGCGGGGCAAGCAAGCTTATTTTTTTGCCTTTAAATTTTTTAAAAATAGATGTTACAATTTCCTCTTCACTGAATTTCACCATTTTCTTTCCGGTATTATAGCTATAAGCTTCTCCGGTACGGGCATAAAGCAAACGAAGAAAATCATATATTTCTGTAATAGTACCTACCGTGCTGCGTGGATTTTTATTGGTTGTTTTTTGTTCAATAGATATCACAGGTGACAGGCCTGTAATCTTATCTACATCCGGCCGTTCCATATCACCAACAAATTGACGGGCATAGGCAGAAAAACTTTCCATATACCTGCGTTGCCCCTCATTGTAAATGGTGTCAAATGCCAGGGAAGATTTCCCACTTCCGCTTACACCAGTAAAAACCACCAACTTATTTTTTGGAATTTTAATATCAATGTTTTTGAGATTGTGCTCTCTTGCACCAAACACTTCAATAAAATCATCTCCGGCCTTTGTAATATTAAATTTTTCTTTTTTTGTACCCATATAACTTCCTTGAAGCAAATATACAAACAAAACCAAGGCCTGTTAAAAATCAAATGACAAACATTTGCCGGTGTATCAATACATTTGTACTTATTTAAAACAGCCTATTATGTTTTCAAATTTATTTGGTAAAAAAGAATCAGCAGACAAGGATCACCTGTTCAAAGACTGTGCTTATATGAATACTGAAGCAAAGATGAAGGCCTGTGCCATACTTGCTAAAGAAAATGAAATGGTCATTTTTATCGCCTGGTTCAGCGAAACGGCTAAACAATTTAAAGATTACTTTTCTTCAAATGGCCTACATGAAAACAGGATTATTGAGGCAAAGTATTTAACTGCAGCACAATTAAAAACTTATACTCCTGTGTTTACAGAGCACTACCCTATGCATAGTAAAGAAGAAAATTTTGTTTTAAACTGGGATATAAAAAATATCATGGTTTACAGTGCCATGGATGAACCTTTATTTAAACATTTTGGCAGCGAAAAATTAATACCCCTGATGAAGATGATGGGTATGAAAGAAGATGAAGTAATTGAACATTCCATGGTAAGCAAATCTATCATCAACGGACAGAAAAAAATAGAAGAACAGGTAAGCTTTGAACAATCTGCTGCATCCCAAGGCGATTGGATGGAAAGAAACCTAAAATAAAATGGTAATCTCATCGCTTTAATTCAAAAAAATTACCGGTATATTATATTAGTAGAATGGCCATGGCCATCAAGATCATTTTTGTTACAAGTAATTTTTAAATAATAAGGAAAAAGTACATCAACGAATAATACTGATAGTCCCCTTTTCAAAAAAAGGTTGCAGATTTTTTTGTTTATAAGATGCCGTCCAGACAAAAACCTGTGTAGGAAGTTTTTTACCCTTATATGTACCATCCCACCTGATAAACGGATCTGTAGAAGTAAATATCACTTCTCCCCAGCGTCCATAAACAATTAGTTTATATTCTCTTAAAGTAGATAATGCTGTATATGGCAATGGGCCAAACTCATCATTATAACTATCTCCATTAGGTGTGAAAGCTGAAGGAAAGAATATTTCCGAGCAATCAACAGTTACTTTAATATTAGCTGAACCGATACAACCTGCTGCATCTGTAACTGTGACAGCATAAATTCCTGTTACAGTTACTGT
>JANOEQ010000036.1:0-31142 GCA_031441485.1 Chitinophagaceae bacterium
TGTTTAGAATGGATTATGGATGTTTTTGGGAGCGAAACCAGGCGAATTTTGCAGCCATAGTCTAAACGCCTAAGGCGAAAAATTCAACGCAGTTGCAGCCCCAAAAATGCCATAAGACATATCAAACAATTAATTCAAACAGCTTCTCAATCATGTATTGTCGGATACCTCTCAACGAATACAAAAGCTATCCCACAAAGACCACAAAGCCCACAAAGCCTTTTCTTTGTGGGCTTTGTGGGAAAATATTTTACGACATAAGAAACTTAACTTAGCACCAGGATTGACTAATACTGTTTTGTATTCTTTGTGGGCAATAATTTTTTTTAGCCTCACTGAACCCTAAAATATAAATACCTGTGAAAAGGTGCAGGAGTTTCGTCCAATACGAAAGCTGCTAATCTGGGCTGTAGTTTATAGCTGGTTTTGGTATAAAGTAAAACTGCCAAAAGCACATAAGCAATACGCAAAGAATAGTTGTAAAATTGTAGAACTGAAATGCCTGATATACTTTTGTAATTGTTTCTAAAAAAGGCTGAACGAATATGCGTTCAGCCTTTTTTAGAAATACTCCGGTCTTATTTTTATTACTGTACCAGCACCTTCCCATTCGCAATTCTCTTACCGCTCTTATCCGTCAGCACCACCTGGTAAATACCATGACCATGCTGTTTAATATTCACATTCATCCGCTGGTAGGGAGCGTTGATGCTGTAGGGTTTGCTGTAGATGATAGCACCTTTGGAATCGTAAAGACTCAGTGTATAATTAGTAACACCCCCACTGTAATACACCACATCAAACACACCACTGTTCGGGTTGGGCAGGATGAAGAGTTTGGTGAAAACTGAATCTGCAATTACTAATGCGGCTGATGTATTGCTGCATGGAAGACCGCTTGTATTGGTTACAGTTACCGTATAGCTTCCCAAATCATCCAGGTCAATACCGCTGAGGGTGGAAGCTGTGGCACCAGTAACTATATTTCCATTCTTATACCATGTATAACTGTAAGTGCCCGGAGGTGTTACAGTGGCTGTAAGCGTGGTCACTAATCCCGGATAGAGCCTTGTATAAGGCGCTGCCGAAATAGAAACTGCCGGACTTGGGCTTACTGCCACAGCGGTAGCTGATGAAGAAGCCGAACATCCTGCAGCACTGGAAACCGTTACAGAATAGTTGCCGCTATTACTAACCGTTATAGCCTGCGTGGTGGCACCATTGCTCCAGGCCCATGCACTGCCTGAAGAAGCCGTTAAGGTTACGCTATTACCCTGACAGAATGCAACAGGCCCGCCCGCTGAAATATTGGCGGCAGGGGTCGGATTTACTGTAACTGCGGTTGCAGTTGAAGTATTGGTACAACCACTTGCCTGTGTTACCACTACAGAATAATTGCCTGTTGTAGTTACGTTGATAGATTGTGTGGTGGCCCCGTTGCTCCACAACCAGGAACTGCCGGCTGATGCATTTAGCGTAACACTATTGCCCTGGCAGAATGTAACAGGCCCTGAAGCTGCAACATTAGCCGGTGGATTTGAATTAACGGTTACAGTAGTGGCAGCAGAAGCAGTGCTGCATCCTGATCCATTTGTTACCACTACAGAATAATTGCCTGTTGTTATTACATTGATAGATTGTGTGGTGGCCCCATTACTCCATAACCAGGAACTTCCTGCTGAGGCTGTTAAGCTCACACTGCCTCCCTGGCAGAATGTAGTGACGCCTCCGGCAGCAATATTAGCTACCGGCGAAGGATTTACCGTAACAGATACAGGTGTGGAAGTACTGTTACAAGTGCCGGTTGTTACCGTTACGGAATATGAACCTGTTGCCGTAACTGTTATGGATTGTGTGGTGGCGCCATTGCTCCACAGGTAAGAACCGCCTGTATTGGCAGTAAGTATCACATTGCCTCCCTGGCAGAATGAGGTGGGTCCGCCTGCTGTAGCAGAGGCCGCAGGTACTGAAGTTATAGTAAGAACAACGGCTGTTCTTGTATTACTTTCACATCCGCTGGCTGTATTTCTGCTGGCGGCATAGTAGGTTACTGTACCTGCACTGCTCAGTGTGGGACTGGCTACCGCAGCACCGCCTGCGGCAGCATTGTACCAAACCACAGTATGACCGGCCGGTACAGAAGCAGTAGCAGTTAATGTTGGTATAGGATTACCCGGACAAACAGTTTGTGTTTGATCGCCGCCGGTTAATGGGGCAGCTACTGAGGTACTTCCTACCGTAATGGCCAATGTGGATGGCGCTGACTGACAACTGCCATTGCTGGCAAATACGGCTACGTTACCACTGCTGCTGCCTGCTGCATAGTTGATGGTAACATTTGTAGTACCCTGTCCGCTGGCAACACTGGCCCCCGGAGGAGCAGACCATGTATAGGACGTGGCCCCGGACACAGCAGCTATAGAATAAGGAACTACCGTGGGTGTGCCGCAAACATTGTTTGATCCGCTCACACTACCCACCACACCAAGCCCGCCGCCACCATTGGAAACAGTAACGTTGATAGCATTGGTCCTTTCACTTTCAGCGCCGGTAGTATTATTTTTTGATTTGATAGTAAACCACATACTTGCATTGGGAGTAAGGCCCGTGGCGGTATAAGTGGTACCGGTGATATTATTGCCTAATAATACAAAATCACCGGTTGCGGCATCAAGCCGGTAAATATCATAATGGGTTGCATTGGCAGTGGCAGCCCAGTTGAATATTACTTCACCGGCAACGCAGCTGATACCGCTGCCGCTAAAGCCGGTAGTGGTGCCCAGTATTTTGAAAGTGGCATCGCTGTTATCAGTAATAGGGCCACTAAAAACCCGTATCAAAGCAGTAGAAGTATTAGCACCAGCAGGTATTACCCAGCTAAGCCTGGTGGTGGCAGCAGGAACAGTGGTGGAAATATTGGTCCAGATAGTACCATTATCCAAAGAGTATTGAACTGTTTGGACACCGGTAACACCCGAATTGTCCCATGTTATTATCTGTGAACCGGATGGACTGAAGGTTTCACCTCCATTGGGATAAGTCACTTCAATATAAGGCTGGTTGATATCCCATGTAAGCGCATAGGTTTGCGAGGGGCCTGAAGCCACCGCTTCACCCATTACTCTCAATGTATAAGTTCCGGCAGCAGGATTGTTTATCGTTACCTGCTCAATATTGCTGATATTATCATCGGCTTTTGTAGCTGCTACAGATGGATTAAGGGGGTCTAATATCCAGGGAAGTGTGGTGTTAGCTCCTTCAATCACCCGCAGGTCCAGGTTATTCACCAATGCCAGTGCTGCATTGGCTGTTGCCGCAGGATCATTCCAGGTAAGCATTACCCGTAAACGGCTGGCACCGGCCGGAACAGTAATGGTAACATCATTGGTAGCGCCGGTGGCAATCGTATTTAATTCATACCGGCTTTCTTCCATTACTTTTACTGCTGCCAGTGCATTGATGCGGCCAAAACCAAAACGGTAATCGGGTCCTGCATTACCAAGGTCATGTGCAGTATTACAGACAATGTTTTTTATAAGGGCAGAAGGAGGCAGCACATTACCATTTAATTGTTTATAGCGCTGCGCCAATAAAGCCACAGTTCCGGTAATACCCGGTGTGGACATAGAGGTGCCGGAAATAGTACCATAAGAATTCAATGGTGTGTAAGTGGAAAATACATTGGTACCCATTGCTGTTATCTCAGGTTTAACCCTTCCGTCATGTACAGGGCCGCAACTGCTGGAAGAAGAAAGTAATTCATCAGTCGTTATATTACCCACCACCAAATTATTTTTAGCTGCTTTACCTGTTCCGGTGATAGTTCCCCAACCGCCGCTGCAGGCGACCTGGTTATTGCCAGACGAATGGCAATGTAAATGGTAAAGGTTATTGTTTAAATTAATATCTGTATTGCGGGCCCTTAATGAATACCCTGCAGAAGCACCTGTTACACCGCATTGCACACCCAGCCCGTCATGATAAGAGTGATTGCTCGAAATAAGAGTATTGGCGGGAATAGCTGCAGCCATCGCCACCTGCACATCACCGGAAAAACCATAATAGGAATAAATGGTGGCATTGGGCGCCATGCCTCTTGCTGTTGGGTTGATAATCCCCCTGGAACCAATCGTTCCCGATACGTGTGTGCCATGGCTGCCGGCTGCTCCAGCGTCCACATTGATCAAACGACCGGCCGGAGAAAAATCAAGGTGCTGACTGGCCCTTTCATCCCAAACGCCGATATTCATACCATCACCTTTCAGATTTCTCACACCATCGTTTAATACATTGACACGGTGTAAGGAACGACCGGGTAAGTTTTCCGGTACATTGGGCGGGGCGATATATTCTGCCCATTGCACAAATGGCAGGGCCACCAACTGAACTAAATTTTCCTGTGGAACCCTGATGGTGTACATCCTGAAAACAGATGCATCTGAAACAATGGTTGCTCCCAATCCGGTGATGGAGCTGATGATTTTATCTGCGGTTAAATTTTCGTACAGTATTATATCCATTTCGGCATACCCTGTGGTTTTTACAGCATGTACGGGTACATTTTTTTGCAAAATATCCGCTGCTGCTTTTTGTGCCGGGGAAAACTGCACTACGCTGCGTATGGGGAAATTGCGGAATATAGCCGGATCAATATTAACTCTTACTGCTGCTGTATAGGCCATGTAAGGAATATAGTCCAGCAATTCAATACCAGCCATTCGCAATTGCTCTTTCATTGGTTCGTTGGGCAATGTGCGGAACTGGATGGTTACATAGTGCTTATTATTAAATAAGCTTTGTTGCAATACGGCTGATTCCCGGGTGAGGCCGGATGTATTTTCCGCAGGAACAAATTTTCCCGTATTCAGCATAAGGGAATAATCTTTGTTATCCTGGGCTAATAATGCTGTTGGTAACAGAAGCAAAAAAAACAAGCCGGATAAAAGTGTAAATAATTTTCTCATGTAATTTAGTTTTGATATAAAAACAGTAAGCAAATTCGGGTAGAAAATTAAGGATTATTTTCTGTTTTTACCGTACCCGTTGAACACATTTACACCGTAATGTGAATATTGGCCGCAAAAGCCTGAAACCCTTATCTTTAGCAGCTTAAAATAATAATAATGAAAATTAATTGGGAAGGAGTTTACCCCGCATTATTAACCCCCTTTACAAAGGAGGAAGAGCTGGATATACCACTATTTGAAAAAAACCTGGAAGCTCAGTTAAAAGCGGGTGTAAAGGGAATAATACTGGCGGGTTCATTAGGAGAAGCCAGTACGATAACGGTGGCTGAAAAAGAGCAATTAGTAAAATTTTCTGTTGATTACCTCCGGGGAAAAATACCGGTGATTTTAAATATAGCGGAAAGTTCAACTAAAGACGCCATCAGGCAGGTAAAAAATGCCAAAGAATGGGGAGCCGATGGCCTGATGTTGCTGCCGCCCATGCGGTATAAAAGCGATGACAGGGAAACAGTACATTACTTTAAAACGGTTGCAGTCTCCACCGATCTGCCAATTATGATCTATAATAATCCGGTTGATTATAAAATAGATACACGGCCCGATATGTTTGATGAACTGGTAAAGCATGATAACATTACTGCTTTAAAAGAAAGTTCGAGGGATATTACCAATCTCACAAGAATGAAAAACAGGTTTGGCGACCGCATTAAAGTATTATGCGGTGTGGACACACTGGCCATGGAAGAATTATGCCTGGGTGCAGATGGCTGGGTGGCCGGATTGGTTTGTGCATTTCCTGTTGAGACAGTGGCGATTTATAATTTGGTAAAGGCGGGTAAGATAGCTGAAGCAACAAAAATTTACCGTTGGTTTATGCCATTGCTGGAACTGGACATACATCCCAAACTGGTACAATATATAAAACTGGCCGCCACACAAACTGGAATCGGCAGTGAATATGTACGGGCACCACGGTTGGTGCTGGAAGGAGAAGAAAGGGAGAGAGTGCTGAAAATAATTAATGATGGGATTGCAGCAAGGCCTGTGTTATCCAGTCAACAATAATATTCAATATTAAATACTCAAAAATCAATGTTCAAGGACGCAACACCCGAAGAAATAGACAATGTACTGC
Organism: Chitinophagaceae bacterium; assembly: GCA_031441485.1. Classification (GTDB taxonomy): domain Bacteria; phylum Bacteroidota; class Bacteroidia; order Chitinophagales; family Chitinophagaceae; genus JJ008. The sequence goes on from JANOEQ010000036.1 coordinate 6,103, forward strand.
AGCAGGGATGGAAAGCATTTCATGAATACAGAAAATGTTCATTGAAGCAGCGGGCGGATTTTATGCGGGCCATTGCTGCCGGCATAGAAGCATTGGGTGATGAACTGTTGAAAGTAACCGGGGAAGAAACTAATTTACCCGAGGCAAGGTTACGTGGTGAAAGGGCCCGTACCATGTACCAGCTAACTTCCTATGCAGATGCCTGTGAGAAAGGCGATTGGCTGGAGGCAAGAATTGATACCGCTGTTCCTGATAAAGCCCCTCCTAAGCCTGATATCAGGAAGATGATGGTGCCAATAGGGCCGGTAGTGATTTTTGGGGCTGCAAATTTTCCGTATGCCTATTCCACAGCCGGCGGTGATACGGCCACTGCACTGGCAGCAGGTTGCCCGGTAATTATAAAAGCGCATCCTGCTCATCCCAAAACAAGTGAAATGCTGGCAGCAGCTATTTTGAAAGCTGCTATTGATTGTAATATGCCGGCGGGTGTGTTTGGACATGTGCATGGAGTTGGTTTTGAAGTGGGTAAAGCGTTGGTGGAGCATCCGCTGACAAAAGCAGTTGGATTTACCGGATCATTCACCGGGGGTAAACAATTATTCGACTGGGCCAACCAGCGAAAAGTGCCTATCCCCGTATTTGCAGAGATGAGCAGTATCAACCCTGTTTTTTTATTGCCGGAAAAAACAAAAACTTCAGGGAGTGATATTGCAGCAATGTTTGCAGCTTCGGTAACATTAGGTGCAGGACAGTTTTGTACCAAACCCGGTTTGATAATCGGACTGGAAGGTAAAGAGCTTGATACATTTGTTTCAGCATTGGGTGCAGCTATACAAAAAACAGCTCCTGCCACTATGCTGCATACCGGTATTTTTAAAAATTACCGGAAGAAAAAAGACCAGGTATTATCACAATCCGGAGTAGACCTCATTGCCCATTCTGATACCAAACCCGCATTGAACCAGGGCAGCCCCACCATTGCCACGGCAACCGGCAAAACATTTTTAGATAACCCGGCATTGCACCAGGAAGTGTTTGGTCCATTTGTATTAGTGATCCGTTGCAAGGATATGAAAGAAATGCTGCAGGTAGCTACCAAGATGGAAGGGCAATTGACAACTACATTGATGGCCACTGAAAATGACCTGCGCATTCATGAAAAATTAGTAGATGCGGTGATGAATATCTGCGGACGTTTTATCCTTAACAATGTGCCTACCGGGGTGGAAGTATGTTTGAGTATGCAGCATGGCGGCCCTTTTCCTTCTTCTACGGATGGAAGATTTGGCTCTGTTGGTGTGGATGCTATTAAACGTTTTGTACGGCCATTAGCATTTCAGAACTGGAGCAATGAATTACTGCCGGATGCATTGAAGAATGAGAATCCCCTGGGGGTAAGGCAGGTGGTGAATGGATGATAGATAATAGATGATAGTTGATAGTTGTTTAAAGTGTGGTGGTTATTAATGTATTGAAAGAGCCAGATAGCAATGGATAAAATCAATAATCAGCAACCGGAAATCAAATATTCATCAGAGTCCCTATGGCAGTATGCATCCCTTTTCTCGGAGTGAGCAATATGGCCCAAACCATTAAATGGTATATGGCAATCGGTTTTACCTGTACCGGTACCAACCTTAACTGGGACCCGGAAGCTGAATTGAACTGGGCGCAATTAGAATGGGAAGGTGCAGCGATCATGTTATTTCCTTCACAGAAAGAAATGATACCTGGTACTATCCGTGATGCAGGGCTTTATTTTAAAGTTCAATCTATTGCCGGATTGGTAGACAGGCTGAAACAATATGCACGCATCATCGAACTGACCGAAGAAACCTTTTATGGCAAACAGGAAGTGGTGTTTGAAGATTTGAACGGATTTCGGATTACTTTTTCGGCGGAGGGGAGATAAATTTTTTATGTTACCCGTATACTTTTCAGTTAGTTGACGCAGTATTTATCCAATGATTTGTGTGGCCTTTCAGTGTTATAGTCAACTCTCCATTCTTCGGCCATGGTTCTTACGCCGCAGGGACACACTTTGCCGGGTGTTAAGGCTTCGTTGTAACTTTTCTGATCAATACTATCTCCGGTGTGAATTATCATACCAGTTCCCATCAATCTCCTTACAAATATTTTCAATTTGCCGGTCGAGTTTGTTTTTGCTAAGGTCCCAGTCCTGTTTCAGGTTGCCGCCAACAAAGAAGGCGATGGTTTGGTAGAAACGGGCATTCAACCCGCCTTTATATTCTTTTATGATCTCGTAGCAGTTGTTGCCAGTTTGCCTGTTGATCAGTTTCATCAATATTTTCCCCTGGTATACTGACAGGTTGGATAGCGGATCGCTGAACTGGCTTTTTAATTCCTTCTCCCTCGATTTGATAATGGCCTTTCGTTCTTTTTTGCCGGATACATTGGTAATCTGTGAATTGATATCATTGATAGTGGCCCCGGCAATTCTTGCGTATGGGTACGTTACATATACAGCATTACGGAGCCGGGTCCATTCTTCTATAAACTTGGCCAGCTTATCCGGAGGCAGTTTGGATATCCAAACCATTGACTCCTCTTTGTAATTGATGATCTCATTATTGTAAAAAACAGCGGGAAGAACAATGGTGTCATTAGGCCCCCATTTTTTACGTTGTTCTTTCATGTATTTAAGGGCCAGTTCGGTGGAGTCGATCACCGGAGCGGGTAAATCCACCTGCGCTGCTAACCGGCTGCTTTGCCACAGGAGAAGCAGAACGATGGATATTATATGTTTGCGATATGGTGCGGGCCTGATCATGGACTATAAAATTATAAAAGATAATCTATATTGCCTATCGTGCTTTTTTCCTATTGATGCTGAACCCCATTGGGGTTCGGTGACTTCGCTCTGGATGTGACCCGGAGCTATTGACAGTGAACCCCTTTGGGCGTTTGGGGGCTTCTTGTATCGTATACTCTGTGAGTCACTTGAAAATGGCCTGACGCATTTCGTGCATCCAGCCAATAAAGCTATGGCAGCCGCTGTTTATAAAAAGCTAAAATTATGACTTGATGGCGCTTTGACGGTTTAACCGGATGCGGTTTGCCATACTCATCAATATGCCCAACGCAGTAATGCCTACTCCAAGCCAGAGAAAGAGGATATAGGGAAATTTATAGGCTTTCAGCGTTACATATTTCAATACGGCATCGGATTCTTTTACACCCAGTTGTACAGACTTATCGGGGTTTATTTTTTGCAATTGCAGCACCAGGCTCTCTGAAATAATAGTATCGGGTACGGCAAGTATTTCGCCCTTGGCAAAAGCCAGCCGGGGGGTAACGGAATAGGAAGTACCTGTTTTGCTATATACTTTTATGGGGGCTTCATACAGATAGCCGCTGTCGCCGAATAACTCTTTGGGAAGGTTATCTTTCTGTTTTACATCCTGTATTATCAGGAACCCTTTGGAATAAAAAAGAGAATCGCCTGTTTTTAATGTGGAGGTAACAAAGGAAGCGGTATCCTTATTTTTTTCAGGATCAGGTAATGAAGTGATATAAGTATACACATCATGGTTAAAATAATGACGGGATGCCGGTTCCGGCTGAATGCCTTCACGGCCCCGGGCATTTACAAAAGCACTGGGACTTAATACAAATTCTTCTTTGCCATCTTTTCGCTGAAAGCGCATGTGATAAAACCACCGGGATTTGTTGGCCTGCTTTTCTTCGCCTTCGTATGTCACCCAATATTTACCCATATCCGTTTTTAAACCCTGCACCAGTGTCAGGTTTTCACCCGGTTCTTCTTTACTGTCTTTGCCGAGATTTACGTAAATGCCACTCGTATTTTTTGACAACACTTCTTTATTGGAAGATGAAACAAGAATAGTAAGCAATACCATACCAAAGCCCATATGAGAGATAGAACCGCCGGACAAGCGAAGTTTACCTTTTATTCCCAGCCATATATAAGCAGCATTGGCAATGATCGAATATAAACTGCAGGCAATAGCCAGCCAGATAGAAGCCAAAAACATCGGACCTTTCTTAGTGTATTTTATTTCACCCACCATAAATAATGCCGTGGCAACCGCAACAGCAATCAGTGTAGGTATCCATATTTTTTTCCAGAATAGCCTGCCCGTTGTTTGTTTATACTTGAGATATTGGGTAACAGCAGTGAGTAATGCAATGATCAGGGCTATATACACCATAATACTGTTGTAGGCAAATTCAGCATCCTCCGGCGGTGCAATCTTAGTACCAAATATTTTATTAAAAACCGGTAAAGATGTTTTTCCGGTAATAACCACCGCTGATAAAAAGAAAACCAGGGATCCGATAAACATCCAAAACTCACGGGAGGAAGTATTCTCTTCTTTGGCAATGGTGGGTACCTGTGTTTGTATCTGGTAAATGATAAAACCCAATCCTGTAAGCAATGCGATCAACCCCAGCCAGGGAAGATTGAGTGTATATGTAAGTGTAGCCAGTATAATGGCGATGAATGACGAATTGACCCGTTGCCTGAAATTCTTTGCTGAAATAATAGCTGCCAGCCAGATAAATAAATACATGAACATGTATAATTGCAGGTTCATACCCAGATCAGTAAAAGCGTGTACGGAGCTGTCGCCCAGTATGCCGCTTCGGGTAAGGAAAGTGGAATAAAGTATCAGTCCGAAGCTAACGATAAAAAACAGGTGAGTGGGTCGCAGGGAATGCCCGCTGTGTTTATAGATTAACAGCGTGTGTATGCCGGCAATCAATACCAGCCAGGGTACCAGTGATGCGTTCTCCACGGGGTCCCATGCCCAATATCCTCCAAACGTAAGGGATTCATAAGCCCACATGGCGCCCATCATAATGCCCACTCCCAATGCCGCCGCAGAGAACAGGGCCCAGGGCAGTGCCGGTTTTATCCATTCAGTAAAATTCTTTTTCCATAAACCGGCAACGGCAAAAGCAAAAGGAACAATAGTGGAGGCAAAGCCCATGAATAATACAGGGGGATGTATCACCATCCAGTAATTCTGCAACAGTTCATTCAGGTCGTTACCATCTTTGATAGACAGCATATAATCTGGCCGCAGTGCCTGCGATACATCCATATCCAGGTGCAGGGCAGGGGCATTATCGAGTACACCCGAATCTCTCAGGAGTATAAATGGATTGGAACCCATTTTCCAATTGAAGAAATAGATACCGGCAATCATGGTGGCGAGGCAAAATTGGCCAAAGCTCAATACAGTCATCACCGGCGCTTCCCATTTTTTGGCAGTCTTTATTAAGATTAGTCCGAGTACACAATGCCATATACTCCAGAGTAAAAAACTTCCTTCCTGTCCTTCCCAGAAACAAGCCAGCAGGTATTTGAATTCTAATGTGCGGCTGCTGTGCTTCCAGGCATAATGATATTCAAAAAGGTGATTATGGATAATGTAAAAGAGTATGACGAAAATGGCAAATACAGAAATCACTTCGGTGATGAAAGCAATACGGGCCAGTCTTTTCCAGGAAGCCGTATCTCCAAATCCGGCCAGGATATTTTGTTTATTAAGCGCAACTGAAGTTGCGCTAATCCCCGGAACGGGAGTTCCGGTGCCCAACCGGGAAGCCATAAAATAAGCAAATGTTGCAACAAGAGAAGATATCAACGACAATACGATGAAGAAATGTCCTAACTGACCGGGTAAAAGATGCTCACCAATATAATCCATGCCGGGAGGTATATGTTTAATTTACGAAGTTGGTTTATCAGCCCTTTATTTCATTTCGCTGGTAGCTGCATTATGCGCTGCACTGTTGCCGGCAGCTTTTGGATCATCTTTATATTTCGAGGGGCATTTGGTCTGCACATCTTTACATTCAAAATGATCGTCTTTGAACCGGCCTTTCAATACCAGTTTTTCACTGATCATCAGGTTTGGTATTTCCCCTTTGCGGTATATTACTTTCATTTTTTCGCCAGAGCTGTCTTTGGCCTGGAAGGACATATAATTTGAGTTTTTTATAGGGTCAAATTCAACAGGGACTGATTTGTCCAATTGCACGGCCACATGTACAAATTTTCCGGGTTTAGCTTTTGCTTCAGCAATGGTGCCATAACTGCTCCCTGTGTTTAAAGATGAAAGTAATATGCCAATAGCCCCGGCAATGAGGACTAATAAGAAGATATGTATCTTTTTCATAAAGAATTTATTTGCATCGCAAAGTTAGGCCAAAAACTGTCATTCCTTTGTTTCTTGTTGAGCGAAGGGGTATTCTTTTTAGAAGCGCCTTCACGGTTTTTTGAACCACGTAGATAGTTAGCATAGGAAATACACACATAGACTGTTCTTATAACCAGCCTTATGTTATATTTCTATCTCTTCTATGCCATATATGGTTCAAATTGAGGTAACCGCATAGTGACACAGGGAATAGTTCAGTTCCGCTGCATTAATGCTGGCAGGCCTGTTTGCCCTTATCTTTGCCATCTTATTTACCTTCGCTGCTAAGGATACAGAAGTGACCCCCAACAAACAGCAGGGTATACACACTAAACGTACATTGTTATATGTTATTCCAACTGACAGAAGAACAACTGATGATCCAGAAAGCCGCCAGGGATTTTGCCAAAGCTGAATGTTTGCCCGGAGTAATTGAAAGGGATGAAAAACAACAATTTCCCCGCGAGCAGATCATGAAACTGGCCGACCTCGGTTTTATGGGTATGATGGTAAAACCAGAATACGGCGGCGCCGGTATGGACACCATCAGCTATGTACTGGCCATAGAAGAGATCAGTAAAATAGATGCCAGCGTAAGTGTGGTTATGAGTGTAAACAATAGCCTGGTGTGCTATGGTCTGCAGGAGTATGCCAATGAAGAACAAAAACAAAAATACCTGGCACCACTGGCACAGGGCAAAAAAAATGGTGAACTCTATATCGGTGCCTTTATGCTCAGCGAACCGGAGGCAGGCAGTGATGCCACTTCCCAACGCACTACTGCGGAAGACATGGGCGATCATTATTTATTGAATGGTACCAAAAACTGGATCACCAATGGTGGCACTGCATCGGTGTACCTGGTAATGGCACAAACAGATCCTTCCAAAGGATCCAGGGGCATCAATTGCCTGATAGTGGAAAAAAACTGGCCCGGTGTGGTGGTGGCGGCCAAAGAAAATAAACTGGGTATACGTGGAAGTGATACACATACGGTAATGTTCAACGATGTAAAAGTGCCCAAAGAAAACAGGATAGGTGATGATGGGTTTGGGTTTAAGTTTGCCATGAAAACACTGGCAGGGGGCCGTATCGGTATTGCCTCTCAGGCATTGGGTATTGCCAGCGGCGCCTATGAACTATCACTGGAATATTCTAAAACAAGAAAGGCATTTGGTACCGAGATAATGAACCATCAGATCATTGCCTTCAAACTGGCGGATATGGCTACCCGGATAGAAGCTGCCCGTTTGCTTTGCTTAAAAGCCGCCTGGGAAAAAGATAATAAGATTGATTATACATTGAGTTCTTCCATGGCTAAAGTGTTTTCTTCTGAAACAGCCATGTGGACCACTGTAGAAGCGGTGCAGATTCATGGTGGGTATGGTTTTGTAAAAGAATATCATGTGGAAAGAATGATGCGGGATGCAAAAATCACCCAGATATATGAAGGTACCAGTGAGGTGCAACGAATTGTGATAAGCAGGAGTATATTGAAATAAGATAAGTTTATTGGTTTAAATTTGTAAGCATTAGAAGATTTTATGCAAAATGAAATCGGGCAAATACTGAAACAATATTTTATAGATAAGCCGGTTCTCAGGGCTTATCTTTTCGGCTCGGTCGTAAGAAACGAGGCCGGGGCAAATAGTGATATTGATGTACTCGTTGAATTGGACTATGAGAAGGGCGCCGATTATTTCATCTTTTATGAAATGCAGCAACAGCTTAACAAGCTTTTAGACAGAAAAGTGGACCTTGTAAGTGCAGGTGGCTTATCTCCTTATTTACAACCTCTTATCAACAAGGAAAAGAAACTGATCTATGAAAGGAGAAAAAACTAATGAGATCAGGCTTCGTCATATACTGGATGCGGTTTCTTTTATAGAGAAATTTTCTTCCGAACGAACAAAAGAAAATATTTACAGTGATGAGATGTACAGGTTCTCTGTAGAGCGTCAATTGGAAATTATCGGTGAGGCAGCTAATAATCTTTCACCTTCACTTATCTCGAAATATAATGAAGTACCCTGGTCTCAAATAATTTCATTCAGAAACTTTATAGTTCATGAGTATTTTGGATTAGATCTTGAGTTGGTCTGGAATATCATTTCTGTGCATATCCCACCATTCAAGATCCATGTCGAAAAAATACTTGCTGATATATCTGCAATTTGAGTTCTATGCCGGTTAAATTTGAAGCATACCAGAAAATTAAATCAGAACTTCTTGAGAAGCATATCACCCTGGTGGCTGTTTCCAAAACAAAACCAGTTGAAGATATTATTGCGCTCTATGACCTTGGCCAACGGGATTTTGGTGAAAACTATGTACAGGAATTAGTAGAGAAAGCAGTTGCATTGCCCAAAGACATCCGCTGGCATTTTATCGGGCATTTGCAAAGCAATAAAGTAAAGTTGATAGCTCCCTTTGTGCAACTGATACATGGGGTGGACAGCCTGAAACTGCTGAAAGAAATAAATAAAGAAGCCGGAAAGAACAACCGGGTGGTAGATTGCTTATTACAAATCCATATTGCACAGGAAGAAACAAAGTTTGGACTGGATGAAGAAGAGTTAAATGAGGTGATGAAGGAATTTGGAGATTTAGGGATGAAAAATGTGAGAATTTGTGGATTGATGGGAATGGCTTCCTTTTCAGATAATATGGACCTGGTAAGGAATGAATTTCTCTATCTGAAAACAATTTTCGATAAACACGCACCATTCACCATTCACCATTCACCATTCGCCATCCTTTCCATGGGCATGAGCAGCGATTACAAAATAGCCATTGAAGAAGGGAGTACTATGGTACGTATTGGCAGCCTGCTTTTTGGGGAAAGGAATAAAAAATGAGGCGCCACCTGTTAATTAAATTTTTATTCGTATTTTTTACAGGTCAAAATTTACTATGCGCACAGCTTACCTGTTTATTTTCATGTTTTTATCCCTGGCTGCATTTTCACAGCAGGAGCGGGACACTATACTTAGACGGTGCCCGGTAGCAATTACCGATACCGTTAGTTCCAATAATTTTTTTATAGAAGCATTGTCTGCCACCCTCAAAGTATACCGGGTAAAAGGCAAACTGACCATACAGGTGCAGCAAAAAGACCAGTTCTTTACCGTCTTTTTTCATTCCAAGAAACTTAAAAACGGCTCTTATGATATTGCCATCGGCTCCCACAGCGGCAGTGAAGTGGAAGCCACTTATTCTTTCAGATCAGGCGAGCAGGTTTCTTATATTAATGTATCGAGCGGCAAACTGGAGGCAAAGTTTGATAAGGAAAAGAAACTCTGGCAGGTAAAAGTAAATGGAATGATCGCCAACCTGGTGGACAGGTCCGTTACCTACTACCGGGCAAAGGCCAATCTTGTGCTGAAATAAGGTGCCTGTCATTTTGGATACCCTGGAATATGCAGCCCAAGAGTGATATTCCTAATGCCATAGCTTATCCCATTTTTATTGGTTATTGTAATAATGCCACTGCCTCCGCGGTTTTCCTGCCGGTTGCGTTCGGCGGGCAACAGATTGGGGTCATCATCAAATAAAAATTCATCAACATAGTATTCGCTGATGCCGGGTTCTTTTACCACGGGATGTATATGTTGCGGCGCTTTACTGTTGGGGTAGGCTGCAGGGCGGATTGTATAAAAAGTATATTCCCCTTTTTCACCGGTCTTTACCCATCCGCGGGTACTGCCATGGCGTTTTTCCCAGCCACCGGCCTTTTTATTAGTTACTCCGTACAGACCCTGCCGGTTAGTATGATAGATATAAAGCACCACTCCCGGCGCAGGCGTTTTTCCATCTGCCTTAAATACAGTACCGCTGATTACCAGGCGAGGGCCAGGTTTATCAAAACCGGGCAGTGTGTCTATCGCCGATAGCCCGTCGAATGAGACAGGGCATTCATAAATGGCTTCGCAACCTTCGCAGGGGCCCCCGGCTTTGTGGCCGGAAGCAGTTTCCCGGGAAGAGTTTGGAAGACTTGCATTGCGTTGGCCGCAGGCTGCCAGGGCTATAAAAATGAGGGGGATGAATAAAGAAACTTTCATGTTTGCGTATTTTTAGTAAAATAAGCTGAATAACACCCTCACTTTTTCGGTTTTACATCACCGGTTGTTTTTGGCTGATAAAATGAAAGCCTGCCCGTTGTCCCGGAAAGCCTGCAGTTGATGTAATCGGTTTTACAATCCGGATTTTGTATATTTATTTTGACACATGCACAACGCCGCCTTTTTTATCAAGTATAAGCTGCATCATGTTTTTTTCTGGATGCTGGTAGCCGGAATATGGTTTTTCCTCCGTGCAGATGATTATTCTACAACCGAAATAGCCTTTCGGGTCACCCTTATCAAAGTGACAGAACTGGCCCTCATGATCTACATCACCAATTTTTGGCTGATACCATTTCTGCTGTATAAAAAAAGATACTTTCTGTTTGCCCTGACCTTTATTGCCATGGTATTTGGAAGCAGTATTTTAAAGATGAATATACTCGGTCGCATGCTCAACAACCCGGCGCTGATACACTGGGCGGAAAATATTAAAACCAGTCTGTATGATAATATAATTCCCCATTTTTTCCTGGTAATAGCCGGTATGGCGGTAAAGCTGATGTTTGACTACGGAAAACTGCAGCAGCATATGGCAGAAACAGCAAAAGAAAAAGCGGAGGCCGAATTGAATTTCCTGAAATCGCAGATCAATCCGCATTTTGTTTTTAATTCATTGAATTCAGTTTATTTTCTTATCAGCAAGGAAAACTCCGGGGCAAGAAATGCCCTCCACAAGTTTTCTGAAATGCTGCGTTACCAGTTGTATGAAATGAACGGCGAGAAGATACCGGTTGAAAAAGAAATACGTTATCTGCAGGACTATATGGACCTGCAGCAATTGCGGAAAGATGAGCATTATACTGTGCAATTCAATTGTGCACCGGAGGTAAAGCACTTTTTTATAGAACCGCTGTTATTAGTGCCTTTCGTGGAAAATGCTTTCAAACATATTTCACATCATACGGACCTGGTAAACACGGTATCAGTGGATATGCAATATCAAAACAATATATTTTCATTCAGGATAGAAAATACAACGGATACCGGGCCGGTAAAAGAACAACCCGGTGGCATCGGTTTGGGGAATGTAAAAAGAAGGCTGGAACTGTTATACCCCCGCCGCTATGAGCTGACCATCAATAATACAACGGGTAAATATATAGTACAATTAAACCTGCAACCGCATGAAAATTAATTGCATTGTAATAGATGATGAGCCATTAGCAAGAAAAGGCATCCTGGAATATATTGCCGATGTGGATTTCCTGGAACTGGCAGGGGATTTTGACAATCCGCTGAAAGCCACCGGACTGATAGGGAAAGTGGATTCACCGCTGCTTTTTTTAGACATACAAATGCCCAGGATCACCGGTATGGAGTTTTTTAAAACCCTGCAAAACCCGCCGCCGGTAATATTCACCACGGCCTACCCGCAATATGCGCTGGAGGGATTTGAAGTAAATGCGCTGGACTACCTGGTAAAGCCTGTTTCATTCGACAGGTTTCTGAAAGCGGCTATGAAGGGCAGGGAATATTATGAAATAAGGGAAGAAAATGTAAAAGAAGCGGCACAGTCAGATTATTTTTTTATAAAAGCGGATAATAAATTCGTCAGGATTTTATTTGATGAGGTGTTGCTGGTGGAAGCGCTGCAGAATTATGTAACGGTGCATACCCGTGATAAAAAATATATGACCTACCTGACCTTTAAATCCGTGGAGGAGCATTTGCCCTCTGATAAATTCATCAAAGTACATAAATCGTATATCGTGGCAGTTTCAAAAATAGACAGTATCGAGGGTAATGATATACGCATTGGCCAGCTGCATATACCTATTAGCCGCAATCAGAAGGAGGCAGTGATGGAACAGTTGCTTAAAAACAGGTTTTTGAAAAGGTAGGTGCAGGATTTGGGTATGTGTTGATTTGGAGATGGGAGGATGGTTGATAACCTGGTAAGTTGTGGGATTTTTTTTAGTATATTTATGGGCATTTGTTATTATGAAAAAGTGGTTGCTTATATGCCTGTTATTTTTAAGCCTCCCTGTTTTTTCACAGGAGGGGCCTGCTGAACTGGCCCGGCAACTTACCCGCAACTGCCATACAGAAAAAGAAAAAGTTGCGGCTATTTTTAACTGGATCACAGAGAATATATCATACAGGGTGCGGTCACCCCATAAAATAAGGGTGATAGGTGCCGCTACGCTGAAGTACTCAAAAAGCAATGCAGACCTGGATGATACCGGGGCACTAAGACCGTTGAATGAGCGGATTGCCATTACTGTTCTAAGAAACAGGGAAGCTATTTGTGAGGGGTATGCCAATTTATTTACAACCTTGTGCAATTACGCAGGCCTGCATTCAGTTACTATTGCAGGCTATGCCCGGACTACATTTAATAAACCTGTAAGTTACTTTGGTGTGAACCACAAATGGAATGCAGTACTGATAAGTGGCGACTGGCATTTACTGGATGTTACCTGGGCCAGCGGGTATGTTTCCAGGAATACCAATGAATTTGTAAAAGAATATGATCCTGCCTATTTCTTATCCAAACCCGAAGAATTTATTAAAGATCATTATCCCGATGATATCAGGTGGACACTGCTGCCGCATACAAAAGTGCCTGTAGAATTTCGAAACTCCCCGTTTCAGCAAAAATCTTTTTATAAATATTCCATTGTTTCCTTTTATCCAGCTAAAGGTATTATTGAAGCAGCTCTTGGGGATACTATCCGGATGGAACTGTCAACAACTGATGCCGAAAGGGACAGGGCCATCTCACCCGATATGCTGGTGGACTCCACTATTTTTTCAGAATCTGATGCATGGGTATTTCTAAAATCTTATACCAATGTGCCGGTAAACAAGGCAAACACAGTACGGCATAGTTATATATTGCCGGTTACAAGGCCCGGTATAGAATGGGTTTATCTTTTGTATAATGAAGATATGGTGTTGCGGTATAAGGTGAATGTGAGGGGTAAATAGTGAATGGTGAATAGTCAATGGTGAATAGTGAAAGAAAACAGGAAATTAACAAAAACAGTAACCCATACTAATAAACCAATAAACTAATTAACCAATAAACCAATAAACTAATTAACCAATAAACCAATAAACCAATAAACTAATAAACCAATTAACCAATAAACTAATTAACCAATTAACCAATTAACCTGCACCTAATCATACTCACTCGTTTCCACTATATGCCCATAATTAACCAGTAATTCGGTGCCGGCAGGAATATCTGTCAATGCTTCAAAAAATTCCCCGTCGTTGATGGATTGAATATTGGGGAAGGAGGAATGGTTTATATAATTTACCATATCCATGATCTTAAAGCCATACTCAGGCACATAATAATTCTCTTCATCAAACAGGCAGTAGGTTTCCACCAGGTTGCGGGAATGTTCCGGCAACTGTTCCACTTCTTTAATGGGCAGTTTTATCCATTCACTTTGATGGCTGGAGAAAATGGTGCAGCATCCTTTAGGAATATCCCGGATGGCAAATACACCGATCCCGTGTACGGGGGAAGGCTTTAGCATTACGTATATTTCATCCCGGAGTTCCTGCAGCAATTCTTGTTGCGTCATACACAAAATAGAAGGTTAGCTGCCTCTTTGTGAGCCGGTATTGGCCTGCTTGCTTACAAAGCCGCCGGAGGTTTTAGGCTTTTGAATAAACTTGGAACCACCCGCAGCAGCCGGGGCGCCTTTCTTACCGTCTTTTTTCTTTCCTTTCTTATTGTTTTGATTTAGTAAGGACATAGTATTTTTTTTTGTAAAGATATTGATTCCTTTTTTTTAATAAAAGTCCGGGCACAAAAAGATTAGCGGAAAATAATTGATTTCAGGATTTTTATCGCCGGTTCGGTATTGACAGTATTGCTGGCCAAGGCTGTGTAAGTGGCGGTAAACAGCCTTCCTTTTGAAAAGCCAAACCATTGTGTGATTTTAACCTGCAGCTCACTGTTTTTGGGCTGGCCGGTATAAATAAGTTCGCAGGCATCACTGTTATTCCATTTAAAATAGCGTTCCGTTACTTTGGTGAAGTTATCAATGGTTTTCATTAATTCTGCCAATACAGAAGGAATAGCATCTTTCAGTATAATCTCTTTTCCGTATGCTTCATTTCTCGACATACTGATATTTATATTCTCATAGAACGCATCCGTCTCATTCTCTGCCGGGGAAGTAAAAAACACCCTTTTACCTTCTTTTATTTTATTGACCCAGGTGGGAGGATATTCTGCCGTAAAAGCACAGGAAGTATCATTGAAGATTTTCCATTCCTGCGCCAGTAAAGAAAAGGGGGGTAACAGAAGGAGCAGGATGCTGAAATTGATACGGGTCATAGAAATTATTTGGGTGAATATAGGCTGATTTTTAAGGCAAGGTCTTTCACGTACTGTTTATTTGCAAAAATACCCTCTCCACGGGATATAACTAAACCAAATTAAGTGTTCCTTTATGTAAAATTACTTAACATGAAAAAGCTACTATTAATACTTAGTGTCATTACCACCACTTTATCAGTAAAGGCACAGGTGACACCAGCCAAACTATTGAAAAAAACAGTAACATTGGGCATGCCCCGTACAGTGGATGACAGCATGCCTGGCACCAGGGGTGCTTCTGTGGTTTGGCACCCGTTGCAAAAAAAATATTATGCAGCTATGGCTGGAAATGCTCAATATCCCTTAGGTGTATTTGATATGAGCGGCAAACTGCTTTCTCCGGGTAGCCTTAACTGCGATGCGGATGTGCGGGGGCTTTGGTATAATGCACTGAAAAAACAGGTGCAGGGTAATTCTTACAGCGACTATGGCTGGTTTGCATATACCCTTAATATGAAAGGGATACCTGGGGAGGCAACTATTTTTATAGAAGGAAAAAACCAGCCGGATGACCAGTCAGCAGGTGCATTCAGCCTGGCTAAGCAGCAGGTTTTATTTCTTAACAGTGGTGAAATCTTTTTCTATAATATAAAAGGAGAGGCGCTGGACCAGTCACTAACGATCAGGTGGGGACGCACAAAAAATGACGGGCCCGGGGAAGAGGAAGAAGCAGCAACGCCAGAAGATTATAACAACTCTACAGTAGTTTTTACAGGGCTTAAAGGCGCTGAACTTGGATTCTTAAACATTACAGAAATGCAAATTGAACTGTATGATATCGCCAATGGATTTTTGACAAGAAAATTAAAGCTGCCCGAAGAAGCACCGATGAATTCTTCTTTTAATTTTGCATATACAAATGGCATGTATTGGCTTTTCGATATCGAATCAAGAACATGGACTGGGTATAAATGATCTTCTGCGAAGATTAAAATAGCGATATCAGCGGTGGTCTGCTAATTTCAGTGTTTCTGTGGCAAGTAAAGCAGCCATAGCGGGGAATGATTTATTATAAAGGCTCTCAAATTACGACACTACCGTATCAGCCGTTGACAAACTCAAATGTTGCTGTATGTTAAGGCCTGCCTGCCTGATTTGGAATTCAATCCAGATGAGAAGACAGGCTTTTTCTCCTTTCCCGAATGGTAAAAATGGGCAGCACTACCTTGTTTACCAGTAATATATATGGCCTTTTTATTAATCGGTTGCTTTAAATAATTTTTTTAACCCGAAATAGGGGTAAACGGGTGTTGGGTTGTTATATTAAAAATTACTTTTGGGCGCAGCTTTATTAATAGAACAGCAATTCAGGGTACAAGGTATGGCATTGGAG
This sequence comes from Chitinophagaceae bacterium, assembly GCA_031441485.1. Lineage (GTDB taxonomy): Bacteria > Bacteroidota > Bacteroidia > Chitinophagales > Chitinophagaceae > JJ008. The sequence continues at coordinate 22,096 of JANOEQ010000036.1, forward strand.
AACGAAACCATTACTACATTACTCTCGCAAAGGGACGGAGCGGCCTTTGAGCAGGTGTTTAAAACACACTATAAGCGGCTGCATGCCTACGCCATTACCATTCTGCGGGATGAAGATGAGGCCGAAGAAATGGTGCAGCAGGTGTTCTTCAAAATCTGGGACCGAAATGAAAGCCTCACAGTAGCAGGTTCTGTTTCTGCCTACCTGTACCGGGCCGTGCATAATGAATGTCTCAACTACCTGAAGCACCAAAAAGTAAAATCTGTTCACCAGCTTTATGTGGCGCATAGTATGAAAAATGAGGTGGAGCATCCGGCAAAAAAAATCAATACCAAAGAACTGGAACAAAAAATCCATTCGGCACTCAATGAATTGCCCGAACAATGCCGCACCATCTTTCAGCTCAGCCGTTTTGATGAACTGAAATACCGGGAAATAGCGGACAAACTGGGCCTTTCTGTAAAAACAGTAGAAAACCAAATGGGTAAAGCATTGAAATTGATGCGGGTGAAACTGGTTGACTTTCTCACTTTTATTTTATTAGTTATTCATTTATAAAACATTACATCTGCAACAAAAATTCTACCATATTGACGATGACTTACTGGTGAAATACCTGTTGAACGAAGCAGCCACGGATGAACAAATAGCTGTGGAAGAGTGGTTGAATGAAACGGATTCAAACCGGCAGTACTATAACGGGCTGAAACAAATATGGGACAGCAGTAAGGAACTGGCTGCCGTATCTCAAACAGATGAAAATAAAGCATGGGAAAAATTTCAACAGCGGGTAGCTGGTGCCACTCCCATTATTTCAACCCCGGTTGTAAAACGATTTTCGCTGCCCAAGATAGCCGCTTCCATAATTTTGGCAGTTGGATTGGCACTCATTGCTTATTTTATCGCTGCCAAAAATGGTGGTTCAAACGAAGTAACAGCCAGCACCGGGCAGAATATTTTGACTGATACACTCTCTGATGGTTCTGTGATAACGCTCAACAGAAAATCTTCCGTTACTTATCCTAAAAAGTTTAAAGGGAATACAAGAACTGTTACACTGCAGGGGGAGGCTTTCTTTACGGTTACACCAGATAAGAAAAAGCCATTTATAATTTCAGTAAATGATGTACAGGTAACGGTGGTGGGTACATCATTCAATGTAAAAAGTGAAGCAGGAAAAACGGAAGTAGTGGTGGAAACGGGTGTGGTAAGGGTAAGCAGGGGTGGAAAAACAGCAGAACTCAGGGCCGGCGAAAAATTGCTGCTTACGGCAAAAGACACCACTTCGGTAAAAGAAGCCATCGGCGATAAACTATATAATTATTACCGCAGCAGGGAGTTTGTCTGTGATAATACACCGTTGTGGAAACTGGTGGAAGTATTGAATGAGGCTTATGATACCCGTATCATTATCGGCAGAAAGGAATTAAATAATCTTCGGTTGACTGCCACATTTAATAACGAATCACTTGACAAGGTATTGGAAATTATTCACCTCACATTCGACATCACTGTTAGCAGGCAGGACGGGCAGATTATTTTAAAATAATTTAGATTCTAAATAATGGGACAGGGAAAGTTATTCGTTGTTATTATACTGCTGTTATGTATACACACAGTAAGCAGGGGGCAGAACATATTGCAAAAAAGTATTTCACTGGATGTAAACCGCCAGCGTCTGGATAATGTGCTGGAAATACTAAGCAACAAAGGCAATTTTTATTTTTCGTATAATTCCAGTGTTGTAAACAAAGACAGCCTTGTGAGTTTGCGAGTTGCCAATAAAACCATAAAAGAAATACTTGCACAACTCTTTAATACCACTTATGAATTTAAAGAAAGCGGTAACTATATCATTATCCGAAAGGCACCAATCCGTATGACACTGATCACTCAAAAGGGGGTGACAGAGGAAAGGGTGTATTCTGTAAGCGGTTTTGTGTACGACGAAAAATCCGGGGCCGCCATCAATGAAGCCAGTATTTATGAAAAAACGGTGCTGGCTTCCGCACTTACCAATACGGAGGGATACTTTAAAATAAAATTGAAAAGCAGTAAAACAAATTCGGCAGCGCTTACCGTCAGTAAAGAGTTTTATGAAGATACTACTGTAAAGATCCAGCCACGTTATAATCAGCAGCTTACCATTACCATGATGCCGTTTGAAATGCCGGGAGAAATGGTGGTGGTGAGGCCGGAGGATTATCTGGCATCGGATTCCGTGAAGGCAATTACCATTGCATCTGCTCCAACGATAGTGCCTGTTCTGGTAAAAAAGGATACAGGGAAAGTAGAGAAAACCGGAGTGGGAAAATTTTTATTATCAGGCAAACAAAAGATACAAACCCTCAACCTGAAACGGTTTTTTACCACCCGCCCTTTCCAGGTATCTTTTACTCCCTGGTTGGGTTCTCATGGTAAATTATCATCGCAGGTGGTAAATAATTTTTCACTCAATATCTTAGGTGGCTATACGGCCGGTACCAATGGCCTTGAAATTGGCGGGCTTTTTAATATTGATAAGAAAGAGGTAAAATATGTGCAGGCCGCCGGGTTATTTAATTCAGTAGGTGGACAGGTAAAAGGATTGCAAATAGCCGGTATCAACAACCTGGTACTCGATAGTGTGAGCGGGGTGCAGGCCGCGGGTGTGAATAATTTGGTAAAAGGAAATATGAGCGGTTTGCAGATTGCGGGTGTCTATAATCATGTAACCGATAGTGTAAAAGGTATGCAGGTGGCTGGTGTTGCCAATTTTGCACGAAAGAAAGCGGGTGGTGTTCAAATAGCAGGCGTGGCCAATATAAGCAGTAAAAGAATGGATGGGCTTCAGGTGGCCGGAATAATAAATTATGCTAAAAAATTAAGAGGGGTACAGATAGGGCTGATCAATATTGCCGATTCATCATCAGGTTATAGTATCGGGCTGATCAATATTGTATTTAAAGGCTACCATAAACTGACTTACTCTGCCAATGAAATTGAAAATGTAAACCTGGCTTTTAAAACAGGCAATGCAAAATTATACAGCATCCTGATGGCAGGATTGAATGCTAAGGACAGCAGTAAACTCTATTCCTTTGGCTATGGCCTTGGAACTGAAATTGCCATTAATAAAAAAAAATCACTGACGGTAAATCCCGAGTTAAGTTCACAATACCTGTATATGGGCTCATGGGACTATAGCAATATTTTAAACAAGCTGACAGTTAACCTCAATCTTAAGTTGGGGAAATATATTTCTTTTTTCGCCGGCCCTTCATTCTCGCTGTATATATCAGATCAGAAAGTGGGTGTCAGCGGATACCGGTTTCCTGTGCCCCCTTCAGGATACAACACAATAAAATTCAGCAGCCGTATGACAGGTTGGTTTGGCTGGAATGCGGGTATTAATATATTCTAAAGTCTCTTACAAACCTGCCTGTCAGCAGAAAATGCAGTACATCGCACAGAGATAAAAGAGAGAAATAGGAAAGGCCCCGATAATATCAAAACTTTTTTCTTCCTTTGTGCGAACTGTATTTTTGTATTCTTCTTTTTCTCCTTTTCCTCTGTTCGATGCTTATTCCCAAGTCCCGTTATTAAAATTTTGTTAACGGATAGGGGTTATTCTTTCTTCAGTTGTTATAATCCCAAAGAATCAATCAACAACACTAAAGAAGAAAAAATGAGAATTATTTTTTGGATCCTATTATCATTATTAGTAAAAGTAAACGCTGCACAGGCACAATACACACAGCAACTGCGGGGAACTGTAACCGACCAGGTAATACAACAACCACTTCCGGGTGCCACCGTCACCATTACAGGCCTTGGCAAATCAGTTATTACAGATAGGGAAGGTAATTTCCGGTTTAGCGGAATTCCGGTTGGCTCTTATCGCATCATTATTTCTTACACCGGGTTCAAAGAAGGCGTGTTGGAAAATATTGGCGTTAACTCCGGAAAAGAAACAGTCATCAATATTTCGCTGGAAGCTATCATACGTACTGAGGCAGAAGCCATCGTAAAAGTTAATAGCAAAAAGAATAAACCGCTGAATGATATGAGTGTGGTAAGCGCCAGGGCATTTACTGTAGAAGAAACACAGAAATATGCAGCGGCAGTAAACGATCCCTTGCGGATGGCAACGGCTTATGCCGGGGTATTGGCAGCAGATGATGGTAATAACAGCATTGTGATCCGCGGCAATTCGCCCACCGGTTTATTATGGCGGATGGAGGGAATGGATATACCTAACCCTAATCATTTTGGCACACCGGGCAACAGTGGCGGTGGTATCTCTATTTTAAATTCACAGCTTTTATCCAATTCTGATTTTATCACCGCTGCCTTTGCTGCTGAGTACGGTAATGCATTAAGCGGTGTATTTGATCTCAAATTGAGAAAAGGTAATAATGAAAAAAGAGAATATACTTTCCAGGCAGGTGTGCTGGGATTGAATGCCGCATTGGAAGGGCCGTTTTCAAAAAAATACAAAGGCTCTTACCTTATTAATTACCGGTATTCAACCCTGACCGTATTGTCAAAACTGGGTGTATTGCCAGATAATGGAGTTACTAATTTTCAGGACATATCGTATAACTTTTATTTACCCACTAAGAAGACAGGCACTTTTACCATTTTTGGTTTTGGGGGGTTGAGTGACCAGGTGTTTAAAGCAGAAAATGATCCTGCAAAATGGGAAAGCAAAAGCGACCGCTATTCCGATGATTTTTTTTCCAATACAGGGATGACGGGTATTACCCATACCATTCTGCCGGGTAGTAAACTGAATATAAAAACAGGGGTGGGATTTTCCCAAACAAAGATTGGTGATGATGTAGATTATACGGAAGATGATTTTTCGGCCACCAAAATGTACCTGGATAAATTCAGTAATAATAAAACGATTTTCAATTCAACCATCAATTATAAATTTAACAGGAAGTTGCACCTGCGGGCGGGCATTATTGCCAACTGGATCAGGTATAAATTTTACCGGCAGTCCAGGGAACATGAAGGCGATCCGCTGGAGGAATTATTGAATACAACGGGAACCACATCCACCCGGCAGGCATTTGCCCAGTGGCAATACAAGCCTTCTAACAATATAAGCCTGAGTGCCGGGGTGCATTATTTTAAGCTCAGTCATAATAATACCTCCTCTGTGGAACCCCGTTTTTCTGCTAAATGGAATATCAATAAAAAAAGCAGTATGGTGCTGGGCTATGGATTGCACAGCCAGATGCAGACACTGAACGTTTATTTTGCGCAACAAAAAGAAGCAAATGGCAGTATCAGCCTGCCCAATAAAAACCTTGATTTGACCAAATCGCATCATTATGTATTCTCTTACAGTTACCGGCTCGCCAAAAATTTTCAGGCAAAGGCAGAGTTTTATTACCAGCAGTTGTTTAATGTGCCTGTAAGTATATATGATACCAGTACCATCTCCACCCTCAATATACAAACTGAATACCTGGTGGACCCGTTGGAAAACACCGGCAAAGGAAGAAACTATGGCGTGGAAATTTCACTGGAGCGGTACCTGCAAAACAATTTTTATCTCACACTCAGCAATTCTATTTACCAGTCGAAGTATAGGGCTAAAGATGGCGTGGAAAGAAATACCCGTTTCAATGGCAATTATATTGTAACACTGATCAGCGGGAAGGATTTTGTGAACGAACATAAGTCGAAAACAGTTGGAGTAAATATTAAAACGATTTATGCCGGTGGCCTTCGCACCACACCGATTGATTTGGCAGCATCGCAGCAAAAAGGGTATACAGTGTTTAAAGAGTATGAAGCCTATCGCCTTCAAAACTCCCCCTATTTCCGTACCGATCTGCGGGTAAGTATGAAGTGGAACCGGAAGCATGTTACCAGCACGTTGTCACTGGATTTTCAAAATATTACTAACCGGCTGAATGTATTTAATCAGTGGTATGATGATGAGAAGAATAAGGTTGTTACTAATTATCAAACAGGGCTGATACCCATCCTGAATTATAAAATAGAATTTTAAAGCAATAAAGACAAGTTGCACAGAACATCCGTTTTTTTTAGCAATTGGCACAGGATGCCAAACTTCAGGGAAAAGTAAATAAGAATTTCGATAAAATATTTTAACAGCTATAAAATTAAAAATGAAAAAAATAGTAATTATGTTAGCAGCAGCAGCAGCCTTATTTAATTTTTCTTCCTGTGAAAAAGTAAAGGGAGAGGGGCCATTACAATCAGAACTTCGTGCTGTTACCGGATTTTCAGGGGTATCAGCCAGTATCAGCGGTAAAATAAATTATATGATAGCCCCGGTATACAAAGTGGAGATCATCACACAACGTAATATACTGGATGTAATACAGACTTCAAAAGTTGATGGACACTTGCGTATCAAAGTAAAAGATGGTGTAAGTATTAAAACCAACGAAGAAATTGTAGTAAATATAAGTGCGCCATCAGCCGATTACCTGCACCTGAGCGGTTCGGGAAACATAGTGATAACAGGCAATCTGGTTTCTTCCAATCTTGATATGAATATAAGCGGCTCCGGCAGTATAACGGTGCCGGATGCAGCAGTAGCTACTAAGATTGATGCGGTGATCAGCGGCTCTGGAAGTATGCAGGTATTGGCCGGAGCTGCAAAAAATCAGCAACTGCGGATAAGCGGAAGCGGTAAATATATTGCTGACGGGGTAACATCTGATAATGTGGTGGCTACTATTAGCGGTTCAGGTGATATGAAGGTAAAAGCATTGCAAACACTGGATGCAACAATTAGTGGCAGCGGTTCTGTGTATTACCGGGGCACCCCGGTTATATCCACCCATATTTCCGGTTCCGGTAAGGTAAGGCCTTTGTAATGAAAGCCTGCCGTTTTTTATATGGACTGATAAAAATAAGTACTACCTCATCCTGTAATTATCTGCTTTGAACCACATAGTTCATAGGAAGCATAAGAAATTCAACATAGAATATTTCTAAGACTAAATCAACTTATGCGTGTATTTCTATGATATTGATCTTTTATCCTGGATGGCCGGAACAAGTTGTGGTTCAAAATTGGGAGAAAGTCTCTTGCGGCGGAGTAAAAAAATCTCAGGAACGGTCTCTTCTCCGTTGCTTTTTTTCTTCTTCCACCTGGAATGTAACGGGTTGTTTACGGTAAGCTTTTACAGTCCTGCCATCCTGTATCGCCGGCGACCACTTTGGAGCTTTTCTAAGCAACCTTATCACTTCGGCTTCCATACCATAGCCATGATTGGTGAGGGCTTTTATATCTGTAATTTTTCCAGTTTTATCCACTACAAATTGTATTACAACCGTATACTTGCCTGCCGGCGCCCTGTTGTTTGCAGGAACAACGGCATTCAGGTTTTGTACGAGGAAACTTCGCCAGGCGTTATCTCCGCCCGGATAGGCAGCTTCAATTTCCACTTTGTCAAATATTTTGTCTTCCGTTATTGTATCGGCTGCCGATAAGCCGACTGTACCGGTTTGAGCTGTGATGGGTTGTAAAGCCGACATAAGAATAAAGAAAATAAGCAAGCGCATATTCTTTTTTTGCAGTACCATGTTGATGTTTTTATTAATAACCTGCTTATGCTGAATTATAATTTAAATTATTTTTAAAGAGGCGATCTTCTTTTTTAATACACCGGCTGCTTTTGTATACCCACCGTCGGCCCCATCCACAAAGTGAACATGCTGATCGTCCATGTTTCTAACGTAACACGACATCACCGATTCACTGCTGATATGCAAGCCGTACAATAATTGCCCTTTTTGTTCTAATGCATCAAGCACCCTGTTCAATTCTTCCCGTTGTGTGGAGGTTCCGGTTATTACTGTATTTATTTTTCCGTCAATGACCAGGGTATCCGACATATCCACCAGGCTGTACAGGTATTCTTTTCCTTTCTTCGTCCGGAAGTATATCTTGCCCATAGTGGAGGCGGCCCAGGTACGTACCAGGTACCATGCATTGAATTTACCAAGCCGACTCTTCATTTCCGAACGTATCTTTTTAAAAGAGGAACTCATTCGCAGTTTATTAATGCTGATAGGCTTGCGGCTTTCCTGTGATCCATAAATCCTGTCAATATTTTCCATCACTTCCTTAAACACTGCCGGCTGTTGAATACCCTCTTTTGCAATTACGAGCAGGCTTATAATTTCATTAGCTGTAACGGGAGGTTTTATCTTGTCCCAGCGGCAGTGCATGCCGCTCATATCAAGTTCTTCACTGGTGGCAGATAATGCAGGGTAAGTAATTTCTGATCCTTTAATTTTTCTTTCAGCATACGTAAGCCCATTGCCAAGCAGTACCGGAATATTAAACAGGTGAGAGGTTTTTAGTTTACCGATCTTTAATTCATGACCGTCCTTGTAGATATCCATCACGGGTATATGTCCCACCCGAAGATCTAGGCTAAAATTGGTGCTGGTATTATCCCGATGCTGCTGCAAAGCTGCTAATGTGGCAGGAAGCAGGGTGGGTGGTATTATAAAAGTAGCCCCATCGCCCCCAAAAAAGAAGGGGACCAGGATATTATCTTTAAAGGCAATGTTCAGTGCGGCTACAATGCTGCCGGTAGCTACCAGGTTCACCGTTTGATGTTGCCCGTTCATAGCAGCTTCAGTACTGTTTCTTACATCTGTTATCACTACATGCCAGTTATCAGGCACTTTAAAGAAAAGATGCTCCTCCATCAATAGTTCTGGCAGCGGTATTTCATTTACCGGCAGCCGGGAATAAAAGAGATCATTACTGGTGGCAGCCATACTCAACATGGTATAGATAAAGTACTAAGGTAAGTTTTTTTGACAAAGGATGGTGCAGGGCCGGAAACCGCGTAGTGGGTTAGTTTGAAAATTGGGTGCCTCTAAAATGCCCTTGAACCACAACTTGTCCCGGCCATCCCTATCGTGTGGACACATCTTTTAGCACAACAGTTTTAGCACACGGATAACACGGGTTGGACGGATTAACATAGATTATTTATAAAAAGCTGTCAATACTTTGTAATACGGCTGAGATTCAAAGGATAGATACGGATTTA
>JANOEQ010000037.1:0-5835 GCA_031441485.1 Chitinophagaceae bacterium
ATGGATTATGGATGTTTTTGGGAGCGAAACCAGGCGAATTTTGCAGCCATAGTCTAAACGCCTAAGGCGAAAAATTCAACGCAGTTGCAGCCCCAAAAATGCCATAAGACATATCAAACAATTAATTCAAACAGCTTCTAAGGCTGCTGGCAGTAACTACACACAATTTATTTTTATGAAACAGCAACTCTTGCAGAAACATACGGCAGTTATGGTCATTTTCCTCTTACTGCTGTCAATCAGCAGCACTGCACAAAAAAAAGATGTAGTCATACGGATCTCGCAGGATGAAAAATCTGTGGCACTCAGCGAATTTCAGACAACGATACGGTTAAAAAACAGGGCGTTCAAATTCCTCGTAATGCTTGAAAACATAAAAGGGGTTTATGTATTTGCCAGTACCAGGGATTCAATTTACCGGTTTACAGAAACAAGTCCCATCCGTGATTTTGTGTACCTGCCTATATTGGAATTTAAAGAAGACGAGTTCAACCAGAATAAAGAACTGAATATCGGCGAAACCGGATGGTCGTACTGGTTTTATGATACGGCTGCTGCCTGGCATCCATTTAACAGTAAGATCGTGGGACTTGGAAATGGCCGGATTGTGGGAACTAAATCCATTAAACATTTTTATGACATAGCAGATGGGAATGTCATTCGGATCAAAGAAATAAGAACACCCGTTTATCTTTTCTTTATAGCCGTGGCCGAATATGATGCCAACGGCACACCCACCAAAGAACTGCTTCGCAGAAAATTAAAAATTGAATGGACTGATGAAGACTGACGGGCTGCTGTCATCTCCCCGTTTTCGTACAATTTCAAACCTCCACAAGTATATTTCCGCTTTTCTTTTGGTACTAAATACCGGTGTCACAACGTTAAAGCTGGTGTCAGCAAACTATTATTGGAAATATAAGTTCTGTCATTAAACCAAACCGAACAGGACCCGTCTATTTTCCATCAATTTATATTTTTAATTTAAACCCCTTTTATGAAAGCCAGATTTCTTCCTCTTACAGTACTCGCTATTTCCTTATCCTTTTTATTCACTTCCTGTCAAAAGGACTCCGGTACCGAAACAGATTATACAGCTGAATCTTCCACTCACTCGGATGATCAGTCAAGGTTTTCCACCGAAGTGGATGCTGTGGCCAATGATGCCAATGTTATGCTGGAAGTTACCGGCGGGTTCAGCGGGCGTGGCGAAAGGGTGCAATCCCTCATTTGTGATGCAGAAGTAGTGGTGGACACACTCAGCAATCCCCGCACTATCACTATTACATATAATGGTACCAATTGCCTGGGAAACCGTACCCGTACCGGTGTGGTGGTAATCTCCATGGCACAGGGTGTACGCTGGAAAAATGCAGGTGCGGTGCTGACAGTCAGTATCCAGAATTTGAAGATCACCCGTATCAGCGATAATAAAAGTATTACTATCAATGGTACCCAAACCTATACGAATGTTAGCGGCGGTTTGATCATCAATTTACTAACGCTGGCCACCATTACACATACTATTACCAGCAGCAATATGTCTGTTACGTTTGATAACGGTTCACAACGCAACTGGCAGGTGGCAAGAAAAAGAGTGTTTACCTACAGCAATGGCATTATTATTACTGTAACCGGTACACACACAGAAGGCAACACCACCGGTATAGCAGAATGGGGTACCAATCGTTTTGGAAGCGCTTTTACAACTGCCATCAGCCAGTCATTAGTTTTCCGCCAGGATTGCAATTTCAGGCTTACAACCGGTAAAGTGGAACATGTTACAACACATTTCAATGCATCTGCCACTTTTGGATTAGATGCTGCCGGCAATCCCACCACCTGTCCCGGTCTTGGTAATTATTATATGAAAATTGCGTGGACAGGGCCCGCAGGTAATACACATACGGCTATACTGCCTTATTAATAATACAGTAAAATATTTTTAAAACCGTCCCGATAGTATCGAGACGGTTTTTTTTGCAGTATCAGGATTTGAACCAGATATGAGGATAGGTACATAGGAATACACAAATATGTTTACGGATAATTGACTCTATGTTTGTATTTCTTATGATTACTATGGCCTATGCGGTTCAAAAAAACTAACCATAAATGCTTTTCCTGAACCAGATATGGGGATAGATATATAGAAATACACACATAGTTTTCCAGATGATTGATCCTATGTTTGTATTTCTTATGTTCACTATGACCTATGTGGTTCAAAACCCGTAATTGGTAATACTGGTTTTTCACGGTAAATTAGCAGCGTATGTCTGCCACACTTATCACAAATATCAAACTGCTGGTCAATACCCGTTCCACCAATAAATTATTGCGGGGAAAAGAACTGGCCGAATTGCCCTGCATAGAAAATGCCTGCATCGTCATTGAAAATGGGATCATCGTGTCGTATGGAAGTATAAAAGGCATTGAGCATGATTTGGAATATTTCAACGAAGTGGTGGATGCAGATGGCCAACTGGTTTTACCGGCCTGGTGCGACAGTCATACCCACCTGGTATTTGCTGCCAGCCGGGAAGAAGAATTTACAGATAAGATAAAAGGGATCAGTTATGCTGAAATCGCAGCAAAGGGGGGAGGCATCTTAAATTCTGCCCGAAAGATAGCTGCAGGCAGTGAAAGCGACCTGCTGCGGTCGGCCCGCATGCGCCTGCAGGAAGTAATGCGGCAGGGGACAGGCGCTATTGAAATAAAAAGCGGTTATGGCCTCAGCACCGATGGCGAATTAAAGATGCTTCGTGTTATTAAGAAATTAAAAGAGATATCACCCATTCCCATCAAAGCCACTTTTCTTGGCGCTCATACTTATCCGCTGGACTTTAAAGAAAATCACCAGGGATATATTGATATGATCATACATGAAATGCTGCCTGTTATCGCTGAAGAAAACCTGGCTGACTATATTGATGTGTTTTGCGAAACAGGATTCTTTTCACCGGAAGAAACAGAAATCATCTGCCGGGCCGGTATGCAGTATGGTTTAAAACCGAAGATACATGCCAATCAATTGAACTTATCAGGCGGTGTGGAAACAGGAATAAAATTAGGTGCCATTTCCGTAGATCACCTGGAAACAATGGATGATACCGTGATTGCCGAATTGGCCGGCTCAGAAACCATTGGAACATTACTACCCACCGCTGCCTTCTTTTTACGCATGCCTTTTCAACCGGCCCGTCAGCTGATTGATGCAGGTTGTGCCATTGCCCTGGCATCTGATTTCAATCCCGGCTCTTCCCCCTCCGGTAATATGAACCTGGTGGTGGCCATGAGTTGTATTCAAATGAGGATGCTGCCCGAAGAAGCCATCAATGCTGCCACTATCAATGGCGCCTATGCCATGGAACTGCAGGATGAAGTGGGCAGTATCATGGTAGGAAAAAAAGCCAACCTGATTGTAACCAAACCCATCCCTTCATTGGCCTATCTGCCTTATGCTTTTGGCTCGAACCTTGTTGATAAGGTGATGATCGAAGGCGAATGGGTATAGGAATAATAAACATAACAGGATATTTACACCATATCCCGCTTCCTGCGCATTACATATTGTATTTTCGGTATTCATGATACGATTAAAGAAAAAGAAACCGGGTTTTTTTGAACAGCTTGTTGCAGGCAATGCCATATTGCCGGCTGATGACAGGCGCAAGGGACTTGAATTCCTGATTGCTTTTTTTTCAGAGATACGTCCCGGTTCCACCAAAGCCAATAAAAATGCTGAGAAAAACCTGCAGGCCGTCACAAAACAATTACAAACCGAAAAGATTGTGCTGGCCAATATGCAGCATGCCCTTTATTCTCAATTGATACATAGCGGGCTTACCAATGCATTGACTGAAAGTGGTATCCCATTGGCCAGGGGGTTCTGGCAGGAATTAGCCAACCGTATCAAACATAAGATACTGCCACCCCTGCAGGATGAAGATGATTTTTTATACGTTATCAATAATATTTTTTTTAGAAAAAGTGATTATGTATGGGTTGAAACCATCTCCCGCCAGGCATGGATTGATTTTTTTGAAGCCGTGGGTTTCAGTTTCAGCCAGCGGGATACAGATGTAAAAAAAGAATTGCTGCAGTCACTGAAGATATTATCCTACCAGGTGGCACAACTGGGACTGGAGAAAGAAGTATTGAACTACCTGCCGGATGAAGAGCGTACAAGGGATACTGTCTTTGTGTTGCAAAATTATAAAGTGCATGAACTGGAAAGTATGTTGCTGGACAACGCTGTGGAAACAGCCTTCACGCCCCTTTCTTCTCAATTGAAAAACATTATTGAAGACTGCTATACACAAATAGATCATATCCGGGAAAGCCTTTCGGAGAAAGGGGCCAGTCTGCAGCAAACCTACCTGCTGCTGATATTGTCCAACCGTTTGCAGCGGATGCAGTTAATTACTGATGTGCTGGATACAGATCATACATTCGATACGGGCAGATTCGTGGAAATTTTCCGGATGCTGGTGCGCAATGAAAAAAGAAAGAACAGTATCCGTGAATTTATGTCGCAGGGCGTGGGCTACCTTGCTTACCAGATAGCAGAGCACAAGGGTAACAAAGGGCATAAGTATATTACCAGCAGCCGCCGCGACTTTTACAGCATGATCGCCTCTGCCATGTGGGGTGGATTGATCATTTGCTTTGTAGCGATACTTAAAAACGTAATAGGCAAATTGAAACTGGCACCCTTTCCGCTCGGCTTTCTATACAGCGTCAATTACAGTATTGGTTTCATTGCCATTGAAAACACGAAATCCACCCTGGCTACCAAGCAACCAGCCTTTACCGCCAGTGCGGTGGCCAGTTCATTAGACACCCGCAAACACAGTGAACCCGACCTGGACAACCTGGCGGCCACCGTGGCCAAAGTATCCCGCAGCCAGATCGCTTCTTTTTTCGGTAACCTTATTATTGTTTTCCCGGTAACTTATTTGCTGGCCGCAGGATACAATGAATTATTTACAACTAAGCTGGTGAACAATGATACTGCTTTTAAATTGCTGAAAGACCAGCATCCCTGGCGCAGTGGCGCTTTATTGTTTGCCTGTGTAACCGGTTTCTTTTTATTCCTTAGCGGCATTATTGCAGGCTACTGGCAAAATAAAATTCAGTACGGGCAGATAAAGGAGCGGTTAAAGAAACATCCGGCTTTGAAACTGTCCATGTCTGCCAAACGACTGGATAGGCTGGCCAATTGGGTGGAAAAGAATTTCGGTTCGCTGATGGGCAATATCTCGCTGGGTTTCTTTCTTGGCTTTGCGGGTGTATTGGGAAAAATTTTGGGCCTGCCTTTCGATATCCGTCATATCACTATCTCTGCGGGCAATACAGCCATTGGTATTGAGCAGTTAGGCATTCAAAACATACCGCCGTATTTCTTATTGGCCGTATTAGGAGGTGTGCTCTGTATTGGTTTTCTCAATTTTCTTGTCAGCTTTTCCCTGGCATTTATTATGGCGGTAAAATCGAGGGGCATCCATTTATCGCAATACCCCAAACTGATCCGCATACTGGCTAAGTACTTCCTGAAACACCCAAGAGAATTTGTGTTGCCACCGAAAAAAGTGGTAGAGCCGGTGTATAAGCCATTGGGAGAATAAATTTGTCAGCTGGTAAAATTAAAGTTTGTGTAAGCCATTCGAAGGACCGGTTTCAAATAGCTTCTTACTCCACCAGCACAAAAGCTGCCCAATAATAAATATCGTCCTCATTCTTCTTCCGCATATCAGCCTGGGCCTGCCGAAAAGATTCATCAATTCCCTTCCCATTCATCCAATACCCATAAAAACTTGTCATCAGTTCCGC
>JANOEQ010000038.1:0-48015 GCA_031441485.1 Chitinophagaceae bacterium
TAAATCCGTATCTATCCTTTGAATCTCAGCCGTATTACAAAGTATTGACAGCTTTTTATAAATAATCTATGTTAATCCGTCCAACCCGTGTTATCCGTGTGCTAAAACTGTTGTGCTAAAAGATGTGTCCACACGATAGGCTGGAACACATCTGCGAGGCTATACATAATTGAAGCAGGATGTATTGCGATCCAGCGGAACGCATTATACAAGGATACCGGCGTAAAGCATAAAATTTTTTCTATCCATAAAGCGTTCCACTGGAACACATCTGCGTGCGATAATTAATTCATGTCATACCAAATTGATCTTTACATAGTCCACCATAAATAAAACGGAGCCGAAATTTTCGTACCTTAAACCACCATAAATCAAAATACCATGTATCGCAGATTATATCTTTTAGCAATACTTGCTTTTGTTGCTGCAGCCTTTGCATTTCGGTTTAATGAGAAAACTACAGTTAGAAATGCTGCCATTGCTTCCAGGGAGTTTACAAAGAAAAACATTGCCCGTTGCGGCCCCGACTGGGAATCATTAAAAACCTGGCTGGAGGAAATTGATATCCCTCCCATACCCGGTGCTGGTAATTATAAATGGAAGATCAGCACCCGAAATGACAGCGCCCGGTTTTACTTTAACCAGGGCATCAATATGTACTACAGCTTCCATATTATCGAAGCGATGGCATCATTTAAAAAAGCAGTAAGATTTGATCCGGGCTGTGCTATGCTTTATTGGGCACAGGCGTTGGGCTATGGTCCTAACATCAATGATCTGGGTTATCGTGCATCTCCCGAAGCGCTGGCTGCTGTTAACAAAGCAACTGAACTGGTTTCTACTGCCACACCGCTGGAAAAAGAATTGATCGGCGCAATGTCGGTTCGTTATACTGCTGACTCGGCTGATGCAACAAGAAGCAAATTAAATGCTGACTATACAGCAATGATGAGGAAGGTTTACCAGAAATATCCTTCTCATGCCGACGCACAGGCCTTATATGCTGATGCGATGATGCAGCAGCACCCCTGGAACCTTTGGAATAATAATGGTACTCCGCAACCATGGACACCACTGATAAGAGATGTACTGGAAAAACTGCTGCTAAAAAACCCCAATCATCCCGGCGCCAATCATTATTATATCCATGTAATGGAACCATCTCCTTATGCTGCATTGGCATTGCCCAGCGCTGACCGTTTGGGTAAACTTACACCGGGCCTTTCGCACACAGTTCACATGCCTTCACATATTTACCTGCGTACAGGGCATTATCAAAAAGGGGTGGATGTAAATATTTCTGCTGTAAACAGCTATAAAAAAACAATCCCGCTGTATGCTCCCGTTACCGGCAATGATTTCCTGTATGTCATTCACAACCTGCACATGAAAACCAACAATGCGATGCTGGCGGGACAATCTGCCACTGCTGTTATGGCTGCTGATGAAACCATGAACAGCATTCCAAAAGATTATCAAAGTGCACCGGCCCCATTGGGCAATGCGGTACAATATATTGCTATGACACCTGTACTTGTGTATGTACGGTTTGGGAAATGGAATGAATTACTGCAATGGCCGGAGCCTGATCGGTCATTTGTGTACAGCAATATTCTTTACCGTTTTGGAAGAGGGATGGCATTGGTCAATCAATCCAGGTTTGCAGAAGCTAAATATGAACTTGGGCAAATGCAGCAACTGATGAATGACAGCAGCCTTGCCATACCATTCAGTCCCTTCTCATCTGTACTGGAAAGCGCTGTTGCAGCTGAAAATATTTTAACGGGAACAATTGCACTGAAAGAAAAAAGGATGGATGATGCGGTTAATGCATTTACAAAAGCAGTTATTGCAGAAGAAAACATGGTGTATAACGAGCCCCGCGACTGGTTGCTTAATCCAAAACATTATTTAGGCAATGCTTATCTTGAAAACGGCGATGGCGTGAATGCTGAAAAAGTTTTTAAAAAAGACCTGCTGAATAACAGTGAAAATGGCTGGGCATTATTCGGAATATACAGGGCCCTGTTGCTGCAGCAAAAGCAAATGGCTGCCTCAAAAATATTGGTAAGGTATAAAGCCGCTTTTAGCAGGGCGGATATACAACTTATGTCACCCGTTTACTGATTGCCGGGCCTTAATAAAATCACTGACTAAGTAAGTGGCCAGTTTACCACTGGTAGCATCGGCCCTTCCATCGCTGAGGCGGGTAGCCCCTTCGCAGATATGCAGGTAAGCCGGTTTACTGTCAGAAGCAGCAAAGGAAATATACTGCCGTGCATGTACCGGTGTGATGCCAACGGGTGTCATGGCGCTGCTGAGCGTGTTTTGAATAGCATCGAGGTCAATATCAATACCGGTAAAGGTATCTTCGGTAAAACCGGTGGCATGTGAGACGGCCTGCATAAAAGTTCTTTTCTCATGCACAAAAATATCTTCGAATGTGATGCAGTCTATAAATGGATTGTTGACAATATCTATCCATACATTTTGCGGTAAGAAATTTTCATGAAGTCCCACTATGCAGTATTTCTGCAGGTAGCCGTCTTCTTCTGCATAGCGAAATGCATTACCGCTATGTCTTCCTTCCAGTGGCCGGTAATCTGCATGGGCATCCAGGTTGATACAGTTTATCTGTGCCAGTTCCAGCACACCGGCCTTATGCCAGCCTTTGGCGGCCCCTTTTATCAGCGGGTAAGAGTTATTGTGTCCCCCTCCTATTGCAATGGGGATTTTTTTTGCTTCGGTGATGATTTTTACAAGGTGTTCCACTTCATCATCCACCGTGATTAATGCATGCCGGTAGGCTTCAATTTTCTCCTCCTCACTTTTAGCGGTTGTATCGATCAGGTATTGCATATCGCCAAAATCAAAATGGCCGATGAGCAACACTTCACCGCCATCAAAAAAGTCATTGCTCTGTATATTCAGCAAACTTTGCAAAAAGGGTATCCAGAGTGTATCGGCGCCGCCGAGTCCAAAATTTCCTTTGGCCCCCAGGTCTTCCGGTATTCCGAACAATACATACCTGGCGGTGGATGTGGCGATGGTTTTGTCAAGGTTTGCGGCATCATTAATTACCTGTATCTGTTCACCCAGTTTTGTTTCGAAGCGGCGGAGTTTTGTCAGTGATAATACATCCTGTTTGGTGTAAACCTTCAAATGGCGCATGGTGTTGGAGATAGATGGCTTTTCAGCCAGTGCAGTAGCCTCGTTATGCATGGGTGTGATGGTTGTTTAATGTTCTAAAATAAAGAAAAGGGAGGTAAATGGAATTTCTTTTTTGGTGGTAAGGCGGGAAGGCGGGAAGAATTGATTCTGAGAGGTTGTTTACTTTACGTCTTACGAACATCGTCCTGCGGACTGATATCACCGGGTTTCATTTGACGTTTCGCAGGGTTGCATTCGACGTTTCGCCGGGTTGCATTCGACATCGTCGGATTTCACCCGACATTTCGCCGGATTGCATTCGACGTTTCGCTGGGTTGCACCCGACGTTTCGTCGGGTTGCACCCGACGCTAATCACATTCTACCCCTTCGGGGTAAGCACACAAACTCCGCAATTAAATACAGGATGCTCCGACTTTCGGTCTTCCGGTTTTCCCGACTTTTCGACTCACCTTGTAAAAATAGTTCTACACATCTTGTCGAATGTTTTCTATAAGTGTGCTAAGGATGATATTTTATTTTGCAGGCTGATTCACCGGGCTGTTTACTTCCTGTTTCACTGATGTGCAGGTGGCCTTTAGACCGGTACAGTTGTATTTATTTTAATCGTACTCACTTTCCTATGTACCCTGTTATATTTTCCTTCCTGGTAAAGTGGCGTTGCAGCCCTTACGATGCGAATGCGCCCCCGGTGGATCCGATCTGTTATGATCTGGGAAAAAGAAAAACAATTATTTTATAAAAAATTTTAATCATAATAATTATGAATGCTACACAATCCGCCAGGTTCAAAGCGTATACGCTTGCCCTGGCACATATAAAAGAAAATGAAGGGATAACCAAAGGAGTGCCCGCCATTGAGGTGATGTATCTGTCTGCCAAAACCACGCTGGATGCGATAGCCAATGCTGACCTGCGAAAAATTGAAAAACTGAAAGGTGTGGCCGGCAGCAAGCAGCAATACCAGGACAACCTGGCCAACCAGGCGCTGGCTATTGCTTCGGTGATTGGCACGTATGCCGCCACAAAAAAAGACCTGGCACTGAAGGAGGCCATGAATTTTTCCAGAACGGAATTATTCTTTGGCGCTGACCAGTTGCTGAGTGGAAAATGCACCATCATTCTTGCTAAAGCCAGGGAACTGGCTGGTGAACTGCCGGACTATGGCATTACCGGGTTGCTCATCGACAATTTTGCCGGAATGCTGGAGAACTATGCCGCCATTATGAACGAGCCAAGGAACGTATCGGCTGAACGCAAACAGGCCGGTATGCTGGTGAATGAGCTTTTCAAACAGCTGCAGATGATCTTTACTGATAAGCTGGACGCAATGATGCTGCTGTTTAAGTTCACCCACAGCGACTTTTATGATCAGTACCTGATAAAGAGGATGATTGTAAACCCCGGTCAGCGTAAGACACGGGTGGAGGGAATAGTAACGGATAAGACTACCCACCAGGCCCTGGATGATGTAACGGTAATGGTAAAGGGCACAGACATGATAACGACAACACCCGCTGATGGCAGTTATTCATTGAAAACGCCCCTGCTAAAACGGGTACCGGTAGTATATCAGAAGAAAGGTTATAAGTCTGTTACCCTGGAGACGACCGTAAAAAAAGGCAAGGCTACCACGGTAAACGTGGAGCTTGAATTTGAATAGAAATGAAGTTTGTTCATCTGGAAAAATTCCCCTGGCATGTCTATGCCGGGGTTTTTTTTGTGCGCTAAAGCCAAAGCAGGAGGCTGTCTCAAAAGTCAGAAGCTCACACAAAGACGCTATGGCGCAAAGAATAAAGCAAGTGAAAATCAAGCGTTGCCACCAATAGATATTACGGTCGGGTCAATAGACATTACGGTCGAAGCAATAGAGATTACAGTCCGACTAATAGACATTACGGTCGAAGCAATAGAGATTACAGTCCGGGCAATAGACATTACGGTCGAAGCAATAGAGATTACAGTCGAAGCAATAGACATTACGGTCGAAGCAATAGAGATTACAGTCCGGGCAATAGACATTACGGTCGAAGCAATAGAGATTACAGTCCGGTCAATAGACATTACGGTCGAAACAATAGAGATTACAGCCCGGGCAATAGAGATTACAGTCGGACCAATAGACATTACGGTCGAAACAATAGAGATTACGGACCGGGCAATAGAGATTACAGTCGGAACAATGGACATTACGGTCGAAACAATAGAGATTACAGCCCGGACAATAGAGATTACAGTCGGAACAATAGACATTACGGTCAGACCAATAGAGATTACAGACCGAGCAATAGACATTACGGTCGGAACAATAGAGATTACAGCCCGGGCAATAGACATTACGGTCGGACCAATAGAGATTACAGTCCGGGCAATAGACATTACGGTCGGAACAATAGAGATTACAGTCCGGGCAATAGACATTACGGTCCGAACAATAGAGATTACAGTCCGGTCAATAGACATTACGGTCGGACCAATAGAGATTACAGTCCGGGCAATAGACATTACGGTCGGAACAATAGAGATTACAGACCGGGCAATAGACATTACGGTCGAAACAATAGAGATTACAGCCCGGACAATAGACATTACGGTCGGACCAATAGAGATTACGGACCGGGCAATAGACATTACGGTCGGACCAATAGAGATTACAGACCGGGCAATAGACATTACGGTCGGACCAATAGAGATTACAGTCGGAACAATAGACATTACGGTCCGAACAATAGAGATTACAGACCGGGCAATAGACATTACGGTCGGACCAATAGACATTACGGTCGAAACAATAGACATTACGGTCGAAACAATAGAGATTACTGTGCATTGCCGGATGAATGCTGTGCACAGATTAAATGACACCCTGCAACCCTTTCCAGATAACCATTGATTAGCAACGAGTTACCCGTAATTAGCATCGAATAACAAGGGTGCAGCAACGAATTAGCCGTGAATAAATAGTGAATAGTTGCTGAAAGGACAATTATTAATTATTAATTACTATTATCTAAGAAGTGGTTCGTAGATATTGCCGACACTGACAATATGGAAAAGCGAATACTAATGCTGTGGTAATCAATGGCAATTTTTTAGAATTACGGGATGAGGGTTGTATATTTAATTGTTACCGGAAACCCTATTGACGACCCTGCTAACCTCAAACAGAAAGACAATGAAACCCTAAAATTGGTTCAGACCACTGTACTAAAGACACTATGGTTGATAAGGATTTCGCTTTAAATCCTATCTTTAATACTGTAAAAATGAATATAATGACAATTACTTTGGAGGAGCAAATAACCCTTTTCATAGAAGCGAATAAAAATGAGCTTTTAGAACATAGACGTTGGTTTCACCAACACCCCGAAACATCTTTCGAAGAATTTAAAACATCTGAATACATTCAAAACTACTTAAGGGAAATCGGGGTTACAGACATTAAAACTATTGCAGGGACAGGAGTAATTTGTGAAATTGGACAGGGAGGGCTAACTCACGGAGCAAGATTTAACATGGACGGATTGCCAATAGCTGAAGAAAATCAAATTCCATTTTGTTCACTCTACAGTGGTTATTCTCATTCATGCGGACACGACTTTGAATTAGCATGGGGTTTAATGACGGCTAAATATTTTCAGGAGAACAAACCAAACGGAACACTAAGATTAATTTTCCAACCAGCAGAAGAAGGCCCGGGAAAAGAAGCACACGGAAAAACAGGTGGGCAAATTCTGGCAGAGTTGGGAGCTTTTAATATTGACAGCGTTATGTCTTTACATGTTGAGCCAGAAGTTGACCTTGGCACAGTTTCTATTGTTGACGGAGAAGTGACTTGCAGTGCTTATGACTTTGATTTTGTTTTGCATGGAAAAACCTGTCATGCTGCAAAACCTCAACAGGGTAAAAACCCTGTCCCGTTTGCGGCCCAATTAACAAACGACATTTATCAACTACAAGAAAAAATAAAATCAGAAAAGAAAACCGATGAGGAGTTTATTCTAATTACAGTTTCAAATCTTTCAACTCGTTTACAACTTGACAAAACAGATAAAGAGGAAACTTTAAATACAATTTCAGAATACGCAATTGTAAAGGGTATTAGCCGAATACGTTCAAAAGAAGTAAAAGGAAATCTTGAAAAGGGTTTACAGCAACTTGCATCAAAATATACGATACTAATGAATGATGAAAGTTCTACATCATACGATTGCAAACTCAATATCAGGCAAGTTGCGGTAGCTACTATCAATGATAAGCGTTGTGTGGACAACGCTATTGCAGCCGCAAAAGACAATGAACTAAAAGTCATTTCTAAAAGAACAACATGGAGGGATGATGCTGGTTGGGCATCTGAGAAAGCTCCGTCAGCACATGGATTTATAGGTATTTTTGATGGAGTGCCTACAGCACTCCACAGTCCTACCTTCAATCCTAATGAAGATGGTTTGCAGATTGGATTAGAGGTTTTTATAGGCACTTTAGAGAAAAACTTTCATAACTTTATTAAATAACCTAGTACTAAAAAAATAATGATATGCCTTTAAAAATTAAATTCCCGTCTATTGCTTTTGCCCTTATAGCTTTAATGCTTTTGTTTGGATTTAGCTGTAACCAAAAACAATCCCAGAATGGAGAAACGAAAAAATCAACTTACGACAAAGTTTTAGAAACAAAAACAATTCGAGTTGGTTACATTTCTTATCCACCGAGTTTCATAAAAAACCCAAACAATGGCAACCTTTCAGGGATAATGCATGATGTTTTGGTAGAAGCAGGTAAAAGCTTAGAACTAAAAATTGAATTTGTTGAAGAAGTAGGTTGGGGAACAATGGTTGAAGCGGTTCAAACAGGAAAAGTTGATATGGTTTGTACAGGACTTTGGCCAAGCAGCACAAGAGGAAAGTTTGCTGATTTTACCAACGCCATTTATTACAGCCCAATAAGAGCTTATGTAAAAGCAGGAAACAAAAAGTTTGATGGTAACATTGTCCAAGTAAATTCAGAATCTGTAAAGATTGCAACTGTTGACGGTGAAATGACCTCAATCATTGCAAAGTTTGATTTTCCAAATGCAAAAACCTTAGCCCTTCCTCAAAGCAGTGATGTTTCACAAGTTCTTTTGAATGTTGCAAGCGGCAAAGCTGATATAACATTTGTTGAATCAGTGGTAGCAAATGAATACTTAGCTAATAATCCAAATAGTATTCAGGCAGTAGCGAATATTAATCCACAAAGAGTATATCCAAATGTAATGATGGTTCCTAAAGGAGATATAAAATTGCAGTCAATGCTTAATGTTGCTTTTGAAGAATTAGCTAATAGCGGTGCTACTGGAAAAATTATTTCTCAATATGAAAAATACCCTAATTCATTTTTAAGGATACAACTACCATATAGAGTTCAATAAACCCAAATATAAATTGTGTCAGTTTTTGAAATAATAAGCAAATACAGTTCAGCTTTTTTAGGTGGCTTAAAAGTCACCTTATTTTTGTGTTTGATTATTTGGACATCTGGTCTGATTATTGGCAGTATGCTCGGTGTCTTAAGCCAGCGGTATAAAAAAGCAGTTGGAATTCCAACTCGGGTAATTTCATTTTTCTTTACTGGCGTTCCCGTTTTGGTTTTTTTATTTTGGCTGCATTATCCTTTTCAACAAATGATTGGCAAAAACTTTGACCCCTTTATTACAACGGCCTTGGCAATATCTTTAATAAACATTTTCGCCGTTGCCGAAATTGTTCGCAATGCAATAAACGATTTACCTACTCAATATATTGAAGCAGCAAAGGTTTGTGGAATAAGCCAACGAAAACAGCTTTGGAATATTGAAATCCCAATTGTATTCCGTTTTGTATTGCCCTCTTTCCTTATTACACAAGTAAATATGCTACACCTTACTTTGTTTGGGAGTTTAATTTCAGTAAATGAAATTTTTAGAGTAAGCCAACAAATCAATTCTCAGATTTATCAACCAATAGAAATTTATACCGCACTTGGCATTTTCTTTTTGATTGTTTGCCTTCCAATTAACGGACTTGCATTATATCTTAAAGCAAAATATACACGAAATATTTCAGAACGCTAAATTCTCATATTATGGCCATATTATTTAATGACAATTTTGAAAACTTACAAAAGCTGCCTTCCACCAAAATTAGAATAAACCCTAAAACCAAATGGACAAATAATTTATTTTATTTTGGGTTAGTTGTGGAAGCCTTGGCAATAATTTACACAGTTGGATTTAGTCTAAATATATCAACAAAAAAAGATTCAGAAGTTCATTTATATGAAATTACAGATTGGGGGCAGTGGATAATTTATTTTATCGCCTTGCTATCACTTCTAATACATCAAACTTACATTAGAAATAATATTAACGCCGTAAATGAACTTACTACTGAAGACTGGAAAACAGCCTACAAATTAAAAAAAGATACAAGCAATACACCCAATTACAAATATGATTTTTTTCCAGCAAATTTACTTTTTTCGTGGGGTGAATACTGGTTAAGGACAATCTACTTCATCCTTTTAGCTATTATTGCTGGGGAGATTCCTTACTTTTTAATTGTTATAGAAAAAATCCTGAACCATACTGATTTAGTTCATTTATTTGGACAGGATTCATTTATGTATTCCTTCTCATCTTATCTCTTTATAATATCCTGTTCAGTATTGTGTTTAACTGTTTTATTATGGGATTTTTTATTATTAACAGCCTTTAACAGATTGGTTAAAACCAATAGCCTGCTACCCGAAGATGAACAAAAAGAAATTCCATTCTCAAGTTTGAAAATTAAATATTTTATTATTAGCGATTTACTATCATTTGCGCTTTGGGGCTGTATCTTACTTTTTATCTTTACTAAAAATGAAAAATTTGTAACTACATGGCTACTTGCGCTATCATTGACCTACTCAATTTTTATACTTTTATTACGCTCATGGATAAAAAAAGGTATAAACGTAAAACAGATTTAGGGTAATGATAAAAGCCATAAACATAAATAAATACTACGGCAATTTAAAGGCTTTAAATAATGTAAGCATTGAATTAAATCCAGGGGAAATTACTATTTTATTTGGACCAAGTGGTTGTGGTAAGACTACACTTTTACGCAATTTAAGTTTACTTGACCTTCCCGAAAGTGGCGAACTTGAAATATTTAATCGTAAATATAAATTTCCTTTAAAGCCAAACGACAAAACTATTTCACCCTTTCCAAAATTAACAGTTGTTTTTCAACAACTTTTTTTGTGGCCAAATCTAACAAATAGAGAAAATATAATGTTAGCTTTTAGTAAAAAGCAAACTGATTACTCAAAGAAACAAGAATATTTAAACTATTTAATTAAAGAAATGGAAATGTCGTCTTACATTGATAAATTTCCTAATGAAAGTTCTTTAGGACAAAAACAAAGAGTTGCAATAGCAAGAGCGTTAATTTTAAATCCTGATTTTATTTTTTTTGATGAAATTACTGCATCATTAGACATTTTACAAATTACCCACATTATAAAAATGATAATGAAATTGCGAAATGATAAGATGGGGTTTCTATTCATTACTCATAATATAGAGATTGCAAAGAAGATTGGGGACAAGTTAGTCTTTATGCAGGAAGGGAAAATTATAGAAACTGGAAGTAGAAGTATCCTATCTAATCCGCAAACTACTGAACTAAAATATTTTTTAAACTTATTTTAGCAATCTCTTTCCATTGAAAAATTATTTAACCAACGTATTATTATTTCAACACAAAAATACTTTGGCCAGACAGAAGGGCATCCGGTAACATTGGGTTTGCTGCTATGCTGGCAGACGTAGTAACAATGAGCTGCATATCGCTATCAGCTATTATCCGGCTGACGAATTACTATTTAACTTTTTGTTGTTAACTTCAACATCAGTAATTCTATTGGGCTGCGGTTCCGGGCTGGACATTCAATGAATTCCAGCACAGCAGCAAGCCCTACCGTTGGCAGAAATATAGCGACTGTCGTTTAAGTTCGGGTTGCGTAAAAAATACCACGAAAGTAGTATTGTTTATCTGGCAGACACTTCCGTACTTGCGACCTACCATTTTCTTGCCGACGGTGGAACATTCTGACACAGCACCAAAAACTGAAGGTAAGAGTAACACAAAATCATGTTTTATGATGAAGTTGAAATTGCAATTATCATTGCTGCTCACGGTAACACTCCTATTTTTTGTTTCTTGTCGCAAATCTGACGAAGTAAGAAGCGAAAAGCCTCCTTTGTCGGCAGCATACAATCATGCGCAAAAATTCTTTACTATTCCGGCGGGGACACAACCTTCGGTAGTAGCAGTTGCCAAAGAATTAGAACGAAGAAACAACATAAAGGAATTTGTAAATGATTTTGCCGAAACAAAAGGGTTTCCCGTTTGGAATAAGGCCATCTTAAGTTTCTCTGACAATACCCCCAATAATAATTTTGGAAGTAGCGGAGGAAGCGGTGATTCTTTGGTTTACATTCCGCTTGTCCTTCAAAATACTACTTCATCAAATGGCTTT
Source organism: Chitinophagaceae bacterium (assembly GCA_031441485.1). Taxonomy (GTDB): domain Bacteria; phylum Bacteroidota; class Bacteroidia; order Chitinophagales; family Chitinophagaceae; genus JJ008. The sequence continues at coordinate 11,717 of JANOEQ010000038.1, forward strand.
CTAAGGGCTGTAATCAATGACAGCATTAGCCTTAGCTATTGTTTAGCTAAGGACTATAAAAATTATTCATTTACTCCTTCAACTAATATTACTACCGCAGACGAGTTTGCTTCATTGTTTATGGTAATGGACAACGAAGTATTTGGCCAAAATAAATTTTATCTGACAGACCCAAGATTATTAACTGGTACCGGAGTTGGTAACGGAACACAAAATAGAATAGCGAAAATATTGAATGTAACGAATGGGACTACGGGTAATAATTTATGTGAAGGAACTATATATACAGTTAGTTGGCTGGTGCAAGACCCTCAAAATTGCACATGTGTAAATGGCGCTAGCACACCGGGAGGTATTTGCCAAGACTGGGAAACAGGTTGTCAGGCCTGTTCAAACACCGTTTCAATAACCATTACAATTGGAGACGACCCAGGATGTGGCGGAACTGGTAGCGGTGGCGGAGGCCCCGTAGGCGGAGGTACTCCTATCGGCGGCGGGCCGTCGGGGGGTGGTACTGGTGGCGGAGCCCCTCCTCCTCCATATTATCCTTGTCAGAATGTTCCAACTTCACTTTTGCCAGAACCATTGCCTCCTTGTCCACCACCGACTGGAGGGGGTGGGTGGATTCAACCGGCAAGTTTGTTGTCTGTAGATGCTTCGGGGGTTGTTGACCCTTGCCTGCAAGGTCTCATTCAAAATATTGGACAAGCAGGGCATACTTCATTTATTTTGAAAACCTATTTTAACCATCAATTTAATACTTCAGGAACTCAGAAAAAATATAAAGTAAAATACCTTACAAACACTGCACTAATAGGTAATAACGGACAACCAATTCCCGGAAGCACAAACGTAAACACCTTACCCGACGGAACAAACGAAGTTGTTATTACATTAAATCCCAGCTTTTTTCAAAACACCACAAAAGAATGGGTAACATCAATAATTTTGCATGAGCTATATCATGGGATGATGGTTGTAGAAAGACCTGATTTAAACACACAGGCACTACAACATACATGGATGTTCAACAATTTAGTTCCTCTTACTATTGCACAATCTATGGAAGAATTATTCCCTGGTATCAATTTACACAATGCTATTGCTCTTGGAATGGGTGGCATGAGTGAGGGGTATATAATTCCTGGCACAAATACAGTTGACCCGGTAAAAGATGCATTTGCACAACAATATTATAGTCAAAATATTAATCAGGCAATTTCAACAGCCACAAACTACCAAAATGCAGTTACAGGCTATGGCACTTCATTTTGTTAAACCTTAAATTATGCGAAAATTATTTTATTTATCAGTGCTATCCTTGCTTTTTGGCAATTTAACGGCTTTTAGCCAGAAAAATTCAGATGTGTACATAACGGGATATAGTCAAAATAATTATTTTAAATATTTTGATAGCCTCCATAATATTGATAAAGCAACAATTCAGAGTTTGAAACATTCCTACAAGTGCTATTTAATATTCAAAATTGATACAAATGCCAATCTCACCGAATTTGAACTTATTGAAATCCCAGACGCCCCATTACCCGAGGTTGCAAAAAAATATATTCAATATTTGTTCAATTCTACAAATGGAAAATGGTCATCAAATAACACTCATAAAATACTTTCAGACGATTTGTTGTTTTCAGTATCATTTTTGAAGAGTAATCAGTCAACGAAGGAAAGAATTAAAGATTTTGGAGCGGTGCATGAATTTGCTTTAACGGGCTTACCTCTGCAAAAAAGATTGAAAGGGTATAATTTACAGAACGAAGTAAGTATTACACTTTCCTTTTAAAGCAAGGACTAAATTACTTCTGCCAACAAAAGTATTTATGCAATATGGGCTGATGAATAAAATCTCAGCCCATATTTTCAATTATCTGTAGTTCCAGCGACAGAATATCCATCAGATTATGTGCATATTCTCATCTTTATATTATTGTTCGGCTGACGTTCCCAGCTGACGTAACACAGAATGCCCATACTGCATAAATACTTACCGTTGTACGTCATGCTATGGGCGACAGTTCGTAAATTGAGCAGACACCAAAACCAACCGACATGAAAGTTCAAACCCACGCTTCGCAAAAACAAAAGAGCTGCAAAGCCTGCACACAATTCCGACACACATTTGCAGCACATTTGTTTTTGCCCCAACGCCCCATGCCCACCCACCACCCCAAAAAACAAGACCATAAACAATAGAAGTAAATGCAATACATTAACCCCATTGAAATATTAGGTTTATCAAATGCAACTGATACGACAAGCATTGACACTGAAACCATAAAAAAAGCTAAGCGAAAGTTATTTGCTGACATTGACTTATCGGACAATGGGCTATTTAATTACCATGGACTTCATATTACTAAAGGTGATTGTGAAAAGGCAATTGACTACTTATCAAATAATGACTATAAAGAATTTTATTTGTATTTAGCAAATAACAAGAAGCTAAACGAATTTTTAGTAAAAGGACAAACTGATGTTTTTAGCAATTTTAAGCAGGACAGTATATTTAAACTCCCAGAATTTGTAAAATTTGTAAGCCCCTATTTTGCTCCAAAGTTTGACAAAGCCCTTTTAATTGCTTTTGAAAATGAAAACGTAGAACAAACAAAAGCCATTTTAAACACCTCTTCTTTAATCTCCCAAGCTGATGTAAATACAGCATACAAAAGCGTTTCAAATAGTATTCAAAATAAAATAGCCGAAATAGACGAGATAACAAAAGATATAAAAAATGAAGAAAGTCTTTACGATGAAGACGATATTGAAGATGTTGTTGAGATTGTAAAAGACCACTTCCCTGCGAAGACTTTGAACTGCTTACCCCAATACTTTCAAAGCCAAATCTTAAAAATTGCTAACTCAATAAATTATCTTTCTAATTCAATTTGGGATGCTTTTGATACAACACAAGTACCAAATGATTTAACTGGATATTTACTTACTCTAAATATCGGTGGTTTAGACAGACCAACATTTGAAAAAAACTTTGATATAATTAGCAGGAAAAATAATGAAAGAATTGAACAGCAAAAAAATGCTCCAATCCTAAAAAAATATGCCAGCTTTTTAATACAAACAAAAAGTAAAACCCAGGAGATAAAAAATAAAACATTAACTCCCCTTGTCTTACAAAGTTGGGTTAATTCAAGTATATCGATAGCAGATGTAAATAACCTGCCTTCAGTTTTTGATGAAATTAAAAACCAAGTGGCATTTTCTTTAAGGATAATGTCAGTAGAAGTTTGGAATTCCTATTCTAACATTGATGTTTCAATAGATTTAATCTCAAAGGCAAATAATATAACAGGTCTAAAATCTGAGACAAAAGCAAATTTGCTTGAAGCAAAAAATCAGCTAACAGAACTAAAAAGAAAAATTGACTTAAATAATTTAACAAGGCAAAGAGCTGCAACTACAACTGTTTCAAGACCAAGCACTACAACAACAAAAGATGATAATACCGGTTGCTTGTGGATATTTGGAATTGTGGCAATTATTGGGATTATTTATGCGATTTCAAATTCCAATAAATCTTCATCAGACAATTATACTGCTCCGAGTTCAAACACTTACACACCGCCGACTACAAATGATTATCCAAGCAGTACACCAAACTCAAATAGCAACAGTTCTTCAAATACTTATAGTCCACCCGAAGAAAGCAAATACAAAGGCAATCAATTAAGTAATGGAGCATCCCCTTTAAACGGCTGCTTTGGCAAAGGATATAGTGGCGGGAATGCTTCCTTAACAATTAAGAACGGGGGCTCATCAGATGCCATTATCTGTTTGTATAGTGTTTCAGCCGACAGAACTATAAGAAACGAATATGTACGCAGAAGCTCAAACTATACAATTTCAAATATTCCACAAGGAGAATATAAAATAAGAGTATTTTATGGCAATGATTGGAATCCGGAATTAGAGAACAGTTGTGGAAAGAAAGGTAATTTTGAAAGCGACGTAAATTTCTCTGAATTTGATGGAACAGAATATTTTGAAGATAGTGAAAGAGGCTTTACTAAGGCAACAATAACTCTTTATACAGTCGTTGGTGGAAATGCTTCATCTTCTTCTATTGACCAATCAAAATTTTTCAGCAAATAATTAAAAAGCAAAAAATGCAAGAAATTAAAAAAGTCATGGTGAAAGTACCTCAAGCATATCTTGATTTTATGAATCAGATATTTGAGATTGAGAAGAAAGCGGCAAATATAAAAGAAGAACATTCTATTCAAAGGAATTTGAATAAAATGAAAGGAATTCTTGAAGAAGAATTTTTTAAAGGGAGTTCTACAATTGGATTAACTTACCACAACCCTTTAGGAGAAACTTATTCGGAAACAAGAACAGATTGCGAAGCAACAATTGCAGGAACAGGCGTTGAAAACCTTGAAATTACAGAAGTTATAAAACCGATAATTTTTTATTCATATCAGGAGAATGAAAAAGTTTTAAAAGTAATTGTACAGCAAGCTGTAGTTATAGTTCAATCAAAACATATTTCTTAATAAAGACAAAGTATCAAAATGGAAAATACAATTAATTACGGCATTGATTTAGGCACAACTAATAGTGCTATTGCAAAATTTGTAAAAGGCGAAGTTGTAATATTTTCAAACCCCCAAGATTATGGCAGAAATACCTTACCCTCAGTTGTGTCATATAAAAAGGATAAAATAACTGTCGGAAATAAAGCAAAAGAATTTTTAGAGAAAGACCCCAAGAGTGTGGTCGGTGTTTTTAAAAGAAAAATGGGAACTTCTGAAACATTTAAAATCAAATCAATAAATGAATCAAAAACGCCAATTGAATTGTCTGCACAAGTTTTGAAAGAACTTAAAACTTTTGTAAACACAGGTGATAATTTAGATGCAGTTGTAATTACAATTCCTGCATCGTTTGATACGATACAATCTAATGCAACCAAAGAAGCAGGAATACAAGCAGGCTTTAAACAAGTGGTTTTATTACAAGAACCGATTGCAGCAAGTTTGGCTTACGCTAATATGAAAAAGGAACGGGAAATGAAAGAAGGGCAATGGTTAGTGTATGATTTGGGTGGGGGAACTTTTGATGTTGCATTAATCAAAATAAAAGACGGGGAAATGAAAGTTTTAGACCACGAAGGCGACAATTTTTTGGGTGGTGCAGACTTTGACAATATGGTAGTAGAAAAATTAGTTATTCCAAAAATTTGCGAAAAATATAGCTTTTCAAATTTAGAGGATGATATGAAAAGTGCATCAGGTAAGTTTAATGCCAAATATTATGTTTTATTAAGAAGAGCAGAAGAAGCAAAAATTGTATTATCATCGAAAACATCTGCTGAAATAGTTGTTGACGGTTTTGAGGACGAAGAGGGAAATGAAGTTGATATGGAAATAGTTATTACTCGTTCAGAGTTTAATGAACTAATCAGACCAAATATTGATGGCACTATTGAAATGATTAAAAAAATTATTACCCGAAATTCATTAAAACCAATTGACTTACAATTTACTTTAATGGTTGGTGGCTCTACATACATCCCTTATGTGCGTAGTCGTGTAGAGGAAGTTTTGCAAATACCAGCTAATTGTGAAATTGACCCCACAACAGCTGTTGCAATTGGAGCAGCTTATTACGCTGCAACAAAGCCCAAAGAAATAGAAAAAACAGGAGCAAAAGTCAAAACCAGAATTTCAATTAAAACTGCCTATAATAAAGCATCAAAAGAAAAAGACGAGTTATTCTCTGCAAGGATTACAGGCAGTACAGAAGGTTTATCATATAGAATCACAAGACAAGATGGAGGTTTTGATAGTGGTATAAAAAAACTGTCTGAAAGAATAAGTGAAGATTTGCCGTTAGTTGACGGTGCTTTTAATTTCTTTTCACTTGTAGTTTATGATAGCCAAAACAACATTATTGAAACAGACATAGAGCCCATTTGAATTAATAGTGGTTTTGGTATAAGTGGGCAGCCTATCCCAGAAGATATTTGTTTAGAAGTTGATGATTATGATAACCCAGGTAAAACAAGGTTAGTTTTAGTATTTCAGAAAAACACGATTCTACCAACGAAAAAAACATTGACATTTCCACTAAATAAATCTGTAATTAAAGGAAGTGTTGAAGAAGTAATAAGAGTAAATGTATTAGAAGGTACTCATTTAGCACTTCCTGAAGCAAATAAGCCTATTGGAATAATGGAAATTACTGGTGGAATGTTAAAAAGAGATGTTTCAAAAGGGTCAGATATTGAAATAAATATTACAATGACTGAAACAAGAGACTTAAGCGTTTCTGCTTATTTAAGTATGGTTGACCAAGAATTTAAGGAAATTTTCAATCCAAAAGCGAGGGTAACTTCTGTTAACTATTTAAAAGAACAAGTTGAAGACTTATCTGATAAATTAGAATTAGAAATACAAGAGGCAACAGACAAAGAAGATTTTGAAACAGCAGGAGCTTTGAATAAACTCAAAAAAGAAATGGAAGCGGTAAGCGAAGAAACTGAAAGCCTAACTAATGATGATGTTACAGACAAGCGATACCAATTAGAAGATAAAAAAAGGAAAATTGCTCAGGAAATTGATAGTGCAACTAAAAACAAACGAATACAGCAGGTAAAGGCTCATTACTTTGAAACAAAAGAAAAGTGTGAAATAATGTTAGACGAAAATGGCAACGACCACGAAAGAAAAACATTTAATGACATCGTTGCACAAGAAACCGCATTTTTTGCAACTAATAGCCCTTTGAAAATACAAGAAAAATCAGATGAGCTTCACAGCATCTTATCAAAAATCAGATGGAGAACACCAGACTTTTTGACTAACATTTTTCAATGGTGTAAAAACAATCAAACAAGAATGAACGACCAAGCACAAGCAAAAAGCTTAGTAGATGCAGGTAACTTTGCTATTGAAAGCGAAAATTGGGAAAGACTTTCTGAAATAAATAGCGGCTTATTAAATCTATTGCCAAAAGGTGCAGAAAAAGAAGCGACAACAAAAATCGGATTTGGACTTTAAATTATTTTAAAATGAAAAATACAGATTTTAAACCCTTTCTTTTTAAGTCAGCGGTAATGGCGATGGCTTGTGATGGACATATTGCAGAAACAGAAATAAGTGAAATAAGAAATATCGTAGCTAATGAAATTTATTTTATGGGGTACGACTTTGAAGAACCATTAAAAAGCAATACGGAAAACATCAAGGCTAATGGCAAAAATGCCATCAACCAATACTTACAAGAAATTGCAACAAACGATTTAAATGACCATCAAGAAATTTTATTGATTGAAGTTCTTTTGAGAATAATATTAGCAGATGGAAAAGCTGACGAAAGTGAACTAAAGTTTTTACACATGACAAAGTCAAAACTCAAAACTGATGAACAAACTTTAATAGTAAAATTTCCACATCAAATTGATTATTTGATGGACTTCAATAATTACGGTTCTCACGAAGAATTTCCACACGAAATTTCAATTTAATAATTCTTATGAGTAAAAGAATAGAAGCTAAAATTAGCTGCCCAGGTTGCGGTAATCAATTTGATTTCACTTTGTATCGTACCATTTGGGGTGAGTATCCTGAAAACCGTGAACTGGTTATGTCTAACAAAATCAATGTAGCAACCTGTCCAAATTGCAAGAAGGCAACAAAACTCCCATATCCATTTATGTACACTAATTCCAAACAACAATTTGCAGTTTGGTGGGAGCCTGAATTTGACCATCAAATTGGAAAAGATAGTGAAGGTTATGTTCAAATGATGGGGGCGGGTAATTATCTTGCTACTGCCCCACGTATTAAAGAATGGGAAGAATTTAAAAATACAATTGTAAAATTTGAAAGTGGTGTATTAAAAGCCAAGCCTGCAACAGTTAGCAAAGAGATGGAAGAGCAAATGCAAGGTTTTCTGAAGCATCTTCAAGATAAAAATAAGAAAAAAAGTAGTGGTTGCTTTGGCATTGTATTGCTTTTCGTTGTGTCAGGTTTAAGCATTGCATACGGCTTGACAAAAATATTTCTCTAATGAATACTGCAATTAAAGTTTTTCTCTCAATTTTATTTTTTCTTTGCCTATTAGATATGCCTTATGGATATTTTCAAATTGTTCGTTTTGCTGCATTAGTTGGCTTCGCTATACTTGCATCCAATGCAAATGAACAAGGGCATAAAAGAGAGGTTATAATTTATGTTTGTTTAGCAATCTTATTTCAACCATTATTTAAAATTGCTTTAGGTAGACAATTATGGAATGTTGTTGATGTTATCGTTGGCATAGGATTAATCGTTTCTATTTTCATGCGACCATCAAATAACCCACGCTAAAGCAAGCACATTTGCAAGGCACACAAACCCTGACACAAAGCCAACCTTGCAAAAGAGCTTGCTTTCCCACACACGGGACACACCCTGCGTTTCGGAGCGACACAGACCGAGGAGAAGCACGAACGTACAACAAGCGGTTTGCCAAAATGGGGGCGGACGTAAGCCGTGCTTCAACTTTTGTTTTTCAATTTTGCTTCATATCGGGCAGGACGTTAGTAATTTGGCTATGTGCATATCATCAACTTTTAGTTATAAATTTATCTTCGGTAAGCCGGGGCGGACACAGCAACTATTCCCCCACTTCGGCAAGCCGTACCGTACGTCACCCTAAACGACATCCTGCAAACATTTAAGCATTCATGACTTTGCCGACCCGACCTCAAGCTATTTTTAGCACATTGCAAGGCACACAAAATCCCGACACAAAGCCAACCTTGCAAAGAGCTAAAAATGCCATCGCACAGCCCACCCACCCCGGCTGACGAATATCTATCGTCATTAGCAATGTTATTTGAGCAATAAATCTTTTCTCGGCACCAAGCCCACCCACCACCCCATAATTGAGAACATTCCAATTCCAGTTTTATGCGGTTGATCTGAAATTGATTTATACTAACGAAAAGGTGATATATTTACACCAAATGCCGATTAATATGAGTAAAAAAGCAATTAACAGATTAAAGGCAGTTTTAGCCGAACAAGAAAAAACAAATAAATGGCTTGCTGAAAATCTGAACAAAAACGAAACAACAATTTCACGTTGGTGTACCAATGAAGTTCAGCCTTCTATGGACAATTTTGTCGCCATTGCCTCACTCCTAAAAGTTGATGTTAAAGATTTAATTAACTCTACAAAAAATTCGAATATACTTTAATAAAAAAAATGATCAAATCATCAACATTAGATATTGAACTACCTGAAGAAAGCTGTAAGCTTAATTTATTAACTAAATATGACAGGAATGTTCCCCACATTATCAAGTATATGGGGTCAAAAAGAAATATTCTAGATTTCGTAATAGAAGCGATTAATGATACGTACCAAGGAGGTAACCTGTACGATCTATTTGGCGGCACAAGTATTTTGTCAGGCGCTTTAGGAAAGTTAATTCCGTTACATTCAAATGATATTCAAGAATATTCGGCAATACTTGCAAAAACATATTTGTCAAATTATGAGTGGGAAAAGTATCCAGTAAACATTTTAGATGAAATTGTCGATAAGGCTACTAAATATGTAAAGTCAATCAAAAAGAAATATCCCGAATTTATTTTTTCGTATTCCGAAAAAATGACTGTAAATGAATTTGTAGCACTTGAAAAGGAGCAGCAAGATTTAATGGATTTTAATTTTGGCAAAATTTCACACCACCTTTTTATTAAATATTATTCTGGAACCTATTGGTCATATCAACAATGTTTGTGGATAGATGCATTTCGCAAGGTTGCTGATGAATATAAAGATACACCCATTCACTATGTAATTCTCTCTAGTTTGATGTTTGCAATGTCATATAATTCTCAGAGCACAGGTCATTATGCCCAGTATCGAGATGCTACAAGTTTGTCTTCAAAAACAGACATTCTTATTTATAGACAGAAGGAAATGTTGCCATACTTTATAAAAAAATTTACAATACTCCAAAGCTATCTTGGAAGAAACAGATTAAATCACGCAGTTACATCGCTAGATTATCGTAAATGTCTTGATCGGATTGAACCAAATTCTTTGGTATATGCTGACCCACCTTATGCATTTGTACATTATTCAAGATTTTATCATGCACTGGAAACTTTGGTAAAATATGATTACCCAGATGTAGATCATAAAGGACGATATAGGGTTGACCGTCATCAATCTCCTTTTTGCAAGAGAACTGAAGTCAAACCAGCTTTTGAAAAAATGTTCGAAAAAATAAAATTAAAAAATGCAAATTCAATTTTAAGTTATAGCAATACGGGAATGATTGGATTAGAAGAGATTGTGGAAATTGCAGAAAAGAGCCTGGGCAATATTTATGAAGTAACAGTTAAAGAAGTTGCATACAAGCATAGTACCATGGGCAGAAAAGATGACAAAAGTAGAAACGTGCAAGAATATCTCATAATTGCAAAAGTCAGATAAATAATGAGCATTCAAATTGATTTTACCAGATTAAAAACATCTTGGACAAAGTACGACATTGTCCAAGTAATGGAGGTTATTTCTGATGTTGATACAATTGAAAAATTCAAAAATAGAGAAGCTGGTATTGACGAGCCGATTCTAAGATCTTTTCTGGGAATAAAACACCTTCAAGATCCAATACCAAAATATTGGATTGAAATTCAAAATTACCCTTACGAAAAGAAGCTTTTTGCACTATTCGCTACAATTTTTACTCATGGAGAAATTGTTGATGAATTTGCCTCTAAGTTTTCCACTGGAGATATGAAGGGAACTTTCAAAACAGAACCAGGAAAGCAATATACAAATATAAGAAGTGCCCTGATTGAATCTGGTGCAGCCAAACCCATCTACAGACGTACATATGATGTTCCATATGATTTCACTCCAATATTCCAGAACTCAAACGTTGGTAAGTTATTTAAATTAGTTTTACTAGAACGCCTATCACGTTTAACTGCTGCTGAAATAGGAGACGAAGACTTTTACAATATCTGCTTTTCAAATAATTTTCATAAAGCTTTAAGCATTTCTAAAGACCAATTTAAGTCATGGTTAGAAGGGGTAACAGATATAGAAAACAGATTCATTGAGAAAGTAAATATTCTAAACTTCTTTTCGGTTGAGCAGGCTTCTCTAAATTTCAAAAAGGCGAAAGAGATATATTTTTTAGGCGAAAATGGAGATGGTAAATCTCTGATTTTGATGGCAATTTATCTTGCCTTCAACGGAAATTTTATTACAGAAAAAACCGATCAAGAACAAACAGGCAAAGCATCTGATATTCTAAGAAATAATAAAAATGCTTTGTTAACAGGTTTTGATGATAGAGGTCAAGAATATAATCCGCAAAAAGGATTATTCATGGATAACTTTTTTTGCTATGGCACTCATAGAGGAAGGTATTCAACCGATAACCCTGAGGAATATGGCTTCATGTCTCTTTTCGATAGCGAACAAACATTGTTGAATCCCGTTTCTTGGTTAAAAGATCAAAAATTATTCGAATTAGAGAAAAGTCTTGATGCTAATAATGCTATAGCAGAAATAAAAGAATTGCCAAACTCTTTTCCTGTAAAATTATTAGAAAAAATGTTCTATGAATTGTTAGAAAAGAATGTTGAGATTAAGATTGAAGGAACTGGTGTTACTTTCAAGGAAAAAGGAACTTACTTGACGTTTGATCAATTATCAGAAGGATATAAAAGCATTTTAATTTTTGTTTCCGATTTACTGTATCGCTTGAATAAAAATGCAAGTGAGGGTAAAAAAACAACTGATTTAAAAGGTATTGTTTTAGTTGACGAAATTGATCTACATCTCCATCCAAAATGGCAAAGGGTTATAATCGGTAAATTAAGAAAGCTATTCCCTAATGTCCAATTTATATTCACAACTCATAGTCCTACAATAATTCAAGGTGCATCTGAAGATGCAGTAATGTTTAGAGTTTATAGAAATAAGGAAGATGGGAAAACCAGAGTCAGTGACCCTTATTATAGGAAAGATTTGGATCATTTAATGATAAATACGCTTTTAACATCTCCTTTATTTGGCCTTGATGATTCTAGGATGAATACAGACGATAATAATTCTGACACAAGTGAAACGTATCTACTTTACAGAATTAACAAGAAACTCGAAGAACAATTGCAAAAACAAAAGTCAGAAGGTAAAGAGTTCATAAATGATAAAACAATTGATGAGCTGATTCAGAAAATCATAAATGAAGAATTAGGTAAGAAATGATTAAACTAGAAAAAGATCTAGCAGCTATTCCTGCTTCTTTGATTCCTGCATTTGTTGATCTCTTTCCAGGTCAAGCAAGAGTGCCTATTTTATCAAGAAATACACACAGAAAGCGAATGATAGTGGTTAACGCTGGTGAATATAATGACACTTCACCTTTTAACGATCGGTATAAGTTAGAGGATGTTAGAGTGGGTTTAAATAATATCTACAAAAGAAAATGTGCTTTTTGCGAACAAAGAGTCGAACAATACCATGTTGAACATTATAGACCCAAAGCAATATACTACTGGCTTGCCTTTTCGTGGGATAATTTGTTGCTTTCCTGCCCAACTTGTAACCAAAATAAAGGTGTGAATTTTGAATTAGATGGAGACGAAGTTTCCTTTACTAATATTGAAATAAATGTCCGCAATATCAACACGAGTTCATCGGCTTACGACCTAGAAGAATTACCTAAAATGGTAAACCCAGAAATTACCGATCCTTTGGGTAATATCAGATTTCAGGTTAATGGTATAATAGAATCAGATGAACCGAGATTTGCATATACAATTGAGAAAATCAAAATAGATAGGAAGGATCTAAATGATAATAGAAGAACTCTCTTAAATACTTTCAGAGAACACATTAGAGTTGCACTACTTGAATATGCAAAGGCGGAGGATCAGCAAATTGCAATAGGAACAATTTTTAGAAATTTTATTATTGATTCAAAAAATTCTGAATTAGACTTTTTAGCATTTAGGCGATATGCAATTTCATCAGGATGGTTAAATGAAATAACGAAAGAAATGAATTGAAAAGTCACTGCAAAGCAACGCACCAAGTCAGGCACATTTGCAAGGCACACAAAGCCGACACACAAAAGCCAACCTTGCAAAAGAGCCTGCCTTGTGCCAACGCACGGGCAACACTCTAAGGTGCGACACAGACCCACATTATAGATGACCACGGAGAAAGGGCGAACGTACAACATTCAGTTTTGCGTCAGCAGGGGGCGACGAATAAGTCCTCATCTTAGTACTACTATCAGCTACATATCGGGCTGATCGAACAAAGATGAGCAACAGAATATATTCTCAACTTTTGTAACTTCGGTCGGCTGCAGTTCCGGGCTGAAAGTTTTCCAAATACCCCGCCGAACGCAAAGCCCCAACGTTGTACGCAAACTTTTATGACATCTCCTTTCAACATACAAGAGAAGCTAAAAATATATTTCCCAATTTTATTCGAGTTATTAAATAACAATAAGATTGACTGGAAAATGGTAGAAAAAACATTTTTTAGAAAGTATGAACAATATCAAAAGAAGCACACAAAAACTAATTCACCATTCCAAATTGAAGCATCTTTTTATAGTATCATCACTGCAGCCATAAAAGGAGAAAAGCCTGCGATAATGTTACTTGACTATATTCAAAAGTTATTTGAAGAATTAGCAGACAATCTTGATGACGCAGAGAAAAAAGAAATCAAAAACACAGTATTTGGATTTCTGACGAATATTGATACCAAGTATTTGAATTTTTTAGGTGAATTATCAGTTCTAAACCAATTCAAAAGGAGGACACCATTTAAACTTGTAAAGACAGAAGAAAAACTTCAAGAAGTTGGGGACAATAACAGTACTATTGACTTCAAGTTTTTCAACCCGACAACAAACGGGTTTGAGTTTTTGGAAATAGTTAATATGCACTTAAATGAAAAGAACACATCAAGCGACGAGAGTATTAATATTTTACTGACACAAAAAATTTCTGAAAAACTATTAAAAAAGGGCATAAAGGAAAATCCTAAATTTTTTCTTGTTCCAGTTATTTGGGGGAATTGGAGAGAAATAAAATGTATTGAGCAATACTATAAAAATTTTAAACCAACCTTTCAAAATACTGGCGTACCTGTTTGCTTCGTTCCCTTTACGACACAGGACGGTAAACTGGTGCAAAGATTTGGAACTATTGACACAATATTTGAGAACAGTACCGCCTAAGTCTGCGTACAACATTAAGAACAATAGCCGAAAGCCCCCATAAAGAAGCCCCGCATTAAAACATTATAATGGGGGCTTTTGGTTATTGTTTGCAAATGGTATACCGGGATACTGTAATAACCATACTGCTTTGCTGCTATTAACATTGTGTGTATATTTATAAGGCGGTGGTTTTTTCACAAACTGCCGTTGTGCGAAACCAGTCAACGACAGTACTAACTCAATCGTTTAAATAATGAACAATAATTTTTAAACTATATATTTATTATGAAATCAGCAAAATCTATTCAAATTGCTTTTATTGCACTTTTGATCGCAATAATTTTAAGCGGTTGTTCTAATCCTGTAATTCCTGTTACTGATGCCAACACAGCCCAAAAACCTATTATTACAATTAACGGATTTGAAGATGGAGGCTCTATTGAAAAAAATAATCAAACATCAAAGGCAACCATCAATGCTGATTTTGGGATGGGCATAAGAATCAGCGGTTCTGCCAAAAATCCAGATGGAGTAAAAGATTTTTCAATTGAAATTGTTCGTAATGGAAAAACTCTTTTTAAAGCAAGCACAAGCAGCAAGCTGGATGCTAATGGAAAAGTTCCTGACCTGCTGACGATATTAGGAACAGACAATAGTGGTGGAACAGGGAATATACATATGACATTTATAATGGACGAAGTTACCGAAGTAAAGGTAAATGCGAATAATTATGCCGGAGAAACAGAATCATTTTCTCTTTTTTACGTCCCTGTGGCAGCCTCGCAAAGAGGGAAGGATATAATACAGACTATTACTTTGCAAAAGAATGTTACTTTGAATATTTTTACGGCAAGTTTCCCAACCTTTTTGGCCAATGGAACACTAGTAGCTTTGAACGGAGGCCCGGCAGATGTCTATCTACTTAAACCAACGAGCGGCAATCCTTTTAACTGCAATGATCCTGCTGCTACCATCAGGCTTCAAGCTTTTGGTAATTTAGCCCTCAACGATTATAACACCTTATTTGGCTCTGTTAACCCGCCATTGCCACTAAGCCTGAAAGCTTGTGCTTTAGGTCCATCTGCCAATTCTGATCATGTAGATTTGAAAGTGACTTATCGGTTAAACTAATTGTGTTGTTAGATTAATTTTATTAAAGTGCCATAGACCCAATCGGGTATTCGCCCAACATTAAGAACAATAACCGAAGCCCCCATAAAGAAGCCCCGCATTCAAAGCAATTAATGGGGGCTTTCGGTTATTGTTTGCAAATTGAATATGGCTCTATTACTTTAAAGAATTTTAAGCTGAACTAAATTATTCAATACAATGAAAGAGAATCTAAATGACAAAATCAAGCATGTAGTCGTGTTAATGTTTGAAAACCGCTCGTTTGATCATATACTCGGTGACATGCCCGGCGTAAATGGCCTCTTTGATAATAATGGGAATCTCAAAGAAGAAATATACAACTGGACAGATCCCGTGACTCCTTCAGGCATCCAGCAGTTTCCTTTCCCTATTTCTCCCGGCATATTGGAACAGGAGTACATCCCTGTTGACGGCAACCCCAGTTTCAATCATGATTTTACTGCTATGCTGACTGATTTATATGGCCCCAATACTACGGCAGTTATTGACGGACAACCGCAAGGTAATCCCACCAAAACCTATCCTTCAACTAACAGCGGATTTGTTAATCAAAATGATTTTCAAACAGGAGGGTCTTCGCAGTTTTCTGTGATGTCTTATTTTAAATGGACATCCATGAAAGCTTTTCATACGCTTGCCAGCGAGTTTGTGGTCTGCGACAACTGGTTTTGCGACATGCCCGGTCATACCGCACCTAACCGTGCATTCATGCATTGTGCCACTACCGGCACACTGGGAATTGATGACAATGATGCTGTGGGTGGACCCAATATGGTATTCCGGGAAACGATTTTTGAAAAACTGGAGGCAATGGGGCAAACATGGAAAATGTACTGGCCCGGGTCTAACCTTGATACCGATTGGTTGAATACTAATGTTGCTAATCAACGGTGGACCGGATCGGATCCTAATCAGACAAATTGCACCGGAGTTCCGCTTGCTCAATTTTGTGCGGATGTTGAAAACAGTAATCTCCCATTTTACAGTTTTATCATGTGTTGGAACGATCTCTCTACCGGTGATACGAGCATGCATCCCCAAACACCTGTTGAAGCTGGTGAGAACCTGCTGGCAGGCGTTTACAATGTGCTTCGAAGCAGCCCGCATTGGGAAGATACTTTGCTTGTAGTGAATTTTGATGAGAATGGGGGCATGTATGACCATGTATCACCTCCGGGCACAACACCGCCTTATCCCGGTGCTGCACCAGATTACTGGCCGCCGAATACCGAAGAGTATTCATTCGACTATTCCATACTCGGTGTTCGTATCCCCGTGCTGCTCATCTCACCCTGGTTGAACAATGGCATTGACAGCACTGAACTCCAAAATACATCGGTACTCAGATATCTGCAAGACCTTGCTTCTCCTGTGCAGGCAGTGCCTCCGGTATCATTTCTTACTCAGCGTGACCGTTTTGCCAATAGCATGCAACTTGTTTTTGATATATACGGAAGAGATAGTGTGAGACAGGACTGCATTCCATCCCTGGAAACTTACAAGGGTTACACATACGATGAAGGAATTTGTATACCTATTATTGCCACCGATGAACAACTTGCGGTACCGCCAATCTCTTACCTGGAAAAAATAACCAAAGAGTATATTGGTGGCTTGCCTGGTCATGCTGATAGCGGCAAGCCCATCACCCGGAGTTTTGCAACGGTAGGGGAGATGAGAGCTTACGTGGAGGAAAGAAGAAATGCAGCCAAAGTTTATCATAAATCCGGTACAGGTAAATAAGCGGCTAACTTTTTCTGATATGACTGGTATTATATCTGCTGATTGCTTTATTTTTTTGGTGAAACAGAAACTGAGTTGGTAAATACATTAAGGCTGCTCTCCCTACCCAAACAACTCCGCCACTTCTCCCTTCTTTCTTCTCGATACCGGCACGGATATATCATTGGTCAGCCAGCGTGTTCCCAGGTTGTCCAATTTCTTCATATACATTTTAATTACTAAAAGAATTTGTGGATGTGCAGAAATTTATTGTTCATGGTACTAATAAATCTGGGGCATTCTGGTATTTCTTTTTACCCGTAAATACGTATCTTTATGAAGTGAGGAAATTGAAACAGATATTAGTTGATATAGAGGTGGATAAATTGACGAACTCTATAGAAAACACCGTTTCCGGTGATATTTTTGATACTGACGTTTTCCGTCTTCATACGAACGATAGCAAACAAATAAATAAGGTAGATTGGCAATTCAAATGGTATGAACAGATTAAACTAAAGGACAGAGAGACATACAAACTTGTAATCAAAGACAATCTCAAAATCATACAGGGGCTTATCAGTTTGAGCGATCAGGGCGACCACATTTATATGCACTTAATTGAAAGTGCCAAATTCAATAAAGGGAAACAAAAAATATATACAGGTGTTCCCGGCAATTTAGTTGCTTTCGCCTGCAACTATTCGTTTGACAAAGGGTATGAAGGTTATCTTGCTTTTGACGCTAAAACTATTTTAATTAAGCATTACCAGGAAACACTTTATGCAACTCATTTCAGAGGGACAAAAATGATGATTGAAACCCCGGCAGCAAATAGATTGATTAATCAGTATTTTAAAAAATAATATTTATGGGACTAATCAGAGAACCGAAGAATGTTGACTTTTATGTTCTGGACAAGCCATGGACTGACAAAGAAAGAAAAGAATTTAGCGCTTTTATCAAGTTACGCAAAAAGCAATTTAAAAAAAGAAGTACACGTAAAACGATAAAAGGAAGAGGGAGGGCTATTGCTTAAAACCTTTTTTTCAGAAATGTGACTACAGATAATCATGCATGGTTAAATGTTTGCATGGTATTGTTGCTTCAGTAATTTTGCAAGGAGAATCGCTGGCTTTTTATTTAATTTAATGTTCCAATTGAGTAGTAGCACATCCTACCCAAACAATTCCGCCACTTCCCCTTTCTTCCTTCTCGATACCGGCACGGATATATCATTGGTCAGCCAGAGTGTTCCCAGGTTGTCCAATTTCTTCACATGCATTTTATTTACTAAAAATGATTTGTGGATGCGGATAAATTTGTATTCTGTCAGTATGTCTTCGTATTCTTTCAGGGTGCGTGCCACCAGCAGGGGCTTCTGGTTGGTAAAGAATAATTTGGTATAATTGTTAGTCCCTTCCAGGCAGATAATATCTTTTGTTTCAAAAAGGAATACACCTTCTTTTACAGATACGGCTAATTTAAAATCTGCGGTATTTTTTTGCCGGATGTTGGAAAGCAGGTTATCCACCAATTGCTGTTGCTGCTGTTTGTCCTGGAAACCGGCTTTGATAATATGGCGGTTAATGGCATTTTGCAGGTCTACCTGGTCTACCGGTTTTAATAAATAATCCAATGCGCTGAAGCGGATGGCTTTGATGGCATATTTATCAAAGGCAGTGGTAAAGATCACATCAAACTGCCAGTTCACTGCTTTATTCAAAAAATCAAAGCCATTCATATTGGGCATTTCAATGTCGAGCATTACCAGGCCCGGTTTAAATACGGGCAATAGCTCCAGCGCTGCTTCCGGCGAAGAGCAATATTGTATTTCTTTTTCACCCGGCACATGTTTCTCAATAAGCCATTGTAAAATATTGCCGGCGGCTTCTTCGTCATCCACTATTAATACTTTTAATAAGGTTGTACTCATATTATTTTAAATTAACCGGTAAGCTGATTTTTATTGTAGTGCCTGATGCACCGGTACTTTCATTGTTCATATCAATAACGGCTACGGCGGCAGCGCCGGGGTATTCTTTATTCAGCAAGCTTATGCGCTGCTGTGAAAGCATTGAGCCCTTTGACTCAAACTGCTGTGCCCCCATTTTTTGCTTTTTTATTTCTTCCGCTTTTTTGAGCCCAACGCCGTTGTCCTCAATTTCTATATCCAGTTTCTCCTCTTTTTCAGTAATCCGTATCCATAATTTTTTTTCGCCGGCTTTATGGCGCAGTCCATGCCATATTGCATTTTCCACATAGGGTTGCAGGAGCAATGGCGGCACATTTGTTAAATCCGCTTCTATAAGCGGGTCTACCGTAATACTATAAGTAAAAGAGTTCTTGAACCGAAGGGATTCCAATGACAACTGCAGTTTTATTATTTCTATCTCGATACTAAGCGGTATCAGCTTTTTCTCGGAGCTATTCAGCACCATTCGCAATAATTTTGAGAAATTGGAAAGGTATTGGTATCCTTCGTCAAAATTTTTTGTAACAATCAGCTCCTGGATCGCATTCAAGCTGTTAAAAATAAAATGAGGATTCATTTGTGCCCGCAATGCCTTGCCTTCCAGTTCTGTCATTTGCTGTTTGATGGCTGCTTTGGCTTTAATATCTTTAATCCGCTGACGGAATACAAGATAAAGAATGGACGCCAGAAATAATGCTGCACATAACCTGAACCACCAGGTTTGCCACCAGGGTGGTGTTACAATAATGGTGAAGCCGCTTCCCGTTTGCTGCCAGTCCGTTTCGGTGGATGATGCCTGTATATGAAAAGTGTAAGTACCCGGTTTTAAATTATATGTTACTTCGTTGTTCTTGGTTGGTTGCTGCCAGCCGTTATCAAGATTGTCCATTTTATAACGGTAAAAAAAGCGATTGGCGGTGATTAAGGTATTCGTCAGATAATACAGTGAGACCTTTGCTTCATTGTATTTCAGATTTACGGTGGAAGAAGGTTTGATTAAATCATATCCTCCATCGTCATACAACCGGTTGATAGTTATCTGCGGTATAAATTTTTTTTGGGCAACGGCCAGGGCAGTATCGGCAATCAATAAGCCGTCATTGCAGAATATCAGTTTGCCGTCTTTGGCTATTATGCTTTGCCCCAATGCAAATCCGGAATTATTTACTCCGTTCTGTTCATCAAAGTAGATAAATGACTTGTTTGCCGGGTTATAGCAAATAAGGCAATTGAAGTTCGTAATCCACAAGCGGCCCATCCCGTCCCGTAAGATGTTTTCCACCCGGGGATGGCGCAAGCCGTTCGTCTTGTTGATCACGGTAATTTTCCCATCCGGGGCCAGTATATTCAATCCGTCATACGTACCGATATAAATATTTTTCTGCAGATCTTTTTCAAAGCAATACACCCTGTCGGAGCTCAGACCATCAGCTACAGTGATGGTGCGTAGTTTTTTTGTTTGGAAATTGTAGCAGTAGGCAGCTCCGTTGGGTGAAACAGCAATCCATACATCGCCGTTATCAACCATCAGGTTTACAATTCTTTTTTTTGACAGCGGTTTTAAAAGCGGGTGATCTGTAAGTGTATCAGCCGTCAGTGTCTCCGTGTTAATTATAAGCAAGCCATTGTCTGTGGCTGCCAGCAACCTTTTATCTTGGAGTTGGCAGAAGGTACGTATGCTGATGGTGGAGACGCTGCTTTTCTTGTCATTAAACGAATGAAGCAACCTGCCGCTGGCATCAAACTGAAAGAGGCCTTTGCCGCCATAAGCCACCCACATATTATTTTTATTGTCACGGAAAATACGGCCCAGTGCAGGGTTGGTTTCAGAGATGCTTGTAAATACCCGGGGCGGGGAAATATTTTTTACGCTATTCTTTTTCCGGTCCCAGATAAGAAGATTATCAAAGCTGCGAAACCATATTCTGCCGCTGGCATCTTCTGCTGCCGTACTTACACCGTCTGTAATAGTTCCTTTATCATCGATAAAAGTGGTAAGCTGCTGCAGCATGGGGGTAAGTACATTTGTAAAGTTTAAACCTTTTACAGAAGTGATCATCATGTATCCATTCGGATGACAATACACTCTGCGCAAACTATTAAATGAAATACTGCTGCGGTTAAGTGGCAGGTGCTGATACCGGTAGCATGTGCCGGTATTCACATCAAAGCCAATAAGCCCCTCAGATTGTGTACTGATGTACACAATGCCGTTAGCAGCCATATTGGTGCTGATAATATTTGATAGAATGGTATGGCCCTCGGTATCTTTTATGTCAGTATATTTTTTGCTGATCGTATTTGTGGCAATGTTTATTCTGTATAGTTTGAAGCCGTCTGCATCAGCTGCCAGTAATTCGCCACTGTTTAATTTACTTATACTTACCGGATTTTCTATTGGAATATCTGAAACAATTTTCCCGGCCGCAAAATTTACCAGCATCACGCTTTTGCCCATGATAAACATTCCGCTTTGTTTATCAAACAGTTTGATTTCGGAAATGGCTTTTCCCTTTCGGATCGTTTCATCAAACCAGGTATAGGGCACCCAGGTGGATTTGTTTTCCGGCAGCAGGTACGATTGGCGGGCTGCTATGGCAACAATTCCCACACCGGCTACTTCAAAACAATAGTTTATATCCTTGTTTTTTATAGTATCACTGATGATTATTTTTTTTACCCGCCTTTGTTCATCCATCAATGCCAGGCCCGCATCAGTACATATCCATATACGGTTTCTGCTGTCGCAAAAAAGATTACCAATATCATTTACCGGCAGGCCGGGATGTGTTTCTTTCAGGTATTGTTTGATGCGGCTGCCGTCGTAATTTATCAACCCATCATTGGTGCCGATCCAGAATAGTCCCGTACTGTCAAAGCAGGCACGATTAGTATTATTGCTGGGCATACCTTCTTCAATGCCCAGGTGCTTGAATGAAAGCTGCTGCGCCGCAACAGGGAGCGTACCGGGCAGCATAAAAAAAAGTAGTAAGCCGTATTTATTGGTTGCAGGCAATCAGAAGGGTTTAGTATCGCTGCGAAAATATACAGCTTTTATCAATAAATACCGCCGTTGCCTCACCGGGTTAAGCCGTTGGATAAACCACCGTCAGGGCATTTACCATTGTATAGTTAGGTTCAGCCAATAGCTTCTTTACCAGCCTGAGACAAGTAAAACAGAAATATTTTTACACAGTAAACAGGCCAAATGACAGACACATTATCAATGGCACGGAAGATAGATGAAATAACCCATGAACTGAAACAGGCAGGACTCTGGAAGAAAAATACGCCGAACTGGGTAACAGACTATGAAGAGAAAATGATTGGGACGGAGCAGCAGTTTTTGGAATGGCTGCAGTTTGTGTACCTGCCCAATTATACAAAAGCTGGTGCGGCAGAAAAAAAGCACATAGTGCCGCAGGCGATAAAATTTTTTGGGGAAGATGTGCAAAAGGGAAAGTTGCTGCAACTGTTAATTGAACTGGACTCCTTATTATAACATAAACACATGAAGCCATTACTATTCCTGCTGCTGGCAGTAATGTCCTGTAAGCATTTGCAGGCACAAAGTGTGGGTATTGGAACCAATACACCCAATTCCAGCGCCATGCTGGAAATCAACAGCAGCAGCAAAGGGGTACTGCTTCCAAGAGTGGCTGATACTACTGCCATAGCAAGCCCTGTAAAGGGATTGGTTACTTACAACAATTCTTACAACAAACTTTGGTATTACAATGGAGGCCGTTGGCAGCCAACCGCCGTTACAGACAGTATATGGCATATTGAAGCTATTAAAGAACAGCAGCAACAGGTTACAAAATTGCTGCAAAGGATTCAGCAATTGGAGGAGAGAAAATAGTGAGGAACTAAAGGTGAGGCCGAAATAAATAAGAGTTTTTAGAGACACCCTTTATTGAACAAACATTTAATTATAAAAACAATAAACATGAAACAATTTTTTGTTATACTGCTGGCAGTTATTACATGCAATATTCTGTTTGCGCAAAATGTGGGTATTGGAACAAATGCCCCAACACTTTCAAAATTGCAGGTGCTGGGATCGGGTACCGGCACTCATGGATTATTTACAGATGGTACAACCGGTATTTCACTTATAACAGAACTAAGCCGCCCCGGCATTGGCTTAAATATGACTTATAATGGCGGCGGATACAAATTTCAGGGGAATGGATACGGCAGCCTGTTCTATTATGTTCCTTCATCCGGTAATCTGACCTACTATTCATCATCTGCAACAGGAATACCAGGGGGCACCGTGAGCTTCAATTCTGTGTTGACCATGCAACCGGGGGGTAATATCGGCATTGGAACAACAACGCCTGACGAATTGCTGGATGTAAACGGTAATATCCTTACCACCGGGTCAATGTATATTGATAATGCCGCTGCCACATTACAGCTTAAAAGTGCAGGTGTGAGTATGGGCTTTTTACAATTATCGGGGGATGATCTGCGTATGGGCACCAACAGTGGAAATAATAGCGGAAAATTTATCGTTCGCACTAATGGTGGAGACCGGTTCTGGGTGGACAGTGCAGGAAATGTGACCATTGGTACTTCTTACAAAGTGGCCAGCGGATATAAAGTAAGTGTAAATGGAAAAATAATGTGTGAGGAAGTAAGGGTGCAGATGGATGCCGACTGGCCCGATTATGTATTTGCAGCAGACTATAAACTAATGCCACTGACCGATTTGCAGCACTTTATTAATATAAACAAGCATTTGCCGGGTATTTTACCTGCCGCTGAAGTAAAAGCGAATGGCATTGAATTGGGCGATACCAATAAGCGTATGATGGAAAAAATAGAAGAGCTCACGTTATATATTTTAGCATTGAAAAAAGAAATTGACCTGTTGAAATCGAAGCAGCAGTAATCATAACTAAATGATATTACATGAAACAGTTATTTTTTATAATGGTGTTTACTTTCTTTACTGCTATATCATTTGGCCAATTTGTTATTCCTGCGGAAGCGGTGCAGCAGCTGGGTAATGATAAATCATTCAGCAGGTATGCGTATGAAATGATGAGATATGTAAGAGCCAGGCAGGATGCTATTGCCAATAACCCTTCTCAAAAAAAATACTATGAAAAACAGGAAAAATTTCTTGCCCGGCAATTGTGGTACCTGGAGGGACGGCAGGATGAACAGGGAAATATTCCTAATTACACCAGTAAGAACTATGATGCCATAAATAATTATTCCAGGCCCGATAATGTGGAATCCGCTTATGGGGCATGGTTCCTGATTGGTCCAACAAATAATATAGCCAGTACTGTTAATGCTGCCAGGGGGCAGGGCAGGGTAGACCGGTTTGCATTTCATCCCTCCGACCCGGATATCATTTATGCAGGTACGCCCTGCGGTGGTTTATGGAGAAGTGTAAATGGCGGCACCACATGGAGCTCTGTAAATTCTTTTATACCCAACCTGAGTGTGTCCGGAATAGTGGTAAGCTGGGCCGATCCCAATGATTTGTATGTATTAACTGGCGACGGTGATAGCAATGCAGGTGATAATTATTTTGTTCAGGGGTTTGATTATATACGGCCATCTATTGGCGTGTTGAAATCAACAGATGGCGGAGCAACCTGGAATAGAACAGGTGATTTAGGTATCGCGGGGTTTTATACAGGATATAAACTGATACAAAGCCCCACTAATGCCAGCCTGCTGATTGCTGCCACCAGCGAGGGTTTATACCGGACCACTAACGGTGGCGCAAGCTGGGCATTAGTGTCGCCTAATACAGACAGGTACTTTGATGTGGAATGGAAGCCCGCCAGTTCTTTAAGAGTGTATGCCGCCACCAACGAAAATTTTTATATCTCTATTGATGCCGGCGGCGATTTTACCAACCAGGACAATAATTTCGATTTTCCTATAGGTACAGCTACAAGAATTGCGATTGCTGTTACGCCGGCCAATCCAGCTTATGTATATGTATTTGCCGGTCATTCATCTGGCGGCAACGATTATAACAGGGGTATTTACAAAAGTACCAACAGCGGCGATGCATTTACAAGGGGCTGCATCAGCAATACTATCGTTTCAACTGCAGCCTATATGCATAATATAGCCGTATCGCCTGTCAATGCGAATGTAATAATAACAGGATCAGTAGCACTTTTTAAAGGCACCAATGGTGGAACCACCTGTCCCACTCAGATCAACCAGGGCGGCGATGCATCTCTCACAAATTTTGCCCATGCAGATGTGCATGATATTGCATTTAATCCGCTGAATGGTGATGTATATATAGGCACAGACGGTGGTGTTAGCAAAAGCACAGATGATGGTATCACTTTTACCACCTGTTATAATATGTCTAATACACAGTTTTATCATTTTGACGTATCGGAACTGGATAATGATATTATACTGGCGGGAGCCCAGGATAATGGGACCCAGTTACGATCAGGCCCTTCATCAACATTCAGTCATTTCACCAGTGGTGATGGTTATGAAACACAATTCAGTCACAACACTGCCGGCCCGGCCTACTTTTCTGTAAATAAAGGGCTATACAAGTCCAATGCAACTTTTACCAACTACGACCCAATGACGGGTATACCGGATGATTGGTATAAAACGATTGCCGTTTCTTATTTCAATAATAACATAGCCTATGCCAGCAGTGGCGAAATTTATAAAACAACGAATGGGGGAACCAGCTGGACCAATATGGGTGGCAGCGGCAGGTGGGCCATGATTACCTGTCCAAGTAATTCCAGCCGGGTGTATGCATCTGGCGGCGATGGCTGGAATGATGGAGGAGCACAGGCCAATAAAAAAATGCAGCGAAGCGATGATAATGGCGCTACATGGATTGACTTGCAGGAGAACCCGGGTTTTCCTGAAACAATTACAAAGATTACGGGTATAGCAGTGGACCCGGCCAATTCCAGCCGTGTATGGGCAACGATGGGCGGATTTACAGATGGGGCGAAAGTTTATTACAGTACCACTGCAGGCAGCACCTGGACAAATATATCAGGCAGCATACCAAATGTGCCGGTAAACTGTGTGGCGGTTGATGATAACCAGGACGCATATATCGGTACGGATATCGGTGTTTTTTTCAAAACACTTTCTATGAGCGACTGGCAGCCCTATTATAATTTGATGCCACGCATACCTGTTACGGAATTACATATAAGAGGCACTAATATTTATGCCAGCACTTTTGGCCGGGGCATTTGGAAAAGTGAAACGCATACAAACTGCCAGGCGGTCTTAACTTTAAGCTCAAATATGTTTGGATACAGGTTTTACGAAGCCCTGAATATAAATTCATCCTCGACATTGACAGGTGGAGACGGCACTCAAATATTTTATAAAGCACAGGATGGAGTAACACTCACGGAAAATTTCAGGGCCAATGCTTCTACCGGTGAAAGTTTCAGGGCATGGATCGCCAACTGTAACTCGGGCGGTATACCCACTGCTGCCGGGATGAACAAGGCTAATTTAAAAGCAACAAGTAACACACTTGAATTTGTTATGCCTTTTGACGGCAAAGCCTCTTTAGCTATAGTAGATGAAAAGGGGAGCATTAAAAATGTTATTGCGGAGAATGAAATTTACCGGAAGGGAAATGTAACAATAAACAAAACGAACCTGCGTGAATGGAAGGGGCAGGTGATATTAGCCATCGATGGAGAAATTTGCGGAATAATTAAATTATAACCTTTTACCATTAAACTTTCAATTATGAAAAAATTAATTCTTCTTTCCCTGGTATGCAGTATTGCTGCACTGCCGGCAATAGCACAGGAGCCAACTAACAGGATAAGCCCTGTAAAAACCAATAATGCAACCATGGCACCTGCACCCGATTCAAAATTTAAAAGCAATTGTTGTGCTGCTAATCCACATACACTTACCGCCTGTGCACAAAGCTTGTTTCAATCGTTTAAAAACTTAACTGCAGGAGTTGGTGTTAGTATTTGCAATACTACCTTAAATTATCCCAGTGTAAGTTTTGCAATGCCGGAGAACTGTTTTTCGCACCAAACAGGCTCAACAAGCATGGTTACGTTTACCAGTTTTTATGCGCCGGGTGCCACAGAGTTCAGGGTAATATGGGGCGCTACTCCGGGAAGTTTTTCTTACTACGGGGTTTGTGCACCTGATCCTATTATTTTTCCGCATCCGGGCGTAATAGAGAATCATGTATTTGCTGCAAAACTTATAAAGCAAACTGATTACAAAGCTTTTCCAGGTTCACCAAAAGATTATACCACCATGGCAGCCGTTGCATCAGTAGCTCCTTCAGATATTCAGCAAATTGTAAGTGTATATATGGAGGAACAGGGCGATTATATCAGTACTGCCGAAGCGGCTGATTATAACAACATCTTTTCTTCCAAAGGAATAGTGGTGAAAGTAAAACTTAAAAGCGGCCCTGCAGCACTTTGTTATGTTATCAATAATTATGATGGGGGCGGCACCATTAACTGGAAAGAAAAGAATCCGGCATGTGTAAAATAATGCGAAAGTAAAAGTATACGTTGCCTTTCATTCACATGTTGCTTTTTATTTGCATTGAACACATACGAATGAACTTTATACCGTTTTAAAAATCACTCACCTTAAATTTTACTGACATGAATAACTTACTAAAAAAAGGAGTAATAGCGGTTTTCCTGCTCTTTATTACCAACACCTTGCTGTCTCAATTTGTGGCCCGTCACGCCATGACACCCACCCAGTACCAAACAGAATTTAATAACTGGTCGGATAAAGGATACCGGGTAACATCGCTTTGCGGCTATACAAAAGCAGGCCAGGAACTGTATGCAGCCATCTGGAATAAAATGTCGGGACCGGCATGGACAGCCCGTCATGGATTATCGTCGGCCGATTATCAAACTTCATTTACTGATCTGAGTGGAAAAGGATACCGGCTCAAAACTATTTCCGGGTATGCAGTTGGTGGCCAGGCGAAATTTGCAGCCGTGTGGGATAAAAGCACGGGCGGTGCATGGACTGCCAAACATAATATGACGGCCGCCCAGTACCAGCAGGCTTTTGATGATAACAGTTCAAAAGGCTACCATCTCCGCTATATCTCCGGCTATGTGGTAAGTGGCACTGAATATTTCGCTGCTATTTGGGAAAAAAAGGCAGTTGGCCCCCAAGTGGCCAAACACAATATGACAGCCGCACAGTATCAGCAGGCCTTCAATGATTATACCGGCCAGGGCTACACCTTAAAAGTGATTAGTGGCTATGAAAAAAATGGTACTGATCTTTTTGCAGCCATTTGGGAAAAGACAAATGAACCTTTATGGGCGGCCCGTCACGCCATCCGCCGGATGAATTACCAGCATGTATACGATAACATGTATTACCAGGGATATGTACCTGTTTACATTAATGGGTATGCGGCTGACGGGGGCGATAAGTATAATGCCATTTGGGAAAACAACAACATGACAGGGGGAGATATTGCAAAGATGGATGCCGCAGCTGAAAGCTATATGACCAAACAGGGGGTAACTGGTTTATCTTTTGCAGTAACTAAAAACGGGAGGTTGGTTTTTGCAAAAGCTTATGGCTATGCCAATCCGGCCACCAATGAACTGATGTCGCCCAATCATACCATGCGCATCATGAGTATTTCAAAATCGGTTACAGCGGCCGGCATTATGAAATTGTTTGAACAAAATAAAATTTCCATGGACCAGCATGTATTTGGACCTAACAGTATACTGGGTTCAAAATATGCCACACCTGCCGATAAACCCAAACTGAATGATATAACTATCTGGCAACTGTTGCATCACAATTCCGGGTTGCGTACCTGTGGCAGTACAATGCCGGAGTTTGGGGATGCTGCAAAATCGTATGACGATGTTATGAAAATGCTGCTGGCCTTACCCGACCTGCTGGAAAATGACCCCGACACCAAAAATGTATATTCCAATACGGGCTATTTTATACTGGCTGCGGTTATTGAAAAACTGAGCGGTCAGTCGTATGAAACTTACATACGCAATAATGTGCTTGCACCGGGCGGCGTGGGTGGCAACATGTATGTAGGTGCTGCTAATGGAGGGATTAGATCCAATGAGGCCCATTATGACCAAAGCTATAAACCCAACCTGCAGTTATGGAAAGGTTTTGGCGGTTGGGTGGCCAGGCCAATTGATTTGCTGAAATACCTGGGCGCAGTGGATGGGAGTCCCACGCCTGCGGATATCATAAAAGCAAACACGCATGTATTGCTAACGGATGATACGCCGCTTTCATCTGGCTATGGCTGCGGGTGGATCGTATCAGGAAACATGCAAAGTCATAATGGGGCAAATGGCGCATCAAGGTCATGGTTAGCTGAGATTGGAGGTGGCCTTAGTTTTTCTATTATTGTTAACAAGGCGCCGTCCAATGATCCGAACGGTCATCCGAAGCTGCTGAATGAAATGGCTGCAGCCATTAAAAGTGTAACAACCTTTCCGGCTTACGACCTGTTTTAAGAATAGATCATACGATTCAATTTTGGGGCTGCAGGGCCGGTTTTGGTATAGTCCTGATGCAGGCAGCAGTATCACATCATTACGGGATTGCCTGTGCCACAATAACAGCTCATCTTTATACATTAAACTTAAACCAGAAACATGGAAAAAATTATTCTCCTTTCAATGCTTATACTGTGCAAAGTATTTATTGCGGATACAAATGGGCAAAATGTAGGAATTGGCACCAATGTACCTGTCGTGCGCCTGTCGGTGGATAGCAGTATTATGGTAGACCAGGAAAACAGCAACCAGGGCTCTCTCGAGCGCAGTTCCCTTTATTTTGGCAGTGATAAAAGAGTGGGTATCGTCCGCAGCTTTCTCACAGGTTCAAGCGGTAGAAATGGCCTCGGTTTTTTTACCAATAACACCCGCAGGATGACGATAGACAGTACCGGGCAGGTGGGTATTGGCACCATCAATCCCCTGCAGACCCTGCATGTAAGTGGTGGCACATATTTATCAGGCAATGTGGGTATCGGTAGCTCTACACCTGATTATGCTTTTGAAAACCTTTTGGGGTATAATTATATGTTTTATGGATTGGCGATCGGCGGTAGTGTGTTGCCAGGGTCCACTTATCTGCTGGATGTTGGTGCCACAGGCAGTGGCGCCCGATTCAGAG
This sequence comes from Chitinophagaceae bacterium, assembly GCA_031441485.1. Classification (GTDB taxonomy): domain Bacteria; phylum Bacteroidota; class Bacteroidia; order Chitinophagales; family Chitinophagaceae; genus JJ008. The sequence continues at coordinate 41,977 of JANOEQ010000038.1, forward strand.
GTGATGTACGGATTGATGGAATACTCAATCCCACCACTACGCTGAATATTGGAAGTAATGCTGCAGTGGATGGAACACTTACGGTTAATAATGGTAAAGGAGTCGCCTATAACGCGTCTGGTGGCACCAACCTGCGCATTTACACATTTACTACGGCCACCTTTGGCGCAGTATTGCCCGGTTTTGGATTATCGGCAGAAGGCAGTATAGCTTTTAATGGCGGCTTTACCGGTGTACCCAGGGTATTTGTGGGCGATATTGATGTTACCGGCGGTGTGTCTGGTGAGTTGTACAGGGTACAGTTACAATTATATGGGTGCGCTACTGTGAGCGGCACCACCTCCTGCAAAGCAAGACTGCTCAACACCAGTCCCAATTCGGTTAACTATACTATTACCTGGAATTGTATGGCTATTGGAAATTAATATAGCGTACAGGTACTGAAAATATAAATTCCTGATTAACTTTCTGCCTGTGAGAAACGTTTTGCTACAAAAAAAGCTGTCCTGCAACGGGCAGCTTTTTACTTATCGCTATTAACTTTTAATTTTTATCTATTATCATTTCACTCACAACGTCTTCAGCACATCATTCATACTTCTTACGGCATCTGCACTTTTATTAAAGGCAGCCTGCTCGGCATCATTCAGTTTAAAATCAAGAATTTTTTCCCAGCCATTCTTTCCAATGGTAACGGGTACGCCCAGGCAAATATCTTTTTGTCCATATTCACCATCCAAAGCCACACAGCAGGTAAATAATTTTTTCTCATCCCTTACAATAGCTTCTACTAATGCAGCACCGGCCGCACCGGGTGCATACCACGCAGAAGTGCCGATCAATGCAGTTAGGGTAGCGCCGCCCACCATTGTATCTTTTACAATTTTCTCCTGTTGCTCTGCAGTTAAGAAATTGGTAACAGGAGCACTGTTCCAGGTAGCTAAACGAATTAATGGAATCATAGTAGTATCGCCATGTCCGCCCACCACTACAGCATTTAAATCAGCAGGGCTGCAGCCTAAGTGCTGGCTCAGCTGGTATTTGAAACGGCTGCTGTCTAATGTGCCGCCCATTCCAATGATCTTGTTTTTGGGTAAGCCGGTTGACTGCAATGCCAGGTAGGTCATTGTATCCATCGGGTTGCTGATCACAATAATAATGGCATTAGGGGAGTGCTTCAAAATATTTTCACAAACACCTTTTACGATACCCGCATTTACGCCAATCAGTTCTTCACGGGTCATGCCGGGTTTGCGGGGTAGACCTGAAGTGATTACCACCACATCGCTGCCGGCGGTTTTGGAATAATCGTTAGTGCTGCCGGTTATCTTGGTATCAAAGCCAAGCAGGGTGGCGGTCTGCATCATATCCTGTGCCTTACCTTCTGCAATGCCTTCTTTAATATCGAGCAATACCAGTTCCTGGCAAAGTTCTTTACGGGCAATATTATCAGCACAGGTAGCACCTACGGCCCCTGCGCCTACTACAGTTACTTTCATTTCTTTATTGTTATAATGTGAGGAATTATTTTGCGCCAGCCGTTGCCAAAGCTATGACTGGCGGGGGCAAAGGTAGTAGAATATGCTTTCTCTTTTACAAAGGGCGCCCCTGTTATAGTCTGGTGATGCCCCTGTTATTGTCTGATGATACCCCTGTTATAGTCTGATGATACCCCTGTTATAGTCTGATGATGCAAATGTCATCATACCCTAAAGGGAGGTGCAGGGTTGTTGTTTTGCGGCGACCCCTGCTTATTGTCTGTTAATGCAAATTTCTTTATTCCCTTGCGCAGCATCCGTGGAAAAGGGAGAATGTAAGAGTGCTGATTTGCGGCGGATACCCCTGTTTATAGTCTGTTAATGCAAATTTCTTTATTCCCTAAAGGGAGAATGTAAGAGTGCTGATTTGCGACAGTTGGAAGTCTTGCATGTGTTTTAGCTGCGTAGCCTTTTACAATAACAGGGTTTCATTGCCCCCTTTAGGGAGTAAGCCATTTCGATTAAGAAGTAATTAGCAGGGGTTAGGGGTGCCTGGATATCACTGCATATTAAACGCTGCCAGAATTTTTTCAACTGTCATGGAGCTTTCTCCTGCGCTGATCAGTTCTTTTTTCTTATTATAAAGTGCAAAAAAGGGAAGATTGTGCAGCATATAAAAACTGATCAGGAAAAAATTTGCGTCGTGGGTTATCACTATATTTTCATATTGGTCCAGTTTGTACTTTTCCCGGAAGGTCAGCATCTGTGAAAACGGGGCAGAAGTGGCCATTACTATTTGTATATTTTTGAATTTGTCAATATTCTGCACGATGGTTTCAGTGGCAATCTGGCAATGTCCGCATTCCGGATTAAACACCATCACCATCACCGGCATTTTCTTCGGCAGATCAGTTTTGTTGTAAAGTGATACGCTATCTGGTAATAATAACTGTACGGGAGGATAAGTGGGAAATTTCAGATAGGGATGCTGAATGGTATCTGTTTGACAAAATGCCATTACCGTAAGGCTGGTAAAAACGATTAATGCGATTATTTTTTTCATGCAGGTCAAAGGAACAGTAATATTTTAATATGCCCAATTTTTGACGGTTGAAAACGTTTTTGGGTTGTTTCTCTACTATACAATAATATACAGGGCAAACGCATTAAAATCTTCTAATAGAATGTTTAAAATGCCAAATAGGAGCACTGATTAAGCTGATTAAGCTGATTTTATTTCTGTGTATTCTCAGTGTTTCTGTGTTTCAGTGGCAATCTGTATTCTCTGCGGCTCTGCGGTTAAATTGTATTTATGCCGAAGGCAGGTCTTTTATAATGCGTTTGCCCTGCAATAATATACAGTTCCTTTTGCCATCAGCCCGGCAGTCCCTATCTTTGCCCGCCTTTGACGGACTTATATCCGGATACGGAGGGCAAGCGGCCCCAAACAGATTTATTAATTCGTAATTTTTTTTATGGCAAATACAGCAGATATCAGCCGGGGTATGATCCTGAACCTCGAAGGCAGCCTTTATACAGTGGTGGAATTTGGCGAAAACAAAACCGCCCGTGCTGCCGCTAAAGTGTGGGCAAAACTAAAAGGGGTGGACAATAACCGCTCTATCGAAAAAACATGGAATTCCGGGGACAATATCTACCCGGTAAGAGTGGAAAAACGTTATTACCAGTTTCTATATAAAGATGATACCGGCTATAATTTCATGGACAATGAAACCTTTGAGCAGATAGCCCTGCAGGAATCCACTATTGATGCGCCGCAATACCTGAAAGAAGGTCAGGAAGTAGGCATATTGATCAATACGGATAATGACCAGGTGCTGGGTGCAGAACTTCCCGATAAAATAGTATTATTAGTTACTTATACAGAGCCAGGCCTTCGGGGTGATACTGCCACCCGTACTTTAAAACCCGCCACATTAGAAACAGGTGGTACTATCGGTGTGCCATTGTTTGTCAATGAAGGCGAGCTGATCCGGATCAATACCAAAACCGGTGAGTATGTGGAAAGAGTAAAAGAAGAAAAATAATTTACCCCAAAATGGCCTGATTTATCCCTATTTCAGGCCTTTTTTCTATCATTTATTATGGTTTTTACCCAAAAAACCACCCAAAATCCTTGTTTTACTCATTTTGATTTCATTACCTTAGCCCCCTGCTCTGGAAACGGGGTTGTTCTCTTTAACCAAAATCGCTTATTAAATTGAAAAACATGGACTTTAAGCAAATTCAGGAGTTGATCAAGATGGTCAACAAATCGAATATTGGCGAACTGACAATTGAACAGAAAGACTTCCGGGTTACCATCAGGCAAAAGGAAGAACATATTACCCAGGTAATGTCTGCCAGTCCGGCACATGCGGCACCTGTTTATTCCGTTGCACCGGCTGCTGTTCCAACTGGTGAAAAAGCAATTGTTGCTGAAAAGCCTGCTGCCAATACTATCACTATCAAAAGCCCGATGATCGGTACCTTCTACCGCAAATCATCACCTGATAAACCCAACCTGGCAGATATAGGCAGTGATGTGAAGCCGGGCGATATTGTATGTATCATTGAGGCGATGAAATTATTTAATGAAATAGAAAGCGAAGTAAAAGGTAAGATTGTAAAAGTGCTGGTAGATGATGCTTCCCCGGTGGAATACGATCAGCCATTGTTCGAGGTAGAACCAGCATAATTAATGCGAGAATGTGTGAATGTGGAAATTTGAAAATTAAACAGCCCGAAGTACAAAATAACACAGAGTGTTCTCCATTTCCACATTCACACATTCTCACATTTCCACATTCTCACATTTCCAAATTCACACATTCATTCTATGTTCAAAAAGATATTAATAGCAAACAGGGGAGAAATTGCCTTACGTGTTATCCGAACTTGCCGGGAAATGGGAATTAAAACAGTAGCTGTTTATTCCACTGCCGACAGGGACAGCCTTCATGTAAAATTTGCAGATGAAGCCGTTTGTATTGGTAAGCCACAAAGTGCCGACTCATACCTGAATGTGGCCCATATAATGGCAGCCGCAGAAATAACCAATGCAGATGCCATTCATCCCGGATATGGATTCCTGGCAGAGAACTCCAAGTTTGCACAGATATGTAATGATCATGGTATAAAATTTATCGGCCCCACACCGGATATGATCAATTCGATGGGGGATAAGATAACCGCTAAAGAAACAATGATAAAAGCCGGTGTGCCTGTAGTGCCCGGTGGAGCAGGTTTATTGCAAAGTGTGAATGAAGCAAAGGAATTGGCAAAAGATATGGGCTATCCCGTAATCTTAAAAGCAACGGCCGGTGGTGGGGGTAAAGGAATGCGAATAGTATGGCAGGACAGTGAAATGGAGAAAGCGTATGATACGGCTAAAGCAGAAGCAGCTGCTTCCTTTAAGAATGATGGGATATACATGGAAAAATTTGTAGAAGAGCCCCGGCATATAGAAATACAGGTGGCCGGTGATCAATATGGAAATGTATGTCACCTGAGTGAAAGGGATTGCTCCATACAGCGCCGTCACCAAAAACTGGTAGAAGAATCGCCTTCTCCATTTATGACGGATGAACTGCGTTACAAAATGGGAGAGGCCGCTAAAAAAGCAGCCGGTGCTATCAACTATGAAAGTGTGGGTACTGTTGAGTTTTTGGTGGATAAGCACCGCAATTTCTATTTCATGGAAATGAACACACGGATACAGGTGGAGCATTGTGTAACAGAAGAAGTGATCAATTTTGACCTCATCAAAGAACAGATAAAAATAGCTGCTGGTGAAAAGATAAGCGGTGAAGATTATTTTCCGCAGATGTATTCTATTGAATGCCGTATCAATGCAGAAGATCCTTACAACGATTTCAGGCCTTCTCCCGGAAAGATTACTACGTTGCATCAGCCCGGTGGACATGGGGTACGGGTAGACAGTCATGTGTACGCAGGCTATGTAATACCGCCTTATTATGATTCAATGATTGGTAAATTGATTACAGTAGCCCGCACCCGCAACGAAGCCATTGACACTATGTACAGAGCCCTCAGCGAATATGTAATTGAAGGAGTGAAAACAACCATTCCCTTCCATTTGCAATTAATGAAGGACGAACGTTTCCGCAGCGGCGATTTTAATACGAAGTTTTTAGAAGGATTTACACTGAAATAGTAAAGGCAGTTTTTGCAGAATTTCCTGTATGTTTTCTTTAGTGTTTCAGTCTTTCTTTTATGGTTGTTTTTTTTGAACCACATAGATTTTAAGACAGCATAGAAATACACACATAGCTGTTAAAAATAAAGTATTGACCACTATGTGTGTATTCCTTGTGCTTTCTATGTCCTATAATGAAGGACGAACGTTTCCGCAGCGGCGATTTTAATACGAAGCTTTTAGAGGGATTTACACTGAAATAGTAAAGGCGGTTTTTTGCAGAATTTCCTGTATGTTTTCTTTAGTGTTTCAGTCTTTCTTTTATGGTTGTTTTTTTTGAACCACATAGATTTTAAGACAGCATAGAAATACACACATAGCTGTTAAAAATAAAGTATTGAC
>JANOEQ010000039.1:0-63618 GCA_031441485.1 Chitinophagaceae bacterium
TGCTCATTAACCGTGATACGATTGTTATTGCCGGCAACCGTACTTCACTCAGCACTGCAGGAGCTACTCTCCGCGACCTTTTTGTTATTGGCATTAACCAGGCAACAGGTGCAATTTCTCACCCATATCGGGTGATTGATAATCCGGGCCACGATGATAAAGACCCATTCATCAACTTTGGACTTTCCGCTGAATATGTTTTGACCTACCAGTGTACGGCTAATATCGCCGGAGTAAATACCGGCCGTATTGCCTTTACCCGGTTAAATACATTTCTTGCCCTGGTAACCGGCACCACATCGCTTTTGTGGGAGACCAATGCCATCAACTCGTTTGGACATTCCATTTACATAAGCACAACCGCCGGCACTGCTTATGATATTGGTGGCGGTGCCCTGATTGGCAATCTGAATAACCCTCTCTTTACCGGGATCACCAATACAGGATTGCCGGTAGCAGGCACTTACCGCCGCCTGTGGACAACATTTGACTTTAACAGCACCTTTATGCTGCAGGACGCCTTTACGGCAGCCAACAGGTATGAACATCATAATTTTAAAAGGGTAGCTGCGCAAAACAGCATGTCTTTGTTGCGTGACAACAGTCTCGCACCTCCCTGCAATGTTAACCTGGTCCTTAATCAGCAGTTCATCGATGTTATCGCACCCCAACGACAATATAACCCCACACCAATTATCGTACAGGCCGTTTATAACATACCTAATGTTGATGTGCATGGTACCATTATTACCTGTAACTCTGCCCTGATTGGTATATTCAAAGGTGAACAACCGGAAAGTTTTGGTGAAACGGATATTGCCAAAGGTTTATTCAGGGCATACCCTACCCTTTTGCAGAGTGGTGAAATACTGAGTATTGAACTCAAGTCAGCAGTGGCAGCTTCTGTTACCGTTCGTGTTTACAATATGCAATCACAAATAGTTTACAACAGGAAAGAAACCGCCATTCAGGGCCAAAACAGATTTACAGTAATGACAACAGGATGGATGCCTGGTACTTATATCACAGAAGTAAAACAAGGTTCCGAAACATACCGCAGTAAAATCGTAGTGGATTAATTCTCTCACCTGCATTATATCAAAACCCCGGCAAAAGTTATATCCTGCCGGGGTTTATTTTTTCTTTTCCCTGCAAATAATGTAATAAAAAAAGGGCCTCCGAGGCCCTGCAAAAAATTAGTTCAGATTCCATTTCCGGATCCTGTCACTGGCGGAACGCATTTGTTTTTGGCGATTCCACAACTGTGATACAGTAAATATTTCATTTTTACTGTTGATAGCTTCTGCAGCTACCTTTTCTTTTACCTCTTGCGTCAATTCATTTTCGTTTTCATCATGTAATTGCACACTTGAGGGCATAATAATGCTCTTCATAAACTCTCCTTTTTTTAATCTGTCGTTTAATAATCGTCTGAGCAAAACGGAAGTAAGAGAACCAGGGGGCAAGCTGAATAGCTGGTCAGATACGTTCTTTTGTAGTATTAGGTACGTTGCTCAGTTTCGTGGCACAAAGATACAATGGATAAGAGTTTTATCCAAATCATATACTAAAGAAATTGTTAAAGGGAATAGCAGTCTGTAATGAAAAAAGAGACCTCCCCTGTTGTTATTTGCTGCTTATCTCGGGGTTGTTGTTGTCGATTCCTTTATCACTTCCGCATAATATACTCTTCCCGCAAAACGGATGACCAATTTGGCCTGTAAAAATTTTTATCCGGCTATTATGCTGGTTTGGTAAAATCGGTAGCCAGCAGTTTTCTGTAATCGGTGGGCAGGTACTTTGTAAAATCGGTGGCACATCCCAAAGAAATAATGATAATGGGGCGCTTAGTGTTGTTCAAATTGGCAATAATTGATTTATCGCTAAGTACTACAACTGTCTTTTTCTTTAAATCAAGTTTTTTTGGAGTGGCTTTGGCAGGAGTTTTTTTCATGTTGAAAGGTTTATTGGTTATTTAAAGTTAGGGAAATATTTATGTTCAACGCTGCAAGTTTTTCACCAATCACTTCATTAATTGCAAAGTGTTGTTATTTAAACAAAAGGTTTACCTGATCATCATCAGCTTTCCTTTCTGCGTTATGCTGTTGCCCGATAGCCCCTTCATCACCAAATACTAAATGAAAATGTCAGACTTCAACACCTGATCCTTGTAAGTGCCATTCCATCTTTTATGAACTGAATTCATTTCAAAAACAACTTAGCCCCATCGGTTATAAATTTTTAATGAGATAAGACGGTTTTATTTTGAAGGGGTACGCCAAAATCATCATTCAGGTTATCCCTGTTTGGAGTAAAGGCACTTGGCATAAAGATTGGAAAATCGCAACGGTCGAAGACTTCAATATTTATTGTCTGTTTTGGAGCCGCAGGTATTGGTTACTTTTACCCTGTAAATGCCGGGTTTGTTTACCCTGTATATTGCTCTCGTTGCAAAGGCTCCATCCATCCAGCTATATGCAGCATAACCCGGCGTGGCCCTTAGCTCGAAATAGGATTGTCCGGTAAGGCAGGTATCATTACCCAATGTAAGCGAAGCATGGCTTTTGTCTGCATTTACCCTTGTATAGGTAATACTATCACAAGCTGCCACCGTTTTATATACTACTGCTAAGTCAATCATGTTTTGTCGGATACCTCTCAACGAATACAAAAGCTATCCCACAAAGACCACGAAGCCCACAAAGCCTTTTCTTTGTGTCTTTGTGGGATAATTGTTTGCGTCATATCAGACTTGACACGACAGTAGTACCTCTAAAATCGAGAGATATATACCTGCTGTCGCAATCCTGAGCATACAAATTAACATCCGGAAGTGCTACAGATAACAAGACTAGAAGTATGAAACAACAGTATAAATATAAAGCTATTGATTTTTCAGGATAAGTATCTTTATAAAAGTTGCTTTAAAAAGAACGAAAAGCCGGGAAAATACCTAACCTGCCTGGTTCAAAAACAATGGCAAACCCGATTTCCAGTCATCATCTATGTATAGCTCAAATGAATAGCGGCCAGCTTTTTCAAATTGCAGTTGGGTAAAATTTACAACAATATTTACTGAAGCGAATTGTCCGTTAGGCGGTGTGCCTATATTAATATTTCCTTCTATCGGTTTGATAATTTCCTTTCCAGCTGTATCTATAAGCCGCAGTCTAAAATCATGACCTCCCACTTCTTTGATACCGAACCGCATACGGCAGGCCACAGTGCAGGCCGGATGCTGAACCGGGAATTGCTTGGCCTGGATACTGTCAAAAGTGCCCACAATGGTCAGTTTTGAATTATTGTCTTGTGCAAAGTCGGCGAGGGTGAAAATTTCTATTTCCATAAACAGTTTTTAAAATTTGATTTTCAGAAAGTCCAGTGACAGGGCTTTGATTTTGTAAAACTATGCTTCTTTTATTTGTCTATAACCTTGTTAAAAACCGTGCCGGGTACAAATGTATGTGTTTGCGTTGTTCCGGCCTGTCATTGAAGCAGGGAAGACTGACATTGAAGCAGGAGACCTGTTTATATTGCCACTGATTGGCGCAATTAATTAACACAAAAATTTTCTTATGCAGCCCGCTATACTATTGACTCAAAAAGCCAGGATAATTATTGAAGGAAGGTTTTTAGAGATGCCTTATAATTATTAAATCAATGGCCAGGATGGCAAACAACCACAGCCTTATTATTATTTTCTTATTTAATAGCAAGGCTCAGGAGAACTCTTGGCTTGGCACTCCTTTTCAGGTATCTGTACATATTTTTTTATCAATTACAATTGTTGATATTGATTTAAAAATGCAAGATAATTTGGCTTTTTACAGAGCCTGCAAACTGGGAACAGACAGAATGGCAATTTCAAGGTATTTTACGGCGGTAAGAAGCCGATGGTTAGTCACACACAGGCCTGCAGCATTTACGCATATTGATTACAGATTCTTTTTGACCCCTTGGATTATGCAAAATAACCAAGTATTTCTCTTTCCTGTTTATTCGCGAAAGTGAAATGATTTAAACAAGGGTAAATATAATTTTGCGCAGAATAAAAATTGCCTTTTCTATTGGCTGTAATATTTTTTTACTTTTCAAATATGATAAGCAGCTTTCAATTTTCCGTGTTTAGTTTTATTACCTTCGAATAACAGAAAATTAATCAGCAATGCCCACTGCCAAAAAAAAGTTTCCCGCCCTCTCCTTCAGCCAATTGGTTGAAGCAGTTAAGAAACTTTCCAAAAAAGAAAAGCAAAAATTGCTGGATATTTTGCGGGAAGAAATGCCGGTGACTGCTCCTGGATCGCAGAAAGAATTTGTACGGAAGAGTATCAAAAAATATAAGGAGAATACCGCATTACTTATTGCTGAGGAAGATGCTGTGGAGTATATAACAGGCCCCAAAAAGGCGCTTTCAAAAAAGGAAAAGGATGCATCGGCAACTATTCCGGAATGGCAAAAACAATTTGTCAGGAAGAGCATTAAAAAATATAATGCTCACCCCGAACTGCTTATTCCTGAAGAAGAGGTATGGAAAATAATTGATGCGGGGAAATGAGCAGCTATAAAATTTCGTATACCCCTACAGCTACGAATCAAATTAAAGACATTGCCGCCTGGTATAATAAGCAACAAAAAGGATTGGGAAAACGGTTTAAGGAGCGCCTTAAAGCTGAGATGGCTGGAATAAAGAGAAATCCTTTGAGTCGTTCATTTCGGTATGACAATGTTCGTTTTGCTGTAGTAACGAAATTTCCTTATGCTGCTCATTATACCACTAATGAAAAAAAAGAAATAATTATTGTCCATGCCATTCTTGGATTTAAGGAAGAGCGGGATAAATGGGTTAGAGAAATATAGCTGCAGATAATTTTTACGGCTCTAAGGAGCTGCTGCTTCGTTGCAAATGATGCATACCTACCCTATATTTTTAATTTTTATTACCTTCGAATAACCGAAAATAAATCAGCAATGCCCACTGCCAAAAAAAAGTTTCACACCCTCTCCTTCAGCCAATTGGTTGAAGCAGTTAAGAAACTTTCCAAAAAAGAGAAGCAAAAGCTGCTGGATATTTTGCGGGAAGAAATACCGGTGACTGTTCCTGGATCGCAGAAAGAACTTGTCAGGAAAGGCATCAAAGAATACAAAGAAAATTCCGGGCTGCTTATCGCTGAAGAAGATCCTGTAGAATATATAACATCCCGTAAAAAAGAGGAAAAGCGAGCCACTGCTGTTCTCAAGCATAAGGAGAATGCGCCTGCAAAAAAGAAAATCCTGCAAGGTATCAAACAGGCCGTCAAAGAAATCAACTTAGTAAAAGCAGGGAAATTAAAAGCCAGGGATGCAAGGGATATTATCAATGAGCTATAATATAAAAACTATACCTCATTTTGATAAGGCGCTGAAGAGATTAAGTAAAAAATATCCTTCATTAAAAAAGAAATACATTGCTTTTCTCTACAACCTGGAAGAGAATCCTGTACAGGGTATGCCTATTGGTAACAATTGTTATAAAATACGTTTTGCCATCGCTTCAAAAGGTAAAGGCAAAAGAGGTGGTACCAGGATTATCACTCATGTATTGGCTGAACACACAACCCTGTACCTGCTGGATATTTATGACAAGTCTGAACAAAACAGTATCAGTGACAGGGAACTGAAAGTATTGCTTGAAGAAATCCGGTAGCAATAAACACAAAGGCTATTGATCACCAGTTTTTAAACATACAAGCCAAGTTTGACCCTTATGAGAAAATTCCGGTTACCCAGAAAGATAAAAAAGAAACTTCATGAAAACTTGTGGCTGTACCCCGCTGATGAAACAGGTAACAGACTAGCGGCTTCCCCCCATAAAAACCAGGAAGACTATAATGCTGTGAAAGATGGAACAGCCCTGGATATTATGTACAGGGAAAACTCAAAAGCTGAAAGAAAAGCATACCGGGAAAAATTAGATGCTGAAGTAACAATAACTAATGAAGAACTCAGAAGCCTTGTTAACGATATATTCGCATTAAAATACAGAACTTTCTCATACGCCACTCTTATTGCTGCGAAAAATCATCCGGGGGCACGCATTGCCTACTACAATTTTGTGAATGCCTATAACCTATCAAAAACAGGAGGTGGGTATGGCAATGTTTGCTGCCTGGCTGTAGACAGTGCAAAAGTGCTATTGAAAAAAGGCAGCAGGCGGTAATTTAAACTGCAAAGAGCACCTTAATAATCTTATAGCTTTTTACGGCCCGCCGGTTGGCTGGCCGATACTTCATTTACAACGAAGCTTAACTCACCTATAGTTTTTATTTTTCTTATTGGGTTAAAATACTTCAAAGAAATCGGGGGCTATCAATATGGCTTTGGCTCTTTACCAGTGTGCCTCACCCGAATGATAAAGACCTCATTGTGCTGTGAATAATAAACAATACGGTGTTTCAGTATTTCAAAATATAAATAATTGCCGTCATTATTCCTTTTGTAAATATCCTTTCGGTGAACGGCGATTGCAGTTGATAGTTCACCAATCTTTTTTAATATTCGCTCTTTTACTTTATCCGCATTCTGTTCAGAATCTTTGCGGATGTTTTTTATTGCAGCATTAAATTGGCGGGAAGCTCTTTTAGTCCAGGTTACTTTTCTTTTTGGCACTACCAGTCCTTAGCCATTTTTACCACTTCATCATGAGAATACACTTCTCCCACTTTCATTTCTTCCATTGCCTCCTCCAGTTCCTTATTGTATTGCTCAATACTGATGCGCCCCTTATTATCTTTTCGGGCGACTAAATATTTTTTCAACATCTCCAAAACGGATTTTTTTTCCACTTCATTTAACTGGGTGAAATAGTTGAACATTTCTTTTTCCAATACACTTTCCATAGTAATTGTGTTTGTACAAATTTAAAGAATAGTTACTTCCCTTTTGCCCATTTATCAATGAGTTCATATGCACGGTTCTTTCCGGCGGCGAGAGAAAGTTTTTTTGCGGGCTTATTTTTTAAAGCCGCTTTTAACTGCAATACTTCGTAATCTTTTTCAGGCAGGAGTACATATTTCTTTTTATCTATAATGATTTGTGTCATGAATTAAAGATACAAAATAATTTGAGGTTTTACGGCCCGCCGGTTGGCGGGCCGATGGTTTGTTGCAGCTTTATCACACCAATCCTTACTACTTGTGATCCCTTTATCTTTTTTATTTTCTTTAATCTAACTGTTGGAGACAAACTACCGATAACCAGAGCATATCCTAAAATTGCCGCTGCTTCCTGCTCTTTGACAGGCTCTTTTTTTTCAGCATCTAAACCTGTTGCTTTGCTTTTTCTAATGTCGTTGGCGACTGCCTGGATAGCAGTTCCTTTTGTAACAAAGCCAGTTCCTGAAATGATAGTTTTGAGTTCATCTTTTAAAAGCATTTCCCAAATTTAAAAAATATTTCTGACAATTTCTACGGCTGCTTTTTACGGCCCTAAGGAGCCGATGCTTCGTTGCAAATTGTAAATGCCGGACTTGCTACGGCACGAAACATAACTACCCTATAGTTTTTATTTTTCTTATTGAGTTAGAAGACTTCAAAGGGCGGGGATTCTTTTATCCTTTTTTTTCTTTCATCTAACTGTTGGAGACAAACTACCAATAACAGAGAAGAACTTATATGGAAAATCATAAATTTCTATTTCTTTACCCAATATAACTCCAAGGAAATTCTTTTTGTTAAATTGAGATTCTTCAATATTATCACAGAAGAATATTTTTTGAACTTTTATCATATAGCCATATTTACGGTAAAAGCCCCCGCATTTTTCGCAGGGGCTTTTATCCTTAAAATCATTCAAATCTGCGTCATCCGCGATCTTACTTTACCTCCTCATACGGCACATCCGTTACATTATCAGCACCAGCCGCAGCGCCTTCAGGTTGTGCCTGCTCAGCACCCGGTTGGGCTCCAGCGCCAGCACCTGCACCCGCAGCAGCTCCTCCTTCTTCTGTCGCCTTATACATATCCTCACTCGCCGCCGTCCACGCAGCATTCAATGCAGCCATCGCTGTATCAATACCCGCTAAATCCTGTGCCTTGTGCGCTTCTTTCAGTTTTTCGGCAGCCTGTTCAATAGTGCTTTTCTTATCAGCAGGTATCTTATCACCGTATTCTTTCAATTGTTTTTCTGTCTGGAACACGAGGCTGTCGGCCTGGTTCAGTTTTTCCACTCTTTCTTTTTCTGCTTTATCAGTGGCTTCATTGGCTTTTGCTTCGGCCTTCATTTTTTCCACTTCGTCTTTGCTTAAGCCGGAGCCTGCTTCTATATGGATCTTTTGTTCTTTGCCGGTGCCTTTGTCTTTGGCTGTTACATGCAGGATACCGTTGGCATCTATATCAAATATTACTTCTATCTGCGGTACGCCTCTAGGGGCTGGTGGTATGCTGTCCAAATTAAACATACCGAGGCTTTTGTTATCCTTCGCCATACTTCTTTCACCCTGCAGCACATGTATCTGCACGCCGGGCTGGTTATCGCTGGCGGTAGAGAACACTTCCGATTTTTTAGTTGGTATTGTTGTATTACTAGGTATCAGGGCCGTTAATACGCCGCCCATTGTTTCAATACCAAGCGTAAGCGGTGTTACATCAAGCAACAAGACATCTTTTATTTCACCAGTCATCACTGCACCTTGTATTGCCGCACCTACAGCCACCACTTCATCAGGGTTCACCCCTTTATTTGGTTTTTTACCAAAAAACTTTTCTACGATCTCCTGCACTTTGGGGATACGGGTACTACCTCCCACCAATATCACTTCATCAATTTGTGAAGTGGATAAGCCTGCATCTTTCAATGCCGCTTCGCAGGGCTTTAAGCAACGGGCAAATAAATTATCAGCCAGCGCTTCAAATTTTGCACGGGTCAATTTTTTTACCAGGTGCTTGGGTACACCATCAACTGCTGTTATGTATGGAAGATTGATCTCCGTTTCTGAAGAAGAAGACAGTTCCACTTTGGCTTTTTCAGACGCTTCTTTCAGACGTTGCAATGCCATCGGGTCTTTGCGCAGGTCTATGGCTTCATCTTTTTTAAATTCATCGGCCAGCCAGTCCATCACCACTTTATCAAAGTCATCACCACCGAGGTGGGTGTCGCCATTGGTTGATTTTACTTCAAATACACCATCGCCCAATTCCAGTACAGAGATATCGAATGTACCTCCACCGAGGTCAAACACAGCGATTTTCTGGTCTATTTTGGCTTTATCCAGCCCATAAGCCAATGCTGCAGCGGTGGGTTCATTCACGATCCTTTTGACCGTAAGGCCGGCAATTTCACCGGCTTCTTTGGTGGCCTGGCGCTGGGCATCGTTGAAGTAGGCCGGCACGGTAATTACGGCTTCGGTTATTTCATGACCGAGATAATCTTCAGCCGTTTTCTTCATTTTTTGCAGTACCATGGCGCTTATTTCCTGTGGCGTGTATAATCTGCCATCTATGTCAATACGAACGGTATTATTGTCACCTTTTGCCACTTTATAGCTCCAATGGCTGATCTCTTCCGTTACTTCATCGAACTGGCGGCCCATAAAACGCTTCACAGAAGCGATGGTATTATGCGGGTTGGTGATGGCCTGGCGTTTGGCCGGGTCACCCACTTTACGTTCCCCATTTTTCAGAAAAGCCACTACAGAAGGGGTGGTACGGCGCCCTTCATCGTTAGCTATTACTACTGGTTCGCCGTTTTCCATTACGGAAACGCAGCTGTTGGTGGTTCCGAGGTCAATTCCAATTATCTTTCCCATAATATTAATTTTTATTTGTCCAATACTGGTAATCAATGATTATGCCGTGAGCAGATGATATGCAAAAATGGCAGAATTTATCCCGAAACGGCTCAATATTGAATATGCTGCCCCATCTGAAAGGCGATTCGTACAAAAGTTCAATACATTTAGCACCATTATAAAGGTCTGGCTCCGGCATTTTTCACATCCCATCGCCCTATCCCGGAATATTGCCCTTAGCAAGTTTATCCCGGATAAAAAAGCGTCGTTTCAGGGTTTTGTCACTGCTTAATTGAGTCCTGTTAATCAGTATTAAACAGGTCACTATTTATTTATTGTGGATCTTTTTATAGTATGAATACCAAAAACTGAAAAGCAGCATAAATCCGTAATTATTGATCTATTATAATACGCTGTTCGAAAAATGTGTACTACTATGCTATTTTATAAACCGGTAACACAGTCTTAGTTGAAAAAAGAGGTATGGAATACAGTTTTTTTTATTATTAAAATAAATAAAGCGTTTACTATCAGAAGGATAAAGAATTACATACTGCACTAAATACTGATTTAGTACGAATAACTACTTATGTTTTACAAAATGATCGTTATATTTGTCTTCCCGTAAAATTCTTTTTGGCATTCAATGAGTATTAAAGTGTGACGAAGGGATTTTTATTACTTTTTAAACATAACATAGCATGAAAAAAATAATCTTTACTCTAACTACCTCCTTTCTTTTATCTTTTTACGGAATGGCACAACCTGCCACCGGATTGGATTTTGACGGTGTTGATGATTATGTGTCTTGTGGCAGTATCTTAACCCCCTCCTACACAAAAGAAGCCTGGATTAATACCAGTAATCTCTCTGCCTTTAATAATATCATTTCGAGTGGCGTAAATGGCAATCATGCTTTCTGGGTACCAAATTCTTATGGCAGCCGTTTATCAGCCGGTCATAATTTTACCTGGGATGCCGTACAGGATCCCACACCGCTGGCTGTCAGTACATGGTATCATGTGGCCGTTACGTATGATGCCGCCACTACAACTATGAGATTGTATAAAAATGGTGTCCTGGTTTCCTCTAATAATGCTGTACCCGCACATACTGGTGGAAATGGGGTAAGTATCGGGGCTTATGGCAATGGATTTGTTTTCTTTGGCTTAATCGACGAAGTGAGGCTGTGGGACAGGGCACTTTGCCAGGGTGAAATACAAAATAATATGAATTGCGGGCTTAATCCATCCGGACAAACAGGCCTGGGGGCTTTGTATCATTTTGACCAGGGCACTGTAAATGCTAATAATGCAGGTATTACCACACTTACCGATGCAAGCAGTACCGGAAGTAACGGCACACTTAATAATTTTGCATTAACAGGAGCTACTTCCAATTGGGCAACGGGAACTGTGTCAGGCAGCTGTTCGCCTTTTGTACCCAATACCCTGGCAGGTACTCCGGGTGGTGGAACAATAACCAATACGATTACCGTTAACCCTTCCGGATCAAATACCCTGGCCAGCGATTGCGGGCTTATCACTACTATATTACCTTCAGGTGCCACACCGGTAAGCGGCAGCATTACCAGCAGGGTAACGATTGATGCCAGTGTGCAATCTTATAATAGCAGTCCGTATGTACAGCGTCATTATGACATTGAGCCGGCCACTAATGCAGCCAATGCCACAGGCACCATTACCCTCTATTATACACAGACAGAATTTGATGATTATAATACAGCACGCGGCGCAAATCCTGCGCTTCCGGTTTCTGGCGTTGATGCTGCTGGAATCGCCAACCTGCGCATTACCCAATACCACGGCACTGGAACTGCCCCAGGCAATTATTCCGGTTCACCAATATTAATTGATCCTGCTGATGCCAATATTGTATGGAACGCCGGTTTAAGCAGGTGGGAAGTAACATCTGATGTAAACGGGTTCAGCGGTTTTTTTGTACATACTTCCTTTGGCTTCGTTTTGCCTGTAAACCTGATTAGCTTCAGCGGTACCGGCAATGGCGCTTACAACAAAATACAATGGGTAACCTCTGGCGAACAAAACAGCGATTTCTTCGACCTGGAAAGAAGCACAGATGGTATTAGCTTCAGCAAAACAGCTACTATACCGGCACAAAATAACAGCAGCAGCAATAGAAACTATTCTTATAATGACTTAAAAGGCAACAGCAGTGTGTATTACTATCGCTTAAAAATGGTTGACAGGGATGGAACGTTTAAATACTCTGCCATTATCAGGATAAGCAGCAGGCAAAACAGCATTATCAGTGTTTATCCCAATCCTGCAAAAGAAATAATTACGGTAAGCGTAAGCGATACTAAATTGCTTAAAACAGATATCAGGCTTACGGATATGAATGGCAGGCTGGTAAGCATAGTTAATTTAAAGAGCCTGCAACAACCGGTTGATATAACCAGGCTAAATGCGGGTACTTATATTATTCAGTTTACTGATGGCAGCATTACAAAATTTGTGAAACAATAAAGATTATTTTTCAGCTATTTTTTGAACCCGCGGTATGTATACTGTGGGTTTTTTTTTACCATTACAGATAGTTATTGGGATCCCTGACCGGGCTTTAGTAGCGGCGATTGGTAGCAGTCAGGTTTTCAACCCTGATTGCCAATGATCGCCTTAGGTTGAGTAAAAGCCGGATTTCCAGCATTTAACCAGGTCCTGAAGAGATTAGATTACTTGAGGATAGTCAGTGCAGACCCTGGATTTACATTCACTGCAGTGCCGGGATTAAGTTTCAGCGACCGCACCATAATATCTGTATTTACCTGCGGGTAATTGGGCTTTCCCCCACTAATATTTACATCCGTATTTGCATCAGGCAGGATGCCACAACTCCAGTTGGCAGGGTTATTCCATAAAGAACCTGCAACGCCTTCCCAGTTCGACCTGAATTGCAATGAATATATATTGCTGTAGGTGCTGCCGTTTACCAGGCACCGGTACTGGAAGCCATACAGAGAAGTGGGTGCATTATTGATATTCAGTTTAGTACTTGTAGCCCCGCTATATACACCGCCATTTGTAATATTGGCAAAACCTGTTCCTGTATTCACCTGCCATTGATAGCTGGATCCAAACAACCTTGAATTCAAAGAAATATTGCTTTCCGGGCATATAGCAGGAGTATATCGTAAACATAATGAATCGAGAATCCGTTCATTCATTGTTCTTGTATAAAAAAGGGTATGACCGTTGTTGTTTACATGCACATTATCACCTGCACTGTAAAAAACATTAATTGTACCATCAGGGTTGGCCACATCAGTCCAGAAATCAATTGCTTTGGCGCCAAACCGCTGATAAGTCCAGTCACGAAACTCCATGAGGTAAATTTTTTCCTGCGGGCTTAATGTATTCCGCGGCTGTGTGGTGGTAACCCATACCGGGATATTTGCCGAATCGGCCAGCCGCATCGTACGTTCATAATTATCTTTACTTTCCTGCTGTGGTATACCCAGCCCAATATCGTTTGTCGGCAGATTGATGATGATAGCATCAGGATTGTAAGTTAATGCTTTGGTGATATTACGGTCAACATCCACTGGAAACGGCCTGTTGGGTGGCGGCACAAACCCTGTTGGACACAGTACATGATAGGTTGTTAAACCCAATGTGGCCAAATTGATAATAATGTTCTGAGGATGTTTGGTTTTAACATAAGTCTTATACTTGTTTACCCATGAACTGTCAATCGGTGAAGCACCGGTGCCATAAGCGGTGGAAGAACCCAGTACAACTATTTTAAATACTTTGCCGCAATTCAAAGAATCACCGCTACCGGGTTGCTGGCCATAACTTATGGACTGCAGCAACAGCAGGAATACAGATAAAATCAGTACCTGTATTTGTACCAGGCGCAGCACCTGGAAATATTCCCTCCTGATATATATATTAGCCATACCTCAAAAAATCGTTTTGCGCCTTTAAAGGACTTATTAATAAAGTAAATGAGGTACGGTAAATAGTATGTTTTCGGAGGATGGATTTGACTGCTTACAGCATTAAAAACAGGTTACAACCATAGCCTCGGGATAAAGAGCCGGTTCTACCTGAAAGATAAATATAATGACTTTTCGCAGACTTTAATATGTGTTTCAGTATGCAGTACAGAACCGGCCATTTAGCAAGAATGAATAAACATAAAAGCCGGGCAATTCTTATCTTAGTATATATAAATCAGCCATTATGCCCAATACCATTTCGCAAAAACTCAGGATAAAAAACGGTGACATACTGCTTACTGTCAATGCCCCATCCGATTTTAAAAAAGGTCTGGCAGGCTTGCCAACTGGTGTAAAAATTACGGATGCAGGAAAGCTGTACAACCAGGTGCATTGGTTTGTACTCAACCGCAACCAGTTGAAAAAAGAACTGAGTAAAATAATGAAACTGGTAAAACCGGGGGTAACAGTTTGGGTGTATTACCCTAAGGTCTCCTCTAAAATTCAAACAGATCTGACAAGGGATAAAGGATGGGATTGCTTACTGGCTGAAGGCGATAAACTTACCTGGATAAGCCTGATAGCTTTTGATGCCACATGGTCGGTATTTGGCTTTCGGGCAAAGAATGAAGCAGATAAAAAGAAAGATGCCAAACCAAAAGCCCAACGGGAAATATTCAACTGGATAAATCCGGCAACCAAAGAAATAAAACTGCCGGATGACCTTGCCACCGCATTAAAAAAGAATAAAAAAGAAGCGTCAGTTTTTGAGGCCCTTTCATTTACCAACAAAAAAGAATACCTTGAATGGATAGTAACGGCAAAACAGAAGGAAACAAGAACTGAAAGAATTATTGGCACTATCGAACGGCTGGCAAATGGCTGGAAGAACCCGGCGAACAGATGAGAACGGTTAATTAGTTTATTTGTAATTTTATTCTGCATGAATTTAACAACTGAAACATACCAGCGCATCGTAGCCGCCAAACTGTTTATTGATACCAACTACCAGGATGCTATAGAACTGGAACAGATAGCCCGGCGGGCATTCTTATCCCGTTTTCATTTTCACCGGATATTTACAAAAGTCTATCGAAAAACACCACACCAGTATCTTACACAGATAAGACTGGCTGCAGCTAAAGAAATGCTGGCCAGGGAAGGTATCAGCATTACTGATGTTTGCAACAGCATTGGTTTTGAAAGCCTGGGATCGTTCAGCAGCCTGTTTAGAAAACAAAGCGGTTATTCACCACAGTACTACCGCAATATCGCCTGGCTGAAAAAGAAACTGACTAAGGAACAACCCAAAAGGTTTATTCCGTATTGTTTTATTGAGCAATATAAATTTAGTGAATAGGCAATGGTGAAAGGTCAATGGTCAATAAGACCCGCTGCTGCATAATTCACCATTTACCATTCACTATTGACCACAAAAGCAAGATTCAAGAAACCGTTTCAACTCCTCTCTCCTATCTTCACTTCTATTAAAACAATATTATGATAACAAAATTTTCTCACACCACGCTGTTTGTACTTGACCAGAACAAAGCTTATGATTTTTATGTAAACACCCTGGGCTTTAAAGTAAACACCGATGCCACCATGGAAAGCGGTTACCGCTGGCTTACTGTCAACCCGCCTGAGCAACCTGACCTGGAAGTTGTACTAATGCCTGTGTTGCATGAAAGCATGGTGAAATCTGATGCCTGCCCTGACGGTTTTGATGAAGAAAGCCGTAATGCCTTTAAAGTATTACTGGAAAAAGGAATCATGGGTGCCGGCGTAATGCATACTAATGACTGCCGCGCCTCTTATGAAGAATTAAAAGCTAAAGGTGTTCAATTTAAAGGTGAACCGAAAGAACAATTTTATGGCATTGAAGCAGTAGTGTATGATGGCTGTGGCAACTGGTTCAGCCTGACGCAACCGAAATAAGGGGGCAAAGAGGTTGAAAGAGTTGAAGAAGATAAGGAAGGATTATCATATTTTAAAAGTCTTGTGGCACTCATGCTTAACTTTATACAGGCAGTGAATACTGCAAATAAAAATTAAGCATTACAAACACCCCTTCTTTACCTCTTTTTCTTTTTTTAATTTTTTAATTATTAATGTATTTGTAGAACACCTGCTATAAATATTAATCTGTAAATTTAACAGTATGACAAACAAGATGACACATTTTGCCATTTATATAGACAATATGGAAAGGGCTAAAAGTTTTTACGGGGAAGTTTTTGAGTGGGGATTTGCTTCATACGGACCGGTTGACTTCCTGCAAATAAAAGCTGATAAATCAGAAAGCGGGGAACTGATCGGAGCGCTGCAATCAAGAAAATATTCCCCGGTGAAAGAAAAAATAATTGGTCTTGAATGCACCATCCGGGTGCAAAACGTGGATGAAATAATTAAAAAAGTGACAAATAACGGGGGTAAAATCCTGATGCCGAAAACAACCATTCCCAATGTGGGGTTGCTTACAAAGTTTCTGGATACGGAAGGAAATCTTATTTGTGCCATAGAGGTAACAGCTGCGCTGCATAAAAATGATGAGTAAAGTACGCCCTATACATCCTGACTTCCTTTTTCTTTTGGGGTTCAAGGAAAAGAACCTCATTGAGCTGTTTAAAGACCTGCGGGTCTGTATACTGGAAATCAGTCCCGGCTGCAACGAACTGCTCTATCATACTCATGCATTGACGGCGGTGTTTTCTTTATCGGAAAAACTGGCTGATGCATTTTGTATGATTCCCATATACACCAGCCATTTAAACCTGGGTTTTAATAAAGGTACCCTGATAAACGACCCGCATAAGTTATTAACCGGTACTGGCAACCTGATAAGACATATACCTGTAAAAGCCCCTGCAGATTACAGAAACAAAAAAGTAAAAGACCTCATACAGTCAGCTGTTGACTTTGCCATAAAAGATATGGATACACCGGTCAAATCAGTGGGAAAAACGATTTCGAAAATCAAAAAGGATAAGAGGCCAACAGAATAATTTTTAAAAGCTAACCGACTCCTCTTTATCTCCTTCCGCCCGTTCAATCTATTAGCCATAAATTCACAATTCCTTTTCCTTTCTTTACCTATTTTTACTTTTTAATCGATAGCATGAAAGGAAAAGAAATTCTCTTCTTGATCGGTATCACCACCGCCACTGTTTCATATTCACAAAAAATAAACCCCGAAAACCCGGACCTTTCGCCCGGTAATTTCAGGCTGGATTCATTGCCCAGTTCAGAAATCAATATCCCCATTCAAATAAATCTGAAGCCGCTTTTTGCCATGGCGGAGAAGAGTGTGGATACCATATTCAAATCACCCGGCTACCCGGATGAATGGGTGCAGGACGGCTGCAATACCCGGTACAAATATGTATTTCGCCGCAGCCCTTTGCAAATTAAAGGGGCTGGCAATTCAATGACCATTGGGTTTACCGGTTTTTATAAAATTGTAGGCGCTTCCCGCCTTTGTGCCAGCGGCACGGTACTATCACCCTGGACACCTGCCTGTAAATGCGGTTTCAGTGAACCGGAGCGGAGAGTGAATGTCTCTTTTTCCAATGCCATAATGGTGTACCCCGATTTTAAGGTAAGTATGACCGTGAAAAGAAATGAACCGGAACCGCTTGATAAATGTGAAGTATGCTTTTGGGGACAGGATATTACAAAATCGGTAATGAAGGGCCTGACGGCTGAACTTGACATTTCCAAAAAGGATATGGAAAAAACGTATGGTGCAGTAAATCTCAGGCCCCGTTTTCAGCAGATATGGGACCAGATGAATAAAGTGTACAGCCTCTACGGACTGGGATGGTTGCAGATAAATCCACAAAAGATCCGTATCAACAACCTGTTCATCAATAAGGATTCGCTGAATATATTTCTCGGGTTATCGGCCAAACCGATGATCAGTTTTGAAAAACCAGCAGAGAAAAAAACGGCAATACCCAATATGGGAACATTCAGCCGGCAGCCCGGGTTTTCTATTTTCCTCGATGCTGTGCTCAGCTATGATTCTCTCAGTACGATCATGAATATGAGCATCAGTGGAAAAGAATTCAAGTTTAAAAAAGGATTTATTAAAAAGAAATTTATCATTGATGAATGTAAAGTATATGGTGGTGGTTTTGAAAAGCTGATCATTAAAATCAATTTCTCCGGTACTAATAATGGAATTGTGTACCTGGTGGGTAAACCGGTATATGATAAGGACAAGCGAACCATCGAAGTGCAGGATATTGATTTTGACATTAAATCAAAAAATGTGCTGCTGGGCTCTGCCGACTGGTTGTTTGATAAAAAGATCACCAAAGAAATAAGCAAGTATGCCACATTTGAACTGGGCCCATATATAGATACCGCCAAAACTACTATTAACCAGGAACTGAACCGGGAACTGATAAAAGGCGTACGCAGTTATGGAACGATAAAGGACATTAAGCTGATAGCAATTTATCCCCTGCAGCAATATTTGGTGATACGCAGCAATTGCGCCGGTGATCTATCAGTAAAAGTGGAGTCGGTGGATTTTAGTCTGTAGCTTCCTGGTCTGTTGCTTTAAAGGAAAAATTTCGCTGGGCGATATAACTGAAGAATACCACGATCAATGTGGTGATAACCTGGGCCATTACGGGATAAATATGGAACCGCTCCACAAAAATTTTCAGCAATAAGTAGTTCAGCATAAAGTTGAAAAGGCAAACCATAAAATACCGGAACAGTTGCACTCTTCCCTTCATATTGGAATCGCTGAACACCACATATTTCGACATAAAGAATCCAACAGGGAATGTGATAAAAACAGAAAGCATCAATGCGGCTACGTGGCCTTTAAATGCATAGAACCCGATATCGAACTGCTTTTCTCCAAAAATGTATGTATAGCTGATATAATAAATGAAGAAGCCAAGCAGTACGTTTCCGCTACCGGATGCCGCATAGCGAAAGGTCTGCAGGTTCATAAACCGGCGAAAGGGCGGATAAAAGAAATCAATAATGGGAAGGATGAAATCCCGGGCGCTATGTATGTGACGTCGCATAAATGATGGCAAAGGTAATGGCTAAGAGATTAAAGAGAAAAAGAAGACAAAGAGAAAATACGGAAGGATTGACTACTCTGAAAATGGTGTGAAATGGCCGAAGGCTGCTGATACGAAGAGATAATGGCTAAGAGATCAAGGGGGAAAAGTTGTTAAGGAGGCTTTGTGGATTATGGTGCTTAAATTTGCCGGATAAATAAAGACAGGATGAGTATTGTAAGTTATATTAAGCCATTAATAGCAACAGAACTGAAGAAACTGTATGGACAGGACGTGTCCGAATCTGACCTGGCAATCAATTCCACCAAGCCTGAGTTTGAAGGCGACTATACATTTGTGCTGTTTTCTTTTGTAAAACTGCTGAAGAAAGCGCCGGAGCAGTTGGGCCGGGAAATTGGTGAGGCGCTGGTAAAGGCCAACCCGGATATTTTTTCGAGGTATAATGTGATCAAGGGCTTTTTGAACCTGACAGTAACGGACAGTTATTGGATTAATTTCCTACAGCATAATTATAATTCTTCCACGTTCGGGTTCAAACCGGCCAACGGACAAAAGGTAATGGTGGAATACTCTTCTCCCAATACCAACAAACCGATTCACCTGGGGCATTTGCGGAATAACTTTTTGGGATGGAGTGTGGCGCAGGTATTGAAACAAAGCGGCTATGAAATTATCAAAAGTTGTATTTCAAATGACCGGGGTATTCATATTTGTAAAAGCATGCTGGCTTGGCAGCGGTTTGGGAATGGTGAAACCCCGGAAAGTACTGGTATAAAGGGCGACCATTTTGTAGGTGATTATTATGTAAAATTTAATACCGAATACAAGAAAGAAATTGATGAACTGGTTGCCGGTGGAATGAAAAAAGAAGAAGCTGAAAAAGAAGCTCCTATTATGAAAGCCACCCAGCAAATGCTGCTGGACTGGGAATCCGGTAAGCCGGACGTGATAGAATTGTGGAAAAAAATGAATGGCTGGGTCTATAAAGGGTTTGACGTCACTTATAAACGAATTGGTTCAGACTTTGACAAAATGTATTACGAAAGTGAAACCTATCTTCCGGGAAAAAGATTTGTCGAAGAAGGGTTAAAACAAGGCGCATTCTTTAAAAAAGATGATGGCAGTACCTGGATTGATCTGACAGAGGAAGGTTTAGATGAAAAATTAGTGCTGAGAAAGGATGGTACTTCTGTATACATTACCCAGGATCTTGGATTGGCACAGCAGAAATATGAAGAGTTCAAATACGATCAGAGTATTTATGTGATAGCCGATGAGCAAAATTATCACATGAAAGTACTAAAGTTGATTCTGCAGAAACTTGGCAAACCCTATGCCGGTGGTATTTATCATTTAAGCTATGGCATGGTGGAACTTCCAACCGGAAGAATGAAAGGCCGGGAAGGCACTGTAGTGGATGCAGATGACCTGATAGATGAAATGGTGAAAGTGGCTAAAAACAAAACAGAAGAACTCGGGAAAGTAAAAGACTTTACCGAAACAGAACTGGTTGAATTATATGATACCATTGCGCTGGGTGCGTTGAAATTTTTCCTGCTGCGGGTAGACCCGAAAAAGCGGATGATATTCAACCCGGAAGAGTCAATAGACTTTCATGGGTTTACGGGGCCGTTTGTACAGTATACGCATGCGAGGATTAAATCTATATTGAGAAAGCAGGAGGCGCCCGCCGCCGCTAAAGCTATGGCGGATAAACTGGCAGTTAACGGGCTGCTAAAACTGGAGAAAGACCTTATTGTTTCGCTGGAACAATATCCCGCTATTCTTGAACAGGTGGTAGTCGAAAATAATCCATCTTTGATAGCGATATATGTTTTTAACCTCGCTAAATCATTCAATACTTTCTACACAGAACATTCGGTGATGAATGCCGAATCGGAAGAAAAGAAACAATTGCGGCTGCAGCTTTCAGCAATGACGGCGAAAGTGATTGCTTTGGGTATGGGACTGCTGGGGATTAAAGTGCCGGAGAGAATGTAAGGGCTAAGAGATTAAAGAGAGGAAAGAGATAAGGAGAAAAGTGTACTAATTTCTATAATTTCATTACCTGCATTAGATAAATAAATTAAGAAAGGAGAAAAAGTGGAACATACAAGGTTTCCTCTTTTTCTCCTTTCTCTTTTTAATCTTTTTTGCCAACTGTATTCCTCTTTCTCCCTGAACTAATAGAAAATCCCGCCAACACCTAATGAATCACGATAATTAAAGCACTATCATCTATTCTCTATCATCTATCATCTATCATCTATTCTCTACAACCCTGCCATCATTTTCTTTTGCTTCAAATTAGCGAGTGAGGGATCCATTTCAATGGCTTTATCGCAAAGGGCAATTCCTTTTTCCGTATTTGCTTTGCCACCTTTCTTTTGGTAAGCCATACCGATCATATAGAGTGCAGAGCCGTTGGTTTTGTCATATTCAAGCACTTTATCCCAGTATTCGATAGCGGGGTCATATTTTCCTTTATAGTAGTATGCTTCTGCCACCATATTCAGGATATTCATGTCACTGGGTTTTCTTTTCAGTATCTCATTCAGCATTTCCACGCCTTTATCCAGATCGCCCACATTAAGGTATGCGATCCCCAGGTTTTCCAGGTAATCGTTGTCTTTTTTATATCCTTTTTCGCCGGCCTCCAGCATATATTTCAGGGCATCCTTGTCTGCATTCATAGCATAACAAATAAGGCCCAGTTCGTATACCCAGTAATTCTGTTTTGGGTCCAGCTCAATAGCTTTTTTAAAGTAGGGAACGGCCAACTTGTAATTCATCATATCTGAATAGCTGTGGGCAATCATGTAGGGTATCTCTGCATTGGCGGGGTTTTCTTTGGCGGCTTCGTTTAGATATTTGATAGCATCACCGTAGTTGTCCATATCATAATGCACTTTGCCCACATAGTACAGCACTTTTTCTGAAGGATCGGCTGTTTTTAATTTATCGGCATAGAACAAAACATCCTGCTGTTGTTTTAACTGGAAGGAAAGAGTCATTAATTGTTTGTAGGTAGCCGCTGACACATCTCCCAATTCTACCAGTTTTTTGAATGATTCCCTTGCCTGTGCATACCTGCGAAGGTCAAGATAAGCTGCAGCCAGTTCCGTAACAATAACCTTACTGTTGGCATCGTACTTCGCGGCTTTTTCAAAATTCTTAAGGGATTCAAGGCGACGGCCATTCTGTTTTTCAGTAAGGCCTTTTTGGAGAAAATAATCAGCACTGTCTACACCAATCGTTATGGTGGAAACAGCCGTTTGTGAATGCGCAAACGTTACCGTCAGCACAAAACAGATGGAGAGGATCTTTGATAACATAGGGTCTTTTTTTGGATTGGATTACAAAAAATTTCTCATAACTAAATTAGGTTAGAGAATTAACTAATCGATGCTTAACCATTATATATTAGCCAAAATCATTCCAAATTGAGTACTATTTCAGGACAATTCCGGCGAGTGCTGGTAAATTTACCGTAAGCCTGTATTTTTTTTGATCCTTATCAACTAATTCACTCCTTATTTCAGGGTTGAACACATTTCCTGTACCCCAATATACGATTTTATCACTATTGAAAATTTCCTTCGTATAATTTTTACCAGCCGTGTAAATTTCCCAGTCATTGCGCACCACCGGCGTCATATTTAAAATAATCAGTAAATCGTCTGACCCCTTTTTACCTTTCCGCTTAAATACTACAATTGACTCCTGCCGGTGGTTCAGGTCCACCCATTCAAAACCATCCTTATTGAACTGGTTTTCGTACAATGCCGGTTCAGTTGTCAAAAGATTATTCAATTCTGTCACACAATCTTTAAGTAACCGGTGGCTGTCAAATTGTAACAATTCCCATTGCAATTCTGATTTGTAGTTCCATTCACCGGTTTGTCCAAATTCATCTCCCATAAATAAGAGTTTGGCACCGGGATGCATCCACATGTAGGTGTACATCAGCCGCAGGTTGGCAAATTTCTGCCATTCATCTCCCGGCATTTTATACAGCATTGGGCTTTTGCCATGCACCACTTCATCATGGCTGAAAGGCAGCATAAAATTTTCATCATAATAATACATCATGCTGAACGAAAACTTATCCTGTTGAAATTGCCGGAGTAAAGGGTCTGTTTTGAAATAGTTGAGGGTATCATGCATCCAGCCCATCATCCATTTCATACCAAAGCCCAGCCCGTCTTGCCAGGTGGGTTTGGAAATACCCGGCCAGTCGGTAGCTTCCTCCGCAATGGTTTGCACATCCGGAAAATCACGGAAGATAGTTTCATTAAGGTCTTTGATAAAAGCAATGGCTTCCAGGTTACCATCACCACCAAACTCATTGGGTTCCCATTCACCTTGTTCTCTTGAATAATTTAATTTTAGCATGGAACTTACTGCATCCACCCGTATACCATCAATATGAAACAGATCAAACCAATACCTGGCGCTGCTGATAAGAAAAGATTTTACCTCTCCCCTTTTATAATTAAAAATATAACTGTTCCAGTCTGGGTGAAAGCCTTTCCGCATATCGGCATATTCATAAGTATGAGCGCCGTCAAACATAAAAAGACCATGCGCATCATAGGGAAAATGGGAAGGCACCCAATCCAGCACCACCCCAATCCCTTCCTGATGAAAAGCATCAATTAACCGCATCAATCCCTGCGGATCACCAAAGCGGGAAGTGGAAGCAAAGAAGCCAGTACATTGGTAACCCCAACTGCCATCAAAAGGGTGTTCCATTACCGGCATAAACTCCACATGGGTAAAGCCCATTTCTTTTACATAAGGCACCAGCCGTTCCTTTATTTCATCATAACTGTTGTAGGTTTCTTCGTCATTCTTATCCGGCCGTTGCCAACTGGCCAGGTGCATTTCATATACGCTCCAGGGTGCATCGATGGCATTTTTCTTTTTCCTTTTTTTCATCCAGCTATCATCTTTCCATTCATAATGCATATCCCAGGTAATACTGGCTGTCTGCGGTCTTTTTTCCCAGAAATTAGCAAATGGGTCTCCTTTATCAATGGCCCTTTTAGCATAGCCGATAATATGGTATTTGTATGCTTCTCCTAATTTAAAATGCGGAATAAACCCTTCCCAGATACCGCTTTTATCCCAGCGGGGCGTTAGTTCATATTCATGATTTTTCCAGTCATTGAAATTCCCTTTTACAGATACTGAAGTGGCATTGGGCGCCCATACACAGAAGTACATGCCCCATATATTGTTTACCTGTATGGAATGGGAGCCAAATTTCTTATACAGTTGATAATTAGTACCGGCCTGGTAATTTGTTACATCTTCATCTGTCAGCAACGAATAATTCCACACGGCATTGGAAGTATCAATGAAATTAAGCTCCTCATATTTTTTAGCGACTTCAGTTGTGGCATCCAAAACAGGCAGGTCTTTATTGATTGGGGCAATTCCCTCCCCGGTATCTGCATTATTGTGGGTGGGCTTTTTGTTTCGCTGCGTCATTAGGAACAATATGATTTAACTTAAAATTACATGAATGGTACTGCTTTACTCACTTTTTAGTAAGAAATTGTTGCCCTAAGACCACTATAATTAAACCAACTTCTCTTTAGCCATGAGAAAAATCACCTTATTCGCCATTGCACTCGCATTGGCACTTAGCTCCGTTAATGCCCAGCAGGTACAAATCAGCGGACGGATAACAGATACAGCAGAAAAAAAGAGCCTTTACCATGCTTCCGTCTCACTACTTCGAAAAGCCGATACAACATTAGTTAGTTTTACCAGGGCTAATACCGAAGGAAAATTTGCTTTTCCAAAAACAGATACCGGAAAGTATGTGATACTTGTCTCCTATCCCAATTTTGCCGATTATATGGATAACCTGGAGGTGACTGGTAATGTGGATCTCGGCGATATTTTTATGACCCAAAAAAGTAAGCTGCTGGATGAAGTGGTGCTGAAAACAATGGCAGCCATCCGTATAAAAGGCGATACAACTGAGTTTATTGCAGATAGTTTTAAAGTAAAAGAAGGTGCTACTGTAGAAGACCTGCTGAAAAAATTACCCGGTTTTACGGTCAATTCCAAAGGTGAAATCATTGCACAGGGTAAACGGGTGGATAAGGTGCTGGTGGACGGCGAAGAATTTTTTGGTGATGATCCCACCATGGCCACCCAGAATATTTCTTCCAAAGCAGTGGAAAAAGTGCAGCTGTTTGATACAAAAACAGAACAGCAGCAACTGACCGGCATGAGTACCGGCAGTGAGGGAAAGACAGTCAATATAAAATTAAAAGAAGATGCTAAGAAAGGTGCTTTTGGAAAAGCGTATACAGGTACTGATTTTGATAAATTTATAGATAGTAAGCTTTTGTATAACCGGTTCAGGGGGAAAAAGAAGATATCAACATACATAACCCGTACTAATGTAAATGCGGGCAGCCTGAACTGGGAAGACCGGCAAAAACTGGGAATAGAAAACGACTACGAATATGACGAGTTGAGCGGTTACTATTTCAGTTTTGGCGGCGGGGATGATTTTAGTGACTGGAACCTGCGTGGATTGCCGGATGCATGGACAGGGGGCGCCTTATTCAGCAATAAATGGGATGCGGATAAGAACAATATCAATTTGTCGTACAGGTTCAACAGGCTGCGCACTATCAATACGGGTACATTGCTTTCGCAAAATATCCAGCCAAGCGGCCTTACCTATTCCAACAGGTATACCACCAAGAATGCACTGAACCGGCAACATGCAGTAAATGCAAAGTATGAATGGAAGATTGACTCACTGGCCTCAATAAAAATCAGTTCGGTGAACACTTACAAAACCAGCGATGTAACGGGTACCAATAACGGTGAATTTATCGGATCTAACCTTGATACGGTCAATCAGAATTTCAACACCTATGATAACCAGACAAAGCGGAACCAGACGGACAACCAGCTTACCTATAAGCAACTCTTTAAAAAGAAAAACAGGCAATGGCAAACTGTTTTGCGGTATGGAGTGACAGATGATGATAATAATGGATTAAACTATACAAGAATACGGTTTTATAAAACCGGGATTTTTAATTCAACCGATACTACAGATCAGCAGAAGACATTTGATGGCCGGTCTACCACGATGGGTATAAAGACAACATTTACAGAACCGCTTTCTGCAAAATGGATGTTGGTCCTTGACTATGCATATAATAAGAACCATTCAGTCTCACTCCGTAATACATTGGAAAAAAGTTTTACCGGCAAGTATGAGATGCTGGTGCCTGAATTCAGCAATAACTTTGAACTGGATGCTTTTTCGCATAGCAGCAATGCGCTTATACGATTCACAGATAAAAAGATAAAGGCGGGTATTGGCACAGGTATATCCACCGTGAAATTGGGATTACTGAACCTGGATAACAATAGCACTAATAAATATAACTTCCTGAATATCACCCCGCAGGCCCAGTTAAACTTTACCCCGAAAACTCAGATGAATATCGGTATCAATTACCGCGGTACCACCCGGCAGCCCACCATCAATCAACTGCAACCTTTAAGGGACAATACTGACCTGCTGAATGAATACGTCGGCAACCCTGATCTGAAAGTTGGTTTCAACCATGGTATTTCTGTTTTCTTCAACCAATATAAAGTATTGAAACAGGCCGGTATCTGGGCCAATTTCAATTACAATATTCAGCAGAATGCAATTTCTCAGTTTAACACTACTGATCTGACCACAGGAAAACGAACCTATTACCCAATAAATGTAAATGGAAACAGAAGCTGGAATCTATGGACTAACTATAATAAAAGCTTTGGTGAGAAAAAGCCAAATTTTGGTATTGGCGTAAACGGAAATGGCAACAGGTATATAAATTTTGTAGATGGAGAAAAAGTGACCACTTCCTCCAATTCAATTAATATCAATATTAATTTTGGAATAGAATCACCCGATAAATACGGTTTCAGCATAGGCCCCTATATAGGTTATAATTCCACTAAAACAACATTAAAGACAAGTATCAATAACAACTACTTTACGTATGGCACCCGTGCTGAATTTAATGTAAATCTGCCCTGGAAAATGGAAATCAGCACAGATGTAAATGTTGATCTGCGGGAAAGGATCAATGCTTTTGCCAGCAATACCAACCTGGTGGTGTGGAATGCCGGTATATCAAAAAAGATATTTAAGAAAAATACCGGCAAAATCAGCTTCACGGCCAATGATATTTTGGATGAGAATAAAGGATTTACCCGCACTATCAACAGTACTTATATTTCTGATGATCGTTTTCAGCGTATCAGCCGTTATTTCCTGCTGCGTTTTGAATGGTCCTTCAATAAAATGCCGGGAGGAGAAACAAAATGATAAAGAAATTAATTTTTGCCGCCAGCCTGTTTGTCATTGTGCAAACAACATTTGCCCAGGTCCGTTTTTTTTCCACTATCAAAGTGGAATTTGAAAAGACAACCAGTGTACGCCAGCTGATGAAGGACCTGCAGGAAGGAACCGGAAACAGCTGGTATGAACAGAATAAAGACCGCTACCCTGTTTCCATTCTGAATTATTATGAATTTACCGGAGATACAAGTAAATCGTTGTACAAGCCCGGAAAAGATATGCCCGTGGATCCCAGGATGTGGTACAGGCCTGTAGCAGATAAAAATGTAGTGTACACCGATTTTCAAAAAGGGACCACTATTGCACAAAAGCCTGTGTTTGAAGAAACTTTTTTGATGGAAGACAGCCTGTTGAAAATAAAATGGAAGATTACCGGTGATGTAAGAAATATTGCCGGCTATGATTGCCGTAAAGCTGTGGGCATCATCAACGATTCCATCGCTGTTTTTGCATTTTATACCGATGTGCTGATGGTAAATGGCGGGCCAGAAGGCATCCATGGATTACCCGGAATGATTTTAGGAATGGGTATTCCCCGCCTGCATGCCACCTGGTTTGCCACCAAAGTGGAAGTGTTTGATATTAATATGAGTAAAGTAGTGCCTGCCACCAAAGGAAAGAAAGTAAGCCGCACCACTATTTCCACCTCACTGGATAAAGTGCTGAAGGAATGGGGCACTTATGGGAGCAAGCTGATTATTAATTTTTTGATATAATGTCTGACGGTCTCCGTCTGACATTAATCAACCTAGCCCAGCGACGGTCTCCGTCTGACATTAATCAACCTAGCCCGGCGACGGTCTCCGTCTGACATTAATCAACCTAGCCCGGCGACGGTCTCCGTCTGACATTAATCAACCTAGCCCGGCGACGGCCTTCGTCAGACATTAATCAACCCTGCCCGGCATCGGTCAACAAACAATAATTGAAAGCCTCCGTTAATGTCTTTTTATGGAGGCTTTTTTTATGAGAACATTCTGCTATTTTTGGCAATATTAGCAGCATTCCTTATTGTTCTATTCCCTTAGTTTTTTCATTTCTTTTTCGATTATATCTTTGAATTCGTCAACTTCATTTTTAGTTGGGGCATTTGTCAGAACGGTTTCACCACTGCTAATCGGCGATGCGATTGTTGCTACATGAAAGATTTCTTCTTTAAGCACAAGGGCTACTTTCATTCCATTATATTTAGTTGTGAAGTCAAACCACTTTTTTGTCGCAATACCGTTGAACTTAAATACTAAAGTATAACGGTTAATTTGTGAATTAAATTCGATGTAAACGCTGTCAATTTCGTTTAAGGTCACGGCAGGTGTTGTACCTAAAAAATAATACTCTTTTTTATTGTGAAGTTTATAACCTACTGAATTACTTGTGTCAGGAATTGCTAAATAAAAACCAGCCTTGAGTTTTTCAATAGTCGTATCATTGTAGTTTTTCCACACTTGAGATACAGTGTCAGCCGATGATGCGGTATTTTCAGAAACAACTTTGCTTTTATTTGTCTTATAATTAAAAGATATTGTCGCTAAGAGTATAATCAGATAGTTCATTAGAATTTTTAGACTGTGTACAAAAGTTTGCAGCACCCTGATTTAGGCTCACTCTTTTTCGGGTTATCCACAGTTGGATTACTGTGTTTTGCCTTTTATCAAATGTAGTTCAATTCTGTTTTATCTACGGTAGCAGGTTTGGTGTTTTATTTCCAGGGATATCTAAGCATAACAGTTATTCATCCCAATAAGTAATTTCAGTGTCGGTTTTATAACTTAATTGTCCTGTTATTAGGTTTCGTAACAAGTCAAAACCACGTTGATAATTATTGACGGGCTGTTCGTCACTGTCCCCCGGTGATAGTCGAATGAAGCCCGGCATATACGCCAAGCCCCGAAGGGGGTGTAACATTATAACATCGGGTGAAGCCCGGCGAAAGCCAAATGTCTGACGGTCTCCGTCTGACATTTTCGATCGTGTAACAGCAGTCAGACGGAGACCGTCAGACTGCTAACGAACCAACTCAAACACAAAACTATCCTTCGATTCAATTTCAAATCCGCTGAGTAATTTCACTTTTCCAGACACCACATTGCGCAACTGCGAAAAACCTTTCAGCCTTTCCACGTAGACAGACATATCCGGCTTTATATTCTTATCGCTGGTATTGGTTACTACCATTATTGTCTGTTTGTCATCATATCTGAAATAAACATACAACCCATCTTTAGAAACGAATTGCGTGGTTTTCCCCCCGGTAATAGCGGATGAAGTTTTCCTGAAGCTGGCGAGTCCGCTTATATAATCGAAGGCTTCATTTTGTTTATCGCTCCTGCCCTCCTTGTTAAAGCGGTTATCCTTTGCTTTGTCATTGGCCCATCCACCCGGAAAATCTTCCCGCACGGTGGCATCGGTATTCACTTTCATGTTCTTCATCAGCACTTCTGTTCCGTAATATATTTGCGGGATGCCTCTGAGAGTAAGCAGCCAGTTCATCCCCATGCGGAGTTTTTTCCAATCTTCACCCACCACAGAAAAGACCCGGTCCATATCGTGGTTGTCCAGGAAAATACAATTGTTCATCGG
Source organism: Chitinophagaceae bacterium (assembly GCA_031441485.1). Classification (GTDB taxonomy): domain Bacteria; phylum Bacteroidota; class Bacteroidia; order Chitinophagales; family Chitinophagaceae; genus JJ008. Next base: position 29,778 of record JANOEQ010000039.1, read on the forward strand.
ATCCTTATACAATACATCGCCGGACAAGGTGGTATAAATTTTATTAGCACCTGCTAACCAGCCAAACGGTTCATTCATGCCGGCCAGCATGGCGAAGCATACCTGGAAATCGAGCATGCCTTTAGCATTATGCTTAAAAGATGAAACAATATTGTTGCGGGTAAAATAAGCATTGGCGATGGTGGAGTTTACCCACGATTCTCCAAAAACGGTAACGGCTGGAAATTCCCTTTCCAAAGCGCTGTTCACATCATTCATAAATTTTTCCTCGCAATACTTATAGGTATCCACTCTCCAGCCATCAATGCCAAACTCTTCAGTGGTCCAAATGGCATGATTGATAAGGAAATTGGCAACAAAAGGATTCCGCTGGTTCAGGTCCGGCAGGTGTGGTACAAACCATCCATCGAGCATTTGTGTTTTATCATACTGCGAAGTGTATGGGTCATAAAAAACTTCTTCGCGGTGGTTAGGGGCCTTATCACCCTGTGAAGTGTTGAACCAATCCTTCATAGGAGAATCGAGAACAAACCAGTGGTGATTGCCCACATGATTGTATACAGCATCCTGGATCACTTTCATCCCACGCTGGTGCAGCCTGTCGCAAAATTGTTTGTATCCTTCATTACCTCCAAGACGTTTATCAACAGCATAGTGATCGGTGAACCAGTAGCCATGATAGCCGGCCACTTTATTACCCCATTCATTCATCAGGGGCATATCGTTTTCAATAACAGGGGTCAACCAAAGAGTGGTTACCCCTAATTGGGAAAAATAATCCAGGTGATTTTCTATTCCTTTAAAATCGCCGCCGTGGCGGGAGAATTTATCATCGCGGTTGCTGGTAATATCCCGGTACCCGGGAATGATATCATTGGAAAGATCGCCATTTGAAAACCGGTCGGGTATCATCAGGTAAATAAAATCGCTGGCGTTAACACCACTTGCCCTTGTTTTACCATTCCCCTTGCTGCGGGCTTTCAACTGGTAATCGAATGACTGCCACTCACTGGTAATAATCCCACCAAAAGAAAATTTGACCATTTGCGGTTTGGCAGCGGGTGCGATTTCTATATCCACAAACAGGTAATGCCTGTTTTCCGTTTTATTTACTTTGATGATCTTTACATCCTTGCTGGAAGACTTAAACACCAGTTTGTCTACGGCGATATTAGCAGTGGAATGTATTATCAGTTGCAGTTTCGGGCTTTTCATGCCCACCCACCAGTTGGTGGGATATACATGCGGGGCATCAATAGCAAAGCATCGTACCGATACAAATAGCAGCAGAATAAGAAAACAATGTTTCATAATTATCAATGTTTATTCAGTGGCATCACTTCATCCACCTGATCATTTTTAGTTTCTTTTATAAACAAAAAGCAAATCACAGCGGCGAGTACCAATAATCCACCGCCTATTGTTAATGCCGCCATCCGATCGTTTCCTAATACATTTTTCATCAGCCAGCCAAAGCCAAGTGAGGCAATAATTTCCGGCAATACAATAAAGAAATTGAAAATACCCATGTAGATACCCACTTTATCTTTTGGCAGGCAACCGCTGAGCATAGCATAGGGCATGGACAATATACTGGCCCAGGCAATACCTATTCCTACCATAGAACCGAACAGCAGATTTTTATCATGCACCCAGTTTATACTGATCAAACCAATGGCGCCGCAGAGCAGGCAAAGACTGTGTGTTGTTTTTCTGCCCAATTTATCGGCAATAGAAGGTAATACCAATGCAAATAAGAAAGTGACCACACTGTAAAATGAAAGGGTGAGGCTTCCAAAATCTGCCCCTTCTGCATAAACAGGATCGCTGGCATTTGTGCCATGAAAAACATTAACGGCCACGGCGGTGGTATAATAAAACCACATAAGAAATAATGCGGGCCATGTAAAGAACTGAACAAGGGAAACAATCCTCATTCTTTTAGGCATATTAGTAAGGGCATGTATAATTTCGCGGAAAAGTCCGCCATTGCTATTAGTCACCGAAGATTTTTTATCCCTGAAACTCATATCTGAAGGCGGGTATTCTTTGGTGGTGAACACGGTATAGAGAACTGCAGCCATAAAAAAGAAAGAGCCGATATAAAACGACCATTTTACATTCTCGGGTATGCCACCCTGCTCAGCTGTATTGGCAAAATGAAAAACATTCTTCATCAACCAGGGCAAGGCAGAAGCAATACTTCCTCCCAGCCCAATCATAAGGCTTTGCATAATAAAGCCCCTGTTTACCTGCGAGTCGGGTAATTTATCTGTTACAAAAGCCCTGAATGGTTCCATCGCCACATTCCCAAACACATCCAATATCCACAACAAGCCAGCAGCCATCCAAAGCTCACTGCTGTGTGGCATAAAAATCAAAGCAATAGAACTTAGAATAGCACCTATCATAAAGTAGGGCCTTCTTCTTCCCCATCTTGGATGCCAGGTCCTGTCGCTGAAATAACCTATAACAGGCTGAACCAATAAACCGGTAAGCGGGGCTGCTAAAAAGAGAAGAGGCACTTCATCTGGATTGGCACCCAGGTTTTCATAAATACGTCCCATGTTTGCCCGTTGCAAATCCCAGCCAAACTGAATCCCAAAGAAACCAACACTCATATTTATTATCTCAACAAGGCTGAGTTTAGGCTTTACGCCTGTATAAGCAGATGACATAGGCAATCGTGTTTTAATTATTGAGTGCTGCGGGAAGATAAGAATAATATGTAAGCAGTACACATAATTGTATAAGCAAAAAATCTACCCCATTTCAGCTTGAACTGAGACGGTACCCCATTTACCGGTTTTTTTTACCTATTCACCATTCACTATATAACAAACCCGTCGGGAACGATAGCACCTTTTTTAATGACCACTATCCCGTCTTTTACCGTGTAAAGAGCATGGTCGGTATTTTCAAGATGAGTACCCCCATTGATACGTACATCATTTCCGATGCGTACATTTTTGTCGAGGATGGCATTTTTAATATAACACCTGTCGCCGACGCCCAGCAACGGGATCCCCTTTTCCGCTGCAACAGCGATATCGGTCAGTGTTTCATAGTAGTCACTGCCCATGATGTAAGTGCTTACGATGGTGCTTCCATGCCCAACCCGGGAGCGGATTCCGATCACAGAATGTTCGATACGGGATGCATTGAGAATGGAGCCTTCGGCCACGAGTGTTTTCTCCAATGTGGTGCCGCTTATTTTGGCCGGTGGCAGCATACGTGAACGGGTATAAATGGTCCGTTCGTTATCAAACATATTGAAGTCGGGAATATCTTTAGTCAAATCGAGATTGGCCTCAAAAAAGGAATGGATATTCCCGATATCTGTCCAGTAGCCGGAATACTGGTAACTGGCTACTTTATACTTGTTGATAGATTGTGGTATGATTTCCTTTCCAAAATCTGTGGCCCCTTTAAATTCATTCTGCAACAGCTCGAACAACAGGTTTCGGTTGAAAATATAAATACCCATAGAGGCGAGATAAATACGGCCTGCAGCTTTCATATCATCCCCGGTTTCACTTACCCAATCTCCCAATACTTCTTTTTGGGGTTTTTCCACAAATGAGGTGATTAATCCTTTGTCGCTTTTTAGAATACCAAACTCAGGTGCGTCCCGTTGCGTAACCGGAATGCTGGCTACGGTAATATCAGCACCCAATGCTTTATGGTTATCCAGCATTTCAGCAAAATCCATCTGGTAGAGCTGGTCGCCGGAAAGGATCAAAATATAATCACTGTCAAATGGTTCGATATGACGAAGCCCCTGGCGCACCGCATCGGCAGTGCCCTGGTACCAGGCGGGATTGTCTGGCGTTTGCTCAGCAGCCAGGATATCTACAAATGCTTTGCTGAAAGCACTGAAGTGGTAGGTATTTTTAATATGCCTGTTGAGCGAGGCAGAATTGAACTGTGTAAGTACAAACATCCTTCCAATACCATTGTTGAGACAATTAGAAATAGGGATGTCTACCAGGCGGTACTTGCCGGCAATGGGTACGGCAGGTTTACTGCGGCTGGCAGTAAGGGGATACAACCTTGATCCGGCGCCTCCGCCCAGGATTACTGATAAAATTTCTCTTGAATGGGTGATAGTTCTTATTGCCATTTTTTTCAGATAATAGATGATAGATAATAGTGGATAGATGATAGTTAATAGATGATAGTTAATAGATGATAGTTAATAGATGATAGTTTTTGCGTGCTTATTGTAATCTGCGCTTTGGTAGTTTTAATACTTGCAATTAACATTTTAAGTAATTCCGTTACATCTTTTATCATTGAATTAAACATTTTTTTATTTATGTAATCCGTCGCAAATAAAAGTTCAAGCCAATATAGGTTTTCATTGGCTTCTTTCAAACCAATATTTAATTTATGCGAAAAATCTTTCCTGCTTTCAGCATGCTCTGCTTCTCTTATCAACGCCCCGATGGCTGTTCCTGACCTTAGCAATTGACTGGACAATCCATATTCAGAATGTTCCTTCTTTAAGAATTTGTACAGCTTAATTATCCGTACTGCAAAATCAAAACTTTTTGCTTTTAAAATACTGTCTCTGCTCATAGGGGGTTTATTTAATACATTAAATTAAATATAAAAAACGACATTAGCACTATAACGAACTATCATCTATCCACTATCATCTATCATCTTATTTTAGCGACTGATACAAATCAATATACTGCTGCGCCGATGAATCCCACGAATGGTCAATGGTCATCATGTGTGCCCGCATCCATGTATACAGGTCTGGTTTATTAGTATACAGGTCAATAGCCCGGCCTACGGAATAGGTGATGTCCCAAACGGAAGCCTGGTCGAACCGGATACCAAAGCCCTGCCAATCGCCCATATCTGTTACCGTGTCCCTTAATCCCCCCACATTTCTTACCATAGGCACGGTCCCATACCGCAAGGCATACATTTGATTCAGTCCGCATGGCTCTACCCGGCTGGGCATCAGCAGAAAGTCGGACCCGGCATACATCAGGTGACTTAACGGTTCACTATAGCCGATATAAGAATTATAATACCCTTTGAATTGGTGTTTCATCTGATCAAGCCTGTCTTCCAGATCGGGATCACCGGAACCGAGTACCAGGAAATTGGCATGACCGTGATGCTGATAAATGGCCTGGCTGATGGCTTCAGGCAAAAGATCGGCTGCCTTCTCTCCCACTAACCTGCCTATAAAAGAGATCAATGGCTTATCGGGATCAAGACCAAACTGGTCGGCGAGTTCCTTCTTGTTGGCTTTTTTCCCTTTATCCACCAGCTCCTGATCATAATTTTTGCTGATCATGGAGTCGGTAACGGGATCCCATACCTGTGTATCGATCCCATTTAATACACCCGAGCTTTTTCCCTGTTCATATTGAAACAGGTTTTCCAGTCCATTGGCGGCATCTTTTAATTCATCGAGGTAGCTATGACTTACCGTGGTGAGTTTCCAGGCGCATTTTACGGCCGATGCCATCGGGTTGATGGTTTTATCCCAATCGAGTAAGCCCCATTTCCAGGAATCGAAGGAAGGCAGTAAATAATATTTGTCCCAATTGATCCATCCCTGGTATTGAGCATTGTGTACGGTGAATACCGTGGGGATACCGGCCATTTTTGGACGGAATTCCAAACAGTGTTTTACCATGAAGGGGATAAGGCCTGTATGGTGGTCGTGGCAGTGAATAACATCCGGTGTATGCTCCCATTTATTGATCCAGTCGCACACGGCTACCTGAAAGGCCAGAAACCGTTCGGTGTCATCATCATATCCGTAGATCTTTTCCCTGTCGAGCAGGCCATTGATATCAACCAGATATAAATCGAAACCAAGTTTATTCGTTTTTTCTTTGATCACACTGTAATTGAAATATTGAGGGCCAATATGCTGATTGCCTTCATGCACCAATTCCCAGTCATTGTTGATTAGAAATTTGGTGCGGTACATGGGCATTATCACTTTTGCCACATGCCCGAGTTCTGCCTGGTATTTAGGCAACGCCCCCACTACATCTCCGAGACCACCCGCTTTTGCCACGGGGTAACATTCGGCTGCTACATGTATTATTTCCATGAAATATGATTAATGATTGATTAGACCTCTTGCATAATTCATCCATTTCCTCTCTATTGGAGAGGAATTAAAGGCGAGGTCTGAAAAAATAGTGAATTATGCAAGAGGTCTGTTATTTAATCTCAAATTAGGCCTTTTTGTAAAGCAAAAAATCAGGGGTTAAAAAAAAGAGGATTGTGTATGCGTCTGGTCGCTGCAAATATGGCGAATGCAACTGACCATTGTATGTGAATTAAAAAATAAAACGATATTGTGCAGCCAGGCGCATCATATTAAAACTAACAACTGTTTTTTTCCAGCAATTAAATTTGTGTTATTTTCAGCTTTAATAAAAACAACAACGATTGTCATGAGTCAAACCAAACAGCCAACCAATTACGGAGCCTTAGGAACCCTTGTCACGGTATTTTTCTTCTGGGGTTTTATTGCAGCCGGTAACAGTGTGTTTATCCCTTTTTGTAAAAACTATTTTCACCTGGACCAGTTTCAGAGCCAGCTGATTGACTTTGCATTTTATACAGCCTACTATATTGGTGCATTGGTGTTGTTTGCTTATGGCGCATTTGGAGGAAAAGACCTTGTGGGCAAATGGGGGTTCAAAAGAAGTATCGTTTATGGCCTGCTTTTTTCCGCTCTGGGCGCTGCTGCTATGATATTGGCGGTTCAGGGAAATAGTTTCCCGGGCATGCTATTAGGTCTTTTCATTGTGGCACTTGGTTTTTCATTGCAGCAAACAGCTGCCCAGCCTTTTGCCATAGCTCTGGGAGATCCTTCAACCGGAACCAGCAGGGTCAATCTTGGTGGAGGAGTTAATTCATTAGGTACGTCTATCGGCCCTTTAGTAGTTGCCCTTGCACTTTTCGGCACTACAGCCACTATTACAGACGAAAAGATTGCCAGCCTTAGTTTATCAAAAGTTATTATTCTGTATACAGCGGTTGGGGCATTGTTTATTGGTGCTGCCGCGCTTTTTTTCTTTTCTAAAAAGGTACCTCCCGGTATATTACTTGAAAAAACGGAAAAGGCAAATAAGGCGCTTTACACTTTGCTGATCATGACAGGTCTGCTCATCATCATGTTTGTACCTGTATTCAGCAGTTATAAAAGTAAAGAAGCCCTGCAAATAACTGCTATTGAGAACGCTATTAAAGCAGATCGTAAAATGGCTGATTCCCTGGTAAAAGTTTCTGTAGTGCCAAACTCTGCAGATACCAGCTTTGCCAAAGATTTTTTGAAAAAAGATTCAGCTCTTATAACCAACCGGCTCGATTCACTTGAAAAAGTGTATAGCAGTAATGCTGGAGTATTATCTGCATTAGGTACAGTGAAAACGACGAATACTCAAATCAAAGAAAAGGGAAAAATGATTGCCACACTTAAACACCCGCTTGAAAAATACAGGCTATACTGGCTGCTTGGGGCATTGGCAATAGTCGTTATAGCTCTTTTATTTGCCAATAGCAGGGCAAAAGGTAAATCGGAAGGATGGGGCGCTATGCAATATCCACAATTGGTGTTAGGTATGCTTGGCATATTTACCTATGTGGGAGTTGAAGTAGCTATCGGAAGCAACCTGGGGGAATTACTGAAACAAAAAGAATTTGGTTCTTTCTCTGCATCTGAAGCCACACCTTATATTATGATGTACTGGGGCAGTTTGATGATAGGCCGGTGGACAGGAGCTATCAGCGCATTTAATTTGTCTAAAAGCACCAAACAAATATTACAGTTCATCGTACCACTGGTGGCATTCGGCATTCTTGTAGGGATTATTTATTTATCAGACTATGATGTAAAACCATTGTTTTATTATATTATTTGCGTGTTAGTTCAGATTGCTGCTTTTTATTTAAGTAAAGACAAGCCTGCCCGCACCTTATTAATTTTCAGTTTACTGGGTGTTGTTGCTATGACAATAGGATTGCTGACCAAAGGAAACATTGCGATTTATGCTTTCCTTAGCGGTGGATTGGTTTGTTCAATTATGTGGCCTGCAATTTTCAGCCTTTCAGTTGCCGGTCTGGGCAAATACACATCACAGGGATCTGCCTTCTTAATCATGATGATATTGGGTGGTGGTATCATACCGCCTATACAGGGCAAAATTGCGGACGTTATCGGCATTCACCAGTCGTATGTAATTGCAGTAGTTTGCTTCGCCTACCTCGCCTTCTTTGCCTTCATTGTAAAAGGCATCTTAAGAAAGCAGGGTATAGATTACGATGCGGAAGTAAGCAGTGGCGGACATTAATTTATTTTTTAATTATTAAAAACCTATATGGCGGAATTTGTAATCGGTATTGATATCGGCGGTACCAGCACCAAGTTTGGTATTGTAGACCACCAGGGAACAATACTGGCACAGGACAGGGTGCCTACCAATACACATGATGATGTACAGGAGTTTATTATTGACCTTCACACAAAATTGATGCCCCTGGTAGATAAAGCCGGGGGGCTAAAAAAATGTGCCGGTATTGGCATCGGCGCCCCCAATGGAAATTACTACACCGGTAATATTGAATATGCAGCCAACCTGAAATGGAAAGGCATTATTCCATTTGCCAAAATGGTGTCGGAAAAATTTGGCCTGCCTGCAAAACTTACCAATGATGCAAACGCTGCCGCTATGGGTGAAATGCGGTATGGCTGTGCCAAAAACATGAAACATTTTATTACCATCACGCTGGGTACAGGCGTAGGCAGCGGTATTGTTATTGATGGAAAAATATTGCTGGGACATGATGGATTTGCCGGGGAGCTGGGACATACCATTATCCGGCACGGCGGGCGTTTGCATAAAGGCACCGGCCTCAGGGGAAGTCTTGAATCTTATGCATCTGCCACTGGTGTAAGGGAAACGGCATTGGAACTGCTGAGTGAAAATCCGGACGTGGAAAGCCTGCTGCGTGATTATACCATCAATGAGCTGACCAGCCATTCGGTATATGAATGTGCCATAAAAGGAGATAAAATTGCCAACCAGATATTTGAATTTACCGGCCAGATTTTAGGAGAGGCATTAGCCAATTTTGTAATGTTCTCTTCGCCCGAGGCGATAGTATTATTTGGCGGATTAACGAAAGCCGGAGATCTTATTATGAACCCTACAAAGCAGGCAATGGAAGTAAACCTGATCCAGATATTTAAAAATAAAGTGAGCCTGGTATTCAGCGACCTGCAGGAAGCCGATGCAGCTATATTAGGTGCAAGTGCATTGGTTTGGGATTAATGTCTGACGGCCTCCGTCTGACATTAATCTTGAGGGCCTCCGTCTGACATTAATCTTGACGGCCTCCGTCTGACATTAATCTTGACGGCCTCCGTCTGACATTAATCTTGACGGTCTCCGTCTGACATTAATCTTGACGGCCTCCGTCTGACAAAACTGCTGTAGTCAGACGGGGACCGTCGGACTACAAGCCACTACAAATAGTCAGACGGGGACCGTCGGACTATTAATTGGGTGTGTAAATTGAAGCTCCGGTAATTTTAAATTCTTTTTTCTGCCTGGCGTACACAACAAGCTGCCAGCCGTCTTCCCTTATATCTTTTGGCAACTGCAACTGAAATTCGTTTTTGTTGGCAGTAGTTTGTTCAATGAAGTCCCTGACCACATTTGTATGCGAAAGTGTGGCGCCGCTGTTTTCTCCTGCAAGTATTTTAGTTTCCGCATTTTTTTGTATTACTGCTGCCTGTAATTCTGTGCCGGCAAAATCACCGGTTGTTTTTGTAGTTACCGTTATTTTATTATTGGTGATAGTTACCCCTTCAATTGCAATTTCAAGAGTTGGGTTTTGCAGCAGGGCTTTTTTCACTGCATTTTCGCCAGCTACCCGGTTGCTGCCCACAAATTCATAAGTGCCGTTTACAATTAACTGAGGGGTATAGGAACCATCAAGTCCAAAATAGCTGTTGTATTCCCGTTGTCTTTCAGAAAATTTGCTGCTGCTGAAGGGATCTTTCCAACCCAGGCGGTCCCAATAGTCCACATGAAAGGATAATGCTATTACATGAGAATTCAGTGCAGCCAATTTTGGCAGCAGTTTATCAGCAGGCGGGCAACTGGAGCATCCTTCGGAAGTAAATAATTCAAGTACGGCGATGGGGGCAAAGACGCCTGTTACAGGTGTTACCATTTCTTTTTGGGGTGTTGCTTTCCCCCGTGATTTAAAACTGAGGCCAATAAGACCTGCCACAGCGATAGTTAATAGTATCCATTTCATATTGCTAAAATACCCCGGCATTAATGAGAGGCACTGTCATGTTAAAGACAATCCTGCAAATTAGAAAACTATTAACAGGCAGGCAAAAAAGCCTGGCTATACAGCCAGGCCCTTATTCTTCGCAGGAATGGGAAAATTATTTGATCCTCAAAACAGGTTTTAGCTGGTAATCTCCGGCACCAGTCAGGTGTATAGACAATGCAGCATCAAAATCAATGAGCAATGAATCCAGCGGACCGGATAATTGTTTATTTACTTTAATTTTTAATCCTGATTCCGAACCGCTGGGGATAGTAAGCGGGAAAATAATTCCGTTTACTTTTATGGTGTTATTTGTACCGAGTATAAACCTGATTTCTTTTACGGTATTGGTAGGTATAGTACCTGTTGCCAACAGCGTATCCACGCCATTCTGAAGGCCGAGCAGGTTGTATACTCCGGCGGTGGTGTTCAGGTTTGCCCAGCCACTTACAGAATCTTCCCTGAATTTCACCCTTACCTGCTCAATGTCCACATTCACTTCTTCGGCATTGACGGGGTTGTCCGTAAGACGAATCCTGACCGTTGTGGGAGTATCAGTGTTGTTTTTTGAGCAGGCAATAAGGATAACAGCTACCGCTGAAACAAACACTGCAAGGTAAAGAACATATTTTTTCATATACTTCCTGTTTTATAAACCCAATAAGTGAAAATCATGCCAAAGCGGATTGGTAAACTGTTTGTGCGGTGCTTAGTTATCCACACGGAATATGGGGTTATTTTGCTTTGATGATAAACACAGCAGGCACAGGCCTTTGTCCTCCCGCATCAGATACTTTGATTGTTTCCTTCCCATTTACGAGCATACAACTGCTGCCGCCACCATCAAGGTTCAGCGCTTCCACACAACCGAGGTCTTTTAATAGTTGTGCTTCCTGGGTAAGACTGGCCCCTTCTGCAATTCCCGGAACCCGGCCCTGTATCACCATAATAATTAATTTATGGTCGTTGGTATAACCCATGGCTGTGCGGGGATGCCTGTCGTTGATGGCTTTGCCTGCAAATTTCAATTCTTCATTGTTGGTGATCTTTATTTCACCATTTTGTAAGAGTACCGGGCCACCACCGACAGCGGTTTGCATTTTCCATTTGAAGAACCAGGATTCCGACTTACCAGAATGAGGAACAGGAATAATAGCCGTACGATAATCCAGGTATTCAAAAGAAGGGTCGCTTAAAGAATCTTTCACCGGTTCCAGGGTTCTCTGACTGGCCAATGGGATTTTTTTTGAAGAATCGGTATATAACCATGCAATATCCGCATCTCTTTTTTTAGAAACCCCAATAGCGCTTCCGAATGGATGCCTGTAAGTAAATGTATCCTTTCCCCTCCCATTGATGGTATGAACATTATAACTAATCATCTTCCCTTTTTTTATCACCGCATTCAAATTCTGGTTTGTGGCAAATGAAAAGAAGGTACAATTCACCACCAGTAAGGGCTGTTCATTCTTTCCAAAAAATTGGAAGGGTGTCAGCCGTCGTTTAAAAGTAGTATCAGTTGTAAAGTCAAGCCGCTTATCTTTCAAATCCGCTTCCACATAAAAAGCAATATTAGGTTTACCATCCAGCAGTCCCGTGGTTTTATACACATGTACAGATGCAGGCAGCGGCTGATACAATGAATCAACATTCTGCCATTTTACCTGTCCAAAAGAAAAGGTGGAAAATAAAATACCCGGAACAAGAAACATCCCGGGTAATAAAAAAGATTTTAGCATAATGAGAACTATTATCTATCATCTATTATCTGTTATCTATCATCTGTTTTCTTCCCATTCTTTTCTTCCCAACCCTGCAAACACATGTCTTTCGCTGTGATAAGATGACCGTACCAGCGGACCGCTTTCTACATAATCCAGTCCCAGGCTGTAGCCGATATCCCTGTATTCAGCAAATTCATCGGGATGCACGAAGCGGTGAACGGGTAAATGCTTTTTGGTTGGCTGCAGGTATTGGCCGATGGTTATTACATCGCAGCTATTTGCCTGCAGATCTTTTATTGTTTGAATCACTTCTTCCTTTGTTTCACCCAGCCCCAGCATAATGCCGCTCTTGGTTCGCATGCCGCCTTCTTTTAATATACGTAACACTTCCATGCTTCTCCAGTACTTGGCCTGTATACGTACCTGGCGGGTCAATCTTTCCACCGTTTCAATATTATGGCTCACCACTTCTGGTGCAGCATTTATTACCCGTTGAATATTTTCTTTTTGCCCTTTGAAATCGGGGATCAGTGTTTCGAGTGTGGTATCAGGATTTAATGCTTTTACAGCCTTGATAGTATTGTACCATATAATGGATCCGCCATCGGCTATTTCATCCCTGTCAACCGAAGTAATAACGGCATGTTTTACTTTCATCAGGTGAATGGCCTCTGCCACCCGTTGTGGTTCATCCCAATCCACCGGGTCGGGCTTTCCTGTAGCTACAGCACAAAATCCGCAACTGCGGGTACAGGTATTACCTAATATCATAAAAGTGGCAGTACCGGCTCCCCAGCATTCGCCCATATTGGGACAATTACCGCTCTCGCAGATCGTATGTAATTTGTGCGTATCTACCAGCCCCCGTACATGTTTGTAGCTTTCGCCGATTGGCAGTTTCACCCGCAACCAATCCGGCTTTTTCACCCTGGTATTGTCAACAGCGGGAGCTATGGGAAGTTCTGTCATAAAGCAAAAATACGGCCATTACTTTCGCCGTCCAAACAGGATGGAAATGTAGCCCTGAAAGAATAATTGTTTATCCTTTTGATCTACCATGATGGGTATTTTGGCGGAATAGAATTCAGCGCTCAGGCCCACTTCTATACCGGAAACAACTTCATTAAAACGGCCATAGTCAAACCGCAGTGCTGTTTTTAAAAAAGCCCCCGGCTTTACTTTCAATTCATTCCAGCCTTTACCAAAGCCGCCATTGCCGATAATAGTCTGGCCCAGAAACAGTGTTGTATCAGCACCTGCATATTTGATCACCTTATTATTTCCGGTCACGGGATCCTGTACCTCCAGGTAGTATGGTTTGAGTAGACCTATGGCCAATCCACCGTTGAAGATAGCAGAAACAGCTACCCCGTTTTTATTCCCTTTTTGTCCGAGAATATATTGCTGGCCAAAACCCAGTGTGACCTGATAGAAATTATTGATCTTGCCGAAAATAAAGGGATTGCCGAAAATGATACCATTTGCCTGCAGCTTCTCTTCTTTGGGATGCTTTATCTCGGTAATATCAATACGGTAAATATTTGTCTTACGATTTGATTTCATTTTTCCCAACTCATAAAAGGCGCCATAACCATTGGTGCGGAACTGGAAACCAAATATGCTTTGCTTGCTGTAAATAAGCACTCCTTCTTCGGATTGTTTGATAAGTTCGCTTACTTTCTTACGGCGGGCTTCTTTCTTTTCATTTCTTTCATTTTTCTTATCCTGCGCTGATACAGCCAGTGTAAGGGAGAATAAAAACAACAGTAGGGATAATTTCTTCACGGCGATTACAATTTTAGGCTAAGAGATTAAAGAAGGAAAAAGAGGTAAAGAGTTTAATACTTGTTTATTGGGTAATGCTCTTTTACTTCCTGATTTCCTTTTTTCTCAGGTTTAAATTCAGGCTAAGCAATTAAACTGATAAATAAAGAAAAGAGTGTGACCTTAAAATATCAGAAAACCCTCTTTTTCTCCCTCACCACTTTAATCTCTTAGCTCAATAACGTAAATTTAGGGCAAAATATTGATAATGACTTCTACTGTAGTTTATAACGGCGATTTGAGAACCACCTGCACCCACCTGAAGAGTGGCAGCTATTTTGAGACCGATGCCCCTACGGATAATAATGGAAAAGGGGAACGTTTCTCTCCCACCGACCTGCTGGCCACCAGCCTGGCCACCTGTATGATAACGGTGATGGGCATCAAGGCCCGGACTATGGGTTTTGACCTGACCGATGTGAAAATAGAAGTGTTAAAAATTATGAAAGCTGACCCCCGCCGGGTGGGTGGTATTGAACTGACCTTTCATATACCGGATGCATTGGCAGGTATCGATGACAAGACAAAAGCCATTCTGCGAAATACCGGAAATACCTGCCCTGTACAATTTAGCCTTCACCCGGATATTGAGGTGAAGGTGGATTGGGGTGCCTGGGGATAATGCACTTGTTACCTTCGGTAGAAGGAGATGCCGATAGTTAACTCAGATATATTGTTTCATTAGTAATAAATAATGCCCTAAAGCAAGCAGGCATTAATTTTTAAGAATCGCATTACCCACGCCACAATCCAGGCATCTCTTTTTGTTACAGTATTCATTCTTCAGCTCAATTAATCCCTGGCTGTCAAACGCATTTTTATTCTCCACTCCCAGTTTCTGAAACCCTTTGATGATATTATTACTCTCCGCCGCTGTTTCTTCCAGCCACTGCAATGCCTTTTCCTTATACTTTTCCTCTTTATGATATTCGCCGTAGGCAAATAAAACCGGCGCCATTGTATTGATGATGATATTTTCAATCATGGCCATACCCAATTTTTTCTTTTTAAAAGCAGATTCTTCATCAAAGCGGTAATGGTAATGCCAGTAGTCGTTGGCTGTAATATCGAACCATTTTTTAACATCGTTTACTGAACTGGCTTCTTTAATTTTAGAAAACAAATGAGCGGAATGATGAATAAGCATCGCCAACTGCGCCAGCCGGATGGCAGGAAAATTGCCCGGACGCATCCGGAGAAAAAAAACTGGTTCTTTACTCTTTTTGAGTGCATATTTATGCTGCTGGAATTGATAGGTTCGGCGTAGCATTATTGGGTAATCCTCTGTAAAATTTTCTTCCAGCAAACCTGCCTGCCCCAACAGCAATGCTTCCAGTTGATGAATCTGGTTTTTATTTTTAGCCAGCACTGATAAGGGTACCGACCTGGCTATTGCTTCAAAAGCACCGGCATTTACTTTAATGCCAAAGTTGCGGGCCAGCAACCACCAAAAAGTTTCTTCCCAGTGATAATTGTTCTCCTGCAAATATTTTTCCACCACCGCTGCTTTTCTCAAAAGCCTCTCCGCCAGCAGCCTGTCCTTCCAGCTTTTCCAGGTAATGTCGCGAATAGAATGGATGGATCTTTCACAAGGAATAAATGATTCCGCTTTCATTAATTCCTCATAGCGTTGTAACAAAATTTTTGAAACACGGCCTTGTAATTCAACAACGGGGACACCGGAACTCTGTTCCGGTGTATTGACCGGAACAGAGTTCCGGTGTCCGTCATCTTCCCACACCACATGCAGCACCACATTATTGTAGTTCTTATCCAGGTAATGCTTATGTTTATTCCAGTCAGATGTTTTGCAATGCAATTCCACAGTTCCGGCCCAGGTGGTGCTTCCAATTTTTATCCGGCCATTTAAGAAATCGGGGCCCTGGTTGGTATTATATTGCCCGGGAAAAATGATAGAGACAGGTTCTTCGGCAGTTGTTGTTAATTCCTTTGTATCGTAGTATTGAAATTGCCAGATGAATTGTAACAGGCGCTCTGTTATTGGTAGCATAGGGTAAACGGTTCAAACCTAAAGATTAAACCTTTTTACCGTACAATAAATTAAATTTTTTCTAATTCCCGTACAACCCGGCTTACCGGCAGGCCCATTACATTATAAAAATCCCCATTGATAGATTTAATACCCACCACACCGATCCATTCCTGTATGGCATAGGCACCTGCCTTGTCATACGGTTTATATTTGTCTACATAAAATTCTATTTCATCAACTGTTATGTTATAAAATTCCACTTCTGTAGTATCTGAAAAAGCAATCTCCTTCTCCCCTTTCCGTATCACCACACCAGTAATTACTTTGTGTTTTTCACCTGATAAAGCCAGTAAGATACTGACCGCATCTTCCCGGTGTACAGGTTTGCCGATAATGTTATCTCCCAATACCACAATTGTATCAGCTGCCAATACCGTGGCATCTGCACTTGTGAGTTGCTGTACAGCTAATGCTTTATTCCTGGCAATATACACGGCCACTTCTTCGGGTGTAAGGCCGGAAGGAAAACGTTCATCTGTTTCTTTCAAGATCACTTCAAAGGGAACTTCTGCCCATTCCAGTAATTGCTTGCGCCTGGGCGACTGGGAAGCAAGGATAATTTTATTCATCATAAATAGAAATAGAAAAAGATCATTGAAGTAATACCAGTGAACATCACGAGTTTGGTGATTGTACTCAGCTGATGAAATTGCGTTGTGGTTGTGCTTTTTCTGAGCTTAAACAATATCACCACCAGCGGCAATATGATAGCAGGCAAACTATAGGCCACAGCAAGCCACCATTGAAATTGCAATATATACACCTGCAGTACAGACAATAAGGCAATGAGTACAATCAGCCATACTGCCACATATACTTTGGTGGCATTGATACCCCACACAATGGGCATAGTACGGCAACCATGCTTTTGATCACCTGGCAGGTCTTCCATATCTTTTATCGCTTCACGGATAAGGGAGATGATAAAGGCAAATCCGGCATAGAGAGCAGCTACCCTAAAAAATTTAGGGTGGCTGCTGTTGCCAGTGCCAAACGCATCATTCAGGTTGAACTTGGAAAAGAAGATAATTAATATCGTCCAGGCAGTGAGTAAGGAGATAACGATATTGCCGGTGAGTAAACCTTTTTTGAAATTAGTGGAATAAAACCAGAGGAGTGCCACACAAAGCACATTGGCCATAATGAGATACCATTGTTGTAAAAAAGGCAATGCGATTACTGTAAGCAGGATACCTGTTGTACTAAGCATGAAATGCCAGGCGATGGCCCAGCGACGGTGTATGACTTTATCCACCACCATCTTCTGCGGTTTATTCACTTCATCAATATTGATGTCAAAGTAATCGTTGATAACATAACCAGCGGCTGCAATAAACAGTGAAGCCACTGTTAGCAGGATGAAACGGGTAAGGTCTCCATCGGGAATACTGCCATTATACAACGTATGATAAATGCAAAACTGGAACAGCACCTGGGTAAGGGCCATAAAAAAGAGATTGGGCAGGCGAATCATCTTGAGGAAGGCTGCGGTCAATCTCATGAAAGGAATTTTTTGAAAGATACGAAATACGAACTCAGAAGTCTGAGATCGGAAGCAGGAGGTCTGAAGACTCCAAAAGAATAAAATTTTTACTAATTAACACGCCGCTCTGACTTAATACCTCAGCTATCAGGCTTCAGACAGCTAATCCCTATCTCGAAGATACATCCGTCCGGTATATCCAATGCCCGTTCAGCTTTAGTACCTTTTCAATCACATCCCTAACGCAGGCAAAGCCACCATTGACAGATGAGATATACTGCGCGGCTTCTTTCACTTCATTTACAGCATCAGCCGGACAGCAGGGCAAGCCTGCCAAACTCATTGCCGGAATATCGGGCAAATCATCGCCCATGTACAATATTTCTTCTTTTTTCAACTTACCGGCCAATATATAGGCTTCCAAAAATGCTTTTTTATCCAATACAGCCATATCCACATCAGTAACATCCAGTTTTTCCAGCCGGGCTTTTACTTCGGGAGAATTGCCACCGGAAATTACTTTTACCCGGTAGCCATTTTTGAGGGCCATTTGCAGGGCAAAGCCATCTTTGATATGCATACGCCGGGCCTGCAGGCCATTATCCAATACCAATACAGTGCCATCAGTAAGCACCCCATCCACATCAAAAACAAAAGTGGTGATCTTTTTAAAGAGTTCGAGAACGTTCATAATACAAATGTGATAATGTGCCGATCAGCTAATTTGATGATGATGCGTATTATTATGTGCAAATAACTAATCTGATTCTTCGGGCTCAATAAAGTTTTTTCAAACAAAATGAAACTAAAGCCCCTTCAGGGGTTTGGGGTATTCACTTCTGATTATCTCTCCATTCATACACCCATGCGCTTTGTATCATTTCCAGGTGGCCCTCGGTACTTTGCTCCCTCTTTCCTTCAAAACGGGGTATCTGCAATATCCATTCCAACAGGTCGGTAAACCGGATACGGTAGATCTTTCCTTCGGTAAATTCATCGCCAAACCTTTCATAGAGTTTCAGTGCTATGTCCTCATGATCGGTCCAGTTGATCGGTGGTTCAAAATGACTCATTGTTATTACTGGTTAATTAGTTTATTTGTTAATTAGTTAATTGGGTATAGCTGATAGCTTCATCACTCTCCTAAAAACTGTGTTTGATCAGGCAGGGTTACTTCCACAAGTCCGCCGCCATCATTCAAAAGGCACTGGCAACCTAAGCGGGAACTTATACGGGGACTAACGGCCCTGTCTATAAAATCTTCTTCCTTGTCTGTTAACTCTTCCAGGAAACTGGCCCCATTTTCCACATATAAATGGCAGGTACTGCAGGCGCAAACTCCTCCGCAGTTATGATGAAGATCTATATCATTTTTCAGCGCCACTTCCAGTAGTGATTGACCTGGTTCCACATTATCGAGGGTGATGGGTACTAATCCTTTCTGTTCAAAATTGAATTTAATCGTATACATCTTCCGTGTTTTCGTTTCACTTGGCCGCCATAGCTTTATGCGCAGGCGGAAGCAAAAATAATGGTAAAACAAGGAATGCATTTACTTGTTTGGGAAAACCCGGAAGAAAATCGAACAGATGAACAAGGAATACGGAACAGATGAACAGATGAACAAGGAATGCTGAAGTGAACAGCCCATCCCCGTTCAATATTTTCTTTCTTCACTTCTTCCGTTCATCTGTTCATCCGTTCATCCGTTCATCTGTTCTGTATGCTTTCCGTCAGCAATACATAGATATTTTTTAGCTGGGGATGATTTTTCAGCAATTCCAGGTGCTTGTGAATAGTTTCACTGTCGTTTCTGGTAGCAGGGCCGGTTTGTGCTTGTTTGGCAGATGTCTGCTTCAGCCGGGCGGCCGTTTCATCTATCAGGGGTAATAATTGTTTGAAATCCAGACCTTCTTTATTACAATATGCCTCTGCCAGCGTATACAAATGGTTGACAAAATTACTAACCACTACGGCAGCCAGATGCAATTTTACCCGTGTATCATCACTTGCTTCCATCACTTTTTCGGCGGCAATGGAATGTGCCAGTTCTTCCAGTATTTTTTTTGTAGCCGCATCGCTTCCATCAAAAAAAATAGGAACATCTGGTAATGTTATGATTTCTTTTCGCAGGCTTTGCAATGGATAAAAAACACCGTAGTGATCAGTTACACTTTTCAATATTTCTTTAGGTACTGCCGCTGCAGTGTGTGCTACAATTTTACCAGGGAGACGCAGTTCCTCAATCACGTCATCAATACTATTATCCGAAACAGCCACGAGGTATATATCGGCCTGTTTATTAATAAGTATCTTATAGTTGGTGGATTCAGTGTCCCACTCATAAGCCAGTTCAGTTGCTGCTGCTGCATTCCTGCTATACACCTGGAGTATAGTATGACCTGCCGCTTTGAATTTACGTCCCAATACAGCCGCCACATTTCCAGATCCGATAATTACTATTTTCATAAAGCTCCTGTTTAATTTCTTTTAATGCAAAATTCAATACTCCCCGAAGGGGAGCCTGTAATATTCTTTTATGTGTAAAGCTCCGCTTATTTTTGTATTGTATGAAATTATCTCAGCATTTAGCACTCCGGTATATCCGAACAAAATTCAAACTGCTGTCCACTATCTCCAAAAAGAAAGCGGCGGAGAAAGCTTTTGAACTGTTTTGCACCCCTCAATCCCGTAACAAAAAAAAACTGCCTGCCATTTTTGAAACAGCAGAGAAACTGCATTTCGAACTGGAAGGTGTAACCATCAGAGGATGGCGGTTCAATCATCCGGCTGAAAGAAAGGCGTTGATCATTCATGGGTATGAATCTTCTGTTATCAACTTTGACCGATATGTAAAGCTGCTGATAAAAAAGGGGTATGAAGTGCTTGCCTTTGATGCACCTGCACATGGCCGGAGTGGCGGTAAACAGATCAATGCCCCGCTCTATAAAGAAATGATAAAACAGATTCATAAGTTGTATGGCCCTGTACAGTCGTATATGGCCCATTCCTTTGGTGGACTGGCTGTTTGCCTGGCACTGGAAGAAATTAGCCATACGAAAGATTACCGGGTGGCCCTGGTGGCACCTGCTGCAGAAACCACCACCGCTATTGATTCTTTTTTTAAATTTTTGCAATTAGATCCCGCTATTCGTCCGGAATTTGAACGGCTTATTATTAAAAAAGGCGGTGTAAGCTCAGATTGGTTTTCGATAAAAAGGGCCCTAAAACATATCCGGGCCAGGGTATTGTGGTTTCAGGACGAAGAAGATCATATTACCCCAATAAGTGATGTGCTGAAGGTAAAGGAGCAAAACTATCATAATGTGGAGTTCGTATTTACAAAAGGATTAGGCCATCGCCGCATTTACCGGGACAACAAAGTGGTCAAGTCGATTGTTGAATTTCTTTAACATAAAAAACACGCTGGATGAAACAACTTGCCGCAATATTCATTTTCTTTACGCTAAGCAGCGCCTGCTCAAAAAACAATAGTATGACAAGACCTGTTTCGTCTACCCCCGCTTTTAGACAGTGTCACTACCTGGCACTGGGAGATTCCTATACCATTGGTGAATCGGTGCCTGGCCCTGACAATTTTCCCAGCCAGGTAGCGGCACAATTACAATTAACAGCACCGGGATTCCGGCTACCACGCATTATTGCCAAAACCGGGTGGACAACCGATGAACTGGAAAGAGAAATTGCTGCCGCCAATAGTACAGAGCCTTTGCGCAGTTCTTATGATTTTGTTACCTTATTAATAGGCGTGAATAATCAATACCGCGGCCGTACCGTGGATAATTATAAACCGGAGTTTGAGCAATTACTCGCCAAGGCCATTGGCTATACCGGCGGAAAAGCAGATCGTGTGGTTGTGCTTTCCATACCAGACTGGGGCGTTACTCCATTTGCAAATGGAAGGGACCGGGTGCAAATAGCCCGTGAAATAGATGCTTATAATGCGGCCAATAAAGAGATTGCACAGTTATATAAGGTAAAATACATCGATATCACCCCCTGGACCCGGGAAGCCGCCATTGATCCTTCGCTACTGGCGGCGGACGGCCTGCATCCCTCCGGAAAGGAGTACAAAAGATGGGCCGAAGCAGTGGCCGGGTATTTTAAAGCGACGGCAGGTTGCCTGCCATAGCTTCCGCCTTCACTTCGCTACGGCGGATAAATCAACTAATTTCCAAATCAACCAATCATCAAATCACTGCACAGGGTTCGAAAATCATACTACTTACTCTGTAAATTGATAATTATAGCTCTTAAATTGAACTAGGTCATTCGAAAACTGTTCCACCGTGGTCATCCGGGCGTGGAAGGCAATCAACAATTGTTTCGCAGCAACCGTAAACTACTCTGCAGCATCCAAAAATTAGGGTGCAGTATTCAACAATCAGTACCAACAGCTAACCGGGAGTGCAAAGCAATCGTAAACTGTTGTACAGCATGCGTCAATCACTGCACAAGGTTCAAAATACTGCTGCGCAGTGTCGAAAACGACTGCACAGCATCTAAAAATTACTGCACGGTATTAAATAGTCAGTGCCAATAATCATCCGGGAGTGTAAAGCAACCATCCGGGGGTGTAAAGAAGCCATCAGGGATTGCACAGCAATCATCAGGGAGTATAAATCAACTGAGAATCAAGCGTTGCGACTTTGCGGGAAAATTAATTTTAAACAATTGTGAGACAGCCTCATATCACTTCTATTCTCTGTGTCTCAGTGGCAAACTGTATTCTTCGTACCTCTGCGGGATTTTTTTGCCGGTAAGACGGTAAGTATAAAACCACTGAAAATCAAACGTTGCGGCTTTGCGGGAAAATTCATTTTAAACACGTTTGAGACAGCCTCTCTGGGATGGCGGGCAAGCAAAAAGCCCGGTTAAATTTTTTTTTATTATTCTTGTCCTAACTTGCGGCCGCTGAAAAGCCGTTGATTTGTATAATATTGTATCCTTTATGGCAAAAAATTTACTGATAGTTGAGAGTCCTGCAAAAGCTAAAACAATCGAAAAGATACTGGGGAGTGATTTCCAGGTAAAGAGCTGTTTTGGCCATATACGTGATTTGGAAAAGGCAGGCATGGGCATTGATCTGGAGAAGAACTTCGAACCCCGCTATATAGTGCCGGAAGACAAACAGAAGGTGGTGAATGACCTGAAAGCACTGGCCAAAAAATCCGGCGAAGTATGGTTGGCAACGGATGAGGACCGTGAAGGGGAAGCTATCAGTTGGCATCTCTGCGAAGTGCTGGGCCTTGACCCTAAGACCACCAAGCGCATCGTTTTTCACGAAATTACTAAACCCGCTATTCAGGCTGCCGTACAGAATCCCCGCAAACTGGATATGAACCTCGTGATGGCGCAGCAGGCCCGGCGGATACTGGACCGTATTGTGGGTTTTGAACTGAGTCCTGTGCTTTGGCGCAAAATGAGTATGCGTAATAACCTGAGCGCCGGCCGTGTGCAAAGTGTGGCCGTACGTATCATCGCCGAACGGGAACGGGAAATAAATGCCTTTTTGCCTGTCAGTACTTTTAAAATAGAAGCGCTGTTTACTGCAAAAGATGTTTCTGATAAAAACGTAACATTTGCCGCCGAAGCTAAAAAACAAAACGCTGCGGAAGATGCTGAAGCATTTTTGAAAAGCTGTATCGGTGCCGGTTATAAAGTAACGGATATACAGGTGCGGCCGGGTAAACGTTCCCCTGCACCACCTTTTACCACGTCCACACTTCAACAGGAAGCCTCGAGAAAATTGGGATACGGTGTGGCCCGCACTATGCAGATTGCACAACGCCTGTACGAGAATGGATACATTACCTATATGCGTACGGACAGTGTGAACCTGAGTAATACCGCCCTCGGCGATATTACCAATACGGTGAAAAATATGTATGGTGAAAAATATCACCAGTTTCGCAAGTTTAAAAACAAGAATGAAAGCGCACAGGAAGCCCACGAAGCCATACGGCCTACCTATATGAACAATCCATCTATACAGGAGGCTGAATGGGCCCGCTTGTATGAACTTATCTGGAAAAGAACAATGGCCAGCCAGATGGCAGATGCAGAATTGGAAAAGACAACAGCTAAGATTGAAATATCAACGAATAAAGAAGAACTGACAGCAAGCGGTGAAGTGCTGAAGTTTGACGGATTCCTAAAAGTGTACCGTGAAGATAAAGATGATGATGAACTGGAAGAGGAAGCTAATGAAGGTATGTTGCCACCACTAACTGTTGGTATGCAACTGCCCCTTAAGGAAATGAATGCTACAGAACGGTTCAGCCGTCCCCTGCCCCGCTATACGGAAGCATCGCTGGTAAAGAAGCTGGAAGAATTGGGCATTGGCCGTCCTTCCACTTATGCCCCCACTATTTCCACCATCTTAAAAAGGGGCTATGTGGAGAAAAGGGATAAAGAAGGCACCCGCCGTGATTTCAGGGTGTACAAACTGCAGAAAGACCAGGTAAGTAAAATAATGGAGCAGGAAAATACCGGTGCAGAGAAATCTAAATTGTTTCCGTCTGACCTGGGGCTTGTTGTGACTGATTTCCTGAAACAATATTTCGACAATATAATGGACTACAGTTTCACCGCCAGGATTGAAGAAGAGTTTGACGAAGTGGCAGAAGGCAAGATGAAGTGGAGCAATGTACTGGAAGAATTTTATACTCCTTTCAAAAAAGATGTGGAGAGTACTATTGAAAATGCAGAACGGATAAAAGGTGAAAGGGAATTGGGTGTGGACCCTGAAAGCGGTAAACCGGTGGTGGCAAGAATGGGGCGCTACGGCGCTATGATACAAATAGGTGTGGCGGATGATGAAGAGAAACCCCGCTTTGCCAAAATACCAACAGGGCAAAGTATTGAAACGATCACTTATGAAGAAGCAATGAATCTTTTTGGCGCACAGGGCTCTATGGGACTGTACGAAGAGAAAGAAGTATCGGTGAATGTGGGAAGGTTTGGCCCTTATGTAAAATGGGGAGATGAATTTATTTCATTGCCCAAAGGTACTGACCTGGGCACTGTGGACCTTGACAGGGCGATAGAACAAATAAAGCTGAAACAAATTGCAGATGCGCCGGTTGGCACGTATGATCAAAAACCGATCACCAAAGGAACCGGCCGTTTTGGCCCTTATATAAAATGGGATGGCATGTTCATCAATGTGCCACGCCGTTACAATTTTGCCGGCCTGACACAGGAGGAGATGAATGAACTGATAGATGCGAAAGTGAAGAAAGAGGCCAACCGTTTTATACAGCGCTGGCCGGATGATAAAATTTCATTGGAAAATGCAAGATGGGGGCCCCTGCTGAAGTTTGGTAAAAAGATCATCAAGCTGCCAAGAAAGGCTGATGAAACCAAATACTCGGCTGATGAAGCGGCATTGTTAACACTGGATGAAGTGAAAGGTTTCATTGAGAAAGAAATACCGGGAGCATTTACAAAGAAAACGAGGAAGGTGCCTGCGAAGAAGAAGGCAGGTACAGCGACGGTGAAGAAGAAGGCGGCAAAGAAGAAGTAGTAAAGAAAGAAAATAATCAGATCGTATTGGACTACAGATAAAATTTTCATTGCTAAAAAACTATGTAAATTGCTAAATGAAAGCCAGGGCAGTACTCAAATTACTGCATGAAGATGGTTGGTATCTCTCCAGGTAAAAGGGAAGTCATAAGCAGTTTAAACATCCCTCAAAAAAAGGATTAGTTACAGTAGCAGCCCATAAGTCATCTGACGAAATTGCTGCGGGAACTTTAAACAGTATTTTTAAACAAGCGCAAATAAAAAAGAAATGATAAAATACCTGGTGGTTTATGAAAAAACAAAAACCGGCTTTTCGGCATACGTTCCTGACATACCCGGAGTAATAGCTACCGGTAAAACAAAAATAATTGTTGAAAAAAATATTTTTGGCGCTATTCAGTTTCATCTCGAAGGATTAAAAGAAGAAAAAATGCGTATCCCTAAATCGAAGGCAGATAGCGAAGTTCTGGTATTTTCATTTTAATCCTTTTACCAACTGATGAAACGCACCTACTGGGAAAAAAAGTTCCTTCTATAATGATGATTTACTCAGCAATTAGAAATTTTGTACCTTTAAAAAAAGGGATACAAATGCCTTCAATAGTTAATAAAAACAAACCCACAGCATTAGTCAGCATAATAATGGAATTAGAGCCATTGCCGGAAAAAGAAAAACTGGAAATGCTGGACGCTATCCGCAAACGAAAGTCTTTGCTTGCTGCCTTCAAACTTGATCAAAAAACGAAGAAGAACAGTATTACTATGAGTGAAATTGTTGCTGAAGTGAAAAAAGTCAGAAAACTACGTAACCGGAATGGTGCAAACTAATTATGTACTGGACGTAAATATTTACACCAGCTTTGTTATTGGGAAAAAATTATTCAGGTTAGCGGCTATATCAGAAACCGGAATTAATATCTATACTTCTCCTAGCCTGCTTGCTGAATTAACCGATGTACTGAATCGGCCTAAAATAAAAAAGCACCTTCCTAATCTTGTAACTAACTATACTCGGTTTGTTGAAAACATCACAGAAGTTGTTGCCGATAAAATCGTCTCAAGGCATCCTATTTATTCGCCTGACAAGGATGATAATTATCTTTTTCAATTGGCATTACAAACCGGGTCCGTACTTGTAACTGGGGATAAAGAATTACTTTATTGGAAAAACTCGCCTGTAGCTGTTATATCATTAACCTCTTTCCTGAAACTCTTCTAAAAGATCATGAAACGCCACTACTGGGAAAAAATAGCCCCCTCCTACAACGACGAGATATTTGATGTATTGCACAATGATAAAAAAGCATTGATCCGGTCGGTTATTAAAAAATATGCATCCCCGCAAAAAACAGTGATTGATATCGGTTGTGCCATCGGTAAATGGCTGCCGGTATTATCACCCGCTTTTAAAAAAGTAGTGGCGGTGGATATTTCCGCTAAGAACCTGGCCATTGCCCAGCAACTCTACCCCCAATATAAAAACGTGCAATACCTGCGGGCTGATATGAGTGGCAAAACCACCAAAGTGCCGAAATGTGATTTTGGTATCTGTATCAATGCCATCCTTACAGCAGATGCGAAAGACCGGCTGCTTTTTTTTCAATCCCTTTCTGCCTGTGTAAAGAAAGGAGGACGGATTGTAATTACTATTCCATCATTAGAATCATATCTGCTCACTACTATCATTCAGCAGCAGTATAAGATCGACAAAAGTCTGTTCCCGGCCACCAGCAATGCAAAAGAAGCCATCCGCAAATGGAATAATATCCGCCAGGGCAATGCAGACATTGATGATGTTCCGCATAAACATTACCTGAAAGAAGAATTGCAACTGCTGTTGGCGAATGAAGGCTTTATTGCCGAAGAATTTCAAAAGATAGAATACAACTGGGATACTGAATTTAATAAACCTCCGGGTTGGTTAAAAGAACCAACGCCCTGGGATTGGATGGTGGTGGGGAGAAAGTTGTAAGAGAAAAGTTTGCCTTCGGCAAAAACGATTGCCACTGAAGCACTGAGAATAATATTTTAGTTTGATTTGTATTTTACACTGTATTCTCACTGTCTAAGTGGCAAAAATCAATTCAGCAGCGCATACACCGCAAAACTTGCCAGCCAATGTTCTCCCCCATAGTTGCCACTCACCACATTGGGTAATGAGGCCATTAAATGCTGGCGGGCAGATTGCAACAATATCTTCTTACGGGCATCATTAGCAGGCAACGCTCCGGCTATTCCCTTCATGCACCAGCTGCGGGCGAAACAGAGGCCATCCAAATGCACGATTTGCAAATCGGTTCTGTCTGACACTACCGGAAGAACAGACAGATGTTTTAATTGTGCCGTTGATATAAACCGGGTGAACCAGCTATTAAATTCTCCTGGTGTCAATACTCTTCTCATCAGGTCCGCTTCTTCAAGGCTGGGCGATAGAAAGTCAGATCCGTTCGGCTCCCATAATACAGGTGCATTCTTATCTTTTGCAAACAATTGCCTGGCAGATGCCACCACCACTTTTTCAAAGGCCGTGTTCTTCTCTATCCTGGCATAATCCAGTGCAAATACCAACCCAAAAGAAGTATTTGGATGCACACCAGTACGGTTAGCATAGGTTTGTTTGGGTAAAAATCTTGTCCACAGCTCAACGATCTTTTCAGTAAGCGGCTGCAAAGTTTTATGCCATTTTTTAGCATCTGCATCATCCCAACTGAATAGTTCTTCATCCAGTTTCAATATCCAGGCCCAGCCATAAGTTCTTTCCCAGGAATTGGTGAGTGGCATTGAAAAATATTTTACCTCCTTGATGATATTATCTGTCGTAATCGTTTTATTGAGTGCTTCCCTTATTAATTGTACTTCAGGTAAATCTGAAAATAATTTCAGCAGCCGCACCAGCATCCAGTGCCCATGTACGGATGAATGCCAGTCAAAGCAGCCATAGAATGCAGGATGCAGTTGTTTCGGCAGCAGCACATGATCACTATCGGTATTGGAAGTATGGCTGGTTTTATTAGGAAACTCCTGCAGTATACATTTCAATGGCAATGAAGCCAGGTGTGATGCGCCCTTCAATGTCAATTCAACACCTGAGCCGTCTTTGGCAGTTATGAACAGTTCATTGACTTGTGCATTGGCTGTTGAAGTCAGCAACAAAACGATGGTTGAAATATAAAGGAGTTTCATACCCAAACTTAAACCATTCTTCCAACAACATAAGAATACCGGCATAAACCAATTTACTAATCACCAAATTACCTAATTACCAAATCCCCCTATCCCCACCTGTGGAAAAGTTTAACTATTTCATATCGCCGGCAATAATGAACTTGTGCAGGAATCGCTTCCATGGAAACTAACAACGAAATATCAGCCCTGTTCACCTTAATTGACGATCCTGACGAAGAAGTGTTCGGACTCGTATCGAATAAGATCGTCAATTACGGTAAAAATATCATTCCCAACCTGGAACATCTATGGGAAACCACTCCCAATGAAGAAGTGCAGGACCGGATTGAAAAGCTTATTCACCGTCTGCATTTTACTGACCTCACAGAAGACTTTCGTCAATGGAGTATTGCCGGTCATCATGACCTGATGCTTGGCGCTATGCTTACCGGTAAGTTTCAATACCCTGAAATGTCCACCACCCCGGTACTGCAGGAAATAGAAAAAATACGCCGCAACATCTGGCTGGAATTGAATAATTACCTCACACCACTGGAACAAATCAAATGCGTAACCAGTATCTTATACAGTTATTTCGGATTGAGGGGAGGTGAAATAAATTATAAAGAGCCGAATGATTTTTTATTACACAAGACACTGGAAGCCAAACGGGGCAACCAGGTAAGCAATGGTATCCTGTATTTAGTATTGTGCGAATTATTGGACATTCCCGTGCAAGCTATCAACATCCCCAAACAATTTATCGTAGCATATTTCAAGCCCGGTTATTCCGAGGAAAATTTGCCCAACCCTGTACACAAGATTGAGTTTTTTATTGACCCTACTTCCGGTCAGGTCTTTACACAACAGGATGTGGACAGTTATTTCAAACGCATATCCGTTCCGCCAGTAGCCTCCTACTTCAAACCACAGAAGAATAAACAGGTGATTCAGCAATTGCTCGAAGAATTCAGCAAATGCTTCGACAGTGAAAAAGAAAAATATAAAAAGGCTGAGTTGATAGATCTAGTGAAGCTGTTAGATTATTAATTAAAAATTAATAATTAAGAATTAATAATTCCCTAAACTCCACCTTTCCCTGTATTTTCAGCAGCAAACATATTTTAATAATATACTACCGGGATTTTTCTTTTCTAACCCCCCAATAAAGTTAGCAGCACACAGTTTTACCATCTTGTTCCGAAGAAATTATTAATTTTTAATTTTTAATTATTATTTGCCTTCCCGTTCTTAAAGAATTATTAATTAATAATTATTAATTTTTAATTACCAAAACCCCACCCTTCCCTGTATTCTCTTTTCACAAACTGGTTGGCTTCATCAAAATTGGTCACTTTCATATTTTCAGCATCCCACAGCAGAGTTTTACGGCCCAGGTATTTATCGTCCCATCCTTTCAGTTTTGGGTTTTTCATCAGCCAGCTTCTGATCGCCAGGTTGCCCATCAGAATACTTTCTGTAAATGGTCCGGCATATTCAAATGGTGAACTGGTTACTCCTTTTTCATATCCATCGAAACAGGCATTCACCCATTGCAGGTAGTGGCCTTCAGGAACCCTCTTTATGCGTTGTTTAGGCATTGTCTTTTCTTTCATCAGCCGGGTGGGCAGCAAGCGGGGATTGGCACCATAGCAATCCAGTAATAATTTTCCTTTGGTACCAATAAATAATACACCCCCATCCCAATTGCCAAATGCTTCTTCCGGCATCAACTCCGGTGGACGTTCCGGTAATAATCCACCATCATACCACGATACTTTTATTTTTCCTTTACCATCTTTCCTGGGATAGTTTAAATGAATGATAGAAGCCGGCGGACAGGCATCCAGGTTTTGGCTGTCATTCCACATTTCTTTCCAAACAGTGGCCACACTGCACTCAGCAGATTCAGGATAATCAATTGGAAGTATCCGGTAAATGGGATCCATTACATGACAGGCCATATCACCCAATGCGCCGGTGCCAAAAGCCCACCATCCCCGCCAGTTGAAAGGAAGATAAGCGGGGTTATAGTCCATACTTTTAGCAGGGCCCAGCCAGAGGTCCCAGTTCAGTTCTTTGGGAATATCAAATTTTCCTGCAGGGGTGGCAATACCCTGTGGCCATACAGGCCGGTTGGTCCATGCATGAGCCTCGTATACTTTCCCGATCATCCCGGCTTCAACCATTTCCTTTGCTTGTCGCACACCGTTGCCAGAGCCGCCCTGGTTACCCATTTGAGTCACCACTTTATATTTCTTTGCAGCTTCAGTCAGTATCCTTGCTTCATAAATGTCGTGCGTGAGTGGTTTTTGAGTGTACACATGTTTGCCTAATTGCATAGCAGCCAGTGTGGCCACAGCATGTGTATTATCCGGTGTGGAAATAGACACCGCATCAATATTATTTTTTTCCTTTGCCAGCATCTCCCTGAAATCGTGGTAATAATTGGCTTTGGGAAATTTGCCTACCGATTCTTTTGCCTGCCTGTCATCCACATCACATAATGCCACAATATTTACACGGGGGCTTTTAGCAAACTCAGCAATATCACTGGTGCCCTTTCCTCCGGCACCAATTGCTGCAATATTTAATTTATCACTGGGCGCAATAAAACCACGGCCCAATACATGCCTGGGTACAATAAAAAAAGCACCCCCAACAAGGGCTGTATTTTTCAAAAAACTTCTGCGGGATATGTGGCTGCCTTTTTTTATGGGGGTCATGGGTAAATATTTCGATTAAGATAATTTGAATAAGCATAGCCAGCAAAAAATATTTATACATGGGGCTGCCGGCTGTAGTAACTCCGGTCAGCCGCAGTCCGGGCTGTCCGCTGCTACTCCGGCACAAAGCCTCACGCACCAACCTTCACCGGGGTATCCGCTTCCATCCCGCAGCCTTTGGGCAATATAGCCCTGGGCATCTTTGCCTGTTCTTCCGCCATGCTAATGTCACCCCTTAGGGGTTTGCTACCGCGTATTTTATATGGGCTATATTAATGTCACCCCTTCGGGGTTTGCTTTATTACTTTCATGGTTTCTAATCCCGATGGGGTTACATAATGAGGTTTTGACACATGCCGGTGATCAAAAAAAATTGGTAGCTTTCTAAAAAAAATGACCATCACCTGGGACGATTTTGCTAAACTGGATATCCGCACCGGAACCATCATTACCGTTGCTGATTTTCCAGAAGCCCGAAATCCTGCTTACAGGTTAACCATTGATTTTGGTACTGCTATTGGCATTAAAAGATCATCTGCACAAATTACTGCCCATTACAAAAAAGAGGATTTAGAAAACAGGCAGGTCATTGCCGTGGTTAATTTTCCGCCCAAGCGGATTGCCGGTTTTATCAGCGAATGCCTGGTGCTGGGTGTGTATGATGAAAACAATGATGTAATTTTATTGCAACCGGGCAAAACCCTTTCAAACGGACAAAAAATTGGCTGATACCTTTTCCACATATTATCATTCCCCGGTGGGGCTGCTGAAGATAAGCGGTACGGAAGGCTATATCAGTGAAGTAAGCTTTCATGATACTTCACAAAAAGCTGAAGGAAAGAAAAAAAACTTTCCACCAATGCTCATCCATTGTGTAGAGCAACTGATCCAGTATTTTAACGGCCAGCGAAGGCAATTTGAATTACCCCTCCATCAGCCAGGCACCCCTTTTCAGCAAAGTGTATGGGCCGAACTGGTGCTTATTCCTTTTGGTAAAACTATCAGTTACCTTGAACTGGCCCGCCGAACCGGTGATACAAAAGCAACAAGAGCGGTGGCCAATGCGAATGGGAAAAATAATATTGCTATTATCGTACCCTGTCACCGGGTAATCGGTTCTAACAGGGATCTTGTAGGATATGGCGGTGGCTTATGGCGCAAGAAATGGCTATTGGAACTGGAAGCTAAAGTGGCTTATGGGGTGCAGACATTATTCTAAGGACATTGTTTACGGGCTACTGTGTCCAGCGGGGATGTCCCCAATTTCAATATAAATATTTTCTGCCGCAGCAATCCTTTTTGAGTGGCTATATCGCAGGCTGTATCAGCCAGTAATTGCCAGTTAATACCTGTTGTATCTCTTACCAGCACACAAAGAGAATCAGAAATACGGTTGTAGCTGCAACGCTGTGTACCGAAAATATAACTCTCCCGGTTGAACCGTAAAGCCGCATCCACGGCATTTACTTTTTCGCAATCACCATCGCAGGGATAGTTTGGTTTTGTAGCAATGAAAAGCAGGGAATAAACTGCAAGGATTATTGGCAGTAGCAGCAATCTTCTTTTTTTCATACTATTTTATTAAATTGAAAAATTACTGACATAGTTTTTTAGCAAGTGTATCATAAGGATTGGTCCCGTTCTTCAGAATAAATATCTTTTGCTGCAGCAGCCCTTGTTGTGTGGCTATATTGCAGGCAGTATCGGCGAACATATTCCAATTGATACCGGATGTATCCCTTACTAACACACAAAGAGTATCAGATGGCCGGGGCAGCGTACACCGGTAAACACCATACACATAAGTCCTGTTGGTTGAAAGTTCCCGGAACACTCTTCCCGTTTTCTCACAATCATCATTACAGGGAGCTTGCTTTGATGTGGCTATATACAATAATGCATAGCCGGTGAGCAGTAAAAAGAAAATGGTTTTTTTATGCTGCATGTTTTTGTCTTACAAACAGGTATGACAACCAAAAAGCCAGTATCGCTGCAATCATATCGGTCCAGTCAAATGTAAAATGCGGCAAGAGCCATCCCTGAAGTATTTCCTGCATCACTACCAGCAACAACACAAAAACCCAAAAAAAGCGTACCGGTTTCTTTTGCCATTGATGCCAGGTAAATAAAGCGGCAGACAGGGAATAGCACCAGCAAAAGTCGGGGCCCGAATAGATAAGCCAATGCTGTACCTGGTTCAACTGGTGAAGGGGCAGCAGAGGTTCCCTTTTATCAATCCATTGAATAAATGCCACACCGGGCCTGAAAAAAAAATAAAGTAAGAAGCCAATCAGCAACGGCAGTATACTATGCAGCGCAATACTTTTGGCCAGCGGGTTCATTTCAGTTCATCACTGGTGAAAGCAAAAGGCAGTAATAAACTGGCAGTTTTTATAACCTGAATTTTTCCTTCCATGCCAGCCAGTATAAGCCGTATTGGGTTGTTTACCCTTTTTTCATATTCCAAAAGGGCCTGCCGGCACATACCACAGGGAGAAATAGGATGATCGCTTTTTATATTGTCGCTGTTATAACTGATGGCGAGTGTTTCAATAGCCACACCAGGATATGCCGTGGCTGCACTACCCAGTAAAACCCTTTCTGCACATATACCTACTGGATAAGAAGCATTTTCCTGGTTGGTGCCTGCAACTATTTCGCCGTTGGTTAATTTAGCAATAGCTCCCACGTTAAAGTTGGAATAAGGAGCATACGCTGCCGCTGTAACTTCACGGGCTTCGTTTACCAACCAGGCATCCTGCTCATTCAGTTCATCAATAGAATTATATACATCGTATGCAAATTGATACTCTTCTTTCTTCATACTGTAAATTTAGTGCTATTTTTTATAGAACCTTTGTCTGACGTTATTTGGCTCGATAACTGTGAATGCATCTGTCAGTACAAGGCTGTCGTTTGTAAGTAAAGATATCAGCGATAACGCTGCAAACTCAGGAGCATTTCCTTTATCTCTAAAAAA
>JANOEQ010000040.1:0-76831 GCA_031441485.1 Chitinophagaceae bacterium
TAAATCCGTATCTATCCTTTGAATCTCAGCCGTATTACAAAGTATTGACAGCTTTTTATAAATAATCTATGTTAATCCGTCCAACCCGTGTTATCCGTGTGCTAAAACTGTTGTGCTAAAAGATGTGTCCACACGATAGGCCTAATGCGTGGATAGAATAACGCTATGTGTGTATTCCTATGATTGCTATGACCTGTGTAGTTCAAAATTATGAGAAAGACGGTCAAAATTCAAACTAACCCACTACCTGTAAATTTGTCCCGCTCCCCAATAGTGCGGGACATTTTATTTTTAATACTTTTATTCAATGGAAAAAGAAAAAAATCTTTTTGATCTGCAATTGGATAGTTTGAGTAAATCCCATTTAAAAGAAACAGCAAAATGGGCCAGGTTACTTGCCATAGTTGGGATGATTGGAGTAGGGCTTATTCTGGTTGTCAGTACTATTACAACAATAAATGTTAACGGGAAAACAGATTACAATGGCAATGATGACATAAATGATGCAGCATACATTGCAGGATATACCATTGGTACTTTATTGGTTGGGGCCATATTCTTTCTCCCCTGTTATTTCCTGCTGAGGTTTGCCAATAAAATGAACCAGGCCCTGGCGGCAGATGATATAGCCTCCCTTAATGAGGCATTTAAAAACCTGAAAGTTACTTTCCGATACGTGGGTATCCTCACCATTATTTTTCTCGCCCTTTTAGCAGCAGGTCTGCTGGCTAATTTATCGGGGAATTCATAGCCACCGCCATGATTTATTTAGTGGAAAGATAATTATAATCTTTCAGCAGCACTTCCAAAAAGTCAAATGGCTCAAGGTTGGATTCAATTTTCAGATGGGCCTTTATTTTATAACAGGCCGCTTCAGCCATGGTAAAATCGCCTTTTTTACGGGCCGTTTCAAGTATGCTTTTGATCGCATTCAGGTCCTTATCACTTAATTGCATTATCTGGGGGAAAGACGGCGTGTAATTATCAGCCACTTCCTGGAAAACGGTTTGTTCTATATTGGCATTGGTACGGGTGCTGATTAAAATAGTTTTGGCCAGCAAATCGCCGAGACGCTGTCCTTTTTTAGAAGAAACAACCAATGCGATATCCACAAAGAAATAGGCAATAACGGTAATGTAAATAAAAACAGCTTCCGCCTGTTTGCCCCCTGCTTCGGTGGCAATGGCAATAAGCAGTATCATCAAAAACCAGGTATCTCTTACCAGCCACCTGATAAGAAACTGGCTGATACTTGCTTTGCCGCCATTTTCATCCACCACCCGAAGGCCCATTATTTTTTTGCCGATACTTTGTCCGTTCATGGTTATTTCCATAAACGCATGGTACGATAAAATCGGTAATAATATAAGTACGATTGACAGCCAATGGATATTATATTGTGTGTCTGAATCCCAGACATTGCTGCTGTTGTAAATGGTTTGCAATATGACAACGGCTATCTTGAAATAAAAGAACAGGATTACAAAATCAAGCAGTAATGCGACCAGCCTTTTGTAGAATTCGGGGATCTCAAATTCTACATCAATATTAAAATTGGTTGGTACTTTTATAACAGACATTTGAGTTCAGGTTATTTAAAGGTACAAATTAGTATTTTTTGATAATTTAGCGCTCTATTAAGGGGTGCATTTCAAATTGTCGCTTTTGGCCCCAGCCCGAAGGGCGGCAAAGTCTTTTTATATGACTATTTAGTATTTTGTCTGCGAGTCCTGAAAGATTTAAGTTGCGACAATTTGAAATGCACCCGTATTAAGGCATTACTTTTGCAAAATACCGTATTTTACAATCAAATGGAAGTGCATTGAGAGAAGCATTGTTTATTAAGAAAAATAAAGACAGGTGGTTGCATATCCAGCAGCAGCCATCTTCAGATCCGGATGAAGTAGCTGCTGATTTTATTCAGTTGGTGGATGATCTGGCTTATGCTAAAACATTTTATCCCTCCGGACAGGTTACAAAATTTATTAATTCGCAGGCTGCCAGAATTTATCTCGATGTATATAAAAACCGGAAGGAAGAATCTAACCGGCTCCTTACATTCTGGAAATACGATTTACCACTTACCATCCGGAAACATCACCGGGTCATTCTTTTCACCTTTATCTTTTTCTGCGTTTTCTTCGCTATCGGTATTTTTACTTCTTCGCAAAGTGAAGATGTATCGCGGGATATGTTTGGCGATAATTATGTAGACCAGACAAAAGATAATATTAAAGCCGGGAATCCTTTTGGTATTTATGAAAACGGAAACAGTTTTCTGACATGGTTGGGCATTATGGTTAATAATATTGCTGTGTCATTAAGAATGTTCGCTTCAGGAATTGTTTTTGGCATTCCATGTCTTTACGACCTTGCAAAAACGGGAGTAATGGTTGGGGTATTTGATGAATTGTTTGCCTCAAATGGGCTTGGAATAGATTTTTGGCTCGTGGTATTTGTTCATGGCACCCTGGAGATAGCTGCTATTATCCTGGCGGGGGCAGCAGGGCTTATTATGGGAAAAAGCTATTTATTCCCCGGCACTGTCAAAAGAGTTAGTTCTTTAAAACAGGGAGCTAAAGATGGCCTGAAAATTATTATCGGCCTGCTTCCTGTTTTTGCCCTCGCCGCTTTCTTCGAAGGATTTATCACCCGCTTGTACAATGATATTTCTATACTCACCACTATCATATTCGCCTTATCAGTAGTTTTTGTGATTTGGTATTTTATTGTTTATCCAATCCGGCTGGGCAAAAAATTGTCGCTGCCACAAATTGAGGAGGAAGCCTGAGTGTTACAACTGATCCCAGCAAATAAAAGAAAATCTTTCTTCCGGTTGCTCTTGCTGCCCGGTATTCTTTTTTTTACATCCCCTGACGTGCATGCGCAATATGATTCAACCGAAGCGGAGAAAGATATAAACCAATACGTGGATGAAGAAGCAGGTAGCACAACCGGGCAGGATGATAAAAAAGACAGCTACTTTATCAATAAGTCGGAATATGACAGCCTGCTGTTCATGCACCGCACTGTTCCCGATAGCGTTCTGTTAAAAATGCTGGGGGAAAAAGCATTTTGGTATGCCAACCGTGAAAATGCCAAAGGAAAAAGGACCACACAGCCCATCCGGGAGGTAAAGAATGGTAAGAAGGTGGTGCAGGAAGTACCATATAAAGAAGAAACGGACCCGCCTTATGTGCCAATGACCCGGCAAAGCTGGTTTCAAACACTGATGTGGGTAATGATCGTAGGCGGGTTTGCGGGCGCCATCATCTGGTACCTCGCCGGGAGCAATGTGGGACTATTCCGTAAAAAAATCCGCAAGATGGACGACGAAGTAACAGAAGAAATGCCCGAAGATATTTTTGCCATTAACTACCAGAAAGAAATTGATAAAGCAGCGGCCACAGGTAATTACCGCCTGGCTATCCGCTTAATGTATTTGCGATTACTAAAAGATCTCTCAGAAAAAAATATTATCCAGTACAAGCAGGACAGGACCAACCTGGATTACATGATGCAACTGCATCCTACCACTTATTACAACGATTTTTTCCTGGTTACCCGCCATTATGAATACAGTTGGTATGGAGAGTTCAACGTAAGCAGCGATGCATACACTATCATCAAAAAGGAGTTTGATCAGTTTGAAAAAATTACCGGCTAACAGTTGAAAAAATATCTGCCATATATCTTTGGTGTGCTGATACTTACCGGTATTATCATCCTTTTTGCCACTGGCGGAAGCAAACAAAAAAAGAAACTGAATGAAATGATCACCCTGCGAAAGCAGGATAAGATTCCGTATGGAAGCAATATCGCTTATCGCGGCCTTCCTTATATTTTCCCGCAGGCCTCCATTTATACCAGCAGGCAGGAACCGGGTTTCTGGGATTCATTATCTAATTATGATGCCGGGCAGGCCTATATAGTTGTGGTAGATTATTTTAGCGCTGATGCGGATGAAATGAGGAGGTTACTGAAATTTGCCTCACATGGCAATGATGTATTTGTAAGCGCCAAAACTGTTTCTGATGAAGTGACTGATGCACTCAACTGCAGCGTACAGGATTTAAATAAACCCAGTTTTTCAGAAGATGATAACGGTCAATTAATAGTAAAGGATGATACCCTTCGGGTAAATCTGCGGAAACCTTATTTCGCAACTGACACGGTTTTTTCCTATTCCGGAAGAAAATTCAGTTCTTCTTTTACTAAACTGGATGAGATGGTGACCAACGAAATAGGAGATGGGGAGATTGGTAAAACAAATTTTATTCATCTGAAAACCGGGAAAGGAAACTTCTATCTGCACCTGGCCCCGCTGGCTTTCAGTAATTATTTCTTATTACACAAGAACAATATCCGGTATTATGAAATGGCGATGTCTGTTATTGACTCCTCGGTAACAAAAGTAGTGTGGGATGAATACTATACGAATAAAGGAGAACGCAGAAATATTGATAACAATAAGAGAAAAGGATGGTTCTCTGTATTGATGAATACGAAGAATGAAGCAGGCGATAAGCCATTTAAAGCAGCTTTCTGGATACTGATATTGCTGCTGCTCTTATATGTATTGCTGGAAATGCGACGTAAGCAACGGTATATACCGGTAATGACCAAACCCCGTAATGATTCGATGGAATTTGTAAAAACGATTGGCCGTTTATACTACGATAAAGGAAACCATAAAAACCTGGCCCGCAAAATGGCTTCCTATTTTCTGGAGCATGTGCGGTCGAAATATAAACTGACCACCGGGACCATGGATGAAGATTTTATAAAAAAACTGCAATATAAATCCGGTGTGCCCGATTATGAGATCCGTGGCATTTTATCATTTATTAAATACCTGGATGATGCAGCAGCCATCAGCCAGTTGCAACTCAGTGAATTTTATAAACAATTGGAAACATTTTATCAAAAAGCATAACCTTCTCCCTCACCCCCTGCCCCTCTCCACAGGTGGAGAGGGGAGAAGGAAAAAAATAATTAAATAAAGATTATGGAAGATCAAATTTTTCAACAACGCACCGACCTCTCCGCATTGAACCATGCCGTACTGTCTATCCGCAATGAGATTAAAAAAATTATTGTGGGGCAGGATGAAATGGTAAAACTTATTATTGCTGCTTTGCTGGCAGACGGGCATGTGCTCATTGAAGGGGTGCCGGGAGTGGCCAAAACCCTTACCGCTAAATTAGTTGCCAAAAGTGTG
Organism: Chitinophagaceae bacterium; assembly: GCA_031441485.1. GTDB lineage: Bacteria > Bacteroidota > Bacteroidia > Chitinophagales > Chitinophagaceae > JJ008. The sequence continues at coordinate 5,222 of JANOEQ010000040.1, forward strand.
AATGCCGGTTTTTCCAGGATACAGTTTACACCCGACCTGATGCCTTCAGATGTATTGGGTACGCCGGTGTTCAATCCGCGGGAAGCAACCTTTGAATTTAAGAAAGGCCCCATCTTCAGTAATATCGTGCTGGTGGATGAAATAAACCGGGCGCCTGCAAAAACACAATCCGCCCTGCTGGAGATCATGGAAGAAAGACAGGCCACAGTAGATGGCAGAAGTTATCCCATGGCAGCGCCATTCATGGTATTGGCCACACAAAACCCGGTGGAGCAGGAAGGTACTTACCGCTTACCGGAAGCGCAGCTGGACCGTTTTCTGTTCAAGATTATTGTGCCTTATCCAACAGAAACAGAAGAAACGGCCATGCTTACCCAATTTCATAATATGGGCAATACCACTGCCATGGAAATGGTAAGTCCAGCCCTGCAGGGAGAACAGGTGGTGGCATTGCGCAAGCAGATAAAAACACAGATCATCGAAGAAAAATTGTTGCAGTTCATCGCCAAACTGATACACCAGACACGCAATCACAAATCAATTTACCTGGGAGCATCGCCAAGGGCATCACTGGCTATTATGAATGCATCAAAAGCAATGGCCGCCATGCAGGGCAGGGATTTTGTAACGCCGGATGATATTTTAAGTATCGTGCCGGCCGTGTTGCGTCATCGTATCATCCTTTCGCCTGATAAAGAAATGGAAGGCATTACAGAAGATGATGTGATAAAACAGATTATACAGGGAATGGACGTGCCAAGATAGGAAACCGAAACTCTGTTCCGATAATTTTAAACCATATACGCTAACCAAAAAAAAATATACAATACTGAATATTCAATACTCAATATTCAAATTCTTTAATGCTTAAATTCTTTTATGAAGCAAAGAGTTTATGATTTGGAAGACAGACTGATAGGGTTTTCATGCAGGGTAGTTGATGTAGTGGAGGCATTGCCAAATACAAGAGCGGGAAATTATATAGCAGGGCAATTAGTCCGTTGCGGGTTGGCTCCGGCTTTATTGTATGGCGAGGCGCAGGGCGCCGAATCAAGAGATGATTTTATTCATAAGATGAAGGTTGTGTTAAAGGAATTAAAAGAAACCAGGGTGTGCCTCAAGCTTATTATAAAAAAGGCGATGATAAAGCCGGTAAACAGGCTGAATGATTTGCTAAAGGAATGTGAGGCATTAGTAAAGATCACAGCTACAAGTATTGAGACAGCTAAAGAAAATAATAAGAAACCAGGGAAATGACTCGAATATTGATTATTGACTGTTGAATATCGAGTATTGTATCTTATTAAAAGTAACCTTTCAAATTGATAAAAAGCTTCTACTTAAACAACATCGTCTACTACATTGCCGGCGCATCGGCGGTGGTTTTTGTGCTGAGTTATTTTGAACCGGCCTTATATCGTATTGGCGGGTTGCTATTGCTGTTGCTGGCTATTGCTGTTGCAGTGGATGCCCTGCTGGCATTCACAAAGAAAACAGGGATAGTTGCCGAAAGAGAAGTGACGGACCGGTTTAGTATTGGTGATGCCAATAAAGTAATCATACGGCTGAAGAATAAATATGCTTTTCCGGTACGGGCAAGTATAATAGATGAATTGCCGTTTCAGTTTCAGGAGCGGAAATGGATACGGAAGGTAGCAGTGGGACGGGATGCCAGCCATACCCTCGAATATCTGCTGACCCCCACCTCCCGTGGCGAATATATTTTTCATGATATCAATATATTTATACATGCACCACTACAATTGGTAAAGAGAAGATATGTTTTTTCCGCAGAGCAAATCGTAAAAGTATACCCGTCGTATATACAAATGCGCCGCTATCAGTTGCTGGCAGTAAGCAACCGCCTGCTGGAAGCCGGGGTGAAGAAGATCCGGAAAATAGGACAGAGCATGGAGTTTGAACAAATCAAAGAATATGTAATAGGGGATGATTACCGCACCATAAACTGGAAAGCCACAGCCAGGAAAGACGCATTGATGGTAAATAATTATACAGACGAAAGAAGCCAGCAGATATATTGTCTTATTAATAAAGGCCGGGTGATGAAAATGCCTTTTCACGGATTGACCTTGCTCGATCATGCGGTGAATGCTTCCCTGGTATTATCCAATGTGGCATTGGTAAAGCAGGATAAAGCCGGTATCATTACATTTGAAAAAAATCTTGATACTTTTTTAACCGCAGATAAGAAGTCCACACAGATGAACCTGATACTGGAAACGCTGTACCGGCAGAAAACAGACTTTCTGGAATCTGATTTTGAAAAATTGTTTTCAGTTATCCGTAACAGGGTCACCAACCGGAGCCTGCTGATACTTTTTACAAATTTTGAATCAATGGAAAGCCTGCAGCGGGAAATGAGTGCCCTGAAAAAAATTGCCAAATACCATTTGCTGCTGGTGGTGTTTTTTGAAAATACAGAAATGAAGCTGATGCTGGAAAACAGGGCCTCTTCACTGGAAGAGATTTATATAAAAACCATTGCCGAAAAATTTGCCCATGAAAAAAGGCTGATGGTAAAAGAACTGCATAAACACGGCATACCTTCCATACTTACCACTCCTGAAAACCTGACAGTGAATACCGTGAATAAATACCTGGAACTAAAAACGAGAATGTCAATATAAATACAGGTAAAATGGTTTATTAGTTAATTGGTTAATTAGGACCTGCAGTGTTTAGCTTTCCTGCAAAAAACACTTGTTCTATAGAATTTGAACAGCCCTAATAAACCAATTAACTAATAAACCAATAAACTAATTAGCTAATTAAAAAATGAACTACACAAAAGAAAGTTTTGAGCAGGGACAGGTATTATTGTTGCAGAAGCCATTTCAATGGACATCCTTTGATGTAATTGGCAGAACCAGGAAAATAACCGGGGTTAAAAAAGTTGGACATGCAGGCACTTTAGACCCGTTGGCTACAGGTCTGTTGATTGTTTGTACTGGTAAATTCACCAAACGCATTAATGAATTTATGGGACAGGAAAAAGAGTATACGGGCAGCTTTACGCTGGGCGCAACCACACCTACTTATGACCTCGAAAGTGAACCCGAAAATTTTAAACCTGCTGATGCAATTTCTACCGAACAAATAATAACCGCAACAACTCCTTTTACCGGAGTGATACAACAAATACCACCGGCACATTCCGCCATCAAGCAGGGAGGCAAGCGGGTATACGAACTGGCAAGGCAGGGGAAAGAAGTAAAAATGGAACCCCGCACTGTTACTATAAGAGAATTTGAAATCACCGCTATAGAATTACCGGTGATTCATTTCAGGGTGGTATGCAGCACGGGTACTTATATCAGGAGCCTGGCTTTTGATTTTGGAAATGAACTGGGCTGTGGCGCTTACCTTAGTAAACTTTGCCGTACAAGAATTGGTGATTCTTTACTGGAAGATGCAATGACGATGGAAGAATTTGCTGCAAGAGTAAACTATAAGTAGCAACCCCTTACAGTTTGAAAGGGTAATTAATACCTAATTGTAACTGTCCTTTTAATAATCTCCAATCATAAAACCATTTATTCTGGCTGGCTGCGTTGGTAGGATCGGGGCTTGGGTCTTTCGCTTTGTATGCATAATCCAAACGGATAAGAAAAAAGGAGAAATCGATACGTATACCGGTACCTACTCCGATAGCTAAATCTTTTCCAAGCCGGTTTATATTGAATACTTCTTCCGGGGAGCCTGCATTTTTTTTCAAGAACCAAACATTGCCCATGTCTGTAAAAAAAGCACTTTCTATTTTAGTGCCGGCAATTGTTGCCAATTTAAACCGGTATTCGGCATTTACTTCCAGTTGAACATCTCCAAACCGATCAGGGTTTTCTCCAAAATCTTTTACAACAGATCCGGCGCCGATTCTTCTCAGCCGCCATGCCCGCATACTATTGGGGCCGCCCGCAAAATATTGTTTGAAAAAGGGGAGTGCATTTTTTTTCTGTGGGTTAACGGTGGAATTAAGTGCATAGCCAACCCCAGCAAAACCCCGGAAAACAAAGGATGATTTTTTGATTTTCAACAACTTTGTATATTCAGTATTTATTTTTATGTATTTATATAACTCTTTGTCAAGAAACTGGCTGGGTATCAAACCTGCAATAAAGGGTAATTCAAGACTGGCAGAAAGAATATGCGGTGTTTTTTCTTTTGTATTGGTAAAGGTGACCGCCAGGATGGTTGAAGAAATAAAGCCATCGGTAAAAATATTTTTTAATGCAGGGTTACGATCAATAAGCCTTTGAAGGCTGTCTCTTTTATTCAGCGTGGAGTATTCAATATTGGGAATTTTCCAGGATAATTGAATTTGTTTTGTGGTGCCGGGTATATTTCTCAGGTATTCATACCCCCAGGAAGCATTGACAGTGGATAGCCTGTATAGATCTTTTCTGTCTGTATTGGCAGCATTAAAAGAAAATATTGTCCTGATATTATTTCGATTCCTTTCAGGTATCCATTTTACAGCAGGAATTGCTTTTGGAAAATAAATGTTGTGACTGAAACTGGCCTGCTGCGACTGTACAAACTGGTTTCCCAATTCAACACCATAACGGATATTGGTAGTGGCCTGGATGGCAGCCCTGGCAAAATTTCTGTTTTGTACACCGGCGTTTACACCCAACCCGAAAAGATTGCCTGAAACAATAGTTTGGTTTTGGCTTGCTTCAAAGTTGGTGGTAAAACTATATTTAACTGCAGGAGTAAGTTTAACTACAAAATCAGATGTATCCTGGCCAGACCGTATGTTTTGTTCTATCGTTACCAATCTCCATGCACCCAGTTTATTAAATTGATTGATGGTGTTGAAATAATTTCGCTGGTCGTAAAGGTCGCCATGGTGCAGGGCAATATTCTGTGGCAATATCCGGGCATTAAACATATCCTGGTAAGAAATCACCTTTACCCCTTTGACGATTTCTTCTTTTCTTTTTTTTGATATTGTATCCAGTGTATAATCAGGATAAATAATAACATTACCCACATAATATTTTCTCAGCTTACTGCTGTCGGTACCCGGCCGTAACCGTATTTCCAGGTTGGCTTTTGGATTCTCTTTTCTTTCTTTTATTTTTTGCAGTATCTCTAATTGTTCGAAAGGATCAAGACTGGGGCGCAGCAGGGAGATATCAAGGGTGTCCCAGAGCCCGTATAAATATTCCCGGCCAAACCGCATATAGCCGTTATTGCGGAATAAAACAACAAGGCGGTCCAGTTCCACCGATATATTGGATTTGGCAAAGGGTTCACCTTTCTTTAGTGCTGCATCTTTTTGATTGGCCAACGCAATCTTTTGCAGTTCAGCATTTTTGATATTATAAGCGAAAGAATCAATACGGACCAGTTTGCCGGGAGTTACAGAATAGTTGATCGTGGTTCTGTATTGATTTTTATTGACCGTGTCTGTATTGGCTTTGTAATTAATTGTATCTCCGAAATATCCCGATGATATCAGCAATGCCCGCATAAAGAGAATGGATTTGTCGGCATTGAGGCTGTCATATACAGGCGGGTTCTTCATTACACTCCAGAAAACCTTGGAAACGGCCCTGGAACGCATGCTGTCATCCAGCTGGCTTTTGAGGCGGGAAGCCAATCTTTCCTTTTCTTCGTTTGTAAAGTTGCCATTTACTTTGATATTTGCCTGGTAAACGAAAGGTTTTCCCGGCTGATATTTTTTTACAATAACCGGGGCCTTGCAGGAAAATAATCCCAATACTATCAATACAGCAATGATAGCTGCAGGTAATGGTCTGACAATAAATAGGTGGCCTGCTGACATAAAAAAATTAAACAACGGCTCATGCTTTCTAAACCGAAGCTCAAATATATCCAAACTTTAGGCCAGAAAAAATTCAGGCAGCAGGAAGGACTCTTTATTGCCGAAGGCCCCAAACTGGTACAAGAACTTTTGCAAAACAAATTGGCCGATATAAAAGAAGTATTTGCCCTGCCTGATTGGTTAAAAGCGCAACCGAAACTGCCTGCCAACATAGTTTTGCATGAAATTACTGAAGCAGATTTAGAAAAAATTTCACAACTCAGCACTCCCAATAAAGTACTGGCCGTGGTAAAACAGTTTAAAGAGCCGGATGAAGTGATAACAATGGGAAAAGTAATACTGGCCCTTGACGATATCCGTGACCCCGGCAATATGGGGACAATTATACGCATTGCAGACTGGTTTGGCATACAGCAGCTGGTATGCACAGATGAATCGGCTGATATCTATAATCCTAAAGTGGTGCAGGCCACGATGGGAAGTATTGCCCGTGTTAACGTGTTTTATAAAGACCTGGCCAACTGGCTCCATCAGCAGAAGCATACGTCTATTTACACCACAGCCCTGAATGGGCAGAACATCAACAGCATGAAAAAAATAACAGAGGGAATCATCGTTATTGGCAATGAATCAAAAGGCATCAGCCCTGAAATAATGGGATTGGCTACTAAAAAAATTACGATACCTCAAAAAGGAAAGGCCGAATCATTAAATGCAGCAGTGGCAGCAGGGATTGTATTGTCGCATTTGGTATAGGGAATGTTGCTGGTTTATTGGTTAATTAGTTAATTGGTTTATTGGGGGGTCGTTTTAATTCTATTGTACAAGTATTTTTGGAAGGAAAGTTATTTCCCGAAGACTCCCAATTAGCTAATAAGCAAATTAACCGCCGCAGGCCCCAATAAACTAATTAACCAATTACCCTCTCTACCGAAACTGTATCGCCTTCACCGGTTGCACCCTTTTCACAATGAAAGTGGGTATCATCAATACCAGGAAACAGACAGCCAGTGTGCCACCACAAATGATTGCCACCTGCCACCAAACGATCTTTACCGCCGCCGTATCCATATAATAGGCATCTTCCGGCAACCTGATAAAACCTGTGGCCTGCTGCAGCCATAGAATACCTAACCCGAATACCAGCCCGAAAAAAATACCTGTAAAAGTTATAATGGCAGAATGCCAGAGAAATATTTTTTGTACCGTCCAGTCGCTGGCACCCAGCGCTTTTAACACACCCACCATTTTGATCCGTTCCAGTACCAGGATAATCAGGCAGGTGATCAGGTTGATAATCGCCACTATCAGCATGATAACAATTAATACATTGCGTGTTTTATCCTGCATGTTGAGCCAGTCAAAAATATTCGGCGAAATATTTTTTGCACTGATAGTATCCCAGGTGTCGGGAAAATCATCCAGCTCATATAACTCTTTTACGGTTGCATCAATTTTGGTATAGTCCTTCAAAAATATTTCATATCCCCCCACTTCATTTTCACTCCAGTTGTTCAGCCGCCTGATCAGTTTAATATCGCCGATGGCAAATAATTTATCATATTCTTCAATACCTGTTTTATAAATACCGGCAATGCTTACTTTCCGTGGCCTTGGTTCTTCTCCGGGTTTGATAAAGTAGATAATGATACTGTCATTTACTTTCAGTCCCATCCGGGCAGAGGTATAGGTGGAAATAAGGATTTCTTTACTGTAGGCGCTGTCATTGAACCGGATGGCCCTTCCTTCTTTGATAAAGCGCTGCAGGTATTTAAATCCATAACTGCTGTCAAACCCTTTTACCAGCACACCTTCCATTTCATTCTTTGATTTTAGAATAGCATATTTTGTGGCAAAAGAGTGGATGCTTTCCACCTGCGGGTGCTGCCGCATGCGTTGTACCAGGGAATCATTGGTAATAATGGGGCTTTCTTCGGAAATGATGGCTTTGTCAGGTTGTTTTTCCTGCACCCGGATATGGCCCCAGAAGCTGAATATTTTCTGTGTTACCGTTTCCTGGAATCCATTGGCAAAAGACAGGGTCACAATCATTACAGCCACGCTGATAATAGTAGCCACTGTACTCAGCCGGATAATAAACCGGGAGAAAGATTTTTGACCGGGTTCCCCTTTTGGGCCCTTAAATGCGATACGCTTTGCTATAAAGCCTGCAACCTTCAAAATGTTTTATTTGTCTTTCATCAAAAATAAGCCGGTTAAAAGATTTATCCGCTTTTTTACCGTATTTTACTTTGTGCTGAGTGGCAGCAGGTCAGAATATTAACAAATAATAACCAGGCGTTGCATCCCGTCTTTTGAAAACCCATCTTTAAAAACAATGATGAAAAAATTAGTATCCCTTTTATTTCTTTTTTCCATATTGGTGGCAAACGCCCAGTTGCCCGATCATATTTATAAACCCAATATACATGCAGTAAAACTGTACAAGGCCGGCGATGTGTACAGCTATCCGGCTCTTACGCTCAACAGCAATGATCAGCTCGAATTGCATTTTGACGATATAGAGGCAGATGTAAAATATTATTATTACAGCTTTCAGTTATGCAATGCAGACTGGACTCCGGCCAATGTGCAAACCTTTGATTATATCCGCGGTTTTCAAAGTAACCGTATTTCAAACTACCGCAGTTCCTCCATAGCACAAACACGCTACACCCATTACCAGGCTTTTTTACCGGAACGAAATTCGGCTCCCACCAAAGGCGGCAATTACCTGCTGAAGGTTTTTTTAAATGATGATACTTCCAAACTTGTTTTTACCAAACGGATGCTGGTGGTGAATACCAAAGCTGCTGTGTCGGCCACCGTGCTGCAGCCATTCAACGGAAATTTTTTCCGCACTCATCAACGGGTACAGGTGACTGTAAGTACAGCTGCAGGACAGATTACCACATTTTCTCCCCAGGATCTGAAGGTAACGGTAGTGCAAAATAATATATGGGCCTCTTCCTCCGTCATCGGCAGGCCTACCATATTCCGGGGCAATTATTATGAATACAGTGATGAAGAAAACACCACATTTGCAGCCGGTAAAGAATGGCGGTGGATTGATCTCCGCAGCCTGCGGCTTATGAGCGACCGGATGGAGAGACTGGTTGACAGTGATTCGTCCAACCGGATAGATGTGTATGTAAAACCAGACAAAGAAAGGAGGGAACAGTTATATGTGTATTACCGTGATTTCAACGGCATCTTCACCATCGAGAACAGGGATAATTCCAATGCATTCTGGCAAAGTGATTATGCCTGGACACATTTTACCTATGTGCCACCCGGTAAAAAAGCTTATGAAGGGAAAAGCGTGTATTTATTTGGTGAACTGACCAACTATGAGCAGAACGATGCTTCCCGTATGGTTTTTAATGATACAACAGGAGTATATGAAAAAGAATTGTACCTGAAGCAGGGGTATTACAATTATTCCTACGTTACGCTGACTGATAAAAAGCAGACCGGTGTGCAACCCTCTTTGGAAAATACCGAAGGCAATTACTGGGGTACGGAGAATGATTATATGATCATGGTTTACTTTCGTCCTTTTGGTGCCAGGGCAGATGAGCTCGTGGGATTTACGAGGGTGAGTTCCAATTTTCAACGATAAAGAATCGCTGATGGAAACCATTGGCGGGCCGAAGCACTATAAGGATATTCTTTGCTACTTAAGATCGATTTATGACTTCTAAATACTTTCTGTAAATTTGACAAAAGATAAAAACTATGCGGACACTAAATGTTTCAATATCTGATATTGAGTATAACAAGTTCGGCTTGAAAAATGAAAACCTGACGTTTACTGATTTTATTGACTTAATTGCTAAAGAATTAATGAAGCAAAATTTGAACAAATCCGTAGAACTGGCAGAGAAATACGGAATTTCAAAAATGACAATGGATGAGATAACCAATGAAGTTAAAGCCGTCAGAAAAAATGCAAAAGATCGTAATTGACACAAACGTACTTGTTTCATCACTTATTCAACGTGGCTATTCCAATAAAATTATCAATGAATTTTTTATTGAACAAAAATTCCAGCTTTGTATTTCGGAACAATTAATGGCTGAATATTACGAAGTGCTGTCACGCCCCAGGTTTTTGAAATACCATGATTTTTTTATTCGTGCAGAAACAATCCTTGTTGAAATTGAATTAAAAGCGTTAAAATTTATTCCAACAATAAAACTTGATCTTATTTCTGATGTTGATGATAATATGATTTTGGAACTTGCTGATAAATGTTTTGCTGATTTTATCATTACTGGCAACACAACTGACTTTACATTCCCAACCTACAAGTAAACAAAAATTGTAACACCAAAAGAATATTGGGAAAATTACAAACCTGAATGAAATAGCTGTCACTCCTTCCATAACAAGTAGTAAGGCCACTCAAAGAAAATCAGCATTTATATGAGTTTGCAATTGCTTCTCCCCTTCACTTTGCCTTTCTGTATCTAATTTTATATCAAATTTCCTCTCTCATAATTCCCCTCACACCCTTATCTTTGCGGCGGCAGGTCTTACACGACCAGCTCCTGCTGAATCCTCCCAGGGCCGGAAGGCAGCAAGAGTAGGTGGTTGAGCGGTGCGATGTAATAAGCCTGCCATTTTTTCTTTATTATCAATCCTTTTATATATGAAATTTTTTGTAGATACTGCCAACCTGGCTCAGATCAAAGAAGCAAATGAACTGGGTATCCTGGATGGCGTTACTACCAACCCGTCTTTGATGGCCAAAGAAGGCATCAAAGGCGAAGCAGCCATCATGAATCATTACAAAACCATTTGTGAAATGGTGGATGGCGATATCAGTGCAGAAGTAATTTCCACAGATTTTGCCGGCATTGTGGAAGAAGGAAAGAAGCTCGCCGCTATACACCCAAATATTGTAGTGAAAGTGCCGATGATAAAAGATGGTATTAAAGCCATTAAATGGTTCACAGATAATGGTATCAGGACCAATTGTACCCTGGTATTTTCTGCTGGTCAGGCCATTCTTGCCGCCAAAGCAGGGGCTACTTATTTGTCTCCTTTTATTGGCCGTATTGACGACAGCAGTTGGGACGGTATCGAACTCATTTCCCAGATATCCCATATATTTTCCATTCAGGGATTTAAAACAGAAATACTGGCGGCCTCTATCCGCAATGCGCTGCATATTGTTCGTTGTGCAGAAGCCGGTGCTGATGTGTGTACCTGTCCACTGGATTCAATTCTTGGCTTATTGAAACACCCCCTCACGGATATTGGCCTTGCCAAATTTCTGGAGGATGCAAAAAAGACTGTATAATTTTTTACAACATAAATGGAAAGCCCCTCGTTTACAGCGAAGGGTTTTTTTATTATCCTTTAGTTTTTGTTTTCTTCGTCGGGGGATTGTTGGAAAGCTGTTCCCGGGCAGGAAGGTCACCATCCGGTTTGATCTTTATCCAGATGGTTTTTTCTATTACTACAAAAGGGTTCAGCTTAAGTGAAGCCCTGATTGTTACTTTCTCCAGTTTAAAATCTGCCGGTATGATCAGCTCATTGCCCAGAAAATTAGCTTCATTGCAGGTAAACTGAACATCCCTTGCGGTCATGGGCATCCACTTGCCGGTAGAAAGTTTTCCATCCACATTGATATAATTATGCTGTCCTTTCTTCAGGCTGTCGGTGTAGAGGTGAAAGTAAATGCTGTCCACTTTCTGGGCCCGCAGGCCGGAAAATGAAGATAAGAGAATGATAAAGAGTAAATATTTTTTCATATCAATAAATAAAAGTCGTTAATTTTTTCGGTTTGGTTGCCATGTATTGATTCTTAACATTTCATTCAATCTTAGGCCTTTTCTTTTTGGCTGAAATAGATTTTACAATAGTGGCCCCTTTCAATACCTGTTTCCCCTGGAAAGGCTATGTGTGTATTTCTATGGTAGCTATTGACTTTATGTTTGTCTTTCTTTGAACCATATATGCCATAGCAAACATAAGAAATACAACATAGGATCAATTGTTTAAAAACTATCCACGCATCAGGCCTTGCTCGCTGAAGCTTTAGCGAAAGTGATGCGGAACAAGTTGTGTGCACTCCTATGCTATCTGAGTCATATATGGTTCAAACCGGGACACTAAAATTTATTTCTTTTTTAATTCAAGTAGAATAGTTTTTTCTTTTGCCGGTTCTTCACATACGGCTTTACCCGAGGTGTTATCGCTGATGATATAGATCGTGCCGTCTTTATCTATCGTAATACCTTCCAGGTTCATACTGTAGTCATCGTTTTTATATTGGGCGGATAACTGCGTGAAATTTTCCACCGGAACATTTTTCAACGTGGAGGAAGAAATATTTCCGGCTGAATCAATATCCACTGCTTCCAAATATTGCTGCCGCAATTTTCCTTTAGAATAGGATTTAAGACAAACAAGCCGGTTGTTGGCAGTATCCACGCAAATATCAGAATACCGCCATTGGGAATTTTCAAGCGGTAATTCTATCATCGACTCATACTTTAATACGATAGATGAGCTTTCAGTGCCGGCTTCAATACTATAGGTATATATCTGCGACCTTGTCATATCTTCATTTCTTTCCCGCAGGATATAGAATTTATTATTTTTTTCATTAGCAGCTATCCCTTCTGTGCCATCACCACTTTTTGATTTTGGTGGAAGGGGGACTGTTGTTTGTACCTGTTTCAAATCGCCGGTGACGGGATTTACTTCATATACTGCTGCAATATTTTCAGATACCAGGTAGAGTTTGCCTTTATATGAAGTAAGGCCCTCCATTTCAAATTCCTGCTGTACACTGATGTTTATCGTTTTCTGGATGGTCTTTGATTGTGGATCAAAGGAAAAAATGACCGGACACCGTTCAGATGCAAAATAGAGGCTGCCGTCAAGATATTTCATGCCTGAAATACAAACCTGCTTATTCATGCTTTCGGGTAAAGCGATATTTGTAATGTTGTACATATCGGATACAGGCGGTTGTGCGCCTGATAAAATAACGTTGCAAATAAGGAGGGTAAGAAAGAGAAAGGTTCGCATATATTGTGGTTTAATTCGGCTTGGCCGGCACCGGATCCCGGGCCGGTTATCCTGACGATCAATAAAGATAAAAGGTTGGCGAATAAAAGTAAAAGGAAATTTATGGTGGATAGCATCACAGGAGTACATTCAATTATTAGGGCAAAGGCTCAATAAGGTCCCAGAGGTTGCCATACAGGTCTGCAAAAACGGCTATTGTTCCATAAGGCTCTTGTACCGCGGGCCGGATTATTTCCACCTTATTATCCTGCAGGGATTGATAATCTCTTTCGAAATTATCGGTATACAGGAAAAACCCAACCCTTCCGCCTGTTTGATTGCCCACCCTGCTTTTTTGTTCTTCGTTGGCAGCTTTGGCCAGTAATAATTTACAACCATCCGGGCCGGGAGGCGCTATCAATACCCATCTTTTCATTTCAGACAGCACCGTGTCTTCCACTAAAATAAAATTCAGCCGTTGGGTATAAAAGGCAATGGCTTCATCGTAATCATCAACCACCAGCGTTATATGGGCTATTGATTGTTTCATATACCGTCAAATGGTTTGTTATTCATTGTGGTTTACTTTCATCCAGTCATCATAACTGATAACGCCCAATTCAGGCTTTGCGGCACCATTCAGTACGGCGATAAACTCAAGCACATGCCCATCTGGATCGTTGAAATAAATGGCAATAGCAGGCATCCATGCAAAAACCATCGGCTCCCCGGTTCCATCTTTTAGAAAATTATAAGGTTGCAGGTTTCTTTCCCTAAGCCATGTCTCTGATTCATTCAAAATAAAACTGGCTTCACACCGAAAAGCAAAGTGTCTTATATCAATTTCATCTTTCGGCTTTTCCCAGATACCCAACATATATTCTTTGGCTTTCCCTATCCAGAAAAAAACAATTTTTCTTGCTGGCTCGTAATGGGCCTGTTGCAGGCCCATTACATTTTTATAAAAGTCAGCAGACCGTTCCAGTGATTCAACAAATATATGTGTCTCGTATAATCCCTTTATCATACCTGTGGTTTCTTATATTTTAAAGCAGTGTCACTGTTTGAACCATATAGACCATAGAACAGATAGTAATACACACATGGTTTTTCCTGTGTTTGTATTGCTGTAATAATTATTTACTAGTGCTAAGTCAACCCTGTTTTGTCGGACACCTCTCAACGAATACAAAAGCTATCCCACAAAGACACAAAGCCTTTTCTTTGTGTCTTTGTGGGAAAATTGTTTGCGTCATATCAGACTTGACACGACACTAGGCGGTTCAAAATTTTAAAATCCTTTTTTCTCTTCTTTCTTATTATTCATTCCGGCATTCTTTACATATTTCTCCAGCCAGGTAAATTGTTCTGCCAGTACATGAAGAATATTTTCCCGTCCCTGGTAGCCATGGCTTTCATACGGCAGGCTCACAAACTTAACAGTACCTCCGTTACCTTTAATGGCATTGAACATTCGTTCACTTTGTATAGGGAATGTGCCGGTGTTATTATCCATTTCACCATGCACCAGCAACAACGGTGTTTTTATTTTATCCGCATAGTTGAAGGGGCTCATATCGTTGTACAATTGTGTAGCTTCCCAATAATTGCGGTCTTCATTCTGAAATCCGAAAGGGGTAAGCGAACGGTTATATGCGCCGCTGCGGGCAATGCCTCCTTTAAAGAGTTTGGTATGGGCCAGCAAATTGGCTGTCATAAAAGCGCCATAACTATGTCCGCCAACAGCCACCCTGTTTCTGTCGCCCACACCTATAGAGTCCAGCATATTGATGGCGGCTTCAGCATTCATGGTCAGTTGTTCAATAAAGTTATCGTTTGGTTTCTGTTCTTTACTGATAGCTACAATCGGCATCTCCGCATTGTTGAGTACAGCATATCCCTGGGTTACATAAAATACCGGCGAGCCCCAGTTTAGCAGGGAATATTTGTGCTCACTTCCGCGGATCTGTGCAGCATCTGCCGCAGAATTGTATTCGGCGGGATAGGCCCAGATGAAGACCGGAAGCTTACCGTCCCGTTTCGCATCATATCCTTTTGGAAGATACAGGTCTCCGGTCAGGTCCACACCATCCGCCCTTTTATATTTTATTTTTTCCTTTGACACTCCGTCCAGTTGCGGATAGGGGTTGGTGAACTGTGTAATTTGCCTGTCTGCTATACGTAAGCGTAAGTTTTTTATCCAAAAATTGGCTACTTCTTTTTCACTTTGCCTTTCGGTAAGCAGTTGTAAATTATTCACATCGAGTACGGCCACTACATTTTCAAACCATCCTTCCGCACAGCGCCACAGTGTGTCAGCTTTTTTGGTATGAATATCATACGACAGTAAAAAGGGGAGATCACCATCAGGCGAACTGCCGGTGGGGTTATTGAATAATATTTTATTGCCATTATCCAGCTGTTGCAGCACTTTCCTGCCATAGCGGTTATTGGTGGTAACAGGAAAGCCGGGGTTGGCATACGCATTGGTTGTATTGCGTGTAATTAATTTTTCCAGGTCTTCTGTAATAGAATTAAACCTGTTTAACTGGCTTATTTGCTGACCAGTTAATCCCTCGGAGACGATTGCCACATTAGCATCGCCCCAGGTAGTGCCACGGTACCGCATTTTTGTTTTAAATAGCTGTTTGGCATCTCCGCTGAAGGGGGCAGAAAGGGCATACACAGCATCATGATACTCTACTTTCTTTTTAATAAGACCGCTGTCAAGAGGCATGCACCATACTACGGTGGCAGGCTCATCATCCCGCCAGTCAAAAGCACGGGGCGCCAGCAATACATTATCATTGCCACCTGGCGCAGTTTCAGCCGACGGCACATCTGCTAATTGTTTTATCACCTTTCCATTAATATCAGTAATCAAATACACCGTGGGAAATCCACCAGCCGGTACAGTATATGAAAATGGTTTTTTTAGGATTCTGACCAGCAGAAATTTATTATCCGGTGAGAGGCTGATATTACTGTACATGGCGGGCTGGCCGATCTTTGTTTCAGTGCCATTGGTATTTTTCACCAATTGGGTGGTGGCATAAAATTCAAATAGCTGTTCATCATACGGGCTTTTTAACAGGTCCTGAAAAGTGGGGCGGGGAGTGGCTTTGCCATAATTTTCCTGTACAGTTGGGCCTTTTGGCACAGCAGGCCTGGCGGGCATAGCGGATGCAGGCTTCAATGCGGTTCGGTACAGAATGGTGTTATCATCAAACCAGCTATAGCCGCCGGATACAACATTGAGTGCCGTCTTATTTATTTTAGCAGCTTTTTGCAATGCCACGTCTATCACATACAGGTCCACCCTGTTGCCGGTGGTTTGTGTAAAAGCAATTTTTTTATAGGAAGGGCTCCAGTTAACTGAGTTGGCATAAAGAGGGGATGGCAGCCCGGTTATTTTATGATCTTTTCCAGAAGCAATACTGCGCAGCATAAGGTTATTGATAAAATTTTGCCGGCTGGGTGCATAGTTGGCCGGATTAATGCGCAGGCCTGCAATTTTTAATTCAGGGCGGGCCAGTTCTTCTACTGACGGGTAACTGCTGCTTTCCATAAAAAGCATCCATTCCGCCTTTTGATCCACACTTACATTGGGCGATTTTTTTGCCAGCAGCATATCGGTAATATCTTTTGGCGGTGTTTTATAACTGCCATCATCCTGTGCAGAAACGGCAATGCCGGTAATAGAAAGAAAAAGGGAAAGCAGGGCAGTTACGAGTTTTGTATACATAGCTGGAAGTATTTAGCATACAAGTTAAGTGCAATGTCTCCTTAAAAAAAACCGTTGGTAAAAAATCAGTGGCTCAGTGCCCGGAAATATTCTTCTGTGAAAGAAGGGTCAATCCGGTGATAAAAACTGACGAGCAGTTTCATTTTTTTCCTGGTAAGGGGGTATTTGTCTGCCAGTTTCCAAAAATCTGCAGAAGGGTAAAAAAGGTTTTGCGCAAAAGTATTGATATCATTTTCGAGGCTTGATCTGGAATATTGGGTTAGAAAGCCCTTTTTGCAAAGTATGGAGTCAAGGTCCTGGGAAGATGTGTTATTGCGGATAGCGCCAACCCCACTTTCCGGATCATTATATTCAAAGCCGGTAGAATTGGCTGCCATCCAGGCCTTTTCATCCAGCCATTCCGGGTGATTGCGATACAAGATGCTGGAATATTCATGATGAAAGGTTTGTTCAAGGTAGAGGTCTGAATAGCCTTTGTTATCACCATTGTTGCTAAGGAATAGCACATCCTTACCGTTGGTGCCGCCATATTCCACATCATAAAAACGCATTGATTTCAGCATATAAATTATATGCAGGTCTTTACTAAGGGCCGCAAGCGGGTATTTATTCAGTGCTTTTATCAATATCCGTGTACTCCGGTTGATTTCAGCCCTGTCAATTTGTTCACCCTGCACATTGATTGGCAACGAATGCCAGGATTCAGGGAAAATAGCTGGATTGTAAGTAAAACTTACTTTAACGCTACGTATTGTGGTATCAGGAGGATTGCCAATGTAATAATGGTAAACACCTAGTGTCATGCCAAGTCTGATATGACGCAAACAATTATCCCACAAAGACACAAAGAAAAGGCTTTGCGGGCTTCGTGGTCTTTGTGGGATAGCTTTTGTATTTGTTGAGAGGTATCCGGCAAAACATGATTGACTTATCACTAGTGACAGAAATAAGAGAAGTAAACGGGTTTTAATCATACAATGATAGGTTTGGGACTCTCGTTTTCATGTAAATTTAAAAAGAATTTGTTCATCTGATATTTTTGATTATATATTTGTAGTGAAATGAGAAAAGTTATAAATAATTTATGGTGGTGGCATACAACTCTTCAGGGGCTGTAGCACTATTATTATATTTATTTAAATATATTACATGCCCCGACAGTGTTCGGGGCTTTTGATTTTTTACCACAGAACTATGATTAATTAGATTGTCAGAATTATGAGGAAAATAGCAATAAATACAACATGTAAAAGAATGCTGGCGGATGTTTTTACCCCGGTGGGTATCTATTTACGCCTGCGTGACAGGTTTCGTGATACGGTATTGCTGGAAAGCACTGATCACCATTCTTCAGATAACAGTTATTCTTTTATCTGCATCAATGCCATTGGAGGAATGGAAATAAGCGGCCTGCAAACAGTGGAGTTTAAATTGCCGGCACAAAAACCTGAAAAAGTAACGCTGAAAAACGTAAATGAAGTGCCACAACTTCTTTGGAACTTCATGGAGCAATTTGATATTCAAAAAAGCGAAAGCAAAGAAGCAAAATTTGCACAGGGGCTGTTCGGATACACAACGTATGATGCTGTACAGTTTTTTGATACGATCCAGCTCGAAAAGCATGTTGCGGCACCTCCCGTTATCCCATTGATGCGCTACCGGCTTTATCAATATGTAATAGCAGTCAATCATTTTAAAGACGAATTGTTTATCTGTGAGAATAAAATAAATGGAGTGGAAAGTGATGTTGCAGTAGTGGAATCTTTAATCAGAAGTAAAGATGTGCCGGTATATCCGTTCAATACAAAGGAGGAAGAAAGTTCCAATATGACAGATGAGGAATACAGGGATATGGTAAAGAAGGGAATTGCCCGTTGTCACCGGGGAGATGTATTCCAGATTGTGCTCAGCAGAAGGTTTCAGCAAAAATTTATCGGGGATGAGTTTAATGTGTACAGAGCATTGCGGAGTGTAAACCCGTCGCCTTATTTATTCTTTTTCGATTATGGCGATTATAAACTGATGGGATCTTCTCCGGAAGCACAATTGGTGATACAAAATAATAAAGCGGTACTTCATCCAATCGCCGGCACCTTTAAAAGAACAGGAAATGATGAAGCAGATAAAGTGGCCGCAGAAAAATTACTGAAAGATGCCAAAGAGAATGCCGAACATGTAATGCTGGTGGACCTTGCAAGAAATGACCTGAGCCGTGTGTGTGATGAGGTGACAGTGGCACATTACCGGCAGGTACAATTTTTTTCTCATGTTATTCATCTTGTAAGTGAGGTAACGGCTAAGGTAAGGGAAGGCAGCAATCCTTTTGAGCTGATAGCTAAAACATTTCCGGCCGGTACATTAAGCGGTGCGCCAAAATTCAAAGCCATGCAACTGATTGATTCGTTTGAACCGGCTGCACGGAGTTATTATGGCGGGGCCATAGGTTTTATAGGGTTTGACGGCAGTTGTAACCATGCCATTATGATCCGGACATTTTTAAGCAGGAACAATACATTGACTTACCAGGCAGGTGCAGGAATAGTGGCAGCAAGCAATCCCGAAAGTGAGTTGCAGGAAGTGAATAATAAATTAGGGGCATTAAAGAAAGCGATTGGACTGGCAGAAAGCATAAATTAATGAAATATTCAATATTCAATAACCAACAATCAATATTCAGTCCCATTGTACCGGGATGTTTTTTATTTATTGTTATTTGCTGAATACAAAAAAAAGAAAGTGGCTAAAATATTAGTTTTCGATAATTACGATTCATTCACTTACAACCTCGTCCATTTGGTGGAGCATATCACCCATACAAAAGTGGAGGTGTACCGAAATGACCAGGTTGCACTGGAGAAAGTGAAGGACTATGATAAAATAATTTTATCTCCGGGACCCGGTATTCCTGAAGAAGCGGGCTTATTGCTGCCATTAATAAAAGAGTATGCATCTTCGAAATCAATACTTGGAGTTTGTTTGGGGCATCAGGCAATTGGCGAAGCCTTTGGAGGAAAACTGGTCAACCTGTCTGCCGTATATCATGGAGTGGCAACAGACATAGATACCGGAAGTCAGAAGTCAAATGCTGGGAGTTCCTTATTCGCCGGTTTGCCTCAGCGGTTTGCAGTGGGGCGTTATCATAGCTGGATCGTGAGTGATGAGAATTTTCCAGATGAACTGGAAGTAACCGCAAGGGATGAGAATAATTATATCATGGCCCTGCAACATAAAAAATATGACGTACAGGGAGTACAGTTTCATCCGGAAAGTGTGCTGACACCGATGGGAGAAGATATTTTAAGGAACTGGTTGAAGAGCTAATTTGACACTTTGAAAACCTGAAAATGATACAATGAAAAAGGTACTTCAATATTTATTTGAACACAAGACATTGAGCCGTGAAGCTGCAAAGGATGCTTTGGTTAACATTGGTAAAGGCATTTACAATGAGCATGAGGTAACAGCCTTTATGACCGTGTACCTGATGCGGAGCATTACCATTGAAGAGCTGCAGGGATTTCGGGATGCATTGCTGGAACTATGTGTAAAAGCTGATTTAAACGGCTATGATACCATAGATATTGTGGGTACCGGTGGAGATGGAAAGAATACATTTAATATTTCCACGCTGGCCTGTTTTATTGTGGCGGGCACCGGGCAAAAAGTGGCGAAGCATGGTAATTATGGCGCTTCTTCCATCAGCGGGTCCAGCAATGTGATGGAACAGCTGGGGTATACATTCAGCAACGATAACAGTAAACTTCAACAGGATATTGAAGAAGCCAATATCTGTTTTCTGCATGCGCCATTATTTCATCCGGCGTTAAAAACGGTGGGACCAATACGGAAGAACCTGGCGATGCGGACATTCTTCAATATGCTGGGGCCCATGGCCAATCCTGCGCATCCAACTTACCAGTTGGTAGGCGTGTACAACCTGGAAATGGCAAGGATTTATAATTATTTATTGCAGTTGAGCGGTAAGCCTTTCACCATTATTCACAGCCTGGATGGGTATGATGAAATATCGCTGACCAATGATACCAAAGTGATAACGAATGAAGGCGAAAAAATAATGACACCGGAACAATTGGGTAAACGGATGGTATCAGCACATGATATCAGTGGTGGTAATAGTGTAGAAGAAGCGGCAAAGATTTTCACTACAATTTTAAAAGGGGAAGGCACCTGGGCACAAAATGCGGTAGTGCTGGCCAATGCGGCAATGGCATTACATTGCACGGGCCGTTATAAAAATTATGATGAGGCTTACCAGGCAGCAGTAGAGAGTTTGGAGAGTGGCAGGGCGAATGAGGCGTTGAAAAAACTAGTACACGCATAATGTTTTTTGAGTTTAGATTAATATAACAATGGATATTTTAGAAACAATAGTTGCCGCCAAGCGAAAGGAAGTAGAAAAGTTCAAACCGATGAGCAGCATAGGGCGGTTTGAGAAAGATGGGTTCTTCTGGCAGATCAGCAATCGGTCGCTGGTGCAAAGTTTGTTGCAGCCCGGAAGTACGGGTATTATTGCTGAATTTAAACGGAAGAGTCCGAGCAAAGGCTGGTTTAAACCCAAAGAACTGGAAGTGGAACAAGTAGTGGGTTCATATAATAAATCAGCGGCAGGTATTTCTGTATTAACGGACGACGATTTTTTTGGTGGTGACCTGGATGATCTGATTCAAACGAAAGTAATAACAGACATACCGGTATTGCGCAAAGATTTTATTATAGACAAATGGCAGATAGCAGAAGCCAAGGCATTTGGAGCAGATGTGATATTGCTGATAGCAGCTTGTCTTAGCCCGGCGGAAGTAAAAGAATTTGCTGCGTATGCAAAAAGTATTGGGCTTGAGTCAATATTAGAAGTGCACAATGCCGAAGAATTGGGCCATTGCTGCGATGAAGTAAATATGGTGGGGGTGAACAACCGCAACCTGAAGACCTTTGAAGTGGATATTAATACTTCGCTGCAACTGATTGATAAAATACCGGTCGGCAAACCGGCGATTGCGGAAAGCGGGATCAGCAGTGCAGATGCTCTAGTAACTTTGCGAAATGCCGGGTTCAAAGGATTTTTAATTGGAGAGAATTTTATGAAAGAAGAACATCCTGGAAAGGCATTTGAGGAGTTTGTGCATTTGCTATCCGGGGTCTGAAGACCATGGCAATTGATAAATGGTGTTAGAGGTTTAAATTTGTGCGGGTATTAAGAATACCTGTGTGATTGACGGGAATTTTAAAACAAAGTGAAAAATCGCCGGAAACTACTGACTGGCACTGGGTTTTAACTCAGGGAAAAATAAAATAAAACAATATGAATATAAAAGTATGCGGCATCACAGAGATGAAACAACTGCAGCAACTGGATGGGCTGGATATAGATTTTGCGGGATTGATATTTTATAAAGAATCTCCGCGGTATATCGGCGAAAAGATATCAAAAAAGGAATTGAAGAATGCGGATTTTGATTTGAAGAAAGTGGGGGTTTTTGTGAATCCGGAGATGATTGATGTGTTAGATGCCATAGATGATTATGGGCTGGATGCAGTGCAACTGCATGGAGATGAAAGCCCTGAAATGTGTGATGACCTGAGTGGTGAAGTGGAAGTGATAAAGGTTTTCCGTATTAAGGATAACAAGGTGGATATAGATGCAATAATTACGGATTACGATGCCGTTTGTGATTATTATTTGTTTGATACAGGCGGACTGAAAGAGAGTTTTGGGGGAACAGGCCAGCAGTTTGACTGGAGTATTCTGACCAAAGCTAAAATCGAAAAGCCTTTCTTTTTAAGCGGTGGTATTGGTGTGGAAGATGCAGCTAAAGTAAAAGCATTTACTCATCCTGATTTTTTTGGTGTGGATATTAACAGCAAGTTTGAAAAAAGCCCCGGGGTGAAGGATATGGGAGCGGTATTGCAGTTTCGGCAGGCGATGAAGAGATGAGGCGGAGGTCGGTGGAAAAAATATTAAAAAAAGTTTTCATTTTGAAAACTATTAATTAGCTTTACATCAGTGAATATAATTGTAAAAAGGGCTATACTGTTTTATGCTGATAAGTTTCCACAGGCAAGGACGGCTTTGCTGACATGGTATGCGGAGTTCATTAAAACAGAGTTTGGCAGTTTTAATGAACTGAAAGAGGTGTATAGAAACGCAAGCATAGTAGCGAACAGACGGGTTATTTTTAATATTAAAGGGAATGAATACCGGCTGATTGCATCTGTAAATTTCAAGCAGCAGGCCGCTTATGTTATCTGGTTTGGCACAAATAAGCAATATGATAAGATTGATGTGGAAACGGTAGAGTTTGATGCCCGTATCCTGAACTATAAAACAAAAAATTTATGAACTGGACTGTAATTAAGACCGAAGCACAATACCAGAAAGCCATAAAAAGAACTATGGCCATCTTTCATGCGGGACAAAAAACCCCTGAAGCTGATGAACTGACTTTATTGCTGGTGCTGGTAAAGGATTATGAGGATAAACATATTCAACTGCCCGGGCTGGACCCGCTGGAAGTGATAAAACTAAAAATGGAAGAACAGGGTTTGAAACCGAAAGACCTTGAAAAAATTATTGGCAGTAAAGGGCATGTTTCATCCGTTCTTTCCGGCAGGCGGGAGATTACGCTGAAAATGGCGCAAAAACTCAGGAATTATTTTCAACTGCCTGCTGAAATATTTTTGCCAACCGGTTAGTGAAAGTGTGGTCTTAAATAGTTTTTTTGATTTTATTTACCCAACTGCATTGCTACTATCATCGTCTGTTGCCGCCTGCCCTCCGAAGCCTAAGCGAAGGGGGGTCGCACTCTTCGGGGTTCTGTTCTCTATTCAGCATTTGAGATGCACCTGATTTTTTTGGTGTGGATATTAACAGCAAGTTTGAAAAAAGCCCGGGTGTGAAGGATATGGGGATGGTGTTGCAATTTAGGCAGGGGTTGAAGAGGTAAGGCCCTGTCTCCGCCAGCTGGTGGAGAACTTAGACGGATGAGTCTTTTTGTTGGTTAAAGATGTTTAAAATAAATAGTGCTTGGCAAAGCCCTCGCTTTTCGCACAGGTTGAAAAGAATGAGAAATGTTGATAGTGTTAGTTAGTAAACTTTATACTTTCGGATACATCCCCGCCTGGGCGGGGCGAATTGAGGAAAATCTGTACTTTAAACGACCTGAGGTGGGTACCTATGAAACGAAGAATTATTCCATATAACTCAAAGTTGAAAGAATTAGCTAAAAAACTGAGGCAGAATATGACCTTTTCGGAAGTAAAACTCTGGAATGAATTAAAGAATGGTCAACTAATGGGATATGATTTTGACAGGCAAAGACCAATAGGAAATTATATTGTTGATTTTTTTTGTAAAGACCTTCAACTGGCAATAGAAGTGGATGGCATTACACACCTGGATGAAAAAGTAATTGCGAAGGATATTATTCGACAGGAAGATATAGAAAGTTATGGGGTGAGTTTTTTACGATTCGATGCCTTGCTGGTAGTGAATAAAGTGGAAGCGACAGTAAGAGAGATTAGAAATTGGATATCGGAGTATGAAGAAAAGAACGGAGTGAGTGAATTTGTTTTACGAAAAAGAGAGTTGTTGGAGAATCCGATCTCAAGAAAGCGGCAGTAACCCACCCCAACCCCTCCCGGGAGGGGATGCCTGGCACAGCCCTTGCTTTTCGGAGAGGTTGAAAGGGATAGAAAATGTTGATAGCGTTAGCTAGTGAAACTTTACACTTTTAGGAAACTTCCCCGCCTGGGCGGGGCGAATTGAGTGAGCTAAATGCTTTGAGAAATCGGGGTGGGTTTTTAAAGCGGCAGTAACCCACCCCATCCCCTCCCGGGAGGGGTTGCCTGGCACAGCCCTTGCTTTTCGGAGAGGTTGAAAGGGATAGAAAATGTTGATAGCGTTAGCTAGTGAAACTTTACACTTTAGGAAACTTCCCCGCCTGGGCAGGGCGAATTGAGTGAGCTTAATGCTTTTAGAAACTCGGGGTGGGTTGTTATTGATACAATGATAAAAATGGTGATAGAAACATACCGGGAAAAATATAAAGAAGGGATTGTTCAACTCATTTTGAATATTCAGCAAAATGAATTTAATGTACCGGTAACTATAAATGACCAGCCGGATTTATTGAATATTAAAAATGTTTATTGCAGAAAGGGTGGAAACTTTTGGGTGGCAGTGGAGAATGAACAGGTAATTGGCACCATTGCATTAATTGATATGGGCAAGGGACAGGCTGCTTTACGCAAAATGTTTGTAGAGGCAGCTTACCGGGGTAAAGAAAAAGGGATTGGCCAGTTATTGCTGAATACGCTGATAAACTGGTGCAGGCAAAAAGAGATTAATGAAATTTACCTGGGCACTGTAGAACAACTGTACGCAGCAAAAAGGTTTTATGAGAGAAATGGATTTGTAAAAGTGGAGAAAGATACACTGCCTGAAACTTTTCCGTTAATGCCAGTGGATACAGAGTTTTTTAAATTGATAATAGGTTGAAAGAGATGGAAATGTTGATAGTGTTAGTTAGAGAAACTTTACACTTTAGGAAACTCCCCCGCCTGGGCGGGGCGAATTGAGTGAGCTAAATGCTTTGAGAAATCGGGGTGGGTTTTTAAAGCGGCAGTAACCCACCCCAACCCCTCCCGGGAGGGGATGTCCTGCGCAGCCCTCGCTTTTCTGAGTGGTTGAAAGGGAATTAAGACCTCTTGTTAAAAGCAAAAAGGATAGTGATATTGCTCAATAGAATTACCGAACCCCGAAGAGTGCGACGCAACAGACGATGCCATGAAAAACTGAAGCCGGCAAAAAAAAATAAAAATGACAACAACACAAACATATCAACAGCCCAACACTCAAGGCTACTACGGCCCATTCGGCGGCGCATACATTCCGGAAATGCTGCACCGAAATGTGGAAGAACTGCGGACAAAGTATTTGGAAATTATCTATGAAGAGGCTTTTCAAAAAGAATTTCAATACTTGCTGCGGGATTATGTGGGAAGGCCAACGCCTTTGTATTTGGCCGAACGGTTGAGCGAAAAATTCAATACCACTATTTACCTGAAGCGGGAAGACCTTTGCCATACCGGGGCGCATAAGATCAATAATACAATTGGTCAGATATTGCTGGCGCACCGGTTGGGTAAGAAAAGAATTATTGCAGAGACGGGTGCCGGTCAGCATGGAGTGGCTACCGCTACGGTATGTGCATTGAAAGGCGTGGAGTGCATTGTGTATATGGGTGAAAAAGATATTGAACGCCAGGCACCAAATGTAGCAAGAATGAAAATGCTGGGCGCCACGGTAATCCCTGCAACAAGCGGCAGTAAAACTTTGAAAGATGCTACGAATGAAGCAATACGGGATTGGATCAATCATCCGGATGATACACATTATATAATCGGCAGTGTGGTGGGGCCGCATCCTTATCCGGATATGGTGGCGAGATTTCAGAGTGTGATCAGTGAAGAAATGCGTAAACAATTACTGGAGAAATGCGGTAATGAATTACCCACTCATGTAATGGCCTGTGTGGGCGGCGGCAGTAATGCGGCAGGAGCATTTTATCATTTCTTAGATGAACCTTCGGTGCAATTGATTGCCGTGGAAGCTGCCGGCCATGGGATAAACAGTGGCATGAGCGCAGCTACTACACAACTCGGTAAGCCGGGTATATTGCATGGCAGTAAAAGCCTGCTGATGCAAACCGATGATGGACAGGTGGTGGAACCGCATAGTATTTCAGCAGGATTGGATTACCCCGGTATCGGTCCGTTACATGCTCATTTATTTAAAAGCGGGAGAGCAACATTTTTAAGTGCAACTGATGAGGAAGCATTAGCCGCAGCATTTGAACTGGCCAAACTGGAAGGAATTATTCCGGCATTGGAAACAGCGCATGCGTTGTCTGCATTAAAGCAAATGAAATTTAATACAACGGATGTGGTGGTGATTTGTTTGAGCGGGAGAGGGGATAAGGACCTCAGTACTTACATGAAATGTTTATGACCTCACCCCACGAAGTTTTCTGTCATTAGGAGACTCTGCCTCCCCTCTCCTTAAGGAGAGGGGGCGAAGACTCTGCGTATTTAAGAAAACTTCGTGGGGTGAGGTGAAAGAAGATAGTTTAAACTCTCTGAGAAGAGGAGGAGAGAACCCTAAAGAAAATAAGTATGACAAATTCGTACAATGAAAACTTGCATAATAGTGCGATTGGCAAGTTGTATCAATATGGAAGGGAGCTGCGTCAGTCTTCAACCAATGCAGAGAAAATATTATGGGGGTATTTGAGAGGCAGGAAATTAAATGGGCTGAAGTTCAGGCGGCAGCATCCGATGGATAAATTCATTGCGGATTTTTATTGCCATGAAAAAAAATTGGTGGTTGAAGTGGACGGTGCTATTCATGATGTGAAAGAAAATGCTGAGTATGATAAGAGCAGGACCAGGATATTGGAGGGCTCGGGAATAAAAGTGATCTGGTTCAGAAATGAAGAAGTGGAAAATAAAATAGAACTTGTAATAAATGAAATTCGGAAAGTAACAGAAAGCTAAAACTATCAAGCTCTCTGAAGCTGTCTCAAAAATCGGAAAATCACTCAAAGACGCTACGGCGCAAAGTATAAAGCAACTGAAAATCAAGTGCTGCGTCTTTGCGGGAAAATTAATTTTAAACACTTTTGCGACAGCCTCCAGGGATGAGGTAAACTAACCATGAGCAGACTAAACGATATATTTAAGAAATCAGCAGGCAATATATTGAATGTATATTGTACCGCAGGCTATCCCTATTTAAATTCCACGCTGGAAGTAATGAAAGCCCTGCAGCAAAATGGGGCAGGCATCATTGAGCTGGGCATGCCCTACAGCGACCCGCTGGCCGATGGTCCCGTGATACAGCATAGCGGAAGTGTGGCGTTGGCCAATGGCATGACCATTGCAACACTATTTGAACAATTAAAGGATTTTCGAAGAAGCCCCTCTCTCGGGGGGATTGGGGAGGCCATACCGGTAATATTGATGGGCTATATGAACCCTGTATTACAATACGGCTTTGAAAAATTTTGTGCGGCTGCCCAAGCTGTTGGTATTGATGGTCTCATCCTGCCCGATCTTCCCGAATACGAATTTGAAACAGAATACGGCGCCATTATAAAAAAGTATGGTCTCGATTTTATTTTTTTGGTAACACCGGAAACATCAACGGAACGCATTAGGAAATTAGATGATCTCAGCAGCGGCTTCCTGTATGCCGTATCATCTTCCTCTACCACCGGCAGTGATAAGCAATCAGGCGGAACAGAAGAATACCTGCAAAAACTAAGAAACTTAAAGCTTAAAAACCCGGTACTGGTTGGCTTTGGTATCAGGGATAAACAGTCATTTGATACCGTTTGTCAGCTGGCTGATGGAGCCATCATCGGCAGTGCCTACATTAAAGCGCTGGAAAACAGCGACAATGTTAATGCAGCCACAAAATCATTTCTTTCGTCCATATTGGGCTAACCGGGCTTTTACTATCCATCCGGATCACCTAAATTTGTATATTGATTCGGATTACCCGTATCATTTTTAATACTACGAAGCTGTAAGCGGAGTAGTACTTATGAAAATTAATTTGGTTAAGTATGAAAAGATTCCTCCTGCTTTTATTAGTATCTCCCCTTGCAATGATTGCACAGGTAAGTTCAAATGGGTTTACCATTGATGGAAAGCTCGATGGTTATGCTGATGGCACCAAGATCAGCCTTTATCAGAATGGTATGCAAACGGAGTGGAAATCCACCACATTGCAGAAAGGGAAGTTTATCCTGAAAGAGAAAGTGGATGTGCCGGTGCTTTGTTTTATTGTAATAGACGGGGTTACAAAGCCGATTGAACTATATGTCGAGAATGCCGTCATTTCTGTAAAGGGGAATATAGCCACCCCGGATAAATATGATATAACGGGCTCAAAATCACATAAGGACTTCAGTGAGTTTATCGCAGTGTTCTTACCATTGGCCCAGCAACTGAGTACACAGGGCAATACCATCAATCAAACGATGCCGGGAGCGGAACGTGATGTGATGATGAAAACCTATACTTCTATCCAGGAAAACCTGCAAAAAGCTATTGATAATTTTGTAACCGCAAAGCCTAAATCAATGGTATGCCCCTTTGTACTGGAGGTTACCTACCAGTTTAATGAAGATGTGGTGACACTGGAGAAAAGGTTTAAATCACTTGATAAGTCTGTTCAGAATACTGAACCCGGCAAAAGACTGGAACAATTGATTGCAGATAAAAAAATAGGAGCGGTTGGAACTATGGCAATAGATTTTTCACAGGAAGACACCACCGGAACACCGGTATCACTTTCCTCTTTCCGGGGTAAATATGTATTGGTGGATTTTTGGGCCAGTTGGTGCGGGCCCTGCCGCAATGAGAATCCTACGGTGGTGGAGAACTATAATAAATTCAGCAAAAAGAATTTTACGGTGCTGGGCGTATCACTGGACAGGCCGGGGCAAAAAGAAAAATGGATCAATGCCATACATGAAGATAACCTTACGTGGACGCATGTAAGCGACCTGCAATTCTGGAATAATTCTGTGGCCAAAATATATAAAGTGGGAAGTATCCCGCAAAATTTTTTAATAGACCCTACGGGTAAAATAGTGGCCCGTAACCTGCGAGGCCCGGCATTGGAAGAAAAACTTTGCGAACTGCTGGGTTGTAATTAATAGCAAATCACAGGTATGAAGTCTGAGGACGGAGGCCTGAGACCGGAAATAATGAAAGTCAGTAAGGACATTCAACTTA
This sequence comes from Chitinophagaceae bacterium, assembly GCA_031441485.1. Classification (GTDB taxonomy): domain Bacteria; phylum Bacteroidota; class Bacteroidia; order Chitinophagales; family Chitinophagaceae; genus JJ008. The sequence continues at coordinate 34,628 of JANOEQ010000040.1, forward strand.
ACGAATAGACTTACTGACTTTCTCTCTTATACACTTGCCTGTTAATTTATATCTTTTCCATCTTTCAGTTTCTGAATAATTCCTTCCACGAGTGTTTTATTTTGAGGGTTGGGTGCCAGCGGCAAGGCAAGGTTTGCATATTTCAATGCATTTTTAGCATCGCCAATTCCATTGTATGCCCGCATCATACCCATCAACGTGGTAAACTGGTTAGGGTATTTATCAAAGTTTGATTTAAAAACATCGAAGGCGGCTTTATTAAATTTCAATCCCTGTAATTGCCTTGCATACTGATGCACTTCATTCATATTACCAAAGGGTAATGCTTTTTGCATTGCGGCAGCCGACTCTTCATTGCGTCCCAGTTTTTGTAAAATTTGTGCTTTGGTACTCCAGGCCTGGAAACTCCTGTCACCGCCAAAATTTTGCCCGGTAGCAGAATCTGTCCAAAGCAGCGCTTCTTCCAGGTTGGTATTATGTTGCACACACCATTGGGCGGCCTGGTCCCATCCTTCCCAAATAAAACCACGGTCGGTCCTCAGTTCACGACGAAAAGATTCTAACTGGTCTTTTATATAATCCACTTCAATCGTAAAAGGAATTGACAGTTTTTCCCATTGCATGGAAATGGTGGCTTTATTTTCAGCTTCATTCATGAATTCATATTTCAACCATTCCACCGTTTTGTCCATTGCTTGTGGTTTCACTTTTACCCGCAGGGCATCTTCTTTGTCATTGTAATAATAATGCCCCCAGGATGTGGAATTCTTCGAAAAAATAAGGGTGCATTCTTCCGGGGCATAGGCAATAAAGAATCCATAACGGCCTGCCGGCAATAACTGACCTTCAATCTTTACATCGGTAGAAAATTCAAACGTGGTGTTTTCGTTGGCGCCGGCCCTCCAGGGTGCAGACTTGCTGCTGCCAAAACCAGGGTCAGTAAAACCAACAGGTACCAATTGCCCCCATACCTTTCCTTCTCTTCCTTTTACACCGGGCCTGTCGTAATGTATCGTTACATCTGTAAGGCCGACCCGCTCACTTACAGCCGCTTTTTTATTGCCACCGCTGGGAGCAACTGTCAGCGGTATTTGTGCAAATGATGCAATAGTGCATGCAACGGTTATCAGTGTGACAAACATCTTTTTCATATATTATATTTTTCTTTCGATACCAAGCTAAATACTTAGCCGCAATAACCGGCAGCTTTGGTATCAGCGAAGTATCCGGCGGATGAATTGCCTGTGGCAGGGATATGAGGTATAACTTCAACGTGTAAACCTTATTAGAGGAGAATTGCCGAACAGACGAACAGGGAATGATGGAGTGGAGAAACCTGCTGGCACAAGTGTGCTGTTTATCTGTTCATACTCTCTGCTGCCGGGCAGGTAGATTCGGTTTTCGATATTCAACAGAGGATCCCTGCTTAAGCTGTATAACCCTAAAGTGGTATTGGGTAATTATATAATAGGCGTAACTTGTATGGAGAATCTTGCCAAACAGACCAAACAGACCAAACAAACAAACATGAAAATTCTTTTTATTTTCCTTCTTCCCTTTATTGCTATAACCGCACAGGGGCAAATATTGAATAGGATAAAAGACCGGGCAAAAGGAAAAGTCCAGGGTGAAGCAAGCAACGCCAAATATTCAGCCAAAAATAAAGCCCGGCAGGCAGCACATAAAGAGCTGGATGATTTCAATGCCGGCTTTGATTCTACTGATGTGGACTATGCTATTTTATTAAGTGATAATTCCGGAGTATTTGGCGGCAGAGGCCGTGGTGAGTTTGGCGCTAAATTTTTGCGGCTCGGCGTTATTGCCAATTCATTGTATAAAGATGCGGACCTTAACGATGAAGAAAATGCAAGGTTAAATATGCAATTGGGACAATCTGCCTATGCTACCGGCCGGTTGGTATATGCGGAAAAAAAATTATCAGCTGCCCGAAACTATTTCGAAAAGGGAGGCCTTACGGATGATCCCGGTTATACAAAGACAATTTCAACACAGGGCCTGCTGTATACATCAATGGGGCGTTTTGCCCAGGCTGAAATATCCACCGCAGAAGCATTGAAAATGAGACAGGAGCGACAGGGGGAAAATAGTATGTCGGTGGCGGCTTCCCTGAATAATTATGCCGTGCTGCATTACAACCTGGGCCAGTATAATGAAGCGGAAAAAGAATTTGCAGCCGCTATTGCGGTGGTGAAATCGAATAACCAGGAAGATGCCATGACACATGCTATCATTCTCAACAACAAAGCTATCCTGTTTCAATCCATCGGCCGGTATGAAGAAGGGGCAAAATTGCTGGAAGATGCATTAAGGCTTGCCGGTAAACTGGAAGTATCCAAAGCAAAAAATCACCTAAAATTTTTTTCTAACCTGGCATTGCTGTACCAGCAAATGGGAAAATATAGTGAAGCAGAAAGAATATACCAGGGCCTGGAAAAAAGAGTAGAAAAAGGCAAACCTGAGTTTGCGAATATGCTGAATAACCTTGCTATCCTGTACATGGTGATGCAGAAGGATGATAAAGTGGAAGAGATGCTCAGGCGTTCTGCCGGGATCTATAAAAGTACATCGGGAGAAACAAACCCGGCTTACGCAAAAGTGGTGAGTGACCTCGGAAATTATCTCCGGTACAAAGGCCGCTATGATGATGCTATGCCGATGCTGGATGGCGTGGTCAAAAGCAGGGAACAATCATTGGGCATTAATCATCCGCTCTTCGTTCAATCGCAGGAAGACCTTGCCATTCTATGGTGGAAAAAGAAAGACTATCAAAAAGCATATTCCCTTTATCACGAAGTAATGGAAAAATCACTTGAGTTTATCAACAGGTATTTTCCTCCCATGAGTGAAGCGGAAAAAACAAAATACTGGGATATGCTCTTCCCGAGATTTCAGCGCTTTTACAATTTTGCGGTGGAAGCCGGAGCAACTAATGCGGCTATCATTACTGATATGTTTGAATACCGGCTGGCCACCAAGGGACTGTTGCTGAATTCGGCCCGTAAAGTGAGTGAAAGTATTTTGAAAAGCGGTAACACTGATCTGGTAAATGATTACCTGCAATGGATAGACCAGAAGGAACAACTGACAGCTTTGTATGCATATTCCAAAGAAGAACTGGCAGAGCAGGGCATTAATCTTGATTCTCTGCAATCGGCCACCAATGGCATGGAAAAAAGATTATCAGAAAATTCCAAAGAATTCTCACAATATTATTTCACCAGCAAAACAAAATTGTCAGCCATACAAACCAAACTAAAAGCGGATGAAGCGCTGGTGGAAATAATCAAGCTGAAAAATTTTGACCAGGTACTGCTTGATAGTACAAGCTATCTCGGCCTGGTGGTAACGAAAAGCAACCCGCAGCCTAAACTTGTATTGCTGCCCAATGGAAATGAAATGGAAGGCAAGCTGGCAAAAACTTACCGGCTGATGATGAAGAATAAAATGGTTGATGAAAAATCATACAGCTATTACTGGCAGCCCTTTGAAGAAGCCGTGAAAGGTAAAAAGACCATCTATGCTTCACTGGACGGCGTGTACAACCAGATCAATTTATATACATTGAAAAAACCAGCCGGTGATTTTCTGATCAACCAATATGATATTGTATTGCTGGGTAATGGAAAAGATATGTTGAAGGCCGGGCGTTCTCCCGCTGTGTCATTGAAGAAAGCCACATTGATTGGTTTCCCGGCGTATGGGTCGCCCGCTATTCCTGAATTGCCAGCCACCAAAATAGAAGTGGATGGTATTACCAAAGTATTGAAATCATCCGGCTACCAGGTATTGGAGTGGACACAACAGGATGCTACGGAGAACAACCTGAAAGCCTCGCATAAGATTTCTGTACTGCATATTGCCACACATGGATATTTTTTACAGGATGTGAGCAAAACCAACTGGCCCATTGGTGTGCAGGCAGATAATGCAAAGGATAATGTATTGTTGCGTTCCGGATTGATGTTTACCGGCGCTTCTGATGCTGACAAACACAATACCAGCCTGGATAATACCAGCAATGGTATCATGACTTCTTATGAAGCCATGAACCTGGACCTGCAGGGAACCAGCCTGGTGGTACTGAGTGCCTGCGAAACAGGACTCGGTGAAGTAAAAGCAGGCGAAGGGGTATATGGATTGCAACGGGCTTTTTTAGTAGCAGGGGCAGAAGCATTGGTAATGAGTTTGTGGAAAGTGGATGATGCGGCCACCCAGTTATTAATGAATAATTTTTATACCAACTGGCTCAAGAGCGGCGATAGGGAAAAAGCATTTAAGCAGGCACAGATACAATTGATGACGAAATATAAGGAGCCGTATTACTGGGGGGCATTTGTTATGGTGGAGGATTGAGGGGTGAATGGTCAATGGTGAATAGTGAATCCGGGCTAATATGTGTACTCGTTGATGTAATATATCATAGCAAGGTTTTCGTCGTGTTCTTAAGCTGCCGATGATATTATTTTTTATCCTTTCATATTTTTTCAGCAAGCTAAATTAGAATGAGTTTACAATTGTGCAAAAAGAAAAGCTATGTAAATTTTAATTCGTTTTTTCAAATACAAAATCGCCCCCGTCTAAATGGCTATCATTAAAAAGAACCTTGTTGTCGCAAAAAAGAATGCGGCCGTACAAATAACTATTTGAGGAACTAAGGTCAAGTCCCCACATAGTAGCGTCAACAATTACCAGCCGCCAATTTCCCTGCGTTACTATGGTGGAGTTCTCTGATACAGTAAAAGTTGAATTGGGATTAAAAATTACTTTAATGTTCTTATCGGCTGGTTTGAACTTGCTATCCCCGCAGCAGGCTTGCTTGATCCATTTCCAGGGGCCTTGAATTTTGTTGGAAATCGCAGTTGAATCCAGGTTTTGAGCGCTATTACATGACCAGAATGAATCCAAATCCATGTCTTTTTTGCAGGAAAAAGACAGTGAACAAACTAGTAAGAAGAAAATCAGGTATTTCATTGTTTGATTTTTTCTATCGACAGGTAAAGCTAACCGAATGTTGCTTTGGTATTGCTTTCCACCTCAGGTATCCGTTTACAGGAGCTCCTGAATCGGGATAAAAAATGGCGAAAGTATTTTTTTGCCAATACCATATTCAAAATGTCAGGTGTTTTGTGAAAAACGTTTGAAAATAATTTTGTGAAGGCAATAGCAAATCAGGCCTGTTACTATTGATGCTATGATATCCCAGATGTCGATAGGTTTCCCTAATAAAGGATGGCAAATTTCAAAAACTATTACACTTATTGTTCCCAGTATTATTAAATACTGTCCTTTTTTTGCCTCGTTTGCAAAAATAAAAATAAGAATAAAAATGGTTGTTGCGGCTCCTAATGTATTGCCTAAAGTGTCTGCAATATGAAAGTCATTAATCTTATTTTTATAGACCCAGGGACGGTAAACAGGCCGGGCAAAAAATTCGTAAAGTAGTAAAGCAGTAATGCCAAACAGTAAGTTGATGCCTTTGTACTTCGTAAACCGCCATTCTTTAATTTTGTTTTTTACCTCTTTAAATGTCATTTTCTTAAATTGCCGACTGTGAATATGCTCTTTTATTTTGGTTAACGACTGCGTAATTTTTGCATTTCATGTAAACAGTGCGGGCCATTCGATTTATGACGGCAACACCCTCACCCCAACTGCCTCTTATACAATTGCACTGCATTCTCATATCCTAAATATAAGGCATCACAAACCAATGCATGCCCAATACTCACTTCCAGTAACCCTGGAATATGGGTGGCAAAATATTTGAGGTTTTGCAGGTCAAGATCGTGACCTGCATTAATGCCAAGGCCTAGTTCATTTGCTTTAATGGCAGCTGCTACGTAGGGTTTTACTGCCAATTCCTTATTACCCATTCCAAATTCTTTTGCAAAGCCTTCTGTGTATAATTCAATACGGTCTGTACCGGTATCGGCAGCTCCTCCCACCATTTTTATATCCGGGTCTACGAAAATGCTGACACGGATACCGGCTTTTTGAAAAACTGAAATGATCTCCTGCAGGTAGGCTTTGTTTGCAATAGTATCCCAGCCATGGTCGCTGGTCAATTGCCCGAGTGTATCAGGTACCAGCGTTACCTGGTCGGGTTTTGTTTCCAATACCAGGTCCACAAATTTTTGCTCCCGGCAATTTCCTTCAATATTATATTCAGTGGTAATGATCTTTTTAATTTGCCGTACATCTTCATAACGGATATGCCGCTCATCCGGACGGGGATGCACCGTTACCCCATCGGCGCCAAATCGTTGTGCATCGATGGCTGCTTTTACCACGTCGGGATTATTACCGCCGCGGGAATTGCGCAGAGTGGCAAACTTGTTGATGTTGACAGAGAGTTTAGTCATACATCAAAAATACAATTAAATAAAACCCCTGCAGTTTTTCGCCCCGCATTTGCAGGGGAGTGTTCCTTCATGATGTGTTTCGCCATAGTCGCAGGTCAGTTCTTCCCCTTTCTTTATGGCATAGCGGGTATAGTATTCCACTTTCCGGTAAGCCCGGCGCATGTATACATTCGGATCGCAGGAATGATTGATGAAACGCAGTTCATTGCTTTGTTTGCTGGCATCAAGAGCGATATCTTCATTGTCAAATTCCACCATAAACAACACATTGCCCGGTTGTAGCTTCACCCTTTTCTGTGCTTCCTTATATGATATGATCTCGCCTTCCATATTGCCGATCTTTTTGAGGGCTGGTATAGAAACGGCCGCATAAGCGCCGGTTCCGGCAATCTTACTTCTCCTGATTTCGACTTTATAATTCAGCATAGCTTTTATTTACAATTCTTTCCACGTATGATCCGCCAGTAACTGAACCCCGGCAATAAATTTTTTAAACGGCCCGTTCTTACCCCACTCTTTGGGTGAAATTAAAGAAAGCATAAAGCTGTCGTCCTGTTTTTCATACATATAATATACCTGTCCGATATTTGGCTTGAAGGAAAGCCTGGCATTATATATCATCAGCGATAATTCTTTTCTCTTTTGTATCTCATGTGCCTGTAAGGCCAGCAGTTCAATTTGCTTACGGATTTGTTCCAGCTGCATATTGGTCTGCTGCTCCATGGCAGTAAGGGCTTTGTGTTTGATAATGCCTTCTTCGTTTGGTTTTATTACTGCGCCGGATACCGAGGCAGAGTAGGGGAGCACACTCAGTTGTTTATGATACACTTCTGCATTGGTATAAGCTGTGCCGTCATCTTTATATCCCTGCTGCGTTATTTTTAAATAGCCGTTCGGTAAAATCTCATGTACCACATGCAATATTACTTCCCCTTTTTTGTAGAAATGTATTTCGAAAGTAATGCCATCAGGAAATACAGCCTGTACATTATCTGCCAGTTCATGATTGGAAAATTCATTTAAACTGCCATCAGCCAGCATTTTGTAAGTAGCAGCAAAAGCCTGATTTTCCAGCGCCACCCAATTATGATAAATAATCAGTTCTTTACTGCCGGACACAGCTTCTATTTTATAAATGCCGCTTTTGGGCCTTTCACCATTTTCATACGTGCCTTTTTCAGGAAAGAGCTGCCAGGATGCCAGGAAATTGTATGCTTGAACCATATAAAGATATTATGCAGGAGGTCAGAACTGTGAAAATCTGAATCGCTGTGTTTTAGCAGCACTATTTTACAGTACCGGCTGCAAAGATTTTGTTTTTGAATGACATAACAAAAGATAAATGGATTTGTTTGGGTTATCTCCTAACCTGTCTGACCGGTTAGAAGGTATTAGCAACTTACCTCTTTACCTCCTTTTTTCTCTGCGGGACGTGTATTTCCTCTTCCCCTATCTTTGTTTATCAATAGCCTTCATCCATGAAAAGTTATGCCGCTTCTTTTTATGCATCACCGGCCACAGAACCGGTGGAATCAACGGTACTCGTATTTAATAAAAACCTGAGTATCGGTTATCGCAAAGCAGATGGCGCCAATGAAATGCTGAACTGGCGATTGAAGGAATTGGAAGTGTCTTTCAATTTTGCCACCCAAACTTCACGAATTAAAAACACCAAACAAGGCGGTGAAATAAGGATTGATGGAACAGAAGCCGCTGATCTTATTCAGGGATTACAGGATTATCAGCGCAAAGCCTGGCATACTAAAATCAGTCCTACATTATGGATACGGTACAGTGTACTTTTTTTGGGACTTGCCGGCGTGCTGGTATTGCTCTACCTGCTGATAGTGCCCTGGCTTTCAGAAAAACTGGCAACAAGAGTACCGGTGAAAACTGAGCAGCAACTGGGCGATGCAGTATATGGTGCTATGGGACTGACTTCCCTGGAAGACAAAGAAGCCAGCCTGGTGCTGAATGATTTTTTCAGTGCTATGAATGTGAAGACATCCTATCCCATCCGTATCAGTGTGGTGGATGATAAGGTGGTGAATGCATTTGCCCTTCCGGGTGGCCGGATCGTTGTATACAAGGCTTTGCTGCAGCAAATTACATCGTACCAGGAACTGGCCGCTCTGCTGAGTCATGAGTTTACCCATGTTAATAATAAGCATGCCACTAAATCTATTTTCAGACGGTTGGGTTCCAAAGTTTTTATTGCGTTGTTGTTTGGGCGTTTCGGATCAGTTACGTCAGTGCTCATCAATCACGCGGATGATCTTAAATCATTGACCTACTCCCGGAGATTAGAAAAAGAAGCTGATATGGAAGGACTGGAAATATTAATGCAGCGGCAAATTGATCCCGGTGGTTTTCAGGCTTTATTCGAACACCTGAAAGCATCTGCGCCGGTAAATGCATTACCCGAATTTCTGGAAAGCCACCCGGATGTGGACAAAAGAATTCAGTATATTAAAGAAAAGTCAAAAGGGGCTGCAGTTGCAGAGAATGAACAACTAAAGGCTATTTTTGAGCAATTAAAATAATAGACCTCCTGCATAATTCACTATTTTTTCAGACCTCTCCTTTAATTCCTCTCCAATAGAGAGGAATTGGATGAATTATGCAAGATGTCTAATACATTTCTAAAAACTCACCTTATCCCTTCTTCTTACAATCATTAAAAAAAGCATGTATGAAACGATTACTGTTTACTGCGTTTATCATAACTGGTTTGTCTTTTATGTCCCTTGCACAAACGGATGTCCTTCCGGCCGCTGATCTGATGAAGAACGCCTGTCTGCAGGCTGCTAAAGAAAATAAAAAAGTGTTTGTTATGTTTCATGCATCATGGTGTGGATGGTGCCATAAAATGGATGCCAGTATGAACGATGTTTCATGCCGCCAATTTTTTACTGACAAGTACATTATCGTTCACCTGGTGGTAAGTGAATCAAAAGGCAAAGAACACCTGGAGAATCCGGGTGCAGAAGAAATGAAAACAAAATATCATGGCGAAGGGCAGGGAATTCCTTTCTGGCTGGTATTTGATAAAGATGGCAGTCTGCTGGCAGATTCTAAAATGCGAAAGGAAGGAGATGGGCCTGCCGGAGGAGATAATACCGGCTGCCCGGCCAGTGAAAAAGAAGTGGAATACTTTATTGGTATATTAAAAAAGACCTCGTCAATTACCGCTTCAGAGGAAGATGTAATTAGAAAACGGTTCAGGAAAAATGATATGTAAGGCAGTGTCTTTAGGAATATCGAACAGAGAAATAAGGAATGACGAACTCCGAAATATAAAACACTGATCTTAAAAATATTGAACAGCGGCTATCTGATCAATGTAACCACACCCTTTTCAAAATAGGCTTTGCCGGTGTAGTCTGTTGCTTTTACCATCCATACAAAAGTGCCGGAGGATTGCAACTGACCATTTACTTTTCCATCCCATCCATGCCCGTTTATGGTGGTGGTAAAAAGCACTTGTCCCCAACGATTATAAATAGTAAAGCAGTCAATAGTTTTTATTCCAACTGCAACAGGGCGCACCAGGTCATTTCTGCCATCATTGTTGGGTGTAAATCCGGTTGGTACAAACACCATTGGTTTTGTTTTAAATACTTTGATGACGATATAGGCTGAATCGGCACAACCATTTTCATCAAAGGCCACCACTTTAAACTGTATACCATTGGAGGGTTCATTGAATAAAGCCACCGGATTTGCAATAGTGGAAGGTGATACATTAAAAGCAGGGCTCCAGGTATAGCTTTCTCCGCCGGTGGCGAATAACTGCAGCGGCTGCCCGATTATCACAGCAGTATCCCTTCCTGCCGACACCCTCATTTTGGGCAGCACCGTTACGCTAACCGTATCCCTTCCGGGTTTGGGACATCCCTTTGTATCATACGCAGTAAGAACGAAATCGGTGGTACGGGATGGATACGCCACCGGATTCAGCAGGCTGGCATTACTGAGTTTGCCTGCAGGAGACCATAGCCATGAGCTGCCATCTGTACTGCCATTTAATTGTACGGAGGTGTTGTAACAAATAATAAGGTCTGCTCCGGCATTTACACCCGGATAAGGTACCGGTGTTACCCGTATAGTGCTGGTAGCCAAACAGCCGCCGATAGTAGCCGTAACAATATAATCTGTAAGTATATAAGTAAATGCAAACGGGTGTTGAACCAGCGGGTTGATAAACTGTCCGGCAGGTGCCCAGGAATAGTGAAGGCCGTCTGACTGCACCCTTAACTGTATAGTATCACTTTTACAAATGATAGTGTCATTCATAGGTATCAGCGTTACATGGTCCACCACATTTACTTTTACCGAATCCCTGTTTTTGCAGCCATTGTTATCCAGGTCCACATAATAGGTGGTGGTAACAGGCGGTGAAACTGTAGGGGTGTTGGTATTGGCATTAATAATATTTAGCAATGGGGTCCAACTGAAAATGCCCTGACCGCCGGCCAGCAGGGTCAGGTTATCATTGATGCATATAAGTGTATCACGAAACGCCAGGGGAATAGGCGGCTTGGTAATGATATCTATCGGTTTAGTAATAGTATCCCTGCATCCCCGGGTGTCTGTGGCTATTAACCTCACATCTTTGGTACCGGTGGAGGGATATGTATAAGAAGGATTTTGTAAAGTGGATACATCAGTGCCAGCTAAAGGTTCCCCAAAATCCCATGTCCATGAATTGGGGGTGCCGTATACCGAAGTGGTAAAGTCTGTAAAGAAAGTGGGTTTGGTAAAACATATACCTGCTGATGCAAAGTCAGGTGCAAAGCCCGGAAATACCCTGACTGTGCTGGTGGTGGAATCGGTACAGGGTTGATTGCGGTTGATGACCAGCCTGACAGTATAAATACCAATGACCGGAAATGTATACGTGAAGGAAGGTCCGCTATCAGAATGAATAATGCTATTGGTATTATCAAGTACATTCCAATCTTGTGTAACGATAAGGGGGCTGCTGGAAAGATTGGTAATAGTCAGGGTCATTGTATTCTTACATAAATAATATTCTGGCAGCAGTGAAGCGGATGCCACATTGCAATCAGCAATATTTATCTGCAGGTCTTTTCGCTGCCGGGCTATTACCTGCCCGTTTCTTATTTCATCTACACACACCGTTACCACATAGATACCTTGCGAAGGTGCCACGCCTGTTATCAAACCGGTATTGGGATCAATATTCACAGCATAACCCAACGGATGTGTTTCATCAAAGTCAGGCGAACTGTAGGGCACTGTGGGATAAGGGGGTGCGTTGGGAGGTACAGTACTGCCTCCTCCTGTGGCAGTACTATTATAGGCATTGCAAAAAGTATAGCGGAGCTCATCACCGTCGGCATCCTGGGCGCCGAAACTATACGAAAAATTATTGTTGGCACATACCACCACCAGGTCATTGCCGGTAAAGACAGCACTGTTGTTTTGCGGACCACCGATGACAAGCGCAGTACCCGGTATTTCTGCTGTATACATGGCACCCACATTACCGGAGCCGGGCTGCAGGTTGGTAATGCCATTGATACGGTAATTGACCTGGCTGGCGATTGCATACCCATCGGCAGAGCCGGACAGGCTTACGCTGAATGAGTAATAGGCAATATCATAACAAACATCCGGCGGATTGGTAATACAAGGATCCGGATTGGTGATTTGAATATTTTGCTGGTTATTGATATTTACCTGGAAGTCGTTGATGCGGGCGCCATTGGTTTTATCAAATATGGAAATGATAGTGGGATTGGGAAAGGCCCTGCCGCTGCCGCAACGCTGAAATAGTTTGAGGGTAACGGTATACTGGTACATACCATTATTCATTCCGTCAAATGTATAATGCATTTCCCCGCCGGTGATATGGCTGGCCCTGGCCGGAGATGAAAGAATGGCAAGTGCGATAAAGATATAGAGTAGAGGTCTTGTCAATACAATTTGGAGTGTGACTAAAGATACAGCAATTAACGCAAGACTAAAAGGGTCGGTAGTGGGTCAGTTTGAACCACAGTATGTCATAGATCAGATAGGAATACACACATAGAATTATTCTATGTGTGTATTCCTATGATTGCTATGACATACTGTGGTTCAAAATTATGAGAAAGACAGTCAAAACTCAAACTGACCCACTACCAAAGGGTCGGTTGTCGGGGCAGGGATAAGTTTGATTTTTGAGGATGTTTGGGTTTTGACCTGGCGGGGATATAGAAAATATATGGTCAATCAGCTGAAAGTCTATCCACGCATCAGGCCTTGCTCGCTGAAGCTTTAGCGAAGGTGATGCGGGACAAGTTGTGTGTATTTCCTGTGCTTTCTATTTACCTGCCCCTCCGCATGTTGAAGACGCTGTGAAACTCTTTGAACAGGCAGGGTTGGTTCAATCTGAGCCACTACCCATTTGCCCGGCAAGCGGGGGCTTTCATTTAATTAAGAATTTCAGAAAATTGCGCAGTGGCTGCAACCACTAACAGGCTTTAGCAATCTTATTGCATTAATAATCAGCTTAAACATTTATTTTTAAGGTTAAATATGTACTATGAAATATTTGTTACTCTCCTCCCTTATTTTCCCGCTGCTATTGAATGCCCAGGATTGTAAATTGATACGTGAAACGGACCCATATACCAAACAGACCAAACTCACTACCGGTTTTATTTATATAGATGGCGGATCTGTATCTATTGATGCAGACAGTAAAGAGATCATTGTTTTATTTTCTTTGGACGGGCAGGAAAAATGCTTTGATGATAACTCCACCGTCGAAGTATATTTTGAAGGATTGAAATCAAAAACCCAGAGCCGCAACCAGGGCACTATGAACTGCGAAGGCTTTTTCCAGTTCGTATTCCGCAACAACAACAGCAATCCCACCACCATGCTGCAACGGATCATGACAAAAAAAATCACCCATTTCATCTTTACCGGTAATAGTAAGAAACCGGTAACAGTGAATGTGGGCCCGGCAGAACAGGGCACTATTATGGCACAGGCCACCTGCCTTGTGAATGAGGCAAAAGGGTTGATAAAATAAATGCCGCTCCTTTATCGCAACTGTTTGCGGAAAATTGTAAAAGCTAATAACAGGGTTGACAAGATGATTCCATCTGTACAAACACTTAGTAAGAACTAAACAAACTCCTGAAGTGGTGATAATAGACCTGTACACCGGCCCGAAGTATCCATTGAATTGGTATATTTGACAGCGGATGATATTTCCTGACCGTTACAAAAGAAAGTACCAACATTTTATGGAAAAATCTAAAGTACAACTCTATGAACCAATCAGTACGTGCGGCAAAAATTGCTGTTGACCCCGCTGTTTCGCTGGAGAGAATTGTGAATAATCTGGTACAACATTCCCTTCGGGCAGCCTATTCTCATAACACCCATATTGTAAATAATGTAAAAGGCAGCCTGAGGCTGGCAACAGCTACAAACAAAGCTATCCCGGTGATGCGTGACCTGCTTGACACGGTAGTAACCAACTCCCTCAACGGCGATATTTATATTACTGCAGAACGCTACCGTGATGTGGTGATACTGGAAATACAGGAGCGTAATAACAACAATGGGTATGCCCTTACTTACAGTGTGGGTTCTTTAACGCCTGATGCCAGCTCCATTGGCGGCGATATCACCATTCACGGTTCGAAGAAAAAAGTGATCACCATTTCCTTCAGCTTTCCCTATGAAGGAATGACAGCTTAGTGGCCTTTGTGGGATAGCTTTTGTATTTGTTGAAAGGTATCCGACAGAACATGATTGACTTATCACTAGTGTAAAAAAATATCCAACAGATGAACATACGAACAAAGAATGAGTAAGTACCTTCACCATTCCTTTTGCGACCGGGTATTGCCAACCCGTTGCTCATTACCGTTACAATTTGATCAGCTAAACTTTTGCCGGTAGTATTTTTTGTGTTGCAACTAAATTCCTGATGCAGCATGCTTATGTCAATGGATGGCGTAATAATCAGTGTTATGCTTATTGTGGCGGGAATGCAGAGCAGGGTATAAGGTTGCTATGCAGAAGTCAAAGACATAAACAGGGTATTTTTTGGTGGTGACGAAAAAAAATTCCGGCAATATCAGGTGTAAACACCCCGATAGCGGGATTATGAGCTGGCTTATTTTAGTTTACCAATAATACCAATGGGTGCCAAAGAATAAGTTGCTGCAGTAAAAAGGGAGCCCCGACAGACTAAAATACCCATTTTATGGTATTGCGGAGATACAGGGAAAGTTTAATTTGTGTAATAAGTCAGGGATAGCTGGTTATTAATAAACGGCACACCGGTTATTTTGTTATATTAAATGACAAACCGGGCACTGATTTTTTTAAAACAAACAGTAAACACCCCGCTTTTAATATAAGATATTACCTGGTATTGATCAAACAAGCAACCCATACATAAATTTTCAGCTATGCACAATGTAAATACTGGGTTTTCTGTTCTGGCAAAAATAAAAGCGGAAAGAATAGACGGGGCTGCATCTTTCCTGGCGGAGCTGAATAAAGATCCCGGGAAAAATTCCAAAATCCCTTTTGATGATTTTCAGACTGTTCACTTTACTAATATCATTATTATTCCGGCACAGGAGTATGGTAAAGAATTACTGCCGGCCACCCTGTTATTTGCCACCAGTTTTTCGGGGCCTCTTCACACGCACCTGGATGAACTTATCAGTATGGGAGGATCAGCTTTGATAGAGTTATTTCAATATTGCGAGGATTTTCCTGCCGGCAAAACTGTTTCAAATGAGGAGCTGAAAAAATATCTTTTAAAACACCGCCGGTGGGATACGTTTTATTCCGGTTTTTTGCATATTTCGAAAACTGAAATATTGCGGGAAGATAAATTGCGGACACTGATCCAGGATTTCATTGATGACAGCAGCCGTAAAGGCATTCTCAAAAAAAATGAACCCGTGGAAATGCGGAAACAAATACAGGAGCATGTAAGTACGCAACCAGATTATGATTGGACAAGAAATAAAAAAACAAAAAGCCTGCAGGGTTCCATAGTTCTTTATTGGTCACTTGCCGTATTTAGCCTCGTTGCCCTTTTTCTACTTGCTTCTGTACCAGGCTTGTTGTTATTTCACAGCCTGTTTTTTACAATACCCTTCTTTGTCTTGTTAGCGATACTGGTTTTTGCCGCCGTGCTTGTGTTATCAATGAGGAAATACGAGAAGCAGGAACAATTCGTTACACCCCGCCCATTGGATAAAGTGGTAAAGGCTATTTCAAATTCACAACGGTTTCCTGTCATAAATACCATGTGTGTATCCGGATCGCTTAAGAACGGATGGTTAAGGCCGGTAATATTTCAGCTGGCTTTAAAAGCAGTGGTGATGGTGCGTGGTTTTTTAACTATTCCCACGGTGTATACAGCCAGGTGGATAGCCATTGATAAAGGGAAGCGGCTGGTGTTTGTGTCCAACTTTATGAATTTTACGGAGACTTATGTACGGGATTTTATTGATAACAGGGACAGCGCTAAAAAGATCAACCTGTTATTTGGCCAGGGTTCCGGTTATCCGCCCACCAAATGGTTTTTAGGAGGGGGCGCCCTGGATGATCCCAACGCATTTCTATATGAAGTAATGGCCAATCATCATCTTACTGATTTTTGGTATTGCCCGTATCATCAGTTGAGCATTGACAATATAAATATGAACAGAAAAATATTGCTGGGATTGAATGGAAATCTTTCAGGTGATAAACTCAGGGATTGGTTAGCATTATTATAAATTTTACGTATATGCAGGAGTTAGATAAAAACGATATACAGGGATTGGTCAGCAGGGGATTTGGCAAATTGCGGGCTAAATTTCTGATGCTGCGTGTAACCGATGCGGTTTTTGCAAAAAACTATCTCACTGGTCTTAGTAACCAGATTAATACGATTGAACAATCACGTCCTTCATCTGCTGTTATTGTTGCGTTTTCAGCAGATGGGCTAAAAGCGCTGGGCTTACCAAAAAAGATACTGGATACATTTTCCAGGGAATTTCTGGAAGGAATGGATGACCCTTACCGATCTTTTTTGTTGGGAGATGAGAAGGAAAGTCATCCGGAAAACTGGCATTGGGGCGGCCCCACTGCTCCAAGGGTGCATATACTGCTTATGCTGTATGACCAGAACGATGGAACACTTGAACTCTTGTATAATAGCCAGGTGGATAATGCTGATTTTAAAGCGGGGATAGCTATACTTTACGTTAAAGAAACTACGGTGCTGGAAGATGGCAAAGAACATTTTGGATTCAGGGATGGCATCACTCAGCCGGACATGCAAGGGCTTGATAAGGCTGATAACCTGGAAAGTTTTCGCAAGGAAAAAAAAGTAAGAGAAGGAGAAGATGAGAAAATAAGGGCGGGTGAATTTGTGCTGGGTTATAAAAATGAGTATGGCAGCTTTGCTCAAAGTCCTGAAGTGTTATCGGCAGACGACCCTAAAAATATATTGCCAGTCCTGGGAGAAGGCAATACCGGGAAAAAGGATTTGGGAAAAAACGGCACTTACCTGGTATACCGCGAAATAGAACAGGATGTACCGAAGTTTTGGCAATACTTAATGGATAATGCAGCAGTAACAGGCGATAATATAACAGCCGCTGCCATACTACTGGGGGCTAAGATGGTGGGGCGATGGCCCAATGGCACACCCATAGTGCTTAAGCAGGAGGAGGTGAATGATATTGATCTTAAAACGAAGTTTAATTATTTTGATGAAGATATACATGGGGAAAAATGCCCGATCGGCTCGCATATACGAAGAACAAATCCCCGTGACCAGCTTTTGGACAAAAAGAAGGACACCTCAATAGAAGTGATCCGTAAACACCAGCTTATAAGAAGGGGACGGGCATTTGGCGCTCCGCTCGTGGCTAGCATGCAGCCCGGGGATATTATGAAAGCAGCAGCTGATGGGCAGAAAAGGGGCCTGCATTTTATATGCCTGAATGCCAGCATCAGCCGGCAATTTGAATTTATCCAAAGCATTTGGATAAAATCTTCCAAATTCGGAGGCCTGTATAATGATGCAGACCCACTGTTAGGAGGACGGAGTGATGTGAATAATGAATTTACCTGCCCGATGAAACCGGTGAGGGAGAAGTATAAAAATATTCCGTCTTTTACAACAGTGGTGGGCGGGGCTTATTTTTTTCTGCCGGGGGTGAGGGGGGTGAGGTTTATTGGAGAGGGGTGACCTGAATTTTAATATAAAAGTATCTACTTGGAGATGGATATTTGAGATTTTCGGGCTACCCTCGATAGGTGTTGTTGTATAAAAGTCATTTAATACGACAAATAAAAACTGCATTTATGAAACAAAATCAGCCAAAGCCTTTTATCGAAAAAATTAAATCTTTCTTTCAGATGGCTAGGCCATTTGCAATAATTATTTTACTGGTTTTAATGATGTCATCATCTTCAATTCCAGATATTAGAGCCAAAATCACGGTCCTAATTGCCCTTGCCGCTTTGATTTTATATTTAACCATTGATGTTTATAATACTATAAAGAGTAAATTAGATGATGTAAATACATCATTATTTGGTATTAATCAAAACATTAAAAATATACAAGACCCGCTTTATAAAACAGCTTTCGGAGGGAAATTAGGGAAGCCTGAAATTCAGGTCGCAGTTAAATTGTATAAAGCATCAGAAATAGCTGCAATGCAATTAAAAAAGCCAAAACAAGTCTTTAAAAACCAAGAAAGTTACATAAACGAATTGATGCAACGGATAAATCAAATGATTCTTTCAAAAAGGGGTAAAATTTATGCGGCATGCGGAGAAAAAGACTGGAAATATGAAGGCACTAAAAGGTGGTTTTCAAAAAATTATGAAGCCCTGAAATCAAACATTTCTATTAATAGAATATTTCTCGAAGAAGCGGAATGGGATAAAGAGTCTGCAAAACTGCAAATGCAGGAACAAGCCAATAATGGGATTAGTGTAAGGGTTGTGGCGCTTAATGTGTTAAAAAAAAATGAATTTCTAAATAATATCCCAAGAGGATTTGGGTTTGTTATTTTCGATTATGGAAATAACACAAATGAAGTAATTGTGCATAATGATACAACAAATATCAATGAAAAATCTGTTTTATTTGATAACCCGATGATTGTTGGACAGTTTATGACTGTTTTTAACGAAATCAGCGCAGATGCATTTTCAACTAAAATTGAAAGCGATAATAAAACATCAGCCGGGATTCGATTGGAAAAAGAGATTTTGCATAAGTCCGAGGAAATGACTTTTTATATTAGACATCTGCTTGACCATCGGTTTTCCAACCTGCAGTTAAATTTTTTAAACTGGCGATTTGGTACCGAGCTGGAGAAAATCAGGAAAGTTCTCAATGGAGAAATATCTATATATGCGTTGGAGAAATTTGATTATTTAAGTGATGTTTTTGGTCATTTACTTAAGCAATTGAAGGCAGGTGATTTATTTCAAACAATTAGTACGGTTGATATTTGGAGTGGAAAGAATATTGGTAATCAAAAATTCCTCGTCGCAACTTCAAAGGCCTTAATGGAAAATGCAACTATTGAAAGAATTATTTTTATTGATAGAAAAAGATTATTAGAGGGTTTTGACAAAAATTATCGTGAGCAGATAAATGAGGTAATTCACTTGTTTGAAAATTACCACGGGATTAGCAACGACTTTTTTTTATTGAAATTTTTTATTGCTGACCTGGACGGAGAGTATGCGGAGGTGTTACAATTTGCCCCTACTGTATTAATTACAGAAGCAGGCAATAAAAATAAATTAGGCATAAGAGCATTAGATATTACAAACATAAATGGGAAAAGTAAGCCATATCTCAGCTTAAGCTTTCATGGTGACAATGAAACTAATGAGTCAATTGACAATTTTATCGAAAATTTTGAGCCGATAAAAAGTAAATCTCTAACAATAGATCAATTAAAAGAAAAGTTGAATGAATTGGTTTAAAATACTTACGTGTGAACACATTATTATAGAATTCCCTCTTGTATGCAGAATCTCGAATACATAAGTAATAGGGACTGATTGTACTTTGTACCATTGTAAATCTGGCATTTGCAATTTGCGAAGAGAGTATAGGCTCTTTAAAGAGCTAAAATTATAAATGGATTGCAAAGGTGGATTTTACAGTTGAAGTATCCTTTTCTCCCGGCGCCCGCTTTCTTGACCATATAATTTATATTTAGTAATTTAATCTCACAAATTACTCCCAACATACACTTCCATATTGTTTTAAGAATACAAACAATTGGTATAACATTAATAAGTGTATGATGCAACAAAATCAACGGATAAGTTTCTCTCTTTTGCAGGAGGCCATCAGGCTGGCAAGGTATAATGCATTGAAAAAGGCAAACGCCGAATTGATAAATTTATACTGGCAGGTGGGGGCATTTGTAAGCAGACAATTATCAGCAAGTCAGTGGGGCGCTAAGACAGTGCAGCAATTAGCTGATTTTCTGGAAAAACAGGACCCCGCTTTAAAAGGGTTTGACCGGAAAAGCATTTACCGCATGGTACAATTTTATGAAACTTACCGCACAGCTTCAATAATAGATCCGGGAGTGACGGGATTGCAGATTGCTGATAATCAACTGCCTGAAATTGTCGCTACAGTGTGGCGACAATTAGAAATGGATGCACAAAACGAAACAGTCGCCACACTGTGGCGACAAATTACTGAAGAAAATATCAGGCAAACTATTTTGGTAAAAGTTAACTGGAGTATTCATAAAATACTTATTTCCCGTACCAAAATGGACGAAGAACGACTATTTTACCTGAATATGTGTATAAAGGAGAATTATAGTGTTAGTGAACTTGGCCGGCAGGTATCAGCGTCATTATTTGAAAGGGTGATGTTGAGCAATCAGCAACTTACCTCAAAGAGAAAGGAGATTCATCCCGGCATACTCAATAGTTTTAAGGATAGTTACATATTTGAATTTTTAAACCTGCCAGAGCCACACAACGAAAGTGATTTGCAAAAAGGCTTAATCAGGCAGATGAAGCAATTTATCCTGGAGCTTGGCAAAGATTTTTTGTTTATAGGCGAAGAGTATAAAGTAATGGTTGGAAACAGGGATTTTTTTATAGACCTTGTATTTTACCATCGGGGATTGCAATGCCTTGTTGCTTTCGATTTAAAAAATGAAAAATTTGAACCTGAGCATCTTGGTAAAATTAATTTTTATTTGGAGGCATTAGACAGGGATGTAAAAAAAGAAAATGAAAATCCAAGCATTGGTATTTTGCTTTGCAAGGATAAGGACAATGAAGTGGTGGAGTATGCGCTAAACCGCAGCCTGTCGCCCACAATGGTTGCGGAATACAGAACACAATTGCCGGATAAAAAATTATTGCAACAAAAAATACATGAGCTATTTGAAAATAATAACAAAATGTAGAAAATACAAGTAAGAGAACAACAGCATGCCTGAATCAAATAACTATTATCCCCTTCCCTCCAACGACTGCTGCAAAAACTCCTTCTTTCCCCTCACCACTTCCGCTTTGAGGCCGTCACTCATCAGCAGTGTGCCCTGTTTGATATAAAGAGTAAATAATAAGAGTAATAAAAAGATTACGTTGATCTTCGTTTATGGATTTTAAAAATTACTTTCCACCTTGTACAAAATATTGTACATTTGAAGGTACAAAGTAATTTATATGCAGGCAATAACAATATCACAGCTCCGGGGTAATATTAAAAAATATCTTGATGATGTAAGCAAATCGCATGATGTTATCATTGTTCCCCGATCCAACGATGATGATGCAGTAGTAATAATGTCAATAAAAGAGTATAATTCGCTTCTTGAGACAGGGCATCTTATGTCAACCGCAAAAAACAGGGCAAGACTTATGGAGTCAATTGAACAAATTGACAAGAAAAAGACACGTAAGTATACATTAGATAATCCGTTACCCTCCAAATCCAAAAGATGAATTTCGAGTTTACCCTAAATGGCTGGAAGGATTTTGAATACTGGATGGACACAAATGCCGGCGTTGTAGAGAAAATCAGGGAATTACTACATGATATCAAACGTAATCCTTTTCAGGGCCTTGGAAAACCAGAGCCGCTTAAATACGACCTCAAAGGTTATTGGTCAAGACGAATTACAGGAGAACACAGGCTGGTTTATAAAATTGAAGGTAAAAAGGGAGAGACCCAAAAATGTTATATTCTTCAGTGCAGATTTCATTATGATGATTAATTTCTACCTGCAAAACTCATCCAGTTTCTTCACAAACACTGCCCGCTCTATCATCCTGGCACCCATACTTTCCAGGTAAGGGGTATGCACCTGGCAATCTATTAATACAACACCATCTTGCTGCAGCAACTGTACATATTTTGTAAATGCATATCGTGATGCATTGCTTTGCCGGCTAAACATACTTTCACCAAAAAATACAGGACCGATCCGTATGCCATATAAGCCGCCCACCAGTTCGCCATCCTTCCATACTTCAGCGCTGTGTGCATGTCCTGACTCATGCATTTTGCAATAGGCCCTTTCCATTTCATCCGTTATCCAGGTGCCTTCCTGTCCCGGCCGTTTTATTTTTTTGCAATGTTGTATCACAGCGGCAAAGGCTTTATTCGTGGTAAAATCGAAGTCATTATTGGCAAGCATGGATTGTATTGTCTTATTTATTTTTAATTCAGAAGGGTGCAAAATAAATCTGGGCTCCGGGCTCCACCATAAAATAATGTCGCCATCATACCAGGGAAAGATACCGCTACGGTAAGCCAGCAGCAATCTTTCGGGGGAAAGGTCACCGCCAATGGCCAGTAATCCATCCGGCTCTGCTAAATGAACCGGTGGAAATTTCAATTCGTTGTCCAGGGCAAAAATGGGCATGCGGTAAAGTTAGGCAGTCTTCGGTTTTGAACCACTATACGGCATAGCACAGATAGCAATGAGGCTGTCTCAAAAATGTTTAAAATTAATTTTCTGGCAAAGACGCAAAGTCGTAACGTTTTATTTTCAGTTGTTTTATACTTAGCGTCTTTGCGTGACTTTTGAGACAGCCTCATTTCTATGATACCTAAATTCTATGTGGCCCAAAATTGGGCGAAAGCCATTTTCGGAATTTAGTTTGCACTTCACTTTAATGTGCGGCAGTTGGGCTTTATTGCCTGTATTATTCCAGCTATAAAAAAAGGCCGCCCGCATAAACGGACGGCCTTGTGCTTTGTGTGTGGTAGTTTATTCTTTCACAAATTTTTGCTGAAATAAAGCCTGGCCATCTGTACCGGATACTTTCAGGAAGTAAATGCCTCCGGAAAGACGGTTGATGTCAAGTGATGTGGTAGCCTGTTTGGTTGACTGGCTCATCACCATTTTGCCATTCACATCATACACCTGGATGGTTTTTCTTTCATCATTACCTGCAATATTCACGTTCAGCGTGTTTTTAGCAGGATTAGGGAACACATTCACTTTTAGCAGTCCATTGTGTACAAACTCTTCAGTTCTTGTTGCTGTACCCAAAGCCACTCTTAAAGTGTAACATACAGTTGCACTGTTGGCCCCGTTATAACCATATACCCTGGCATAATAAGTACCGGCTGTAGCTGTATAATTTATGGTCTCACTTGCAGTGCCACCGTTCTGTGAAATAGCTACCTGGCTGTTATTTCTGTAAAGACGAAGATCATAATCAGCAGGCAGTGTTGATAATGTAAGTGTAATGGTACCACCAGTGGTAATTATAAATTTGTAATAATCGTTATCACCACTTGGACTAATTAGTCCTTTAACATCTGTATTGAACGGAATAGTGGCAGCACCAGCTCTTGTTCCGTTTGTTGAAACATCATAAATCCCGGGACAAACTGATACACCGGAAGTTGTAAACTGTGCCTGTGTGTAGCCACTGGTTAAACTGCTGCAATTGGTTCTTACTCTCCAGTCATATAATGTTGAAGCAGCTAAGCCACTCAAATTAACGGAAGTGGCCGTTGTACCTGTTGCTGCATTTGTCCATGTACCAGATGCATTTGTTTTATAATCCACATCATAAGAAACAGCGCCGCTTACGGCACTCCAGGTAATGGTGGCCGCAGACGAAGTAACTCCTGATGAAGTCAATCCTCCGGGTGCATTACAGGTAGCAGGTGATGATGTGGTAAACTGTGCCGCAGAATAATTGCTGCTGGCAGCAGAACAATTGGCTCTTACCCTCCAATCATACAGCGTTGATTGAGTAAGACCGGAAAGATTTACGGAGGTAGCTGGTGTACCTGTTGCTGCATTTGTCCATGTACCAGCTGCATTCGTTTTATAATCCACATCATAAGACAATGCGCCGCTTACCGCTGTCCAGCTAACAGCAGCACTGGTTAAAGTAATGGCAGATGATGCAAGACCGGTCGGGTCGCCGCAGGCAGAACCACTTGTAATCGTGAAGTTCGTATTGGAAATATCAAAGAAGATATTGCCAACCGCTTCAATTTTAACCCTCGCTGTTGTGGAAGGTGTATTAGGAATAATTACTGATTCTGTTCCATCATTCGGTGTGCTGGCCACCAAGGTGGTGAATGTATTACCTCCATCTGTAGAAACAGAAATCTTTACATTAGCACAACTAACAGGTGCAGCAGTTGTGTTGGCTACTGCCCATGTAATAGTTTGTGCAGAATTTCCAGCCCATGAAACAGCGGTATTGGGTGCTGTTACGTTAAATGGACCTGATGTATTTGAAACAGTAACCACCATATCATCAAACTGTGTTTGACCCACTGAAACAGGGGCGGTAGAACTGTAAGGGGCATTATCACGAACAGTTAACCGGAAGTTGAGTGTTCTTGAAACAGAACTTAAGGCTTCCGTATTAGCGCCTGCATCACCACCTGTTAATGGGCCAGAAATCAGTCCACCCGCAAGGATGGTAGATAATTTAGGGCATAACCTTGTTGAAGATGTTGTTGGGCTGAAGGATATCCAGTTTGGACCGGTTGCCTTAGTAGCGCTGGCCACGCTGCTGGCACCTGTCTGTGTGGAGCCGGCATTATCATTTTGTTCCCAGGTGTATGTCAGTACATCACCGGCATTAGCATCGGTAGCCGAACCGATAAGTGCAAAAGGTGTACTGACTGGAATAGTAAAGTTACTGCCTGCTGCAACAACCGGGGTGGCGTTATTAGCAGTAATGCTTGTCGTAACCGGGCAGGTCTTTGTTGCCAGGTTTGCCTGTATCTGGGCAATAGAAGCCTGGTGAAATATATCAATGGAATGGGGTGCCACATCCTGGCTGGTAATACCGGCATAACCCATGATGGTGATACCGGAACCGGGCTCTTTATTCACACCGGTGCCTTCATTACTCTGCGAGAACGTATGATTGCCACCCAATTGATGGCCTACTTCATGTGCCACATAATCTATATCAAAATTATCTCCCTGGGGAATCCCGTCATTAGGCGAGGTGATGCCGCTTCCTTTGGAACCGTTCACACAAACGCAACCTATACAACCAGCGTTTCCACCGCCACCAGTAGCTCCGAACATGTGACCGATATCATAATTGGCCTCCCCGATAATGGAGGTCAGCGTTGATTGCAGTTGTGCGTTCCACTGGCTTAAAGTAGTTGAATAAGGATCTGTTGCGGGATTATAATAAATAACACTGGTGGTATTTGCAATAAGGTTCAGGTGCAATGCCAGGTCTTTTTCATAAACACCATTGCAACGGGTAAGGGTTGCATTAAAAGCAGCCAGCACCAACGCTACCTGTGCAGAACTTGTTGCTCCAAAAAAGTTGGAATATTCACCATTGCAGGATTGGGCCAGGCGCATGGTTTTTAAATCACCTCCTGATCTTCCGGTAATACCGCTTGCAGCAACCTGTGCATTTAAATCTGTGGCTAATGCATTATCCGGAGTAGAACATCTCCATGGCAGTTGGCCGGGTTGTCTTTGTGATTTAAACACTGCGTAAATAGTGCGGTCCCGGGAATAGGCTTCAATGAATTCATTTTCTTTTTCAGTTCTGAAAACCATTGTTTGAATGCCTTGCGGGGAAATACTCAATTTTAAAGTAGCAGATCTGTCCGTAATACCTCTGCCGGAGAATGCCCTGATGTGGGGGAATTGAGCCTGCAGGGCCGGTTCAAAATTGGAAGCTTCAACTACTTCAAATTGTTCGATCCTGCCATCAGCACCAGGTAAGGAAATTACCGTGGAGTGCCTGGAAGCCTGATTTCCGGTGACAGAAAATAATTCCTGTCTTAGCGGGGCAACATTCAGATCAAATAATTTGAAAGCAGTGGGAAATGATAGTCTTGCAACAGCTTTGTCAGTAGTTATACTGCCTGCATCAGTGTGTGAAGACCAATAATCCTGTGCTGTAACCGCATACATCAATGTAAACGACAGCATGAACAGTAAAAGTTTTCTCATAAAGTGTTTTTTGATTTTAGGTGGAAAATTTTTAAGTTATCTAATATAACAGTTTTAAACTAACGGGCATTAGTTTTTATACTGAAGATACCTCAATGTGGAAAAAAAAAACGGTGTGACAATGAATTTACAGACAGGGTAGGTGTTAGCTCTTATGTGCAGTTATGGTTAAACTTTTAGGAATTAAAAGAGGCTGTCTCAAAAGCGTTTGAAATTACTTTTCCCGCAAAGCCGTGACAATTGATTCTCCGTTAAATTATTCGTTGCGCGGTAGCTACTTGCGTGATTTATTTGCTCTTTAAGACAGCCTCTTTTTAAAGAAAAACCCGTTATTCTTTTACAAATTTATGCTGACCCAGCACAGTTCCATCGGGTGCACTTACTTTTACCAGGTAAACACCTGAAGCAAGTTTGCCGATCTTTAAGGTGGAATTATTCTGCGTCACATTTTCGGTGATGACCCTTTTCCCGTTCAGGTCAAACACTTCTATTATCTTCTGTTCATTATATCCGGCCATTGACACATTCAGTATTTGTTTGGCAGGATTGGGGAATAAGTCCACTTTAATTTTATCAGTACTAACCACCGGCATATCAGGCAGTGTGGCTGTTCCTAATGCCACACGGAGTGTATAGCAAATCGTTGCACTGTTGGCATTGTTATACCCATACACCCTTACATAATAAGTACCGGCCGTATAGGTGCGGCTGATTGTTTCACTGGTGGTACCACCATTTTGTGAAATGGCAAGTTGCGTGGTGCCGTTACTGCTGTATAAGCGGATATCATAATCAAAAGGCAAGGTTGTCAATGTAATAGTAGCCGTGCCTCCGGTGGTAATTACAAATTTGTAATAATCATTATCACCGCTCGGACTAATCAATCCTTTTACATCCGTATTAAATGGAATAGTGGCTGCTCCTGCTGCTGTGCCATTGGTGGATACATCTAATGCATTAGGACATGTATTCACTGCCGCAGTGGTAAATTGTGCTTGCGCATAAGTTCCGGTGGCACCGGTGCAATTGGCCCTTACTCTCCAGTCATATAAAGTACTTGCAGTTAAGCCGCTCAGATTAACAGACAAAGCTGTTGTAGCTGTTGCCGCATTGATCCAGATACCAGATGCATTTGTTTTATAATCCACATCATAATTAAGGGCGCCGCTTAATGCTGTCCAGCTTACGGTTGCAGCAGAAGTTGTAACTGCCGAAGAAATTAAACCTGTTACAGTGCCGCAGGTTGCAGTTGCTGCAGTGGTAAACTGCGCTTGTGCATAAGTGCCGGTGGCGCCTGTACAATTGGCCCTCACCCTCCAGTCGTATAAGCTGTTTGCTGTTAAGCCGCCCAGGTTTACAAAAAGGGATGCAGTGGCAGTGGCTGCATTTATCCAGGTACCGGAGGAGGCTAATTTATAATCCACATCATAATTTAATGCACCGCTTAATGCAGCCCAGCTAACTGTGGCTGTAGTGGTGGTGACAGCAGATGATGTTAACCCTGTAACCGTTCCGCAGGAAGGAGCCGCACCTATAATAGTGGTAAATAAACCACGACCATGTGTGGCAGCAGATAGTAAACCATCGCTGCTGCGGTACTGGAGCATATCGGTTCTTACATTGGGGAAACCTGTTTCAGGATCCCAAATAGTGGAAGCGCCGTTTATTAATTCTGTTTGCCAAACACCTGTTTCAGTGGCAATGATGGCTTTGGTATTATCACCGGGATAAAACATAGCCCATCTTACCGGCATATCAGGCAGGTTGCCGTCAATGGCTGCCCAGGTAGTACCGCCATCGGCAGTTACCCATACATTATTAATACCATAGTTGGAGAATACGACAATTATGTTTTGTTCAGTAGTACCTAATTCCACACAGGAGATATTGGCGCTGGTGATCTGCATGCCGGCACCGATGATATTGGTAAATACAGGAGTGGCATTGGCATTGGTTGCTTTTAGTAAAGTGGGTACCACGCTGCTGCGGCCACCGCCAAAGAATACGGTATGATTAGTATACGGTGATACTTTTACCGCAGACACCGTACCGGTATTTAATCCTGTCATACTTACAGAAGTGAAAGTGGAACCCGATTGTGGATTGCTCCATCTTACAAAAGCGTTTTGTGCGCCGCTGCAGTACATGATATTGTTCACGTTATCATAATCAGTGGGATTGATAAAGCGTCCCGCACTGCTGGAGAAGTTGACGGATGTCCAGCTGGAACCGCTGTTCGTGCTTCTTCTGTACTGGTTATATACATAAGAGCCCCACTGAAACTGCGGCTGGTCCTGATCAATATGTACAAAGGCGCCATCACCACCTGTTACTTCCACAGAATTACCCAGACCGGCGCTGTTCAACTGGTGAACTCCATTGTCCTGCGCACCGGCTAAAAAATAATTGAGAGAGGTGGGGTGGTTGGCCACTGCATAAAATTGTTTAATACGCAGGCCCGTATTTTTATCTGTAATGGTAGTGCCTCCATTGGCTGAATAATGTATGCCTCCGTCGCTTCCGAACAGCACCTGGTTATTATTGCGCCAGGTAATGATTTGCTGATCGGCATGTACGTATTGGCCGGCAGTACCCACCCATTCAGAAATTTTGCTCCAGGAGGTTCCGCCATTGGTGGTCTTATAGCAATCAAGGCTTCCTACAATTACATTGTTGGCATTATTGGGATCCACGGCCACGGCTATACAGTACCAGCCTTGTCCGCTTGTAAAGGATGGAGTGGTGGTGGTGGCCGCCCAGTTAGCGCCGCCGTTAGTTGATTTATAAATAGTGGGTACCTGGTAACTGGTATTGACTGGCAGTGCATACAACGTATTTCCGTTGCTGGCCAGGTCCACATTTACATTTACGGGTGTGAAAGACACCGCGGGCGATGTCCAGCCGGCACTGGTAACAGTGGCCGGATTATCGGTGTAACGATACCCTGCACTTCCTGCAGGAGTATCAAAATATCCACAAACAATATGGAGTCTGCCCGTACTGCTCAGTTCAATATCAGGAACCCTTGCATCCAGACCGGAAGGTGTGATATTTGTCCAGACACCAGTTGATTTTGTATAACGCTGAATACCCTGGTTGTTGGACCGGGAATTACAACCCACGTAGAGGTTGCCACTTGCATCACAAACCACTTTACTTACGTTCCAGAAATTTTCTGAACCTGTCATCAGTGCCCAGGTAACTCCATGGTCAGAACTGCTCCACAAGCCGGCGCCTCTTACAGCGTCGGCATTTGTTGCTTTTTCACCAGTACCAAAATACATTATATTGACATCTGTTGGATCCTGGCAAATGCTTGCTACAGCAAGATTGCCAAAAAAATCGTTGATGGGTGTCCATGTGGGAGTGGCCACTGTAACATCATTGGTTTTCCAGAGCCCCCCATCAATACCGCCCACCCAAACTGTTTTTCCTGTGGCATCGCCGAGGTCTTCCCAGATGGCTCTCATTCGCCCAGAGGTTTTGCCATTGCCGGGTCTTGTATTACCATTACTGGGGCCAACAGCATCGCTGTTTGGTCCTCTTTCCACCCATGAAAATAAAGGAGCCCTGCCGGCTGCATTACGGATGCGTAATTGTCTTTGCTCATAAGCGCTGACCAATCTTTCTTTCGGAACATAGCCAAGTGCAGGGTCTCTGGTCATGTCAATTTCATGTTGTAATCTTCTTGAGATTCCGGGGCCCTGTTCCTGAACCTGTTCCACCTGTGCTGTAGTAACACTGGTGAGAGAAATGCAGAGCAGTAATAAGAAGGAAATTTTTGCAAGCATAAAAAGTGTTTTTGGTGATAGTAAAAAAGTGCGTAACAATATATGTATATATAAGAACACGACCCCGGTATTTTTACTATCAGTGCAGGAATGTGGAAAAAATAAAGGCAAAAAGGAGGAAGAAATTCCGGAAAATAAGAGTTTACTTTTAGTGAGTGGTTATTTCAATAGTGGCATTGATACCTCTTTCTGTTATTGCATCACAGAAAGGTTTCAGATCATCGTAGTTGCCGTTCTTAACGGCATACTTGCCATGGAAGTGAATAATGTAAGCGCATTGTTCGGCCTGCTCATGCGAATGGCCGCATACTTCCATCAGGGTTTCTATTACCCATTCAAAAGTATTCACTTCGTCATTCCATACCAGCAGGTGACAGGGATCATCGGTCATGGTAAGCACATCCGTACCTTCCCTTGTGTTTGTTTCCGTAAAATCTTTGAGCAGGTTCATTAAGGGGCAAAAATACATTTTTGTTTTTGTACTTTTAAGTAAAAAATTGTATGGGAAAAGTAATTGGTTTGGGTGGCTCTTTTATAAAAGCGAAGGACCCAAAGGCCCAGGCGGCCTGGTATGAAAAGCATCTTGGTATTTCCTTTAACGGCAATACCTATACCGATTGGCAATTTTTTAATATGGATGGAAGTAAGAAAGCGGGGTATAATGTTTTTTCTTTTTTTAAAGAGAGCAGTGATTATTTTGCACCGGGTAATAAACAGGTGATGGTGAATTTTATAGTGAAAGATCTTTTTGCCCTGCTGGAGTTATTAAAAAAGGAGGGGGTGGAAATAGTGGGTGAACCAATGGATGAAGAGTATGGAAAATTTGGCTGGATACTGGACCCGGAGGGGAATAAGATTGAATTGTGGGAGCCGCCTGTTGGATAAAACGGCAGATTTTTACTGAACTAACTTTTCCTATTGAACTTTTTTGAAACTGTTATTTATGCCTTAGCATAATTTTAAAGGCTTATTCAGAAAGTAAATTCTAAGTACTAATCCTTAATAGAATTTTCAAAAAATATACTATTAATGCAAAACACTTATTTCAAGCCATATAAAAACGCTTACCTCTCTTTCAGAGGGGTAAGCGATACATCAAATTTTTTCTGATAAATTTTCGATAGGTACGGCATCTATGGAAGCAAATCATTCACTGGGCTTGCATAGTAACTTGTATAGTAAATTATGAAGTGCCGCTTCCTTTGTTTTCTGACCATTTCATAGAAATTTCTTTTTTTGTGGTTAATGTAATTTAAGTTGCAAATCTAAAATAACTTTTTTATTTAATAATACCAAGTTTATTAACATTAGTTAAGTCATTGAAATGTCAATAGTTATATTACTAAATGCCAATAGTTACTTTACTACATTTTCAATAAGTATGCCAGTATTAAAACGTCAAAATCTAAACTTTTATTATAATTTAAAAGAAACCTTTATAATGGCCCCCGGATCAATCTGACCATATTCAATAGTGAAAACTTTGTTATTGTTAACAACCTTGTATTTAACTTTTTGATTTAAAAACTCTCCAGCTTTTTTTTGAATGAGCATAACTGAAAGCTTTTTAAAAATGGGGATATCCGGGAAAATGAAAATATCTTTTTTATTTGAAAAGGATATTTTTGAAAAGGGCTGAAATTCGACAATGCCCTGGCCTTTGTCAATTAGGTCAGATAAATAATTTTCGATATAAGCCTTAAATCTATATTTAATAGTTTCTCCAATATTTATTTGCCGATCAAACAAAATAAAAAAACCAAGTGTTGCTTTCTCATTTTTATAAACCAAATGCTCAAAAGTTTTGCCAGTCTCTAACTCAATAATATCCTCAATTCGGGAATTTGGGGATTCTTTATCAGAAATATATTGTATATAACTATGTGTATGAATGGAATTGCAATATTGGGTACGCCTTCTTTCAATAACACAACTTCCGGTTTTGTCTATAGTATATATTTCCAAATCATCATTTACTGCCTCTACATTTCTTGAAATAACATAGAATATCCTTTTTATCTGTTCAAGTCGATTAAGTGTGTGAAGTTGACTTTCTGATAAACTACGTTTGATCCACCCGGCAGTTTTACCATCAGATTTTGCATCTAAATTTTCTACAGAAACTGGTAATGACACCGCTATTTGTTTTGCAAGTTCTTCTTTAGTAGACCAAAATTTGACATATAGGTTACTGGATTGTACCTTATCAATAAAAGAGCTCAACTTCTCTACCGATGATGGGTCTGTCTCAATCCTATCAGGGACTAACTCGACACTTCTATTTCTTATAAAACAAAGCATCTTTAAATTGCCTTCACGCCTTCTCCGAAGAGCATAATCAAATTCTTTTTCTGTGTAACTAATTTTTTTTCCTTTTTTAGTTATTGACCCGTATCGATGTCCAATTAATAAAACATAAATATCACTATTATCGATTGTATTTTTTATAACTTTCCATTGTTCTAGGTCATCTGCATGAAATAGTTCCATGCCAATAGGGAAATGAAATTTTTCCAAGACGGTTTCAACAACTTCTCTGCGCTCCTCAATTAAGTCTTTAAAAGTAGAGCTCACAAAAACCTGGTAGCGTACTGTAATTTGATTGTTATGTTTACCTGTTGGTGACATTAGTTTTGGTTGAAGCTTGCAAAAACTTAAATATATATAAATATATACATCAAAAAAAATAATTGAGATATTATATACATTGCTCTTTTTCTGTGTGTTATGTGAGTCAGCTCTAACCGCTTAAGAGAAAACCCCTATAAAAATCGTACATATCGGTGATCTTCCTAAAAATATAGTTTCTCGATGATCTATGTTCATTATTATCGATAATGATGATTGGGTAAGAATGATCTTACTCAGTTAAGGAAAGAGGAAGCAGTTTATTTATCATGCAACGAAAATAGGAAATTCAATTCTTTTAGTTTCATTTGTAAATGACTGTGATCTGTAACATAAATCTACTGCTTTATCTAATCCTCGCTGCACTTTTAAAGGTGTGGAGCGCATGAGGCGTGAAATGGGTGACTTAATGCAAAATACGGAAAAGAAAAAGCTATTTGGAGGAGTTTAATGCTCGTATGGACTCTAAAAATTTATATTTTTACCTATTATCCAAATCTTCCAAAATGCAACCACTTGACGAAAAGAAGCAAGTTATCATTCAAATACTCAATCGACTTCGAGAATTTAGCCCCACCATTGGCAGTTACGATAAAAGCGTAACGAATAGCAATTTCCAGTATGCTGTAAAACATGATAACGGAAGAATATACTTATCTCAGGAATTAGTACATGATTTTGAACAAAGCCCTGCATTTATTAGTGATGAGCAATTTAAAATTGCCGCTTTAAAATTTGCACCAGATTCAGTTGCTGATCCTGTTACAAAAGTTGCCCCACTAAGTAGTATTGCCCCAAAGCCAAACCCTGTTCAACAGATTATAGTAGAAAAAAAGAAATCTTCAGGATGAGGGCTAATAATTCTTGGAGTTTTAATTGTTCTTGGGTTGGCTGGATATTATTTATATACAAAAATTGACAGGGAGAAAGAAACTATTCAGGTTGAGGATGATGAAACTAAAATTAAAAAAAATATTAACGACTATGTGCCTGTCGAAACAAATAAGTATAAGTATAATGAACTTGCCGGTATTTATGATTTGGAAGTTACAGTAACTAACAATACTAATTACTTAATTGACAATGCTAAGGTTCGGTTAACATATATTTAAAAGAATGAGGAAGTCTGGAAAAATCATGATGTAAATTTTCAATTACTGAAGCCTAATTCATACATGACAATGAAAATTTCTGATACGGACAGAGGAACAAGTATTAAAGTCAGAATAATCTCGGTCAAATCCAGTGACTTGGGCCTCTATTAATTTGCAAGTAGAATGACTTTTGGGCTGATTTCAGATATTTTTGACTAACCCAGTAAACGTAAAAACCTCTAAAACACTTGTTGCAAAAGAATCTTAGAGGTTTCACCTGTGGGAGTTGACGGGTTCGAACCGCCGACCCTCTGCTTGTAAGGCAGATGCTCTGAACCAGCTGAGCTAAACTCCCTTTTTCGGGACGGCAAAGATAGGGGTGAATGGCTCTTCAGACAAAATATTTTTAGCCTATTTTCGGCTAAAATTGATTGTATGGCAACGACTTACTGCGAATTTGTGCAAAATGCCGGAAAAGACACTGTTCACCGGTATTATCATGATCATGAATACGGCTTTCCTATTGCAGATGATAACGGGCTTTTTGCGCGGCTGGTACTGGAAATAAACCAGGCTGGCCTTAGCTGGGAGACTATCCTGAAAAAAAAGGACAATTTCTTTAAAGCATTCGATGATTTCAACATAGATAAAGTGGCCCGGTACACTGATAAAAAGAAAGAGAAATTAATGCAGGATGCCGGAATAATCCGCAACCGGCTGAAGATTGAAGCTGCTGTTCATAATGCCCAATGTATTAAAGTAATCCAGAAAGAAGTGGGCTCCTTTAAAAACTGGTTAGACAACCATCATCCAAAAACAAAGGAAGAATGGGTGAAAATTTTTAAACAAACATTCCGATTTACCGGCGGTGAGATCGTAAATGAATTTTTAATGAGTGCCGGTTATTTGCCGGGAGCTCATGCAGAGACTTGTCCTGTGTATAAGAAGGTGATGAAACAAAAACCGAAATGGGCGGGAATAACTAAGAGATGATAGATAATAGATGATAGTGGTCTCTAATGCTATATTATATAAGGGGGTAAAGATGCCTGAAAGGCTGGGCGATTAGTTCGGGTTTACTTCTGGTAAGCGGTAATGCTGGCCGTCGAGTACAAATAGTTCATCTATCTCATAGTTCCAGAATTTGAAGAGGGGGGATTTTTTCAGAATATTTTCCACTTCTTTTTTGTCTTCAGCATTCAGGGTGATCCAGGAGCGTTGGGTTTCCATGCTCACTGCGTAATGATCGATCGTTCCTTTGTTGATGAGAAAATTGATGTAGGTGCGGTGTGGTGGCACCAAATCCATAAAATCATCACTCATGTCAAACTGTATGGTCACCTGGTATTTCTGCATCTGTAATAAATGACAGGGTAAAAGTAGGAAAGTTGCATGGAAGGGAAAATTAAATTCATCCGCCAGCAACTATTCCAGATCATTTCTTTGCTTTTTACTTACCTGGACGCACATCTTTAATCGAAAACAATTTTCTCAGGTAGTCTGTTTTTTCTTCGCCTGCCAATGCCAGCTTCTCCGGTGATATAAGGCAACAGGTGCCTGTGGAATAGCCCGCTTTTGTAAATGTAAGTTCGAGCAAACCATTCGCTGCACCACTGATCCTGCCAGTGGTAAAAGCGATACTTTTTTTCTGCCCTGAACTGATATCGATTGCTATTACAGCATTTGTCAGGCTGTCGTTGTAAAAAAGTTTTTTTACTGCAAGATCAAAGAAAAGCTGCTTTGCATTCACACTGTCCATAGTACCGAGTTCTGTCATATCCAGGCTGTTGATGATGTGGAGTTGTTTGTTTTTATCCGTAAAATAAACCCGCTGTGTTTGTCTGTCCACTACGCAATTATTGATATCACTTATGCTGGTTTGAATGACTTTGCCATTTGTAATGTTAGAGATAAAAAAGTCACGGTAGTCCGGGGTGGTAATGAAAATGTCGCCATTGCTCATAGCACGCTGTCCAGGCGACTTGCTGCTGCCATAACCGGTAACAGACACCGGCGACAATATGGAGTCTTTGAAATTATAGCTGTAATTAAAATAGTAACTTCCTTTACCGATCAGCAATAATTTTTCCCCGTTATCAGAAAACCGAAAATGCCTGAACAGGCTTTTGTTGCCTTTCCCCGCAGAAATGATATTGTAGTTCATAGCAGAATCTCCCAGGAACAGGTTGCCATGGATATCCGATATGCAAAACAATGTTTTTCCATGATCAGGATGAAATTCAAATTGCATTACGTCTTTAAAATATAAGACCTGTGATTTTTTTTCTATGTCGTATATGAAGAGTTTTCGGGTGACGGAATTCAGGGAGGAAAAGAACCTGCCATCGGCAGAGATCCTGTAAGACCCCTGTATAGGATTTTCCACATCTGACGGATACACCGGCAGGGATTCATAAGCATTCTTTACCAGGCAAATATCGGCGGGGTTTGCCGGGATAAAATCGGCCAATTTTTCATAATAGGCATTACTGCCGGTATCCTTCATCGATATGATATAAGGAAAGCCATCCTTTTCGTTAATGATAAGATGATTATCGCTGAGGTAATATGCCAGTTTGCTATAGTTATAGACAATGGCATATTCCGGGTCTGCCACTTTGATCGGTTTGTTTGTTTTAAAATTTGCAGGTATAAGGGACAGTGGTTTTTTTGTTTTCAAATTAAGTATCCTGGGAGTGGAATCTGAACCGAAATACTGCAGGAAATTATTGGCTGTTGAAAAAAGAGGAAGATTTACATCCGGAATGCTCAAAGCAGTACGTGGATCAGTTTGGCTTAAATCCCATACAGTACCTCTTTTATTATTATCTGTCACAATACAGAGCTTATGATCAGGTGTATAAGCGATATTTGTTTTCAAAGAGGTTAAAAATTCCCGGGAAGAATTACTGTCTGGCCAGGCTACCGGTGAAAATATGAGTGAATCTATTCTCTTTTCTGCTTCATCGCTGCCTGATTTTGCTGCATTAAAATAATTGGTGGCTGCAATTCTATGGTTATAGGCATTATAGGCGCTGTCGCCTGTTATAAGCAATTTATACGCTGTCAATACCTGGATCTGCTTCTTACTGTTGATGCCCTGGAGCATATAATAAAGAAGAAATACACCAACCAGGAAAAACAATACAACAGCGATTGAGATTACCCGTTGCATCCTTTTTTGTTTCCGGGTGCTTTCTCTCAGCTTATCCAGGCTTACTTTCAATTCTTCGGCAGCTGCGGTCGCTTTTTTTTCCGCTTCCCTGGCTTTCAGTTCCGCTTCTTTTGCTTTTCCTTCTTCCTCTTTGGCATGTAATTCAGCCTCTATGGCTTTTTTCCGCAGTTCCACTTCTTTGGCTGTTTCCAACCGTTGTTTCCGGAGTTTTTCAGCCTGCTCCCTGGCCAATTCATCCGCCTGTTTTTTTTCTTTTTCCAGTTTTTCGGCCATTTCCCTGTTCTGCATTTCCAGCAATATCGGGTCTATCAACGTATCATGTGCTATTTCATAGAAAGTGGATGCTTCGAAATCAAGTCCCCGAATCAGCCGCAGCGTTAATAATTCATCCAGCAGTGGTTTTATCCTTTCTTCTTTTATTTCTTTGTTCCGGAAATGCTGAAAGATCGATTCTTCGCTGAGCCGGTCTTTTTTTCGCTGTACGATCAGCTTTTTTTCCAGCAGGATACGGATGGCAAGATATTCTCCCGGGTTGATATCATGGTTTTGCGAAATTTTGTCCAGTTGCTTGGTGTAAAAATTTTTCACCAGGTCTTCCAGGCCCTTTCTTCCCCCGAGTTCTTCTTCTGTTACCATTACCATACCGGTTGAAGAAGCAATTTTCGTTTTCACCCGTTCCTGTATCTCCAGGCAAATGATCTGTAATTGGGTGGTGTCGATCGTATTGTTTTTACGTTTTACTATTTCTAATATAGTGTTTATCAGTTTGGGCTCGTACTGAAAAGGCTGACAATTGAACTGGATATCTTCTGTAGCATCCATGGCAGCGGGTAATATAACCACCTGCTCTCCCTGGTCGGCCATCAGCGGGGTCAGTTCATACCGGTTGGTACGTGTTTCAGGAATGGCATCTGCAAATTCTTCCATCACACCAATACGGTCTGTACGGATGCTGAACATTATTTTCAATTCCGGTTGTGCATACCATCCCTCCGGCAGTGATGATCTGTCGGCCGCATATTCTTTTCGTATATAGTCCGGCACCCTTAAAGCCACCAGCTCTGATAAGATACGGATCGTTTCTTTTTTGATGGCATCGGTGAAATAATTGAACTCTTCAAACTGATCAAAGATCAGGATTGGAATAATATCCATTGAATTGATCTTCTTTATCAATTTCCAGACATCATGATCTTCTTCGGGATTGATAGCAACAGGAACATCTTCTTCCATCCTTTTTCTCTTCAGCGATTCATGGATGGCTTCGATGATGGTACGGCCAGGTGATGTTTTGCGGTCTTTAAACCGGATAAGCACCGGCATGAATTTTCCCGTTCTCAGCCGTGGTATCAGTCCCGCAGCTATCAGAGAGGATTTGCCCAGCCCGGATTCTGCATGCAGTACAAAAACCTTATGCACCGATACCGATTCAAAAAGGGCTTCTGTTTCCAGCGAACGGCCGAAAAAAAGATCCCTTTCGTTTTCTTCAAAAGGCTTTGGCCCCGGGTACCTGTCGGCTATTATTTTTTTTTGCTGGCTCATCTTACCACACAATTTATAATACGAACAGCTTCATTGCAAACCTGCGACAGATCGGCACCGGTTTTTGAGGACAGCGGCACACTATTTCTCGGCAGCACTATCAGGGCCTTTTTTACCGGTAAAATCTTTTCAAAAGCGCAGAAGTTGGTATGCACCAGTATCACTTTTTTTGTATTGTCATTTAAGGCCTGCTCTACACGGGTTCTTGAAGCAGGATCTTTAAAAAATGGGTTGCTGAGAAAAGGAATATATACTTCTGCTTCCTTTAATTGCTCATCTACTGCATTAGCATTATCACCTCCCTGCAGTTTCCCTTTATGCCAGATTTCAATACGTTTTGCAATATTGCTGATTTCCATGGCTTCCAGAAATTCTTTAAACTGGGCACTGTCATCGGAATGATAATCAAGCACCACTTTAAGTTTACGGTTAAAGTCTCCGTATAATTGCTGGTACCTGGTGGCCAGTTCATCTATAAATTCATCCGTTGTCTGGTCAACCAGTTTTAATCCTACTGTTTCCGAATAAAACTCTCCGGTAAGAAAGCCGATGACGTCCTCTCTTCCAATTTGCGGGCTGAACGAAAAATTATTCGGCTTAGGTATATTTAAAGCATCCAGTACCAGCCGGAAATGCCAGTCATTGAAATTAAAGCCCAGGAAAAGGAATGATTTTTTTTCGTCTTTGAAACGGTTGATGATCTTATCGGAGATAGCCGGTTTTCCGGCCACCAGGTTTTTAAGCAGGTTCAGGTGTTTTTGTTCTGTTACCGCAACAGAATCAGGGTTTTCAAAAGAACCGAATAAATTAAACACCAGTTGCATTTCGGGTGTAATATCAAAATTGCGGGTCACATTATAATCATAATACTCTTCCACAAACTCATATCCGACCTGGGATAATTGCGTGG
The DNA here is from genome assembly GCA_031441485.1 of Chitinophagaceae bacterium. GTDB lineage: Bacteria > Bacteroidota > Bacteroidia > Chitinophagales > Chitinophagaceae > JJ008. Next base: position 73,617 of record JANOEQ010000040.1, read on the forward strand.
CTAAAAAATTGTCAGGCACGAGGTTTACAATGGAGCTGAAAGGAAATCGGGCAATCTTTTGAAAAAATGGTGGTTGTATTTGTGACAGCGAATTTCTGAAGTCTTCGATCTCAGTTTCAAATTTCGATTCCTGCCTGGGGTATTGGGTACTGATGTACCGGTGAGCTAAATAGTAAAAGTCGTTTTGTTCTTTATTATAAGGAATGGCATGATTGTCCAGAAGTTGCTTAATAAAACCCGAGAATTTGTCCAGTACGGAATACTCTTTTGTGTTATCAGCCTCATCGATTATGCATTTGATCCCAGGTCCCAGCAAAAGACAGCATTGCCCGCATTTAAGTTCCTTTAAAAAGGCATTCCAGTCATTGTCAGTTAGTGGCATAGTAGGTGCTGTGCTTTCATTTTTTTATGGCCTGGGCCACCTGGTCTACTCCATTGGCTATTTCAAGCAGTGCTTCGTCTTTATTTTTCCAATTCTTTACAAAAGTTTTATTGCGGGGTAATGGAACAATGCTTTCCAGCATGGATATCCTGTCCCACATACAAGGTTCCAGTAATACGGGTATCACTCTTTTCTTCATCTGAAGTGCATTGAATGTAAGCCGGTCACAGTCGTTGTTGTCATTACCGATAAATGCAGGTGTAAGTAAAAGAAGTACGATCTGTGCATCTTTCAGTTCTTTATCATCCACTTCTTTTTGATTGATCCCACCGGCTACACCGAGGTGCATGTCGAAAACGCTTATACTCCTGGTAAATTTTACCAGCGGACTTAAATGCGTTTTCAATTCAGCCGTTATTTTGTCATCCTCGCGGTCGTATATTAAAAAAACTTTTACCGGTTCGCCGGCCACCGGGTTTGCAAGACCTGTCACACTGATCTCAGGAAGGAACGCAGACTTATCATCCAGTGCGGCCAGTATTTCCAGCAGTGCCTGGGTGCCCGGGTAATCGGTGAGGGCGGCGTCTGCAATTTCCCTGACACGGTTTTCTTTTTCTGCAAAGCTGATCAGTGAATAGACCATATTTTCACCAGTACCCAGCAATTCCACCTTTTGCCAGCTGAACCCTGCTTTTTGCATAAAAGCCTGGATGGTATTCTGTGTGGAATATAATCCGGCAACTGTTTGCCATAGCTTATTAAAAGAATCTTTGGTTAAATGTGTCATCATAAATTAAATCCTTTTGCAAGTAAAGCTTCCCTTATTTTATTGATATTGATCCCCTCATTACGGAGAACGTTATTCTTAGTTCCGGGCTCGGGAAAAAATCCACCGCTATGATGCAGTGCCACCACATCCCAGTCTGAATTAAACACAGGTGAGCCGGATGAGCCGGGCATTGTGTCTGTAAGGTATTGAACTCTGCCGGCATCTGCAGAAGTGACTATATTATGATACATACCTATCTGCTTGAATTCACCTCCCGGATGCTGGATAATATTGACAAAATCATCTTTTCTGATAATAGGGGTGCCCAGCTTTATGTAGCCATACTTTTTTGCCGGGTCACCTTTTATTTTTACAACACTCCAGTCATCTGCTGCAGATGTTTCAAAAACGGAAGGATCCACATCCAGCTTTTCATCAAATGCAGCCAGACCTTTCAATGTTTTCTGGTAATTAAATTGTACCTGGCTTTTTAAAGCCAGTTCTTTACTGTCTAAGACATGGTTATTGGTAAGGAATAAACTGTCGGGGCTTATTAAGAAGCCTGAACCAAGCCCTTCCGGTGTTATTACCCTGGCTACTGAATTGGCTTTTATCATACCCATTTCCAGAAAACTAATGGGCAATAAGGTACTTTGACCGCCGGTGATCTTTTCCTGTATTTGCAGTAGTGTGTCACCATCATCTTTCCATACGGGCTCATTGCCGGCATAAACACTTTTGCGAATGGTGGCGCTGTTATTTTTATAATCCAGTAAGATCGGGTTGTCCGGGTAATCTTTAAGAGCAGCATCCACCAATTTGGGTATTTGATTCATGTCCTCAATGGTCCTTATTGCCAGTGTCCACACCACATTGGCCGCTCCGTCCAGATCAAACTTTGCAAGCTGAAACCCTGCACTTTGAAGAAGTACAGATATGTCTTTGGTCCTGTAGTAAAGGCCGGATAATGTTTCGCTTAGTTGAGTGTATTTCCACATAAGGATGGTTTTATTGGTTAATGAGTTCAGGTTAATTAAAATATGCAATCAAATGGCCGCTTTGGTGTATTTCACAGGAAAAGGGATTAAGATATTTACAGTCTTTTAATTTTCGACAGGGTAACATACTAAAAATGGAACCGGCTAAAATAGCGGCAATCCCTTTATGATTGTAAAGTAAGTGATAATGCAAACAATACCAATACCAAAAAAAGGGTATTTTTTAATCTTAAAATTCCCCGGGGCTTGCTCCGGAGTGGATCATGCGGGTGGCTTCTTGGATCAAGGGCCTGCCCTTGGGTTCAATACCAGTTATTTTGTCACCAGATTTATTATACCGGTTTAAGCAGATGTTTTTCAGATATGCTGCCCAGTATCTCTTTGCTCTCTGTAGCGGACAGGAGGGCAATAGGAGAAAAGTTGCAGAGGTGAAAGAATCCGGAAATCAGTTATTTTTGCCATCCCGGAACGTTAGCTCAGTTGGTTCAGAGCACTACTTTGACAGAGTAGGGGTCACTGGTTCGAACCCAGTACGTTCCACTTATACACTCAGGAGTTGCTTTTAATAAAAGATAGTTCGGTTTTTGCAACTATACCAGAAATCTCCTCGATTTCTTCTTTTGATAAAAGCTGTTTGTAAGATTTGGTTATTGTTTTATTAGCAGGGTTAACAATAACCTGATAAGCATCTCTATTGAATTGAATGTGAATAATACTTTGGTAATTAATATTATTCCCTTTTGTTTTTAAGTCAATATGGTTATAAGTAAAGGATATAATTAGCCCATCAAACTGTGAAATATCTTTGTACTCATTTAACCGGTTAACATCATAATCATTACCATTAACATCCCTCATAGTTTTATTTAGCGAGTTCTTAAAGAAAAAGTCATCAAGTTTTGTGAGTCTATTTTCTATAGCATTTATTAAAGGCAAAAAGGATTTTTTAAAAATTTCCGGAATGTCAATTTTCTTTTCTATTTTTTTAAGATCTTTTTTTAACAGTTCAACCTCTTTCTCAAAATCATCAGTTTCTTCAATCTTTTCTCCTTTTAAGGCTTTCACA
>JANOEQ010000041.1:0-33134 GCA_031441485.1 Chitinophagaceae bacterium
TCCTTCGTACCCGTCCATTCCGTGTTCAAAAAAATGTGTCCACACGATAGGGCCATCCGGGATAGAAAAGAAGTTATCATAGAAATACACACATAGGCTTTTCTATGTGTGTATTTCTATCTGTTCTATGACATACTGTGGGTCATTTTTTTTCAAACTGAGACACTACCAGGTTTTTTAATTTTATTTTCCTTCAACAATTCCGGTGTTAAATAATGAATTACCGGTCTACGTCTCCCTTTCCGCAGGATGCTGTGCACGGGAACAGGGACTACTTTATTATCCGCCTTATCTTATTCGCCTCTTCAATCAACCGCAGCAAGTATTCACTGTCTTCCTTTTCAATACTTTCTTTAAACCTCGACAACTGCGCTATATGCTCTTTCAATACATCCAGTACATTTTCCCTGTTCTGCATAAAGATAGGCACCCACATGGCCGGGTTGCTTTTAGCCAACCGTACTGTACTTTCAAAACCCGCACTGGCCAGTTCAAAAATGGCATTATCTTCTTTTTCTTTTTCCAGTACCGTATTCGCCAATGCAAAGGAAGTGATATGTGAAATATGACTTACATAAGCCGCATGCAGGTCATGGGCATTGGCTTCCATTTCAAGCAACCGCATGCCAATCTTTGTATACATACCTTTCACCCATTCCAGCGCATCTGCATCACTTTCTTCCGCATTACAAATGATCACTGCCTTGTTTTCATAGGCGCCACGCACTGCCGCCTGCGGACCGCTGTATTCGGTTCCCCACATCGGATGCGTGGCTACATATCTCCCCCTTTTGGGATGGTTTTTTATAACGGTGATCAGTTGCGACTTGGTGGAACCAAGATCCACTACAATTTGCCGGTCAATTTTATCCATCAGCACCGGCAACAAATCCACCAGCCTGTCTACCGGAATAGCCAGCACAATCACTTCTGATTGTGCAATGGCTTCTTCGAGCGGGAGTATCTCATCCACCAGTTCCAGTTCCATTGCCTGTAATGCATGTTCGGGATTGGCATCCACTCCAATAAGCCTGGAAGACAGTTTCTTCTCATGTAATTGAATGGCCAATGAACCACCGATGAGACCGACACCTACTATACAAATTCGTTTTCGCACCATTTTAGATTTTAGATTTTGGGGGGGTGATTCTTTCTATGGCTTCTTCAAATTTTTCTTCCGGGCTGCATAAACTCACTCTTATATACTTTTTCCCGGCACTTCCGAAGATGCCTCCGGGTGTTATGAAAACACCTGAGCCATACAGTACTTCATCACTCAATTCGCCCCCTCTTCCAAGAGGATGTTTCTTAAGCTCCTCCCTGGAGAGCCTGTCCCCTTTTGACGGGAGGTTTGGGGGAGCCTGCGCCCATACAAACATGCCTGCCTGTTCCCTTGAAAAGCTACAACCGAGCAGACCAAGTAACTCAAATACTTTTTCTCTTCTTTTCCGGTACACCGCATTCACTTCATCGTGCCATTCTTTTCCCAAGGTTAATGCTTTTGCGGCTGCCAATTGCACCGGTAAAAACATACCACTATCCATATTACTTTTAAACCGCAGCACTTCTTCTATTCTTTCCGCTGCCCCGCAAAGGGTTCCCACCCGCCAGCCGGCCATATTATGGCTTTTGCTTAATGAATTCAGTTCTATCACACAATCTTTGGCGCCTTCAATGCTTAGTAAACTCATTGGCGCTTCATTCAGGATAAATGAATAGGGATTATCATGAATGATGAGAATATCATTCGCTTTACCAAAAGCCACCAGCTTTTCAAATAATTCCCTGGCAGGCAACTGGCCGGTTGGCATCTGCGGATAGTTGACAAACATGAGTTTTACTTTTTTCAGCTTCCGTTCTGTCAGCCTGTTGAAATCCGGTTCATATTTATTCTTTGCTTTTAATTTGTATGCCACACATTTTCCCCCAGCCAATTTCACCGCACTTAGATATGCAGGATAGCCCGGATCAGGCACCAGCACTTCATCTCCTTTATCCAGATACGTCATACAGATATGCATGATACCTTCCTTACTTCCTATCAATGGCAATATTTCTGAATCAGGATTCAATACTGTATTATACCAATTTTTATACCAGTCGCTAATGGCTTTTCTCAATACCGGTGAGCCTTTATATGACTGGTATGCATGTACATTCGGCTTTGCACTTTCTTCCTGCAATACTTTTATCACATTGGGGTGCGGGGGCATATCCGGACTGCCAATACCCAGGTTGATAATATTCTTCCCATCCTTATTCAATAATTCTATCTCCCGCAGCTTCTGCGAAAAATAATATTCACCGATACCTTCTAATCTTTTACTTGTTTTCATTCTATTCATATTTAACCCTATTCATATTTAACCCTTTCAGGGTTCGGAATACATTCGCCGTTTTCTTTTCCCCGGTTGCATCGGGATTATTCATATTTAACCCTTTCAGGGTTACAGGCTCTGTACTTTCCGTTGGCACATTCCCTCATTTCCACACTCCCCTTTTATACACACCATACACTTTAAGCGAGGCTGTCAATGGCTGTATTATTTTTATTACGTTATTAAATTGCTCCGCCGAATCAAATTCCATGTCAGCATGAAAACTGTATTTAAAATCACTGCCCGGTATTGGAAAACTTTGCAACTTACTCAGATTGATACCGGCTTCAGCGATCTTTGTCAGCACTTTGGCCAGGCTGCCTTTTGAATGATCGGTATGAAAATTCACAGAGGCTTTATCCGCATCTTTCACCTGTATGGCTGCTTCCTCCCTTTGCAATACCAGGAAACGGGTGTAATTATTTTTCATAGTATGAATATTCGGGGCCAGTACTTCCAGCTTATATAATTCTGCAGCCAATTTACTGGCAATAGCAGCCACATGTTTGCTTTTATGCTGGTGAATATGTTTTGCACTTAAAGCCGTGTCATCTGTTTCCACGAGTTTCCATTTATACTTATCCAAAAATCCATAACACTGCTGCAGCGCCATCGTATGTGAATGAACTTCCCGGATGTCATCCAGTTTTACCCCGGGGTTTACCAGCAGGTTTTGCCTGATCTGCAAATAAATTTCACCGATAATGGTCAGATTATTTTTTTGCAACAGGTTATAATTAGGTAAAATACTTCCTGCAATAGAGTTCTCGATCGCCATCACCCCTCCGTCACTTTCTTTTTTACTGGATGCAATTTTTACCAAGTCCCGAAATGTGGCACAGGTAATCACCTCCACTTTCTTTCCAAAAAAAAGCTGAGCAGCCAGCTGGTGAAAACTGCCTTCGTAGCCTTGGATAGCTACACAATATCCCCTCCGCCCCCCGGCCCCTTCCTGACCTCCCCCAAAAGAGGAGGACACCTGCGTACTAACCTCGCTTTTCAACGCATCTTTCTTATTAAATAACTTCGCCATAAAACAGGGTTGGGTTTCTGCTATTATTAAATATTTACACTATCAGACTCTCAAGTCTCCCTTATAAGGGATATTTAGAGGGCAAAAAAAATCCCGACCAAACTGGCCGGGATTCTCTATGTTGATTTTTAGTTGTTCTTAGTTTGTTTTCAACAAAAGCATTCCCGGCTTCTTACTAAAAAAGAAGTAATAAAAATAAAAACCGAAATATGTTCTTGTTGCTGTCATTGTTTAACAAATATAGTTTTCTTGTTCAGTAAATCAAATCTTTTAGAAAAAATATTTATTTTCTTCCGCCGCCTGACTCTGCATCGTTCATGCGGATCTTACGGCCGCGGTAGTTTTTACCATCAATGGCTTTTATCATTTTCTTACCTGCGGATGGTTCTATTTCTATCCAGCTGGTCATTTCTTTCATATCAATTCTACCCAATACCTCTTTTTTCAAATCGCTCATATCCAGGATAAACTGTAAAAAACTTGCTTTGTAGAAACCATCTTTGGTACCGAGATTAACAAACAACCGTTGGTAATTTCCACCACCACCAAATGTTCTTCCTTTAGTATCCCGGTCCCTTTCCCTTGGTGCGCCCCTGTCTGGTCGGTCACCTCTTTTGTCTCCGCGTCTGTCGTCGCCTCTCAAATTCAGGTCTGCCGCATTTTCATAGTATTTCAGGAAACGGTCAAATTCCAATGCAGCCACCCTTGTCAATATTTCTTCTTTGTCAATATCACCAAATTTCTCTCTTAATGTGGGAAGGTATGTTTCATATTGTCCGTGACTGATATCTGCCTGCAGCATTTTATCAATGAAATGAAAGAATTGTTTGCGGCAAACATCTTTACCTGTTGGGATATCCATTTTATGCACCCTGGTATTTACCAGCCGTTCTATCTGGCGCAGCCTGTATGTTTCTTTGGGTGTAACGATAGAAACAGAAATACCACTGTTACCGGCACGTCCTGTTCGGCCGCTGCGGTGTGTATATACTTCCACATCATCCGGCAATTCATAATTGATAACATGGGTGATCCCTGATACATCAATACCCCGTGCCGCCACATCTGTTGCAGCCAATAATTTTACACTTTTATCCCGGAAGAGCCCCATCACTTTATCCCGCTGCTGCTGTGTAAGGTCACCATGTATGGCATCAATATCATATCCTTCCCTGGTCAGCCTTTCTGCAATATCCTGTGTATCTGCCTTGGTGCGGGCAAACACGATACCGTAAATACCGGGATTAAAATCAATGATACGTTTCAATACTTCATACCGGTTATGATGCTGGGTGGCATAATACTGGTGGTCGATATTTGCTGCGCCTTCATTTGTTTTGCCAATAGTGATTTCAAAAGGCTTGTCCATATACCTTTTGCTTACCTGTCTTATTTCTGCAGGCATAGTGGCACTGAAAAGCCAGGTACTTTGCCGGTTAGGTGTATTTTTTAAGATAAATTCAATGTCTTCTTTAAAACCCATGTTCAGCATTTCATCTGCCTCATCGAGTACTACATAATGAATCTTTTCCAGGTTGATTGCCTTTCTTTCTATCAGATCTATCAGTCGGCCGGGAGTGGCCACCACCACATGGGTTCCTTTTTTCAGATCCCTTATCTGCATGGAAATGGATGTTCCTCCATATACAGGAGTTACAATAACATTTGCTTTCTTGCTTTTGAATTTATCCAGGTCGCTGGTTATTTGCAAACATAGTTCCCGGGTAGGGCATACGATCAGTGCCTGGGGAAAGCGGTCTTCTTTATCGATAAGCTGTAAAAGTGGCAAGCCAAAAGCTGCTGTTTTACCGGTACCTGTTTGGGCAAGGCCGATAAAATCTTTGGTTCCCTGCAATAAAACAGGGATAGCTTTTTCCTGGATGGGGGTGGGCTGGGTAAAACCTAATGTCTTAATGGAATGGAGTAAGCCTTCCTCAATACCCAAGGCTTCGAATGTGTTCACGTAATTAATTTTAATTATTGATGATAAAACGTCCCTTCCGGACGATTATCCGGGCCAGCAAATGTAGCTTATAATCAGGGGAAAGGGGAATGTATTTTGGCTATGTGCAGCCTTCTAAAAAAGTAAAAGCCGTTCCAAAAAGGAACGGCCTTATACGATTGCTTGCCTTTAAAATCTTATTTAGGAGCAGCAGCTGTGTCCATTTTAGGTGCAGCTGTATCCATTTTAGGAGCAGCTGTGTCCATTTTAGGAGCAGCTGTGTCTATTGGAGTGGTAACAGTAGTATCAGGTGTATCTTTTTTCTCACCAGAGTTGTTACAAGCTGCGAAAGAAGCAGCGATGATTGCAATTGCAAAAAACTTTTTCATTGTTGTGATTTTTTTATTTTTTATGAAATATTTCAGTCTTAATACCTGAATCAGGAAAAGGTAACCCGACTTTAATATTTTTTTTCAGGTGGCCAAGGGTTACTATTTTTAAAAAATTGTATTAAATAACGGAATGTGAAATCCCAGACAGACGAAAAAGCTTTATTGGAAGGATTAGCTGCCAGCGATAAAAGAGCCGTGGAAGCCATTTACCGGGAGAACTATAACATGGTTCAGGCCCTGATAATCAACAACAACGGCTCTTCAGATGATGCAAAGGACATATTTCAAGAGGCAATGATAGTGCTGTATGAAAGGGCAAAATCGGGTACATTTGAATTGAGTTGTCAGATTAAAACTTTCGTGTATTCAGTGTCAAGAAGGTTGTGGCTAAAGCGATTACAACAGCAAAACCGGTTTTCGACCCCCGGGGATAATATGGAAGAGGTGGTGCCGGTGGAAGATGAGCTGGAAGAACATGAGCGACGAAATGATGAGTTTGACATGATGGATAAGGCCATCAGCCATCTTGGCGAACCCTGCAAAAGCCTGATTGAAGCATATTATTTGCAAAAACAGTCGATGCAGGAAATTGCAGACACTTTTGGATATACAAATGCGGCAAACGCCAAAACTCAGAAGTATAAATGCCTTCTGCGACTGAAAAAAATATTCTTTATACATTATAAAAACGGGAACGGTGATGAATGATATTACAATATTAGACGCTGTAGAACGCTATATCCGCGGTGAAATGAATCCTGAGGAAAGGCTCAATTTTGAAACCCTCCGCAAAACCAATTCGGAAATTGACCAATTGGTGGTGGAGCATACGCTTTTTCTACAACAGATGAACCGCTTTGGTAAGCGCAAAAGTTTCAAATCCACATTGAATGATATCCATCTTAACCTGACAGAACAGGGCAAGATCGATTCTATGAAGCAGCGTGGAAAATCTAAAATTGTTTACCTGTGGAAGCGGTACAAAAGAGTGGCAGCTATTGCAGCCACTATTGCAGGTGTAACCACTTTAACTATCAGCGCCCTTGTTTGGGCAATTACTCCCAAACAAAACAGCAGCGTGCAGGATCTCTACCGTGATGTTTCAGCTCTCAAAAAAGAAGCAATTGTACAGAAAGCTGAAGTAAAAGATATTAAGAACAAGATTGCCACTGATAAAAATTCAGAGAAAAAAATCATCCAGTTCAAATCTGGTGGCACCGGCTTTTTAATAGATGGTAAAGGATACCTTGTTACCAATGCACATATTATCCGCAATTCAAAAAATATTGCTGTTATTAACAGCAAAGGTGAAGAGTTTGATGCCGTGGTCTTAAGAACTGATAATGCAAAAGATATTGCCATTCTCCGGATCGTGGACAAGGGTTTTAAACCGCTTACAACGCTTCCTTATGGTATCAGTAAAACAGTGAGTGATGTGGCTGAGCCCATTTATACATTAGGCTATCCCCGTAATGATATTGTGTACAGTGAGGGCTACCTGAGTGCCCGTACCGGTTTTAATGGTGATACACTCAGCTGTCAATTGGGTATTGCAGCTAACCGGGGAAACAGCGGCGGCCCGGTATTTAATCATAACGGTGAAGTGATTGGTATTTTAAGTACGAAAGAAACAGAAGCCGAAGGCGTTGCATTTGCCATTCAATCCAAATATATTTTTGATGCGGTGGAACAACTGAAACAGGATACCATCTATCAATCAGTAAAATTATCTGCTAAATCATCTGTGCGGGGTATGGACAGGCAACAGCAGGTAAATAAAATACAAGACTATGTTTTTCTTGTAAAAGGAGACTAATAATAGTTGAACACTAATAAAAGGAAGCTGCCTATCATACAGGTAGCTTTTTTTATTAGTGTTACGGCCAAAATATAAAACAACTGAAAATCAAGCGTTGCGACTTTGCGGGAAAATTGATTTTAAACACTTTTGAGACAGCCTCTTGGAGTGAGGTACTACATGACAAAGGAGTAACTAAATTATCTGGGGCATACTCATTGTTTGGTACTTCTCTCTATTCCCACAAATACTTTGGATACTCCCCCTCTTTAATAAGCTTGTGCAAACTCTCTTCCACAAAAGGGGCATCTTCTTTATAGGTAACCCCAAACCATAATGAACTGGTGGGAATAACTTCTATACTGCCCCCTTCTTTTATAAACTGATCGGCCACAATGGGAATAAAAAATTCTGACTTCGGCTCAGTCCCGTGTGCCGCCAGGAAAGAGGCAAACATTTTTTGTGTATACCCAAAAAAGGAAATGCCGAAGCACCAGAAATTCATTGATACACGGGTATGGATCGATAATTCCCGGGGTTCCTTTCCATCATCTGCAATGACATGCCCGTCCTTATTGGCAATATTGATACGTTCGGTGATAGTGGCCAGCCTGCCATCATGATCCAGCCCGCAAATACCCCTGTTTACCGTGCCATGCGCCGATAAAGTACCCAATAAATCATACCCCACAATGGCATAATTTGCTGAAGTACACCCGGTACTCAAAAAGGCTGCTGCATTCTTAAATGCATTATACCCGTAAAAATCATCTGCATTGATAACGGCAAAAGGCCCATTTACAACATCCTTTGCACAAAGCACTGCATGAGCTGTACCCCAGGGCTTGTTCCTTTCCGCAGGGATGGCATACTCATCTGTATAATAATCCAGCTCCTGGAAAACATAGGCTGTCTCAATCCTTCCTTTAAGCTTTGGCTCAAAAATAGATTTGAAATTATCCGCAAATTCTTTGCGTATGATAAAGACCACTTTCCCAAAACCAGAACGGGCAGCATCAAAAATGGAATAATCCATTATCGTCTCTCCACCCGGCCCAAATCCCTGCACCTGTTTCATACTTCCGTACCGGGAAGCCATACCTGCAGCTAATATTACCAATGTTGGCTTCATGTGTTTGTTTTAGTTGTAATGTTTATGGGATCTGCAATAATCATTAGTATCCCAATTTCAATGTTTCAGTGGCAAACAATCACTACTTAAAATTGGGGCGAAATTAAAGTAATTTCGCCATGCAGTTATCATTATTATGCAGGACATCAATCTACATCTTATCACCACGGACCCGGTTTCATTACCGGCCTGCGCTGAAAAAAGGATTACACTGTCCGTACTCCGGCTCGACAAGATTCATCCTTACGTGTCGGGTAATAAATTCTTTAAACTGCACCACTACCTGCAGGAAGCGAAGCTACAGCGCAAAAAAACAATTGTAACTTATGGAGGGGCCTGGTCAAACCATATACTTGCCACGGCTGCCGCCTGCCGGCTCCATCAATTTCATTCCATCGGTATTATCCGGGGTGAAAGATCATCCTCCCCTTCTGCCACCTTACAGAAAGCTGCGGAACTGGGAATGGAATTAATTTTTCTAAGCCGGGATGAATTCAACAACCAAAAAAGAAACCCCCGATACGATAATGAAGGATGCTATTATATTAGTGAGGGCGGATTTGGGATACCCGGCGCTGAAGGGGCTGCTTCTATTACTGACCATTGCACAAAACAGGACTATACCCATTTTTGCTGCGCTGCCGGTACCGGTACTATGACGGCAGGATTAATAAAGAGTACTTTGTCTCATCAACAGGTTACCAGTATTAGTGTGTTGAAGAATAATACACAACTTGAAACGGATATCCAACAATTAACCGGCCATATCGCTGATAAACTATCTGTGATACATGCCTATCATTTTGGCGGTTACGCTAAATACAAAGCCGAACTGATTGACTTTATGAATTCGTTTTACAGGCAAACAGGCATACCCACCGATTTTGTTTATACAGGGAAATTATTTTTTGGTCTGCTTGATCTTATTACCAGCAATTACTTTCCATCCGGCAGCAACATGCTGGTTATCCACAGTGGTGGATTACAAGGCAATGCATCTTTGAAAAAGGGAACGTTAATATTTTAGGTTTTCAATAACGCTATCCTATCTTTGTTAATAATCACCAATAAATCCAATCCTTTTTGCGTTCTAAATATAGTATGAGAAAACTGTCATTTCCCCTTATTATTGTTCTTCTATTTGCCGGCAATATGCTGCAGGCTCAGGATACGTTGCCGAATTTTTTTCTGAAAAATGTTGGGAATAACCGTATTGTTATCGGATGGGTAAATACATATTCTGATATTAAACAAATCAGTATTCAGCGTTCTCTGGACAGTCTGTCGGGGTACAAAACAATTCTGACAGTGGCTGATCCCACCACCCCGCAAAACGGGTATGTGGATGCAAAAGCGCTGAATGATCACATGTTTTACCGCTTGTATATCCAGCTCGACAAGGGAAACTATTTGTTCAGCAAAGCTAAAAAACCGCTAATTGATACGGTACAAAAAAATACATTCATCCAAAAAAAGGCAGCTGATTCCATACGCAAGGCCAATCCTTTTTATGTAAAAATAGACAGCCTGATGGGAGTAGATACTGCGGCCATCCCCACTGCCGTTACTATTAAAAACAGGCCAACAGGGTTTACTCCTTCTTTATATGTGTATACTAACAGGGATGGATATGTACGTATAACCCTGCCCGATGAAGAAAAGTCTAAAAAATATTCAATTAAGTTCTTTAATGCGGATGAAACATTCCTCTTTGAATTAAAGGAGATCAAAGCAAAAAAAATCAAACTCGACAAGACCAATTTCTATCATGCCGGCTGGTTTAAGTTTGAACTGTATGAAGATGGCAAACTGCTGGAGAAGCATAAGTTTTATCTGGAGAAAGATTTTTAGCTAAGAGATTAACGAGTGAAAGGAGATAAAGAGGGTTTGCTGCATTACTGATAATCTCAAAAGAAAGTATATTTCCCTTTTAGACCCGCTAGGAATGTCATGAATTAAAAGAGTTTCAAAACACAGTAAGTAATTTCAAAAATAAAACCGCTCCTCTTTATCCCTTTTCACTCATTAATCTCTTAGCCTATTCTTTGAGTTCTGTATCAAATAAAACCGCCCCCTCTTTATCTCCTTTCACTCATTAATCTCTTAGCCTATCCTTTGAGTTCTGTATCAAATAAAACCGTCCCTCTTTATCTCCTTTCACTCGTTAATCTCTTAGCCTATTCTTTGAGTTCTGCATTAAACACTTTCTCAAAATTTCTTTTTACTTTTTCTTTTACTTCCGCCATATCTAGTTTGTACCTGCATTCCTTTTCCAATGAAGTAACCTGTTTGTCAGCAATGCCGCAGGGGATAATATAATTGAAATAAGACAGGTCAGTATTCACATTCAATGCAAACCCATGCATGGTGATCCAGCGGCTGCAGCGCACACCAATAGCACATATTTTTCGTTCCCTGCCCGGCACTCCCGGTTCTATCCATACTCCGGTTTCGCCGGCTGAACGGTCACCTTTAATACCATATTCCGCCATGGTAAGAATGATCGTTTCTTCAAGGTTGCGCAGGTATTTGCCGATATCAGTATAGAATTTCTCCAGGTCCAGCACAGGATAACCCACCAACTGGTCCGGCCCGTGAAAAGTAATATCCCCGCCCCGGTTAGTAGTGAAAAATTGAATATTTCTTTCTTTCATTTCTTCATCGCCAATCAGCACATTCGCCTTATTACCGCTTTTGCCCAATGTGTACACAGCCGGATGCTCCACAAATAAAAGATAATGGCGAGTAGCGGGAAGCAATGAAGAATTGTCCATCTTAGTGATTCCTTCAGACTTGTCCTCTATAGCTTCAGCTACGGAGGGCCTCTGACCTCTCGCCTCCGATTTCATCTTTACATTTTCCTGTAACAATTGCTCCTGGTAATCCCAGGCTGCCTGATAGTCCATTTGTCCCAGGTCCTGAAATATGATATTTTGTTTTCCCATTTTCAAATTCAAATTTACCAACAAATACCCATCCTTTACCTTTGTCGAACCATGCCGACAGATTTACAGACAGATAATTCCGAAATACAAGACAGTAGTGATGAGTTATATGAACGCTTCAGTCTTGTTATTGACAGGGGACAAGAACCGCTCCGGATAGACAAATTCCTGATGACAAGGATAGAAGGGGCCACCCGCAATAAATTGCAGCAGGCTATCAATACCGGCATGGTGCTGGTAAACGGAAAGGAAATAAAGGCTAACTATAAAATAAAGCCGCTGGATTCCATCATCATTTATTCCGACATGAGTCCTGATGAAACAGACGTGGTGCCGGAGAAAATGGACCTGAACATTGTGTATGAAGATGCTGACCTTATGCTCATTAATAAACCCGCCGGCATGGTGGTACACCCCGGCAGTGGCAACTATACCGGTACTCTGCTGAATGGTGTTTCCTATTATTTGCAACAACAGAACCCCGGCATCTCTGAAGAGCTGCTCCCCCGGTTTGGACTGGTACACCGTATTGATAAAAATACTACCGGCCTGCTGGTGCTGGCAAAAAATGATAAAGCGATGCGCCAATTGGCCAAGCAGTTTTTTGACCATACAGTAAAACGCCAATACCTGGCACTGGTATGGGGAGATATGGAACAGGATGCCGGTACTATCATAGCACATGTAGGCCGTAACCAGCGTTTCAGAAAATTATTTGAAGCTTATCCCGAAGGAGAACATGGCAAAGAAGCCATCACACATTATAAAGTAATCGAAAGGTTTGGCTATGTCACGTTGGTTCAATGCATACTGGAAACAGGCCGCACCCACCAGATAAGAGTACACATGAAATACCTGGGGCATCCGTTATTCAATGATGATTTTTATGGAGGCGAAAAAATAGTGAAAGGCACCGTGTACAGCAAATACAAACAATTTGTAGATAATTGCTTTGCTATTTGCCAGCGGCAGGCATTACATGCCAAAACACTGGGCTTTATACATCCTTCCACCGGCGAAGAAATGTTTTTTGAAACAGACCTGCCCGAAGATATGGCACAGGTAATTGAAAAGTGGAGGGCCTATAGTAAGACGGTTGGTCGGAGTAATTATTAATTATTAATTAATAATTAATAATTACTGCGTAAAGTCAAACAACGTTGCTGTAAACATCCCCCTTTCTCTTTTTTTAAATACCACATCCCAGTTGCCGATATAGCGTAATAGTTTGGGAACGAGATAGTCGCCGAATTTTGTCATCTGCACTTCCATGTGTACATCAAAATCATATACACCGGCATCATAACTCATATCATAATTCCGGGCCATTACTTCCATTGTTTTTGCATTGAACCAGGTAACCATGCTGTCTATCACCACGCTGTTTCTTTCACCGCCGCTCAAATGGTTTTTCAGTTTAATAGAAAAAACATAACAGGATTGGCCTTCATACTCACCAAAGTCAATATCAAAATTGTAGTTGCCTGCTTTATCAGGATCAAAGATGTTTATCTTATCGCCGATAAATGGGATACCGGGAATTTTTTTGCCGGGATTAAAGAAAAGCATCTTCAGTTGTTCTTTATGTTTAGCCATGCCGCTTTGTGCCTTTGGCTTAAATTCCACTCCCTTTACAATATTCGTTTCCCCGCAGACCATCCCTTTGGTAAAAAAAAT
Source organism: Chitinophagaceae bacterium (assembly GCA_031441485.1). Classification (GTDB taxonomy): domain Bacteria; phylum Bacteroidota; class Bacteroidia; order Chitinophagales; family Chitinophagaceae; genus JJ008. The sequence goes on from JANOEQ010000041.1 coordinate 13,298, forward strand.
GCCGGCATACATTTCTGCTGTGTTATACTTGTAATTCCCTTCTTTATCATAAAAATCCCCCGAAATTTTTTCATTCAGCACTTCCATGGTACGGCAGCCATTGGCCCGAGACTGTTTGGTTTTGCTGATAAGAGAGGCCTTAATACCTGAGTGCTTGTCCTTTACCCGTATATCATTCCAGGCGGTATAGCCAAGCAGGTGCAGGTTTTTAAAGGCCTTATAAAAAGTAGTATCCTCCTTTACCTGTTTCATAAACCGGGGTACATTCAGATCGGTGCGAATAATGGCCTCCGTAAGGCTTATCATTTTAGACAGCCGCTCATTATCAAGCGAATCCTCCTTTGATAAGGCTACGGAGGATAAATTTTTCTGGGCAAAAACCGGCAGCATGCCCCCCCATACTGCAAGCGCCATCAAAAGCGGGATTTTCATGCTGCAAATTATTATTTTAACCCGTCAAATCCGGTGAAATATAGCCCGGAACAGCTATTTTTATGGCTAAATCATTAAAACCTAAAAGATGAAAAAAACTGGATCCTTAATTGGCTGCTTACTGGCTGTTTCCATGGTATTTGGCCAGGATGCGAATATGATGAAGCAGCACTACCTGAAAATATATAACCAGGGTTTGTTGTATAATGATGCTACCGCTGCTATCAATGGTTTGCATGGTTACCTGGCAGTGGACAGCAATGTGGCCTATAAAGACACATTATCTATGCTTTACTTCGGTATCAAAAATTATTATAGTGCCCTGCTGCTGTCAGAAGAAGTGTACAAAAAAATGCCGGCCAATTCTGATGCAATGGCCAGGGCGGCCGAATGTTACGACTTATTGGGTGATCCCAAAACAGCGGTAGGCCTGTATGAGCAGGTTGTTCCCAAAACAAGAAGCCCCTATCATATTTATAAACTGGCGGTGGGACAGTACCAGTTAAAACGCAACCTGGAATGCGAAGCTTCAGCAAAAGCTGCAATAGCAGACACCACCAGTAAAAAAATTGGCGTTAGTTTTACAATGGAAGATGGCAGCCAGCAGGCTGTACCGGTAAATGCTGCCGCAGTCAACTTATTAGGTGTTTTGCAGATGGATGCCAAAAATTATCCGCAGGCAAAACAATTCTTTGCCCAGGCGCTTACCTTATTTCCACAGTTTGCCGGTGCAAAACAAAACCTGAGTGCATGTGAGGCCAAAATGAAAGGTGGAACAAAGCCGGCGGCTAAGCCAGCAGGTAAACCAAAATGATAAAAGAGACAGAATAGACTGCAAAAAAAGAAGGCCAGTGTGCCTTCTTTTTTTAGTTTCATTAACCATGTTCAATGATTTTGTGTTATCGTGTCCATAAGTACAAGTCAGATTAAATTATTTTCAACATCCCAACGGGTGTCCAACATGGTTACAGCCAGCAGTTGCATTGCCAAAACTGTTTATTTTTTCATCCAGGTTTCTACAATATACTTCCCAACCTCCTTACCCATCTGCAGTCCTGTTTCATTATCGGTTTTGAAATGAATGCCTGCATAAAACCTTGAATCTGCACAATCCTGTGCCATCTGTTGAAAATATTTTGCATCTGCAGGAAAATAATATGACATTACCGTGCTGGTAGTACCGGCGCCTAAGGCATGGCCCGATGGATAACCGGGGAATGGAGGCGTTGCTATCAGCGGCTTATACGTACTGTCATATTGCGATGGCCTGATTCCCCAATAGCTGTATTTGGCATCAAAAATGGCAATGGCAGCATCGTGATAGGCTGTATGCAATACGGTGTAGATACGGGCAACAGCAGGCGCATCATCCATCATACGATATTCAAACATCTTCTGTGCAGCCTCATTCGACCAGAAATCAAACCCTCCATTATTTGCCCAGTAAAAAGCCAGGGAACGTGATTTGAATGTTTGTTTGAACTCTTTTAAATCTTTCATCTCCGTTTCAAAATCAGGGGGAGCTGCAGGCCTGAACTGATCAGGTGAACGTAATACGATCGGTGTAAATGTGGCAAGGGTAATACCCATCGGGTAGGCACCAGTCCACTTTTTTGGATCCTTATTCATTTTACCATCCCAAATTTTTGCAGAACCATCCAGTTTTGCTTTTTCTATAATTTGTTTTGCAACCTGTTCCCCCAATTTCCAACCTGCAGCTGCATCACTGGGAAATTGCACCCCTGCATCAATACGGGATTGCGAAGCGGCATGGGCCAGTTGCAAAATGGAATCTGCCTTTTCAGGAAAAAAATAAGCAAGCATAGTTGCAGCCGCTGCAGCGGTTACTGTATGCTCACAGGGATAGGAATAAGTAAGCGGTGCATTGATGACAGGCTTTAATGCAGGATCTAAAACACCGGGACGCTTCCTTTTATATTTAACTTTTTCTTTCCAGGCTAAAATAGTTGCATCATAAATAGCCAGGTTTATCCATGCCGTTGGCATGCGAAGCATTGTTTCGGGTTTCTGGTCAATCAGTTTTGGAGCAATCTGGTTCCATCGGTAGGAAGGAGCCCCCGCATTCCAATATTTTATTTCCGCAAGTTTTTTTTCATCCAGCTTACTCAATTGCTGTTTGATCAATTGTATTTCAGCTTTTGTCTGAACAGCTCCGGGAGGGGCAACAATTATTGTTTGTTGAGGTTTATCCAGCAACCAGGTTTTCCAGTTGGCCGCTTCATAATTTTGCGCCGTAGCAATAATTGCAGTAAGCATGATCACCATAGAAAAAAGAATCTTTTTCATAATTGAGTTTTTAATTAGTTTGCAGATTTAAAAAATAATCATACGAATAACCTGATGCAAGGATATTTAATTAATGTAACCAAGGAAAGCCGGAGTCTACAAACAGCGCAATATGGTCAACAAATAACTCAGCTATGTCAATTGCAGCAATAGCAAGTACCAATAAGCAGTTTTTATATACAGGTTCAGTATAATCCCGGTTTCTAATTGACCATTTCCAACTATTGGTTTACTACAAAGCCAGTTCTATAGACTTTAAGTTGTAAGTGGAAAGTTTTACCGACTTTTAAGCAATAAATATCAGGCATGAAGCTACTAATTGAAAAAAGGAAGATTAAGTTTTATGTAAAGCTTGCGACAGCCTTTTTTATACTGAACCTCATTGGCAGTTTAATTAGTACTCCTGAAACATTTCTAAAAAGAGTGCCGAATCATTTCTGGCTTATCATTTTTCTGCTTCCGCTAAATTTTATACTTTTTGAATATACCATCCCTTATATAAAACTAAGCTTCAAAAGGATTCTACTGGGGTTGCTGCTTATCTGGATTCATTTAATGCTCTATTCTTTTGGCTTGTATGGGTGGAGGAATTTGGGTATTCATTTACATACATATTTTGATTTAAGGGATTTTAAATCCCTGGAGGGAGAGAGTTTTTTCATGGGATACAGCATGGCTTCCATTTTCTTTTTTGGCATTATAAGACATGTTTACAATTATATAACTTTAAAAAATGCTGCAAAGCAATTGCGTATTGAAAAACAGGAGGCAGAGTTAAACTATCTCAAGTCACAGACCAATCCGCATTTTTTATTCAACACATTAAATAATATCTATTCACTTGCAAGGGATAAAAGCGACCTGGCACCGGAATCCATTTTACGTCTGTCGAAAATATTACGTTTTATGCTGTATGAAACCGGCGGGGCTTATATTGCAATAGAACAGGAACTGAAAATCATTGATGATTATATTGCCCTGGAAACATTGCGGTATGATGATTCTTTACGGATTAATTTTACTCATGATATTGAAAATATGAAGCAGGCTTTACCGCCACTGTTGCTGATACCCCTGGTGGAGAATGCTTTCAAACATGGTGTTTCTGAAACCAGGGATCACCCATTTGTAGATATTCATCTTTCGGTTAATAACCGGCAGCTGGTGTTTGTCATTAAGAATTCCAGTGAGAGAAATTCTGAGAAGGCTGGTGTAAAAGAAAATATCGGTCTTTCAAATCTGCGGCGGCAACTGGAATTACTCTATAAAGATTTCAATCTTTCTGTTCAACAGGGTGAATCTGTGTTTATCACAACTTTAATGATTAATTTGGCAAGCCATGTCTAAAATAAAATGCATTGTAGTAGAAGATGAGCCGTTGGCTGCAAAAGTATTAGTCGATTATATTTTGCATGTGCCGTTCCTGGAATTACAAGGCACATTTAAAGATGCTATCCTGGCAACAGAGTATCTGCGGGATAATCTTATCGAACTTATTTTTTTAGATATCCATCTGCCCAAATTAAAAGGTATGGCGTTTTTAAAAACGCTTTCTCATCCGCCTGCCGTGATCATTACCACTGCTTATCATCAATACGCAGTAGAAGGATTTAATTTAAATGTAACCGATTACCTGTTAAAGCCATTTGAGTTTGAGCGTTTTTTAATTGCCGTAAGTAAGGTGAAAATTGCACAGACAGAAAAGCATAAAACTATTGAAGCAGCAGAAATAAGAGATTTTATATTTCTTAATACAGAGAGAAAGAAAGTAAAAATATTATTTGCAGAAATTGTTTATATCGAAAGCCAGCGGGAATACATCAGGATCGTTACTACCAAAAAAGAATATTTTTCAAAAATGAGTACACATGAAATGGAGTCATTGTTACCTGCAAATCTTTTCAAACGTGTTCACCGGTCTTTTATCATTTCAATAAACAAGATAGAATCATACACAGCCGAAATGGTGGAAGTTAATGGTGTACCCATTCCTATTGGCAGAGGTTACAGGGATGTAATAGAAAGCCTGTAGTTTATTTAGTAAACCAATCATTTTATTTCTGATTCGGTTACGTTGTCACAATAATCCACACTGAAAATTCATGAAAAAAACATCCGGTATCATCCAAACATACACCGTCTGTTAATAGCAGCAAAGCAGTATGATTATTGCAGTAAAGGTGCATGAAACTTATACTTGGCCTGTTTCAACTAGTGATAAGTCAATCATGTTTTGCCGGATACCTCTCAATGAATACAAAAGCTATCCCACAAAGACCGATGAGTTTAAAGTACTTGTTTGAAAAAAGGGCCGCTGTGGGTATGTATGATTGAACGGGAACATTCTGTTCCCTGCTCAGCAGCAGAATATACAGTTATACTAACTCACAGCGTACTAAAACTAAAAATAGGTAGTGCCGCCTATAAACATATAACCCCATTGATGTAAGGTCGGGGCAGCTCAGACTGCTTTACATGGTACCTTATGATGTGCGTTCGTTTTTTATTCTTCATTTCCGTCAAAAAATCTTTATAATTGGAAGACTCCTGTCTTTACTATTTTGTTCAATTCCTTCTTAGGTCATCTCAATATCCATTAGTTTTTTATATTTGAAAGCAGGGGTTCCTTCACATAATCAGCACTACTTTTCCTTTGTGTTCTCCTTTACCAAAAATCGTGAATGCTTTAGCAAACTCGTTTAGTTTGTAAGGTCCCTCTATCACAGGTTTGACTTTGCCAGCTTCGAAAAGCCCGTTCATATATAATAAATCCTTGTTTGGCTTTAAGGCAACAATACGTATGTGTTTTTTACTGATCATTGAAATCCACGGCCCCAGGAATAAAGCCTGGATAAGCCGGCCTATGGAACCCCCAACTGTCACATAAATTCCATTGGGACACAGTGCACGGGTATAAGCGAACATCGAACGATTTGTCTTAACATCAAGAATGAGGTCATAACACCGGTCATTTTTCGTAAAATCTTCCCGAGTATAATCAATCACATGATCAAAGCCCATTGAGTGCAGCATATCCAATTTACCAGTGCTATCAACACCAGTTACTTCAACCCCGTATAATTTGGCAATCTGCACTGCAAAAGTGCCAACACCTCCGCCTGCACCATTAATCAATAGCTTTTGTCCCGGGTAAATTTTTCCTTTATCAATAAGGCCTTGTACAGCCAGCATGGCCGCCTGCGGTATTGCAGCTGCTTCTTCGAAACTCATACCTGCAGGCTTAAGAGCTAATGTTTTTTCACGGGAGCAGACATACTCAGCGAAACCACCCCACTGACCGCTCAAATCACCATACACTTCATCACCTGTTTTAAACCGGGTTACATTTTTACCAATTGCTTCAATTCGTCCCGCAATATCGGAGCCGAGTATTTTTCTCTTCGGTTTCAGAAGACCGTTTAGCAGGCGATTTATGAAGTCGCCCCCGAGAAGGCCAAAATCCCAATCGTTTATTGATACCGCATGAACTTTGATCAAGACCTCATCGTCTTTTGGAAAAGGCTTTTCTATTTCTTTGATTTGCAGAACTTCCGGGCCTCCGTATTTTGTGTAAACAATTGCCTTCAATTTATTAAGATTCATTTTTAAAAATGGCGCACGATGTCAGTTTGTGCCCCCCGTTATCATCCAAATATACACCCTCTGTTAATAGCGGCAAAGCAGTATGATTATTGCAGTGGCTATGCAATTTGTAATCAATAACCAAAAGCTCCCATTAATTGCCTTTAATGCGGGGCTTCTTTACAGGCTTTCAGCTATTGTTCTTAATGTTAGGTGTAGTTTTTCGTCTCATCAATGAAGCTGGCAATTGTTTGGATTTTGGTCTTACCAAACTTTTTTACTTTAAGCAGGTCTTTGTCGCCACTTTCCTTTCACTTTGTTGCAAAATTCTGTGGGCGTCATATTGGTAAAGGATTTAAAGTCTTTAGCAAAATGAGCCTGGTCTGTATAACCATAGTCAAAGGCAAGGTCTTTCAAATTTGTATCGGGGTTTTGGGATAAAGTTTTCTTTATATGGTCAAAGCGGAAACTTTTGCAAAGACTTTAGCTGAAACGCCATAACCTTCCTGAAAATTTTGTTGCAGGCTTCTTGAATTTGTATACAGCAATTTTGCAAGTTCACTAATTTTGAAAACACCTTTGTTTTGATAAAGCTATTGTGTGGCGGCCTGTACAGTATTTTTTTTGAATTGTGATTTAATTATTTCAGTGAATATTTTTTCAGGGAAAATGTCAAGCACTTCGTTTGCGGACTGATTAGCAATAGTAATGTCTGAAATAAATAAGGATGTATCTAAATAGCTGTCGGGCAAAACCGTTTAGTAGCTTTTGGCAGTGCCATAAAACCTATCCAAAGCCCAAAAACACTTTACGTTGTCATTTAATGGTGGGGCTGCTAAATGTTCTTGGTATGTCATTTTATACAATAACCGCTTATTCAGTTCTTATAATTATTTGTCTCTACGTTTGTTTTTCTTAGCAAGTTTACTGAGCGTTTCGGTAATTCTTTCAACTTTTGTGATTATTTTACTTTTTTTCGAGCGCAACAACCCTTTTTAGCAAATCGGCATTTTGTTTTTTTAACCCGGCTATCATTTGCTGCTGCTCCTGCATAGCTTTTACCAATGGCACTACAAACTCTGAATAACGTAATCCGTACATATCATTTTCATTCTTTGGTTTATCTACCCCGCTGAAGTTATAGCCAATGGTTATAGCAGCATGCTCTACTTCCTGTGCCACAAAACCTGAGAAAACTGTTTGTTCCTGTTCTGCTATACTTCTTTTTGTTTGAGAATTGATTTCTTTGCTATTGTTTACATTTAGTTTGTTGTTGATCCCTGTAACATCTAATTGATAGGTTACCGGCCGCAGCTTCATAATAAAATCAATTCCCTTTACGGTTTCCTGTATGTTTTTTTTATAGCGCCCATCGCTGAGGTTGGTAAAGCCCACAACCCCGCCAATTGAAGTAGTAAGCGTATTGCCAAACCTCACCTGGTTATTGCCTGTTACCCTTGTATCTTTTCCTATGGCAACACTGTTGGTGATACCCGCAGCATTTGCATCGGCACCGGTGCCGATGATGGTATTATCAGAGCCAAGATCAAAGGTGAATGCAGCATCGAATCCCATCACTGTATTATTTGATGAAGTAAGAGTTTCGGCCAACGCATTGCCACCTACTGCGGTATTGGAGTTGCCGGTAGTATTATGTATAAGTGACCGGCGGCCTATCGCCGTATTATTTTCGCCTGTGGTATTTGAAGTAAGAGCTATATACCCAATGGCTACATTACCGCTGGCTGTAGTATTTGATGAAAGCGTCAGCCCTCCAAAAGCTGTATTGTGGTCACCACTTGTATTTGCTTCCAATGATAGCCATCCGTAAGCGGTATTTGCCTCGCCGGTTGTATTAGCACTGGCCGCACCTGTACCAGTGACTGTATTAAACCCCCCTGTAGTATTGTTAAGTAATGCCCCAACGCCAAAAGCAGAATTACCAAAACCGCTGGTATTGGAGGAAAGGGAGTTACGACCCACCGCAGTATTAAGGCTGCCGGTAGTATTGGAAAACAAAGACCTTGAACCTATAGCCGTATTGAACAGGCCAAATAAAGCAGCGAAATCGTTTTGTCCATTATGAAACAATGCTGAATCTCCTATAGCCACAAGGTTGGATGCTGTTACATTTAGTTTTAAAGCATCAGTGCCAATGGCAATATTGCTGAAGCCTGTTGTATTGGCTTCTCCAGAACGCAAACCAAAAAAAATATTTCCGGTTAGCGGATGTAAAGCTCCTGCCGGCAGATTGCTTACCCTAAACTGTAATGGCTGGTTATCTGTAGTGCCGATAAATTGGTTGGCGGGGTTAATGTCACTATTACCGGTAAGACTCCACATACTATTACTGCTGCCGTTTGCAACCGACCGCCAGTTGGGCAATGCTGCATTGCCTGTGTTTACCATTAATTGATTGGCCACCGAATCATACACCAACAATCCTTTGGCAGGGGTGATAATAGCAAGTATCCCTGGCATATTCATTCTTGGTATCAGCAAGCCTTTTATAGGGCTGGTAATGTCCAATGCTGCGGAAGTATTTGGCGTTGCAGTTCCTATTCCCACACTTTGCGAAAATGAATAATAAGCAACGAAGAATAAGAGCAGAGAGGATAATAAAAACTTTTTCACAGTAACAATGTTTAAAATATTTAATTAGCAGTTACAAAACTATAAGCCTTTTTATAAAAAGATTTTGCTGTAAAGTCCAATAATCGATCTTAGCGGTTCGTTTTATATTCTGTAGACAGTAATTGCTCAAAAAAGGCTCCTATATTATTTTCTCTATCCACAAAATGCAGCTCTAACATCCAATGTCTTTTGTTTCCCTCTTTGTCCAATTGAAGAATATCTGTATGATTATCGGGATGTACATCAAGACACATATCATTTGGGTCATCAGGTTGTTCATGAGGATAGCGGCCTACGATATGACCAGCTATTGCATTGCCAAATTCATAACCATATTGTTTTGCAAGGTTGTTTACATAATTGAAATATGCAGCACCGGTTAAATTGTCTTGTTTAAAATACCAATCATTTGCTTCGTGCCAGGCTGCTTCTACATCCTTTTTAATTTTCAGTTTCAATGGGTCGTTACCTAACACATAGGTTCTTCCAATATCTGCTTCCCAGCCTTCAAAAACCGGATGAAAGTCGAAAAATAGTATATCGCCTTCCTGAATAACTAAGTTCGGCGGGTCTGCACTATAAGGTTGCAGTGTATTAACACCTGTTCTTACAATTTTTTTGCCCCAATGATTTTCAACACCAAAATCATCCCGGGCTATTTGCAAAATTTCATTGCAAAGCTGGCTTTCTGTTTTACCCGCCACTATTAATCCACTTGCTTCTATTTTATTAAATAATTGCTTTGCTTTTTGCTCCGCAAGAATTAGTTGTTGTTTTGTTTCATTCATAATTATCAATTTTTTAAAATCTGAGTAGCCTTATCATAAATATATCTGAACCCGTTTTTGGGTTCTTCAGTTTGATTTTCCGATAAACGGAAAAATCATGGGTACTTTTTTTTGATAGTCTTCATATTTTTTGCCATGTAATTTGCGGAGGTCTTTTTCTTCAAAATATTTTACGGCAATAAAAATATAAAGGGTTGTAGCAATAGAAAAAATTAAATGTCCGAGTGTCATCAAAGGTGTTGCCCAAAATGCAATGATAAAACCCAACATGATAGGATGCCTTACTATTTTGTAAAAGAAATTCGTTTTAAACGTTGACGATTGAGATTGCTTGTTTCGTAGATTTTCAAAAATCTGTTTGAGTCCAAATAATTCAAAATGATTAATCATAAACGTAGAAAGAAATACTACAAGCCACCCGAAAAAATAGGTTCCGGTTAAAATAAAGGCAAGTGTTTGATTTTCGGCTTTCCAGACTATTGATGTTATTGGTTGCCATTGCCAATAAAGTAAAAGCAAAGCTAAGCTTGACAGCAGGACATAGGTGCTGCGTTCAATTGCAGGGTCAATAATACTTGTCCACCATATTTTAAAAGCAGGCCTTGCCATTATACTATGCTGTATCGCAAATATGCCTAACAGAAGTGCATTGACCAGGAATGCCTGTATAAAGGTTGTCTCAGTCCCTGAGTCGATTGATTCGGGAACGATAAAATTTCCTACAAATCCTATTGCATAAAGAAAAGCAACAAGGAAGATGCAATAAGCGACTACTCCATAAAGAAAAGCGATTGATTTTTTCATTACTTTAAGTTTTAAAATAGTTTGTTAATCTAAAAATATTTCTCTTTTTATAATTATGAACAATAGTTAGCTAAATCCTTTAATAACGGATATTAATCCATTTCCTATAAGTAAAACTCCTCCATACCCATTCGAATGGTCCAAACCTAAAATGCTTGAGCCATATATTACTGAAAATAATCTGTAATGCTAAGAGGAGAATAACTATTCCCGTTGTCTGGAATAGACCAGTTTGTCCAAATAAGCCAAACCCAAAATTGTAAAAAACAATAATCATGAAAACTGTTTGAAAGAGATAATTGCTAAGCGCCATTCTTCCTAATGGAATTAAGTAATTAAGCACTTTCTTTCCAACTGGTATCTTTATTATTTCAAATATAGAAGTGATATAAAAAAGGCATAAAGAGATTTGGCTTATAATTAATAAAAGTTTGTATAAAGAATTCGCAGGTGAGGAAGGGAATTTAAACATACTTCCACCAAGCATTTTGGCCGAACCAGCAGCAACAACACCAATGAGGAAACTGGATATGAGCAGGGATTTAGAATTGTTCTTCTTTGTAAAGAATTCTACGGAAGCCAGATAGTAACCTAAGAGAAAAATTCCAAAAAATGTAAAGAGCCTGCCTGAAGGAAAATAGCTAAGCCACTTCCATACAAGGTTGTGAATATTTAATTTGAACACTTCTAATAAACTTCCCTCTTGAAATATTTCTACAACGGCCTTAGGTGTCATGTCCGGATAAGAAGTATGTGCCAATGTTTCGGGACTTACAGTAACAACGGCAATTGGTGTCTGAAGAAAGAAGAACAGTACAAAATCAAATAGAAAGGGCAGCAGTAGAAAAAACACAGACCAGCGAATAAGATTCGCCGGCTTTACATTACGGAACAGTATTAGAATAATAGCAACAATCGCATATAGAAACAGGATATCGCCAGACCATATCAAACTATGAACAAGACCTATTATAAATAGAAAAAATATTCTTCTTCGATAAGTTTTTAGAAAATTAACGGAATCTTCTTTGTACTTGTTATTTTGGATATAAAAGCCAACAGCAAATAGAATTGAAAAAAGGGTGAAAAATTTTGCTGTGATGATGAAATCTAAAAAGGAATATAGTTTTTCATCTAATTCAAAATTAGTTACTTGTTTTAGGTCGTCAAAAGGCATATAAGCATATCCGCTAAAATATTCCATATTATTGAAAATAATTCCAATTAAAGCAAACCCACGCAGGATGTCCAGAATTTGAATCCTTTGTTTTGGTTCAATTGATTCAGTAATTGTCATTAGTCAATGTTCTTTTTTGAAAGAGATGCCATATTCATAATACAAATTGTTTAAAAACTTATCCTATATGTGGCAGCTGTTTCTATTTATTAAAACTGCGGGAATCTTCCACTATTACTTCCCTGCTCCCAAACTCAGCAATACATGGTATATCTGAACGCCGGCCAGGTTGAACAGAAGGTGGAACATTATCATGGTGTAGAGATTTTTTCTGAGTTGCATGGTAAGCCCGAAGAATAAGAACGGTACAATTAGTGGCCATGTTTGTGGAACTTGCCAAAGATGATAAGCACAGAAAAGGATTGAATTCACCAGCCAATTGTAGCGGCCCAAAAATGCGGTCTTCTTCATAAGATAGCCACGAAAGTATATTTCTTCACCAACAAAGTTGCCAATCAGCATAAGTATCATTACTATCGCAGGTGCACCATAAAAAGCCTCGTAGCTTGCGAATATGCTGTGCGAAGGTATTTGAAGACCCGGCACTGAATTAAGCCAGGTCTGAAACGGCTCATACAATGTCATCATGTAGGGCAAGGATAGTACAACACTCATTGCGAAGGCAAGCGGAGCAACTAAAAGAATTTCTTTAAATGAAAAGCGATTGAGGCTAAGAAATTCAAAGACTTCTTTCCATTTGAGCTTCTCATGCTTTCGAAGCATAAAAACAGGTAAGGCCATGTGCAAGGAAAGTGTGAAGATTACAAATAGACAGTATTGGTAGTTGTATCCACCCAGGCCAAGTATGCCCGAAAAAAACCGATGTACGGGTTCGATATTGACAAGGATATAGGCCAATACGCCGGGAAGCAAGTAAGCACTAATATAGAATGCCCTGCTCATTGGCGTTTTCGCCTGGAATCTGTCAGCATACATATCATACGTAACATTTTCAACTGAAGAGAAACTACTTTTTGGTATATGCACTTCGCCTGCCAGCTTATTGATTTCTGATTGCCGGTCATTAAATTGTTTTGCCATTTCTGCTTTTCCTTTCATTACTATTTTTTATTTTCTTTACGCAATTAATCTTCAATTGTCATAAAGAGATTTTATCAAAGATTATAAACATACTTCCTAATTCAGTTTTCTATACTGTTGTGGGTTAATTTTATATTTTTGCCTGAATGCAGTGGAAAAATATGCGGTGCTGGCAAACCCTGAAGCATAGGCAATATCTGAAACCGGCATACTGCTGTTTTTAAGCAGCATTTCGCTATGCTTTAATCGTATGTTCTGTAAGTACTGGTGTGGCGAGTAAGAAGTAATTCTTTTAAAAATACGGCTAAAGTGAAAGGGGCTTATAAAACTGTTTGACGATACCTCCTGCAGGGATATATCGTTAACAAAATTTTTATTCATATAGTCTTTTGCCAATTCCACTGCTGGCAGCCTGTTTACTTTTAATAAGGCGGTCACTTCTTCGTCTAAAGAATCGTTGGCAATAACCTGTACAACCAAATTAAAAAACTCGATAACGAGGTTGTCCATTTCAAGTTTTCCTGCATCGTTTAATCTGTTAATAATCCGGTAATGCAAATAATCAATTTCAGGAACGGATTTAAGTACAACAGAAAGCAGGCTTTTATTAGTAAAGAAAAAGACAGGGCTAATATTCATTTCAGTTAACATCTTCCGGTAGAAATCATGCGTAAAATTAATGATGGTGCATTCCCCAGCCGAAGGCTTTATTTTGTATTCACAATCTGGTTTCTCTAATAATATATAACCGGAATACATCTCATGCGTTTTTGCAAAAAAGTCTGATAGATAATTTCCTTTTCTGACATACATAATACACAAACAATCATTGTAGCCTGGCATAGTTTGCTTATCTGTAAGCAAATCATAGCTCCAATGTTTTAGATGATAAAAATCAGATTCAAATATGTTTTTTGAAACTATTTTTTCTCGGGTGTCATTTTTTACCATCAACTGCTTTTGCGGCATTATCTGCATTGTTTATAGTGCTGGAACAAAAGTAGGGTTTCAATAACCCTTATTTGTACCATTTGTAAAAAGAGCAAGATTTTGAAAGTTACTGTTTCCCAGTTTCAACCAATTTTTGAGAATTGCCAACAATTAAGTATGGAGGAAGTGAATTATAATTGTCATTTTTGTCTGTCTGTTGATGTTTGCAGAGTGTCATTTTATAATTCTTACTAACGTCAAATTTTAGTGTAGAAAATCAATGTTTTAGAATTTTAAGAATCCGTTTCAAATTTAATGATTTTGTCCACCCCGTTAGCCTCAGAATTTATTTCCGCCCGCTGGGAAATGTGGAATGACTGCTAACGGATTAGGGCTTAGTGCAGGCAGGGCATTGTTGTTTGGTCGAGTAGGCAAGGGCATTTCAGCCCAAGCCTCTCACACAACCGTGTTTGAAAGTCTCCCTTCACACGGCTCTTCTCATTCAGTATAAGGAGAACCTTACACATAATTGATCTAAACTTGATCATCCCCGGACTAATCCGTGTTGTCTTTCTGTAGGACAAACGAATGAGCTGAACCCTTCGCTTCATCCGCCCTTCGGCGGACTTCAGCGCTACTACGATTCAGTCCGCCATTTCATTACGCATCTCCCAGCTTAACCGGAATTGAATTGCCGCTTCGATGGACAAGGCTTTTGGCACATCGTAATAAAGTTTCTCACAGCCTGTCCCGCAGCAGTATTGCGGGATTTCGTATAAACGCATGTGTAATGTTCTTGCCACCTCAATCCCGGAGAACCTGTAACCAGTAAACAGCCACCCGCTACAGCTTTATCCTGCCAATGCTGGAAAATCAGCAGTTTGGTTCTCGACTTAGTCCGGTTTCGACACGTCATCAGTGGTTCATTTGCATTCAACTCCATTACACTTACCTGATCCGCCTGCCGGCGGACCTTTTAACCCCAACGCTCAATACCTTGTCTTTTGAACAAAGCACCTTGAGGCGGTTTGTATACTCCCGCTGCAGGGCGTGTACGGCAGGCCAACTGCCATCATTTATACAATTGCAAAACAATCACAATTATGATTGTTTCTCGTGACACACTCCGCCCGGAACCGCTGCTGATTAAATATGCCCATTGCTTCAATGTCCAGCCAGCCTTGCAGCAAGCAAAGCCCATGTTGTGTGTAGTGCATTTCTACTCTCCCAGTAATATTTGGATTTCTGTCTGTAAAATTGGAAGATGTCGAATTACAATACCCCAAATTACGTCGTCTGAAACAGAGTCATAACCGTGGATAATTCTGTTTCTTGTATCGACAATTTTCCTGGAATTTGTAATTGTAATCGTTTCGTCTCGTTTTAAAATTCGACTTAGGGCTTCCCCAATTATTTCAATATTTCTTTCAACTGCACGTCTTGTCCGCAAATCTTTTTGATATTTTGCAAATTCTTTAGGTTCGTTATTGAAGAAACTTTCAATTTCAACAATGGCATTCAAAATATCGAAAAGCCAAGCTTTTATATCATTGTCCATAAACAAGTTGTCTTTGCTGATTAATGGACTGTCTGAAATATGGATTTTTTATAGCTTTTTCCTCCAGTAGGTCGACTGGTCTTTTGAGAATATCCTGTAATGAAAATTTAAAATCGAAATAGTTATCCGCATAATCTTCTACCTCAATGTTTGAAAAGTCCACAATCAAATCAATATCACTTTCCTTGTTAAAATTCTCTGTCAAAACTGAACCAAAAGCATACAGACTTTTAACCTTGTGTGACTTACAAAGCTTAATGATGTCTGTGGTGTATTTTTCAAGTCTGTTCATTTTTAAAGTCTTGTAGGACAAATTTACATAGATTTTACGGAAGTGTTGTTTTGTGCTGAATTTTGCAGGGTCGCTGCCGCATTACACACAACGTGAGTTTCCCGGATGGCGGGACCACCGTATAAGACGGGGCAGGCAAGTTGTGAAAAAACAACTGCCTTATAAATATACACCCAATGTCAATAGTAGCAAAGCAGTATGATTATTGATGTAATGCTCAGCAGCAGAATATACAATCATTGAAACCCGCAGCGTACTAAAAAGAAACTTATGTAATACCGTCTATAAACATATAACCCCTTTGATGTAAGGTCGGGGCCGCTCAGACCACTTTACATAGGAACCCAATGTAAGCTGCAGTATAACTAAACGAATAGCTCGTCAATGGCTTGTTTGGTCAAAATACTTGACGCTTTAAGGTCAAAGCCAATTCTTGAAAATTTTTCTCTATAGAATTTAAAATCATTTTCATTCATATTGGGATGAGCAATAATTTCAATCTCATCCGTCTTCAGGTTTAAAGGTTGATTCAACTTTATTTTTATGCCCTGCCTGTCATTAGTAATATCAATTATTCTTTCTCTTAAAAGTAAAAATCGAAGCTCATTTTCAAAGCTATAAGCGTTATGCTTAATTAACGATGGCATTAGATCGCCTTGGGTATTGTCAAGCATTTTTGAATGCTCGCCATAGCTGAGATAATATACTTTCCCATACTTAGCTTGACATAGTTCTTCATCTTGTAGTAAAAGAAGGGCGTCAGAAATCAAATTCAGTAGTCTTTGAAAGTTAATTTTCATAACAAAGCCTTCCCCTTGTTTAATATAGTTCCACATTGCCAGTAATTCGTGGTGTGCTGAATTTATGGTCTGATCTGTTTTTGATTCGGTTAAATACCAGCATGAACAATAAATTCCATTCTTCCAATCTTTAATTTTTGCTTGAAAAGCATCCGTAAAAGAGGCATTATAAATCTTGGAAAATTCTTCCTGCGGCAACTCACATTTATGAATGTGAAAATGTTGAAGATATGCTCTGTCTTGTAAGACAAGTCCCTCAATTGGATCATGAAAGGTGTCAAGTCGAGAAAAATAGATTGAATTGGTGGAAAGTAAATCCCAAATTTTTGTAAAGTCCATATACCGCCACGCAAATGAGTCGGTTTCAATTCTAAGGTCTGGGTTAAAGTTTTACTGTAAAGCAAAACCAAAATGCGGAAACATGCTACAAATCCTCCTATAGCCCGGTGTCGCTGAACAGCGTATAGCCAAAAGCCCCGAAGTCTGAACTTCTGGGCTTTCCTATTATATTTTAACCTCTTTTATTCCCGGGGGCTTTCGGCTATACTGCTAAATGTTAGCGGCTGGGCTTCTTCGTATTCTGAAATGATACTTATAGTCCGTGGTATAAAAGTCATCAATGGTCGACCTTTGCTTTCATGGATGAAAATAAATTACTTAAATCATTTGGTCAAATATTGAGGTCAGAGAGATTAAAGAAAAAGCTTTCACAAGAAGCACTTTCGTTTGAATCTGGTCTTGATAGAACTTATGTTGGTGGTATTGAAAGGGGCGAAAGAAATGTAAGCCTTATTAATATAGTCAAACTTGCGAAAGCTCTTAAAATTCATCCGTCCGAACTTTTAGATATAGTATAAGCTTATGAGAAAACTTACTGGTAAATTTTTAGAAGAGAATTTAGTTACTGATGCAGGGCTAACTATTGAAATTGTTCAAAACGCCATTCAATATACACACCAAATTCTTGACCAAATAGATGAAAAATTACTTTCTGTTGGTGCTGATAGAATGTCTCAAACAGTCGAACTTGCAAATTTGAGTTCGATGGCTGGAAACCTTTTAGGTGCTGGTATCGCAAGATTGTCAGATGGTAAATTTAGACGGAATGGTCCACATAAGTACCCTGATATTTTGGCAAATTCAACTACTGTAAAGGATATTGAAATTAAAATATCCTTAGAGAAAAACATACCCAAAGGTCATTTGGCAAAAGAAGGTTATTATTTAACTTGTCGATATGTTTTAGTAAATGATTCATTTAATTTCAATCCCGATGAAAGAGGAGAAATTGTTGAGATATGGGAAGCAAGGTTTGGGTACTTAGAAGAAAAGCATTTTAACCTTAGTAATACGCCTGGTGATTCTGGTAAAACCGCTGTCATAAATAAAGAAGGGATGGAAGAACTTAAAGTGATTTATGTAAACCTAAGTATTTGTCCATACACAAAGACTTCCAACACTTTTAAGAACTATGAAAAAATGACTCAATAATAACTAAATATTTTTTCAGCAATCACTTTACTTAATATTGGTGGAACGGCATTACCTATTTGCTTTACTATTTGAGTTCTCGTACCATAAAACATAAAAGTATCAGGGAAGCCTTGAATTCTTGCACCCTCTCTCGGTGTTAATGCTCTGTCTTGATAAGGATGTATGCACTTGTTTGAGGATGGGCTTACGAAGTTTACTGTTAATGTAACACTTGGTTTGTTAGGTTCTAATCTACTATAACATGTACTAAATCCACTTGTTACTAAATGTCTAACTGCCTCTATGTTATACCCACTATATTTAATGATTTCCATCATTTTTTCAGAATGAACAGAAGAATCATGATTGTTTAAAATATTAGAACCGAATCGTAGATATTTTTGGTATTCTGTTAAATTAGTATTTTCAGAATAGGTTTTAATAGATTCTCCTGCTTTTAGAACAGGTAAATCACTTAGTGCTTCCATTACTGATAATGCAGGAACACATTCTTGTTCATTAGGGGTTAATATAAAAGAATTATTATTTCCTGCCATGCTTTTATGTTTTACATAATGCGTAGGTTGAGGAAATTGGAATTTTACTCCAACTCTGTTCCCAACAACAATTAATCTTTCTCTCATTTGCGGGACTCCATAAAAAGCAGAATTTAAAACTCTAAAATCTACATCATAACCTAATTTTTTGAACTCATTAATCAAAACATTTAAAGCTTTGCCATTTTGATGACTTAAAAGTCCAACTACATTTTCAAAAAGAAACCATTCGGGATTGAAGTATTCAACATAACGTGCAAATGATTGAAAGAGATTGTTTCTCTTATCATTTTCTGTCAATGTTCGAAATGGTCTAATTGAAGAGAACCCTTGACATGGAGCACCCCCAACGATTATTTTAGGATTTTTAGAAAAGTATTTCTCAATTTTAGACGGTTTAAATTGCGTTATGTCATAAGTAAATCCAAAAGCATGAGGATGGTTTAGTTGGAAAGAATTTATTCTGTCACTTAATAAATCAAGACCGCCAATTGTTTCAAAATGACCAGTCTGTTCAAATCCATATGAAATGCCTCCAATTCCAGAAAATAAATCTAATAGAGGAATATTGTTCGTTTGCTTTTGTTCGATTGGGGGCTGTGCAAGAAAATTATCAGGAATTGCAGTAACATAGCCTTCGCCGATTGTCTTTCCTTTTTTATTTGCTGACTTTGTTATACTCTTCAAGTCAATTTCAGTCAGGTCAAAATATTCTCCAATTGTTTCAAGTTCTTTTGTAGAAGGTTTATCTAAGCCACGTTCAATGACCTTTAACCTCTTGGTATGAATTTCTGTCGCTACCGACAAAGCAGAAATTGTCAAACCCTTTTCATTTCTAATTTCACGTAATAACATAGCTGATACTTATAGTCGTCAAAGGTACGTGGTTGATATTGAAAAAGCAAACTGTGTCAACAAATAATTTAGTAACAAATCGGAGGGTCTCATAGCCTTGCCGCTAACGAACAGGGCTTTTTGCAGGTTGGGAAATAGGATTCCGTCCGCCCGGGCCGCTGCTGATTGAAAATATAAAGATGAATTTAAGAACTAATGTTGAGATTTATTCGTCGAGCCCGAGCCACAGATTGGATTTGCAATTAGCTGAAGTTTGTTTGTCAAGCCCAACTTGCAAAAAACCCAATGTTCAAGCAACACCTCCGGTGAACTCCCCAAAACGATTCCCCTCATTTTTGCTGTTCATCAAACATAAACAAAAATGAACAAGAATGAAATTTCTGCCAAACAATTAAATGCAGATGCACAAAAGTGGATTGAAAAATTGCGCCAGGCATTATTAATTCAGGACAAGGGCAAGGGTACTGTAAAAAGTTATACTGCCGAAATGATTTTGTTATTTAAATACTACAATAACAAAACCGTGGCTGCCATTTCTCAAGCCGAT
>JANOEQ010000042.1:0-22009 GCA_031441485.1 Chitinophagaceae bacterium
TGACGAAGCAACTAATACTGCAGGTTCTGCAATAGTGATGGTAGTGGAAGCAGTGCAACCATTTGCATCTGTTACTGTGAATGTGTATGTACCTGCTGTGCGGCTGAAAGTGCCTGTTCCTGTGTAAGGAGCAGTACCACCAGTAGCAGAAACAGTTACAGTAGATGAACCACCATTACACAAAATAGCTGTAGCAGTTGACGAAGCAACTAATACTGCCGGTTCTGTTACGGTTACCACGGCAGCAGTAGCAGTACAGGTTGGGGTAGCCACCTCTCTCGCAGTAACTGTATAAGTTCCTGCAGATACGGTAAAGGTATTACCAGCCTGGAAAGCGCCGCCATTTAAACTGTATTCAACAGCTCCGGCTGCACCAGTAGCAGTTGCGGTAAGTGTGGTGGTACCACCATTACATGCAATTGTTCCGGCAGAAGCAGAAACGGCAAGGTTACAAGCCCCTGCAATAACCTGGATTGTTGAAGTGGAGGTATTGTCTGAAGTTAAATCACCAGGCAATGAGCCAAGTCCTGTGCATACACCTGTACCAGGTCCGAACGATAATGAACCTGCAACAGTGGAAGGTCCACCAATAGTGTTGCCCTGTACTTTAATCAATATCTGACGCTGTGCGCCCGCAGGAATCTGATCTGTACCATTACAAACAGTGATCACACCACCTGTGTTGGACAAAATGATCCAGCCGGCAGGTAATCCGATTTGTTGTGCATTTGGTAAAGCGCTGGCGATAGCGATCGGGATACTGATCTGTGCCCTTACTTTATTAACACCGATGAAACTCGGACCAGTATTACCAACAGTAACCTGTACATCTACTGTTGCCCCCTGGGTTACAACCCCGGAGTTAAGCGTCAGCAGGTTCAGTGTTGCATTGGCATTTCCGGCTACCGGATTATTCATTGTCACTGATCCAGTTCCGGTACAACCGTTTGCATCTGTAACAGTAAATGTGTAACTACCGGCAAGTAAACCGGTAAATACGCCTGAAGCGGCACCGGTTGTATTGATAGTAGTGCCGGACGTGATAACATAAGTCTTCGTACCTGTGCCTCCCGGTGCAGTTACAGTAATCGTTCCTGTACCGCCCGGAAGTGGAATAGGAGTGGTAACAGCCGCGCTTACTGAAATAGCCGATGGCTGTGTTACTGTTACGGCAGCTGCGTTTGCTGTACAAAGATTTGCATCCCGTACAGTAACGGTATATGTTCCGCCGCTAACAGTGAAGATATTGCCGGCCTGGAAAGCGCCGCCATTTAAACTATATTCCAAAGCACCTGTTCCGCCGGAAGCCGTTACAGTAAGGGAGGTTGTTCCTCCGTTACAGGTAATTGCCGCACCTGCTGTGGCAGATGCTGTAATAGCTGAAGGTTCTGTCACCGTTACAGCAGTTGCTGTAGCAGTACAGGTTGGAGCAGCTACTTCTCTCGCAGTAACTGTATAAGTTCCTGCAGATACGGTAAAGGTATTACCAGCCTGGAAAGCGCCGCCATTTAAACTGTATTCAACAGCTCCGGCTGCACCAGTGGCAGTTGCAGTAAGTGTGGTGGTACCACCATTACATGCAATTGTTCCTGCTGAAGCAGACAGGGCAAGATTACACACCGCTCCGGGTGTAACCTGGATTGTTGAAGTGGAGGTATTGTCTGAAGTTAAATCACCAGGCAATGAGCCAAGTCCTGTGCATACACCTGTACCAGGTCCGAATGATAATGAACCTGCAACAGTGGAAGGTCCACCGACTGTGTTGCCCTGTACTTTAATCAATATCTGGCGCTGCGCACCCGCAGGGATAATATCGCTGCCATTACATACAGTGATCACACCACCCGTGTTGGATAAAATGATCCAGCCGGCAGGTAATCCTGTTTGCTGTGCATTTGGTAACGCACTGGCGATAGCGATCGGGATACTGATCTGTGCCCTAACTTTATTAACACCGATGAAACTCGGGCCAGTATTACCAACAGTAACCTGTACATCTACTGTTGCTCCCTGGGTTACAACCCCGGAGTTAAGCGTCAGCAGGTTCAGTGTTGCATTGGCATTTCCGGCTACTGGGTTATTCATGGTTACCGATGCAGTTCCGGTACAACCGTTTGCATCTGTCACCGTAAATGAATAACTACCGGCAAGCAAACCGGTAAATACGCCTGAAGCGGCACCGGTTGTATTGATAGTAGTGCCGGACGTGATAACATAAGTCTTCGTACCTGTGCCACCCGGTGCACTTACAGTAATCGTTCCTGTAGCGCCCGGAATAGGAATAGGAGTGGTAACAGCCGCGCTGGCTGCGATTGCAGATGGCTGTGTTACTGTTACGGCAGCTGCGTTCACTGTACAAAGATTTGCATCCCGTACAGTAACGGTATATGTTCCGCCGCTAACAGTGAAGATATTGCCGGCCTGGAAAGCGCCGCCATTTAAACTATATTCCAAAGCACCTGTTCCGCCGGAAGCAATAACAGTAAGGGAGGTTGTTCCTCCGTTACAGATAATTGCCGCACCTGCTGTTGCAGATGCAGAAATAGCTGAAGGTTCTGTCACCGTTACAGCAGTTGCTGTAGCAGTACAGGTTGGAGCAGCTACTTCTCTTGCAGTAACTGTATAAGTTCCTGCACCAACGGTAAAAGTATTGCCGGCCTGGAAAGCGCCGCCATTCAAACTGTATTCAACTGCTCCACCTGCTCCGGTTGCTGTAGCAGTAAGCGTGGTGGTACCACCATTACAAAACAGTGTACCGCCTGCAGCAGAAGCAGATACAGCAAGGTTACAGGACACCCCTGGTGTAACCTGTATTGAAGAGGTGGAAGTATTGTCGGAAGTTATATCACCGGTCAGTGAGCCCAGGCCGGTACAAACACCTGTACCTGGTCCAAAAGACAAAGCTCCTGCCACGGTAGAAGGACCGCCGACGGCGGTCCCCTGTACTTTAATTAAAATTTGACGTTGTGCGCCAACAGGAATGACATCACTTCCATTACAAACAGTGATTACCCCGCCGGTGTTGGATAAAATTATCCAACCGGAAGGCAACCCTGTCTGCTGCGCATTTGGCAGTGCAGTAGCAATCGCTATTGGAATACTGATTTGCGCCCTTACTCTGTTAACTCCTATAGAGCTAACCGGGCCAGTATTGCCAACAGTGACCTGCACGTCCACCGTCGCCCCCTGGGATACAACCCCTGAGTTTAACGTCAGGAGGTTTAGTGATGCATTCGCCTGTCCTGCTGCGCCGGAAGCCCAAAAGGCGCCGACCAGGAAAAGCATCAGCAATTTTATTAATTTCATAATTTCAGTTTATTGGTTGACTGATTAGTTAGCACTGAAAATTGTAACAGCGGTATTGTTTGCAGCAGAATTATCACCACCACCGCTAATGAATACACCCAGGTTCTGGTTAGTACCATTAGAAGTAGTTCCGATACGTGTTGCAGTAAAACCAACCTGTGAGAAATCAGCTTTAGCAATAATAACACCTGGTTTAGAAGTGGCGATAATGTTAGCACCATCATCACGGAAATTCCAGCTGCCATTGTTATTTGGGGTACCACCGCCTACGTTAGAGGTTCCATTAGTACCAGACTGATTAACACCTGTAAGGGTTAAACCGGGCACTGTAACATTCCAGCCAGACAACTTGGGTATTGTAACAGTAATAACACCATTAGTGGCACCACCACCATTCTCCAGTACACCTACTAAGAAATCAGTCACCTGGTTGGCAGTAAATAATGCACCATCAATTTGTACAATCGGGGTAAGATCAGCACCGGCATTCAAATTGGTGGGATCAGTTACGATAGCACCATCACCGGCAACATTCGGACGGAAATCAGCTAAAGACGGATTCACATTCCATGCATCCAGCAATACGCTGCAGCTGTTCAATGAGTCATTCTGGTAAGCAGCCAGTGTACCAATGTTACGGCTGTTTACATCTTCCCAGGCCAGTGATTTTGTACCATTATAAGTAGTACCTGTCCAGGTAGTGGTAAAATCACCTGCAACGATATTATTTCTGAATACCGCTGAATCTTCGTTATAGTTTACAGTTACGGGAGCAGTTGGGTTTGCACCTACTACTGCGTTATCTGCAAATAAACCTCTCCAGCTGTTCATCAGGATACTGTTCACGATTTTCAGGTCAGAATTTCTTCTAACACGGGCACTCCTTCTGTGAAGGAATAATGCTGTGGGTGCCACACCGGAAGCAGCAGCATTGGAAGCACATCTGAAACCACCGATATGGGTGATATTGTAAAACCTGGCACTTGTTTTAGGAAGCTGCCCGTCTATACCTGTTGCACTGTTGTCTGACTCAAATCCTTCTGACTGTGAAGCATCAGAAAAGTTAGGATCTTTAATTCCCAATGCATACTGCACTGTACCGCTGAAACCATTATCTGAATCAAAATCATCATCCTTACACTGATAGGCCACCAGGTGTTTGGCATTTACGGAACCGCCAAAAAATTCAAAGGCATCATCATCATTCCTGGTTACCTGTACATAATCAATTGTTGTACCACGGCCCACTGAACCCATGGTCAACCCGTTGATCTCGTTGTTAGCAGAAAAAATAAATCCGCTGTACTCAATACGCACATATTTTAATACACCTGAATTATCATTATCATCAGTGCCACCGTGGAAGTTACGGGAATCAGCATTGGATAAGCCTTCAATCAGGTTATTAGTTCCCAGGTTATGCCTGGCATTTCCCAAAAGAAGAACACCGCCCCAGCCGCCGGCTGTTCTTGCGCCTGCGGCCTGGTTAGAAGTAAATACAATCGGATTACAGACAGTACCTTCTGCAATTACTTTACCACCTCTTGCCACCAGCAGGGATGAATTTCCTGATGCACCACGGATAACAGTGCCAGGCTGAATAGTGAGGGTAATTCCGCTGTTTACATAAATAACACCGCTCAGCAGGTATACGTTATTGCTGGTCCAGGTGGTGTTAACGGTAATGTCAGTATTCACCGTCACATTGGGAGTTCCATAAGGGGTAAGCTGCGGATCAAAATTTGTCCAGCTCTCTGTCCACTGGCGTTCAGGAGACGGCGCAAAGGCACCACGATAAGATGTTACATCCTGGGCATTAACAACAGCTGTTGTTAACAAAACCGATAAAATAGATAAAAATTGCTTTTTCATTTTTAATTTTTTTAAATAATTGAATGCGTGTTTTGAGTTCTGATTTTTAGTTGTTTGAGTTGAATAATTACTGATTTTTGATTTAAATACTATGTTGAAAAATTGGGTTGAACATAACCTGTGAAAATTGCCACAGACAATCTTTTAGCTGATACACTAATCATATCAACTTGCGGGTTCATTTTCGCAGTTCTTTTTGATACCGGCATAAAGTTTTCGGCAACGGCCGATAAGGGAGTAGCTGAAATTCTGTTCCTGTTGAAAAAAACTGCCGGTTGCATACCGGCGCAAGTCAATGTACAGGGGTTAAGGATAAAACGGGCGTAGATGGAACAGGAAGGGCTTTCAATTGTGTTATCACTAAAAGAAAGCAGCGGGGTATGAATAAGGTTTTCAAAAAGGGTGCCGGCCTGATTATCGTTTAGTACCGGATAGCCGAACCTATCAGTGGATACCACAATGGAAGAAACAGCAGTAAAAAAGATAATAAAATGGACTCGCATAGTTTTGGTCATAAAAAATAAGGGCAAATTGAAAATCAGGATACAAAAAAAGAGCTATGACTGCTTACTATTTTTATTTTTAATTATTACACCAACAAACCTACACTTACTGTTAAAGTTTACTGTTACCCTGCCGTTATCAAATCTGCAACTTGCTGTAAACAAATTTGAAACATCAATTATAATCATTGTTACTACGTTTTCTGCAGGGCAAATGATTACATCCTTCACGTACTGCTGCGCAAAGCAAAATAGTATCCAATTAAAATGTCTGTCTGAAAATTGATTTAAAACAGGGCCCGGATAAACGAAGTAAAATGCAGACAACAATTCTGAAGTCATCTAGAAAAGTGCTCATACATTTTGCGGATGTGAATGTACAACTGTACACGATTGAACGTTATTACGAAATCGTGACCAAATTGTAACCAATGAAAATTTAATTTATACTTTACAATTCGGTAACAAATGAAATGCCGGCGGGGAAGAAAAAAGCAAAGCATACTACATGGATAATACCTGGAAATCATTTAATTTAATGACAGCTCAAGACGGTGTACACAGTGGAAAAAAATAGCAGGAAACATTGCATAAAAAAGATTGGTCCGCTTTTATTTTTTTATGAACACCAGGAAGATTTTCAACCCCAATTAAACCTGCATATACATTTTGCACAGCAGCTTTTATCAGAACTTCAGCGTTACACTAAAGGTGAAAACTTTAGGGGTTTTATAGGTTGAAAGATAAATATCCCCTTCGGAGTAAGACTTATCAACATCATTATCGTAGTAAAATGATATATTTTGTGCGAGTAAATCCTTTGCATTGAACTTCAACTCAAGCATATTGTTCATAAAAATTTTTGCCAGCTGAAAATCAATAACGGTCCTTGCTTTTTCATATATATCGAATACCTCGTCTTTAACCCCTGCTACAGACAACCTGTCGCCAACCCTGTTTACGGAGAGAGTGGATGAAAGCCCTGTTTTCTCATCGCTATAGGCAAGGCTGCCATTGATAAGATAAGGTGATTGCCCCTGCATGGGACGGTCCGTCGCAATGCGGGAAACGGATCCTGTTCCGGATACAAAAGGCAGTTTTACGTTTGAATAGATATATGCCCCGTTGGCCGACAAGGTGAGTTTACTTAATATGCTATTGTCCTTTTTCATTCCAACCAGTGTGGAGAGCAGTGTTCTGAACTCCACTTCTGCGCCATACACTTCTGCCGACGGTGAGTTTGCATAAGTGGCCTGGGTGCCACCCAATCCGATTCCGGGAATAAATATTATCTCAATCGGATTTTCAAATTCTTTATAAAAGGCGGATACAGAAAATAATTGCGCTTTACCGGGAAAGAACTCATAGCGGAAATCGTAATTTTTAATTTTAGCCCTTTGCAGTCTTAAATCCCCATTGATGGAATATTGTGCCTGGTAATCATAAAAAAGGAATGGCGCCAGTTCCCTGAACTCCGGCCGGTTTACCGTTTCAGCATAAGACAGGCGCAGGTTCATTTTTGGTGTAAGGGCATATACAAAATTGGCAGAAGGCAAAAAGTCGGTAACCACCGAATCAATTGAAAGTGGCGGCAACCCATTATCGCTGGGCGAATTTAGTTTTTGATTGAACCGCTCCATTCTTACCCCATATACTAACCTGAATTTTTTAAAGAACCGCTGGTCATTCATGATATAGGCATGTGCAGTCGAGGAAGAAGCGTCATAATCTGAATTACCGGTGGTACCATCGCGTAGCAAAAAGCCTCCTTTCCCATTTTTTAAAATGCCAAGATGCTGTGGTAAAAAAATCTGGTCCTCAGGAAGTTCATTTAATGTAAAATCATGCTGTACTGCACCTATATCATAAGGAGCAAATCCAAGTAACCTGCTGGTAAAGTCTCTTTTGCGAAGCTGGTACCCGCCACCTGCCTTCAGCAAATTTTGCGAGTTCTTCATAAACGTGTAGGGTTGGCTGATATCTGCTTTTATGCTTTTTATATCCTCATCTGTATTGGCAAAAAACATAGTACCGGAGCCGGAAAGCTGGGTTGGATTGTTATTCACAAAAGCCTGGCCCGGCGAAGTTATGTTACCGCGATAGGAGGTGCGGGAGAATTCAGGTATTTCACGTTTTACGC
This sequence comes from Chitinophagaceae bacterium, assembly GCA_031441485.1. Lineage (GTDB taxonomy): Bacteria > Bacteroidota > Bacteroidia > Chitinophagales > Chitinophagaceae > JJ008. The sequence goes on from JANOEQ010000042.1 coordinate 7,822, forward strand.
TACTGAAACTTCCCAGCCAGTTTATTTTTGTTTTTATTTTACCCACCTGGTGCTCCCCGGTTAGCTGAGAGCTGAATATCTGATTGGAAGTGTACCACCGTACCACATCTCTCAGGTAGGTATCGGGATCACTGTCCTGGTCAGGAACACCTGACCTCTTTATCAACTTGTTATCTGTATTTATGCTCAGGTTATTTTTCCAGCTAATATTGTTGCGGCTATTTATTTTTAATGAAAAATTGCCTAACGCTGCCAGTACCACTTCATCATTATACACTGAATCGAGGTACAATCCTCTTGGTGAAATTACATTTCTTTCAGGGGCGTCATTAAGTGTAAATCCCCTCCTGTAATTAATGGAGAAGAGGGCACCAATGAATTCCTTTTGTTTTCTTTGTATGTTGAATCCCTTTGCTATTTGAAAATTAAAGTCGGGCCGGGCATTACGTTTTTGTATTCCCCATCTGTAATTCCCGAAAAGTTTTGCCAGCTCACCCCCTTGTGCAGGGGTCAATCCCCTGACTGTTTCCGCTGAGGGTATGCCTGCAGGTAATCCCCTTGTGCCATCATCCAGCCCAATCCAGTCCTTTTTACCCCTGTTATCTGAAAAATAACGTGTTTTACCCGTTATCTGAGTATTGAAACCAATACTGTAGCTAATGGAAGTAAAATTTTTTGGCAAGGTAGATTTTGTAGTTATGTCTATAATTCCTCCGGCAAAATCCCCGCTTTTATCAGGCGTGGCTGTTTTGTATATAATAAGGTTTTCCAGTATCGCAGCTGGAAAAATATCGAATGCAAAAGCTTTTCTGTCACTTTCTGTACTGGGCAGGGGTGCACCGTTGATAAATGCCGCATTATACCTGTCATTCAATCCACGGATTATGGCAAACCTGTCATCCTGGATACTGGCTCCGCTTACTCTTTTAATTACATCACTCGAGCCCCTGTCGGGTGTTTTTCTGATAATATCTGCAGTGATACCATCACTTACGCCGGCATAATTTTTTTGAACTGACAGCAATGAAGCCACTGATTCCACTCTTGCACTTTTTCTACTGGTAAGTACAACTCCCTGCAGCGATTTCTCCTCTAAAGAAATGGTGACAGCCGTAACCTCATTATCCTTTACCAGTATTTCATCAATAATTTTTTCATTATATCCTCCATAGCTGCATTTAATTGAATAAGTTCCTGCGGCCAGTTTGCCAAATGTGAAATTTCCATTCTGGTCTGCCACTTCTGTTTTTGATTGCTCAATGAGAAAAACTGTTGCACTCACCATTCCCTGGCCGGAACCCGCATTTATCACTTTACCTGTTATTTTACCAGTTTGCGAAAAAGCAGCTATTGAGATAATAAAAAGTAATCCAGTAATATACAGTCTTCGCATTTCATTTCGGTTTTGGCAAAGTAAATTGATTAATGCCTGATTCATGTGAAGGAATTGTTATCCGAATATTATCTCTTACGGGTTATTGCACACCCAATCATATCACCCCGCTGATCGGTTTGTGAATGACAGTATATCTGCAATACCTTTTCTGCTTCTTTGAAAGCCCTAAAAAAAGGCCAACATTAAATAATGATTAATAACAACTCTACCCGGTATCCAGAACAGTAATATGGTATAGTTTTATGTACTCTAATACTTACATACAAAGCAGCGAAGCCAGCCTGGCACCGGCGCTCTTTATGATAGATTAAAATTTACATATTTTAAAATACATGCCAAGTAAAAGTAAAAAATGAAACAATTGAACCTAATGCTGCTCATTATCGCAGGTATCTTTTTTTATAACAGCGCTGCTTCACAAAATGTCATGATAAATATCCTGACCCAAAAGTCAGGCGTGGTACGCAGAGGGGGGACAGTCTTCCTGGAAGTTACCATTAACAATACTGACCCCGCAAACCATGTTGGCATATATAAATTAAAAGCACAGATCAGTGTTCCATCTGTAATAGCCAGCATACCTGCAACCGGTCATGTGCTGCCGACAGGATGGATAATTACAGGCAATAGTGGTTCAACAATCAATCTTTCAAATGGCAAAGACATGATTGCTGCTTTTGATGCCCGCACTTTATTGATTGCCATAGAAGGTAAAGCTGCAGGAGGTCCTTCTACAGTGGCTGCCCAATTATCTTTTTCAGATGGCATTGCACCGGGTACCGCACCGGGTACTTTGCCGGGAGAAAATCCTGCAGACAATTCTTCCACTTCAACCATTAAAGTTCATAAGTGACGATCCGGAGAAACAGACTTACAAATATTTTATTGACAGCAAACTAAAAAAATGAAATTATCTAACTTAATTACCCTGTTTTTAGCAGGTGTTCTTACAATTACAAATACATACGGCCAGGCAAATGCTTCATTAAATATCCTGACACTTAACTCTGGTGGCGTAAGCCTGGGTGGAACAGTGGATATACAGGTTACAGTGGGCAATACGGGCCCGGTTAGTTCCATCGGAGTTAATAAAGTAAGGGCGCAGATAAGTATACCTATTGCAATAGCCAGTGCATTATCCAATGTTCAACAGACAGGTTTACCTGCAGGCTGGACAATATTATCCAATACTGGCGGGGTAATCACTGTATGTAATGGCAGCGATGTTATTCCAGTTGGTGCACAGCGGCAGGTATTGATCAAAGTACAGGGGAATACCATTGGAGGCCCATCAACAGTAGCAGGGGCTTTGTCCTTTGGACCGGGTACAGGTGTATGTACAGGATTGGGCTCTTTAGCCGGTGATATTACGGCAGACAATACGTCTACCTCAACTATAACGGTCACCTCCACCCTGCCTGTAACACTTATGGATTTTACAGCAAAAACGGTAAGCTGCCTCGCAGAATTGCACTGGACTACCGCAGCAGAGATAAACAGCGAAAAGTTTGAAATTGAAAGAAGCGATGCTGCCACTTTTGGCTGGGGATCAATTGGAACAGTAGCAGCAAATGGTAATACTACTACAAAATCTGAATACAGTTTTACTGACAGAAATGCAACCGGATCAGCTTCAGACAATTTACTATACCGCTTAAAAATGATTGACAAAGATGGCCTTTATAAATATTCAGGAGTACTTCGTGTGAATATCAATTGCAATACCACCAAAGCAGCGGTGTTCCCTAATCCTGTACAAAACGGCAAGTTGTATATCAGCCTCACCGGCAGCGGACGTTTTACTGAAGCCACATTACAGTCTCTTTCCGGCCAAGTGCTGCTGAGAAGTAAAATCGCAACAGGTACAACTTATTTGGATGTATCAGCTTTTGCAGACGGCATTTACCTGTTGAATATTAAAGATGAAAATGGATTTGATAAAAATGTAAAAGTTTTTATACAGCGATAGACCTGCACTTTTTAATTGTTTTATAAAGGCCAACCTGGATTCAGGCGGGCCTTTATAAAATCTGTTAAGACCATTACTATTTTAAACCGGGAATAATAATAAACCGGCGCCATCACTGTCTTTCATACCTGGGTTAATGCTACGGAACTGAGGTGATAAAAGCACGTCTCCAACCCTTAAGGGCAGTACACACTTTTCTACCAAAGTTGAAATATGATTGTTTTTAGCAATTTATTAGTCTTGATAACCTCTCAAGCGGGCATAAGGCAGAAAAAGGGCTGAAGCCTTTTTATTAAAAAAACCTTTTGGCATAAAACCTGCTAATCCCTATTTTTGCACTCCAAATTGAAGAATTGGTTAATATTGACCTATGGTGTAATGGTAACACAACTGATTTTGGTTCAGTCGTTTATGGTTCGAATCCATATAGGTCAACCAGCAAGGACAAATCGGTTTTATTACTGATTTGTCCTTTTTTATTTTCACTGAAACCCTTTCCCAGTCTGTATATTAGCTCTACGGCTTCGTTGAGTCTCGAGGTTCGATAACTGATTCCGTCAAAAGTCAATTTTTCAGGGTACATCGAACCTATTATTTCTCTCTTTCGCTTTGTATCTGCTTCTTCATATAGTTTATCAAGCCGTGTGAGGCCATTTAAAGCCTTATTTAATAAGGCTGTTATACTTGTTAGTACCACAATTTAAATCCAAAACCTTGCCCTCCAAATAAGCAATTTTTCTCTCTGCTTCTGATTTGATTTCTTTGTAGTCGGTGCCATCAAGGTCTCCGGATAATAATAATTCTCTTGCTTTTGAAAGCCTGGTATTTAATTGTTCCAACTCGGTTTTAATATTCTTGATTTCATCTTTTTGATTCTTCGTTTTTGCCAAATAAACTTCGTTAATTACTAATTTGAATACTTCTTCCATTCCGGGACGGGGAATGTATTTTTTAAGTTCGCCGGCAAAAAGTTCATTTGCCTGTTGCGATTTAAAACGGGTGCCACAAGATGAAGAACAATGATAATAATAATACAATCCGCCATACCCCCTGATACACTTCCGGTTAAAAGTTTACCACATTTAGGGCATTTAATAAAGCCTCTTAATTGAAGCACTTCTAAAGCACCTACTTTGGCACGATAGTTCTTTCCCTTACATCAGGGAAATCCTGAACATCATTAAACAAGGTTGCAGAAATGATGGGTTCATGCTGACCAGGCACATACGTTTTATTTAATTCTTTCCAGCCGCAGGTTAAAGTTTTTCCGCAATAAACCGGATTGCGAAGTATGTTCCAAAAACCAGATTTGCATACTGTAAATCCTTTTTTATTTACTTCCTTATAAATTTGTTCTACCTGGTATTGCCCATTTGTTATTGTATGAAAGGCCCATTTTAAAATACTTGCACCGGGTTCTTTTGGGGCAATATATTTTTTGCCTTCCTCTGTAATTTTATTTGCATAACCCAATGGTGCTTTGCCCATCCATCTCCTCCTGCAATTTTGTTTCATTCAACCACCGACCATTTATCATTACACCCACTCTTTGTTTTAGATTTTCAATATTTAATAAAGGATTTGAATGTAGCAAAAGCAAATCTGCCTTGTAGCCTTCTTTAATTAATCCAAAAGGTTTGCTTGCAGCTACATATTTATTTATAAACTCTCCGGCGGTTTTTGTACCTGCCATTAAAGCCTGATAGGGTGTAAGTCCGCAGGCAATCATATTTCTTAAATCATCGTGTATAGCAAATCCATTTACTTCCCCAATCATAAAAGGAGAATCAGTTCCTAATAATAATGGCACGCCGGCATCACTTAATTTTTTTGTAAACAGTTTCAGAAAATTATATTGAGCATCTATATTTCCAGGCCGTGTTGTAAAATCAAATTGCTGCCAGTTGGCATTTTTCCATTTGGGGCTTACATACTTCATTTCAGGCTTTGCAAGCATTTGTTGTAATGCGGCAGGCTTGCCCCATTGCTTTGCTATAGTTTCGTAAGTAACAAGGTTTGGGGTTACATAAGCACCTGCATTTTTTGTATCGGCAACAGCAGAGGCAATTAATGTTTCATCAGTTTGGTTATCAAAGTAGGCATACAAATATTCTTCTGCATGTGCTATCATTACCTGTCCGCCTGTAAGCACACCTTTTATTCCCGGTGCCCTTACCCCATGCCCAATAACTGATATCTTTTTCTCCCTTGCTTTATTCATCAATGCCGTATATGCATCCAAAGGAATGCTGTTGTAAGCTTTTACAAAATCCCATCCAGCCGTTTTTATTTCTTCTACTGCCTGCTCTGCTTCTGCCGGGGTAGTAGCTAACCAACCCCTGCTGCCGGGGCCATCTACAAAGCCGCTTGCAAAAATTGTAGGTGAAATAATTTGTTTGTTTGCTGCTTCCATTCTGAATTGCAAAATAGCTGATGGCCCGCCCATGTGTAAAACTGTAGTAATACCATTGGCCACATAAGGTAGTATATCTTCTTTGTACCAGATATGTGTATGCATATCTGCCAGGCCAGGCATCAGGTATTTTCCGGTTGCATCTATTTTAAAAACTGAATCATGAATTGCGACAGAGGATGTGGGTTCAATCTTGATAATAATTCCGTTATGTGTAAAAACAGAATAGTCTTTCAGCACCACATCGCTTTCCATTGTTACTACATTAGCATGTAAAAAAACAATGTCTTTGTTTACATCCTGAGATGATGGAAATTTTTCTTGCTCATGTCTTTTGCAATTAAAAGAACTGAGGGCAGAGGTAATAAAAACTATAATTAATATTTTTTTCATTAGCCTGATTAAATATTTGTCATCAGTTTCGCTTCTTTACAGTCTTTAACCAATTAATTAACGGTTCAGCAAACGCTCTTTTGTACACAACTTCTCCATTTACTCTGTCAAAATCATAGTGGTTTTCATTTGGCAATACAGTAAGAGTTAAATTATTTTTGTTTTTTCCTGCATAAAAAGCATCTTCCCAACGTTGTTTACTTTCTGCCAACGGCACAATTTCATCTTTACCAGCAAGCATTACAAAAGTTGGAACTTCCAATAAGCCAATCGTTGCTTCTGGGTCGTATGTAATTGCCTTAAAGAAATTAAATACAGATTCTTTAAGCATAGAAGGAGGAGGCAATTGCTCGGTAAAACGCATCGCTTTAAAAAAAGAGAACCATGATTTTTTTACGGCTTCATTGTATATATCATTAGTAGCTGTATAACCTGTGCCTGTGCCGAGATATGTATAAAGATGCCTGCTAAAAGTTATCATAGAATCTATTGTTGCTTCTTTAAAGCTTTTGTCTTTTAGCTCTGTTCTCATACTATACAATACTTGCTCCCTTATAGAAACCCCGCCTCCACATGCTACTATAACAAAAGAAATATCTTTGGAATTAGCAGCCGATAATGGTGCTACCCATCCACCCTGACTATGACCATAAACACCAATTTTGCTTTTATCCACTTCCTTTCTTTCCTTTAAAAAATTTACGGCACTTATCAAATCACCGGCAGGGACTGCCATATCAGGCGTTTCTACATATTCACCTGTTGAACTTCCAACTCCACGTTTATCAAAAATTAAAACAACAAACCCTTCATTTACCAGTAAGGTGGCTAATGAAATAAACCCTGTATGCAACTTACTGTCTTTAGATGACCCATGGGTTACCGCAATGGCAGGATGTTTCCCTTTTTTATTTGGAATAAAAATAGTAGCTGATAGTTTAATATTTTCATTATAAAATTCAATTTCTTCCTTTTTAAACCCTGATTCGCTACTATTCGCCTGTGCAGCAGTACACCCACTAAAAAATTCACAGCAAAAGCTTAGTACCGCAAGCACAATAGAAGAATATATATTTTTGCTTCGGGTAGATTTCATTTTCGTAAAATTGATAATCAATATAGCTAAAGAAAGCTATTTAACTATCTTTTAAAAATTTGGCCGTTTTGTCCTACTGCCCAACTATTAGCTACTCCATTGCTGGTAGTTGCATATATGTCTCCTGAAAAAGCCGGAGCTTCGCTTGTCCAGGTAGTGCCTGCATCAGTTGTGTAAAATATTTTGCCTGTGCCTGCCATCATTCCATTATTGGTATCTGCAAATGAAACAGTATATAAATCTGTAGTGGTAATACCTGATATTTTTTGCCATGTTGTTCCCCCGTTTACAGTTTTTAAAACTGTACCGCCAATACCCACAGCCCAACCTGTAGTTGCACTAGTAAAATAAACACTTCTCAAATCATTTGTTACTCCACTTGTTTGAGGTGTCCAGTTGGTACCAACATTTGTTGTGGTTAAAATGGTACCGCCAAAACCTACTGCAAAAGCAACAGTACTGCTTAGCATAAATACTCCGGGTAATTCAACCGATGTGCCGCTAGGCATAGAAGTCCAGTTTGTTCCGCCATTAATAGTTTTCAGCAATACACCGCCTTGCCCTGCTATCATTCCATTATTAGCATCGCTAAAATGAACATGCACCAAATGCTGAGTGGTACCACTTGTTTGTGCTGCCCATGAAGTGCCATTGGTAGTGCGGATGATTAATCCACTTTCACCTACTGCAGTTCCTGTATTCTCAGCAGAAAAATTTATATCCCGTATAAAGTCTGTAACACCAGTAGTAAGTGGGGCCCATGCAGTACCAGCATTAGTTGTTTTTAAAATTTTACCATTTATACCGCATGTATAACCTGTGGTTGTAGAAGGAAAAGATACACCCAGCAGCACATCAGTAGTGCCACTTGTTTGCTTAATCCATTTTAAAGTGGGAAGAGGTGGTGGTGGTGGCGGAGCAGGGTCTTTACTGTACATTTGAAAAATAAATGCTGATAAAAATAAAAGTGTCATTTTAAAGATTGATTTAAGTTTCATAAATTTAGTTTATATATTTCATTTATTAAGAGACAGGTAAATTATCTCTATTGTAATATTATGTTTGTATAAAGTAGAGCAACCGTTGATTAAATAGATAAACAACATGGAAATAATTGTACTTACTCCGAATGCGACGGCTTTTTATCACCTAAATTTGCTTTCAACACAAAATGGCATTCATGAATAATACAATTAGCAAGTGGGCAAAAAATTGGGTTTTTTACCATGTGCTTTTTTGGGCTTTTATCATCTCTACCTTAGCATGGGACTTAAGACAATACGCCTCATACGACCTTATTGGATATCTTTGTAGTTTGCTGATACGAACTGCATTTCAGGCCTATTTAATTTACTTTAACCTATTTTTTCTAATACCTAAAATTTATCCAAAAAATAAATTAATGTACTGGGTATTGCTTCTCCTTTCAGTGTACATTTTTATTATTAGTTATAAGTCCACTTATTTTATGCGTACTGAAGAAGTTAGTGAAGCCAACATTTCTCCACCCTTCGCTATGCTTTTATCAAAAATATTTATATCTATCCGTTCATTAATTTTTTCATTTTCTTTTAAATTTCTTCAGGGTTGGTTTGAACAGGAGAAAAAAATAAACCAGATTAAAGTGGATCAGTTAACCACTGAATTAAAATATTTACGGGCACAAATTAATCCACACTTTCTTTTTAACACCTTAAATAACATATATGGATTGGCTTTAAAAAAATCTGACAAAACTCCTGAAGTAGTTATGCGTTTATCGGAGATTATGGATTATATGCTTTATGAGTCAATTGAAGCTAAAGTGCCATTGAAAAAAGATGTTGACAATCTCAATAATTATATTGAACTCGAAAAAATAAGACAGGGTAATAATGCTAAAATAAGTTTTATAATTACTGGTGAAATTAATAGTCAAAAGATTATCCCACTGCTGATGCTTCCACTTTTTGAAAACGGCTTTAAACATGGTGTAAATAAAGAAATGGTCAATGCTTATCTGAATGCTCACCTCGATGTATCACAAACTTCCATTGAGCTAACTGTTATAAATAACAAACCAATTGTTCCAGCAGAAAAAGATGACGGACATGGTATCGGCTTGCAGAACCTGAGAAAAAGGCTTGAGCTTTTTTATCCGCAAAAACATTGGCTTTCTATTGTTCAAAAACCAGACAGTTATAAGGCTTACTTAAAAATTGAACTGATATGAGTTACAACTGTATCATAATAGATGATGAACCTATTGCACATGACATATTGGTTCAATATATTTCCCAAAATAAAAGAGTGATAATTGCCAGTCAGTTTTATAACGCATCAGATGCTGCTTTATATTTAAAAAACAATACTGTTGATATTTTATTTTTGGATATACAAATGCCCGGTGTTGATGGAATTAGTTTTTTACAATCATTAGATATCAAACCCATTACAATTATGACAACTGCTTTCCGTGAGTTTGCATTAGAAGGGTTTGATTTGGGCGTGATGGATTATTTAATTAAGCCCATAAATGAAGACCGATTTACTGTGGCCCTTAACCGGGCAATTGAATTTCTTGATTTGCAAAAAAATAATGAAAGCCTGATAGAAGAAGCGAATGCAAAAGAAATAAAATCATTTACCATTAAATCGGGCACCAAATTAATTTCGTTGCCAATTGATTCAGTTACTCATGTGCAAGGGTTGAAAGATTATGCTATTATTTTTGCCAACGAAAAACAATATGTTATCAAAGGCTACATTAAAACTGTTGACTCCATTTTACCAAAAGGATTTTTTACAAGAGTGCATAAATCATTTATTGTAGCAAACAGCAAAATAAAAATCATTAACAGAAATAGAATTGAATTTGAAAATTATCAGATACCAATTGGCAGAATGTATAAAAGTATAGTGGAAGCAATGCTGTAAAATTACTTTGTTGTTGCGACTGTCCAGCCAATTAAGGTTTCAATATACCCATCCGCAAATTGTGTTATTAAAGGCATTTGTTTGGAAGTAAAATCCTTTGTTGTAACTTTCATCATCATGTGATTTGCATTTTGAAACAATTTGAAAGTTGCATTTGCAGAGGGAATTAATTTTTGCATCAGTGGAAGCTGTGTTTTGGAATTGGTTGAAATATCATGTTCTGCATAAAGTACCAAGACCGGGCATTTTAAAGACTGTAATGCAGGCGTTGCATCATAATAACCATTCTCCTTCCAGAATATATTGTCTGGTAATCCTCCGCCGGTAAATTTAAACCATGGTTTTGTTTCTGCAGCAGGAAGTATGGTGCTTTTATATTCAGATATACCTTTTTCTAAAATCCCCACTTTATGCTTACTTTTTCTGAATTCATGAACTTCCTTTATTGACTGTTCATCCAACCCTCTTAACCTAAATTCTTCATCACCGGCATATAAAGTTTGTTCTACAGGAGAATATACATTTGCAGCACTGATGATACAAAATGAAATTTTTTCCGGTTTAAATGAATAAGCAAGAGGCACTACCCAGCCACCCTGGCTGTGTCCATAAATTCCGATTTTCTTAGGGTCTATTTCCGGTATTTCTGAAAGGCTTTCAACTCCGGCCAATAGGTCGTTGGCATAATCTTTAAAAGAAGCCCGCCATTCTTTGCCTGAAGATTCTCCACAACCCCTTTTGTCATATATGAGTGAGGCTATACCATTTGAAGCGAGCAAATACGCAATACCCCGGCTTCCTTCCCTTGTTTCTTCGCCAGAACCATGCGTAAGAACTACAATAGGAAAAGGGCCTTTTCCCGCTGGCAATATTAATTCTCCAACTAATTTCTGTTTGCCATTTTTAAACTCCATTTTCTTTTCTGTGAATTTCATTTTTTCACCGGTTAACTCATGTCCGTCGTTATACTTAAAATGAATTGTTGTTTTATCATTGGCAGTAGAAAAATTGATTTTACCAATCGTCTCATCAGTATTGCCAAGTGTTTTGCCGATTAGGAAATCATTGCCATCTGCTTTCAGGCCAAATTCATGTCCGTCGGATAAAAAAAGCCCCATCTCAGGGCCAAATGGTGCAATGGTTGCAAACTGGTTGTTGCCTGTTTTATAAACACCCCTCACCTGAAGTGAAGGCTGTGCCATGCAGCTTACAGCAAATAATGAAAAAAGCAAAAAAAAATGTGACTCTGTTCATGACTATAACTTTATAAGTGTAATACGGTTTCTTTTTTAAAATGTTACAGTGGTTTTATAAAATTGTATACCCGCCATCAACAACCAAGTTTAATCCAATAGTAAAAGATGCTTTATCAGAACACAACCAGATAACCGCTTCAGCTATTTCTTCGGGATTTGCTAACCTGCCAATGGGATGCAACGCAGCAATCCGCTTCAATTTTTCTTCATCACCTTTATCAACCATCGGTGTTTTGGTAAAACCCGGGCTTACTGCATTAATACGTAAACCAGTAGCAGCATATTCCAATGCCGCATTTTTTGTTAACCCAAGTACACCAAATTTAGAAGCAACATAGGCGGAATCATTTTCTGAAGCAACCGTACTCAATAGAGAAGCACAATTTACAATAGCCCCTTTGCCTTGCTTTAATATATGTGGTATTTCATATTTCATGCACAAAAAAACTCCACGAAGATTAATTGCCATCACCTTATCCCAATCATCTGTAGGATAGTTTTCTACTTTTGCAAACTCACCGCCGATGCCTGCATTATTATAGGCATAATCTAAACGGCCATAGGAATCTACTACTTTTTCAATTGCATCTTTTATGCTTTGCTCCTTACTTATATCGCACCAAACAAATATTGCATCGCCACCATCTCGTCTTATTTCCTCAGTTAGTTGCGCACCTTCAGTTATATTCAAATCTAATATTGCAACACTTGCTTCTTCTTTAATAAATTTTAATACCGTTGCTTTTCCAATCCCTGATACCCCTCCTGTAACAAGTGCTACTTTTCCTTTGAACATAAATGATGTAATTATTTCTTTAGACAAGATAGAGATTTTGCTATTTACGAAGTGTATTGTGCAGTTAAAATAGAGTAACTGCAACTAAAATAGATGTAAGGTTGATATAGTTGACCCCTGGCTTAGAGATACATCAGGTATCTATTTGTAAATACAAATAGTTGTCGGTAGCAGTTACCAGAAAGAGTTTATGAAAAGAATAATTTTATCAACAATAAAGCCGGATGTAAATTTTTAAGGCTGCTTACGGAATTTTTGTAAATGTAAAATAAGTGGAAGTTGAAGACATAAAGAGATACATATCTGCACCCTGCACTTCAAAGGAAGTCCCTTGCTGTATCCATTTAAATGTTTCCAGTACCCTAAGCCGGGATGGGTTTCCTAAATCGTCTTATAACCCAAGCTTACTTCTTTGAAAGGAAAACACAACTCCTGAAAGATGAGACGGTAAGTTGAATGTGCAATAAGTAAAAATACTTTCACTATTCCTTTGCAAAGATTTGTCGGTATCCCCGATGCCGGGTTTCTATTTGCCATAAAAAACGTTTATCCTATTTCATTACTCTGATTAACTCCAACGCATCTTTGTTTTGTTTATCGGCTACCAGCACTTTATCCAAATATTTCTTAGCTTCTTTAAACTTATTTAATTCAATAAAGTTTCTTGCTAATTCAATAAGCACATTATTATCTTCAGGAAAGTTTCTTTCAATAAAGAATAATACTTCATTAGACTTATCCAATCTTCTGCCACCCATCCGTAAAGATTTAGCCATAACTAGTAAGTCTGCAGGTGTAATTAGTACTTCGTAGTCTTTGTCATTCTTTACCTGCAAATAGATTTTCTCTGCTTCAGGTATGCCATAATAGATAATTATATGTGCAAGGTCATCCTCATCAATTACCTTAGCTGCTTTATGAAACTCATACTCCTTAATGATGCCTTCCTTTTTTTTGGTTTCTACAATATTGCTGAACTTTTTTTGTGCATCAGTTTTATTTTTTAAAGATTTATCAAAAAAATTAAGTGTTAGTTCACAAGTAGTTTCATAATTCTTCTTTGCGGTTGCTACATCTCTTTCATTTAAAGCATAAGCAGGCACCTGGTTGGGTAAAATAGAACAAGCCATTGCAAAATCTTCAAAATCGCCATGAATAGCATTGGAATAAGCAATCCTGTACCGATTTGTATATTTCAACGTTTCAAATACTTTTAAATCCAATTCACCATATTTTGCCCTGTAGATATTTAGCCAATCCACTTTTATTTTGGGATTATAAAAACTCTCCAAAATATTTTGTCCGTTTTTATTATTCACATTCCCATCAAAAGTTGCAATAGCCTTCACATTAAAATTATACATTGCCATCCTCATTGCATAAACACTTCCAAAACTATATCCAATGGTGCCAATATTTGAAAAATCAATATTGGGAGAATTATGCAATTTACTCATCGCAAACTCCATGTCCCGTACCTGTGTTTCTCTTCCAGTTACACTAAATGGCCACATTTCCATTGATACATCACCACCGGCAGCTAGTTCAGGTATCGTAATTACTACATATCCCTGGCTGGCTAAATATTCCCACAACGGAATATTTTCATTTCGCCTGCTGTTTGCACCAGCATAATGAACGATTAAAGGAAATTTTTCATTAATTGGCTTTGCATCATTTATGGCTTCTACTTGCAACAAAAGAATTTTATTACGGGAAGAATCTTTTCCGTCTGTCCAGTTAACAGTAGCCCATTTATCAAAATCATTCAGCGCAGTATTATAATCATCAAATCGTTTATCAGCTGGTTTCACATTTATATAATCTCTGTACTTCATTTTAACAACCTTTGAAGGCACCGCTGGATACCATACAAAAATTCTTACTGGCCTTGCAGCTTCACCCGGAAATGGTTGACCTGTAACAGGGTTTGGTGTATGATAGATTCTGGAA
>JANOEQ010000043.1:0-62330 GCA_031441485.1 Chitinophagaceae bacterium
ACGGATTAACATAGATTATTAATAAAAAGCTGTCCATACTTTGTAATACGGCTGAAATTCAGAGGATCAATACGGATTTATGCTGCTTCGCAGCATTTAGGATTCATTGATCTCCTCTTGATCTTAACAATATTCGGAAAACATCCAATTTCTGATGCGTAGCAGCAGAAAAAATCCGTTATTATCCTTCATACCCGTCCAATCCGTGTTCAAAAAAATGTGTCCACACGATAGGTCTACTGCGTGGATAGATTTTTCAAGTGATTATTCAATGTGTGTATTGCTATGATAGCTGGAATCTCTTATGCTTGCCTTTTTTGAAACATATAATAGCAATAGAACGTTGAGGCAATACAGGTATATGGATAATTCCTATGTGTGCATTCCTATGATACCTATGCCCTCTGTGGTTCAACTCAGGTTTCGTTTTGTATCAGCGCATCGAGATTGCGGATGCCGAGTTTTTTTTCGCTGATAAATCCTTCTGCATATTTTACACCAATACGTTTGCCAAACATGCGTGCCCTTGCGATGATGCTTTCGAGGAAGTCGGGGGTGGAGATATAGGTTTGTGGCCCATTAGTGGCGGCAGGGCCGGTATGAAACTGGGTGCTGTATGCCTGTATGGCTTTCATGCGCTGATCAAACACATCGCTGATGTCTATCAGGAAGTCAGGCTCATGGTACCAGTCCTGAATATAGTGCAACACATAGGAAGGTCTCCATTTGGTTTGGGCCTTTCCCTGTTCGTCGGTGGTTTCTATTTTGGCAAGTCCGGCAAGGAAGCAGGCATCTGCGATAAGGTGGCCGGCGCGGCCATGGTCCGGGTGGCGGTCTTTGAGAATATTGGCGATAACGATATCCGGCTGGTACTTGCGGATGGCGGCGATAAGTTTTAGCTGGTGTTCTTCATCATTTTTGAAGAAGCCGTCCCGCATTTTCAGATTTTCCCGAAGCTGTACCCCCATGATCATGGCGGCATTGGCGGCTTCGGTGTAGCGGGTTTCGATGGTGCCGCGGGTGCCGAGTTCGCCCTGGGTAAGATCTACGATGCCCGTTTTTTTGCCCGCTTTCTTTTCATTGATAAGAGTGCCGGAGCAGCCGAGTTCCACATCATCAGGGTGTACGCCTATGGCGAGAATATCAAGTTTCATTTTTGCTGGATTGGAGGGCAAATGTATTTCATTTGGGGGTAAGATGGTTTGGAAGCGGGGTTTGTCCGGGGCAAACGCATTAAAATCTTCTTATAGAATGTTTGAAATGGCAAACAGGAACACTGATTACGCTGATAAAATGGATATTATCTCTTTATATTCCTCAGTGTTTCAGTGTCTCAGCGGCAATTTGTATTCTCTGCAGCACTGCGGCTCTGCGGTTAAATTGTATTTCTGCCGAAGGCAGGTTTTTTATAATGTGTTTGCCCTGCAAAACCGTCTATTGGGGAGTGATTGGGGCCGATGGGAGCTGGATGGGAGCCGGATGGGAGGAGCATGGGAGGAGCGTGGTCCCGCCTACCCCCGAGAAACCGTTGAATTGGCCCGAAAAAGTGTAATTAGTCCGAAAATTTGCCATCCAGTCGTGTTGAGACAGGACTTGCCCCGTCTGTATCAAAAAAATGCCAGGTAAATCACAGCCCTGACAGCTTTGCGCCTGGGTATCCTATTCCATTCTCCCATATTCCCCGCTAAATGCTGGACTAAACGGGCAAAACCGCCAAAATGATTGAAAAACAGGGATGCTGATAGCAAAAAGGGCAAAAATGACTGGAAATGCCACATTTAATAGGGATCACGGTCGAAACAATAGAGATTACAGTCAGAACAATAGACATTACGGTCAGACCAATAGAGATTACAGACCGAGCAATAGACATTACGGTCGGACCAATAGAGATTACAGTCGGAACAATAGACATTACGGTCGGACCAATAGACATTACGGTCAGACCAATAGAGATTACAGTCGGACCAATAGAGATTACAGACCGGGCAATAGACATTACGGTCGGACCAATAGAGATTACAGTCAGAACAATAGACATTACGGTCGGACCAATAGACATTACAGTCGGACCAATAGACATTACGGTCGAAACAATAGAGATTACGGACCGGGCAATAGAGATTACAGTCGGAACAATAGACATTACGGTCGAAACAATAGAGATTACGGACCGGGCAATAGACATTATGGTCGGAACAATAGACATTACGGACCGGGCAATAGACATTACAGTCGAAACAATAGAGATTACGGACCGGGCAATAGACATTATGGTCGGAACAATAGACATTACGGTCGGATAATGAGGCGAATAACCGAATCAGACGGAGACCGTTGAACTCTGGCGGACATAGGTTGAAAGCCGGATAGCCGCAGAAACAGGAAAATACCATGTTTTTGGTATTGTGGGGGAGTGGAGGAGGGTGTATGTTGCTGATGAAAGTGTAAATGCTTACTATATTATCCGGGAGTAAACGTTTATAGTTGTTTAGAAACGTTTACGATCGGGTATTTGCGCTACTGGTAAAAAAGGAAATTAGCTTTGAAATTCAGTAATTTAGAAAATAAAGAGCGGTAAATGTATAGCGTATATTAGGAGAAATACACCTGTTGAACCAACATTGCCTTCAGCAATGAGTCCCTCCATCACAGTTTCTCCTTCATTGTCATATTGTGTTCCTAAATTTTAAATTATGGAAAAAAAAACTATCGCAATTTGCTGTTAATGCATTGCAGCGAACCAGCGATTTATTCGCATTAGGCGAGTACAGTGAGGGTACCAAACGTAATTATCTCCAGGAACTCCGCTATCTGTTCGCTCATTACCCCGTTGTATGCTATGCTATCGGACACACCTTAAATTTTCAAGTCTCATGCTGACATCTTATCTTTATCGAAACCACTTTAACACGACATGGCTAAAAAGGCAAAAGAAACTGACCATAATGAGAAAGTTTATGGGAAAGTAAAAAAAAAATACAAACAGGCTTCAATCAAACAGCGAATTGAAGCCTTATTTCTTGATAACATAGGAAAAATAATTTCAAGAGAACAAATTCTTAAAGTTGCGACCGACCCAATTACTGGCAAACAACCAGAGAACTGGCATCAACGACTTTCAGAATTGAGAACTGATGATGGATATACAATTCTTTCATGGCGTAACAGAGGTTGGCTCCGTGTAGAAGAATATCTAATGACTTCCTCAGACAAAAGACCTCAAGCTGGTAAACGAGTTAGACCAACCAAAGAAACATGGACAAAAATTTTAGGTAAAGCAAAAAATTGTTGTGAATGGAAGGAAGATGGGAAATCATGCGGACTAAAAGAAAATGAAATTGACCCAATTGGCGGAGGAAAAGTAAAACTTACTCCAGACCATAAGAAACCACATTCAATTAATCCGGAATCTGACCCAACAGACCCCAAACAATGGCAAGCCTTATGTGGCAGACACCAAGTAATGAAAAAGAATTATTGGGACAGTTCAACTGGTAAAATGAATGTTTATGCTATCATGCAATCTGCCACTACTATTGAAAAAGAAATCGTCTTTAAATTTCTTTTAGATTATTTTGGTTACATCATGGATGAGAAAGGAATAATCACTAAATTTGTTAGTAAATGAAAAAGAACGGAACTGACCCCAAAACATATATTGACAACCTTCTGGAAAAAGATGGAGTTGTTGTTCTTCCACCTATGGAAGCGAAAGAAAGTATGCGTTTAATTACGCAGCTTGGTTATACTCCTCAAATGACAATGCTTGACCCTTGGTATAACAGAGGTACAGGAGGAGTTAGAGAGGATTATGTTGAATATATGTTGGAAATTATTTCTAACGTTAGTGACAATACAAAACACTTTTTTCTTTGGGGTTTTCCAGAAATAGCTGCTCAATTCATTAATAAAATTCCTGAACCATTAGAATTTGTTTGTTGGCTGACTTGGTATTATAAAAATAATCCTTCTGTCATTCGTGGTTGGCGTTCAAGCCAACAAGCCTGTCTACATTATGCAACTAAAGATGCAAAAATGTACCCTGAAAACTTTTTTAATCCCCAACAACAAATTCGCTTTGAAGAAAGCAATATGAGATTTATTCCAGGACCGACATCTGTTATTGAAGAAGCATTGATAGTTGGTTTTGTTGGTAAAAAAGAACAGTTGGGACACCCTTCTCCAAAGCCCGAAAAAATTTATGAAAAATTAGTCCTAATGTCTTCAAAAAAGAATGACCTAATTTATGACCCCATGGCGGGTGGCGGAACAACAGGTGCAGCTTGCAGGACACAACATAGAAAATGTATTCTTTCAGACATATCAGACGAGTATATTAAAATAATAGAAAAGAGACTTAAAATAAAACGAGTTCCTGCTAAAATTTTAGAAAGCCTAATGCTTGAAGTCGCATAAGCACAAGCATGAACATGGGTTTGCCAAAATGGGGGCTGACGGAAGCCGTGTTTCAACTTTGGTTTTTCAATTTGTCTTCATATCCAGCTTGACGTTATTAATTTAGCTATGTGCAAATCATCAACTTTTATTTATAAATTTAGCTTCAGTTCCGGGCGGAGTGTGTCACGAATGAAAGGAATGAGTTCTTTTCAATGCTGTATAAAAGATGAGGGAAGACCCCTCATATACGCCTTGCAGGAGGAGTATATAAACCGCTTCATGGTGCTGTAATTAAAAGTTATGGTATTGAGCGATGAAGAAAAGGCATCATAAAAGGTGTCAGATGGGTTTAAGGGAGCTGAACGAAAGTAAACCGTTTGATGACATCTCGAAACGGAACTAAGTCGTTGACAAAACTATCGGCTTTCCGCCGCTGGTAGGATAGGCTGTAACGGACAAACTGCATACTGGTTACAGGTCAACCGGGATTGAGACGGCAGGAACCTTAAATTGGCTTTTATAGGGAACGTGAGAAACTACCACTGCGATGTGCTGCAAGCCTCACATTTTAATGTGATTCAAGGTGTCCTTCAGGGAACCGAAGCGCAGGGGAGTGGCGGACTGAATCGTAGTAGTGAAGAAGTCCGCCGAAAGGCGGATGGAGCGAAGGGTTCAGCTCATTCATTTGCACTAAGAAAGACAACACAAAGTAGTTTGTGGACGATCAAGTTTAGTTCAATAATGTGTAAAATTCTTTTTATGCTGAATGAGAAAAGCCGTGTGAGGTGAGAATCTCACGCACGGTTTTGTGGAAGGCTTGGGCTGAAATGCCCTTGCCTATCCGACCGGAATTCTATTTCCCAGCCTTTGCAAATACCTGTTCGTTATGAGAAAGCCATCGGATAAATTCACCACCGATAGAACTAGAAAAAAATGTTAACCGACACTGAATTAAAGGACATATCTGACAGAATTAACAAGGCGACAAGTGGACCTTGGAAATCTTTTATCGAAGGGCGAGACCATGAAAGTGGCTCCGACTTTATTCAAACTCCAGACGGGGACATTGAATTGATTGGAGGCACAAAAGAGGACCAAGATTTCATCGCTCATTCTCGGTCGGACATACCTAAACTGATAGAGGAAATTAGGAGACTTAGAAAAACATGATAAAATGCCGGACTTCGAATTAGGAAAATGGATTTGGACTGAGAAGGACTTTGAGCAAATGGGTTGGCATGACGCCACAGTTTACGGACTTCGGTTGACAGAGAATCTTGAATTAGACCTCGACTACATTTTACAATGGAATCAACCCGACATAGAAGGATTTCAATTTACGTTTTGGGTTGCTCCAGCAACTTTAGTTTTTGAAAAAACGACTGACTTGTCTTTTGAATTGACTCAATCGTTTGACGACAAATGGTTGGAGATTAACGACATTGAAATGGAAATAGTCGACAACAAACGAGTATGGACAATTATTACACAACAAGGTGACATATCTTTCAAAGCTGCCACATTTAAGCAGATAATTCGAAAAATGCCGATATTCCAACTTGGACAAAGCATCCGATATGACGAAAGAGGTGGACTTAGTTTTGACCTAACGCCAGGGGACAAACTCAATAGAGAATTAAGACCCGACATCGTTGAGAGAAGGAAAAAACAATTTGGGGACTATGAGTTGGCAAAAAGAAAATTCGGACTCAAAAAAGAATTGGAGAACCTTAATGAGAAACGGAACTCGGGACAAATTCAAACAAAAGACTTCTTGATTGAAAAGAAGGAACTGAAGGAGAAGATTGACTCATTGACTTTTCAATTGCGAGGAACAGAATATGAAGAGTCGTGAGAAAATGGCCAGCGCACAATTATGTGTAAGAATCTTCTTATCCTGAATGAGAAAAGCGCTGAGGTGAAAATCTCAAGCACGGTTTTGTGGAGGGCTTGGGCTGAAATGCCCTTTGCCTATCCGAATCCAAACAACTTTCAACATTAGTTCTTAATTTCAACTTTATATTTTCAATCAGCAGCGGTTGTGGGCGGACGGATTGCTAATGCCACACCTGCAGCACAAAGCCCTGCCGTTGGGCGAAATGCCATTTGAGACTTCATTTTTTTTTGTAGCTTTGAAACATGAGCTATCAACAATATATTGAAATTAGAGCTGACAAGCGATTTGGCCAGCCTTGCATTGCAAATACCCGTATCGGTGTATCTGATATTCTGGCTTGGCTGGCATCAGGGATGACCAACTCTCAAATCATTGAAGACTATCCCGATTTAAAGGAAGAACATATAATTGCCGCTTTGCTTTTTGCTGCTGAAAGGGAGCATTCATATAGAATTGCTTCGTAATGCTTTCACTTGATGAAAATATTTCTTTTAAAATTGTAAAGCAAATCAGCCAGGATTTTCCCGGAAGCAGACATGTTAGAGATATTAGCTTGACAAATTCTAGTGATTTTACGATATGGGATTATGCAAGGAAAGAATCATTGTCAATTGTTACTTTTGATAATGACTTTATAAATATTTCTCTTTTGAAAGGGTGGCCACCAAAAATCATTCTATTAAAATCTGGAAATCGCACTACTGCAGAAATAGCTTCAATACTTTTGTCTCACAAAGCTGCGATTATAGACTTCTTATCACTAGCTGAATTCGAACTTTTAAGCTGTCTTGAAATTAGACAGTAGGCATATTCGCCCAACATTGCCTGCTGCAAGGCTGGCTGGATATTGGAAACAGCTTTTAAAACATAAAGGTTATGACCGTAAAAAATACTGCTATACTTTTTATTTGCTTTGTTTTTAGTCAGACATTGTTTGCCCAGACTAAAAAGACGAAGCTATCAGCGATAATGCAAGCCTACCACAACTACAATATGTTTGATGGGGCAGTTTTAGTTGCTGAAAATGGAAAAATTATCTACAAAGATGCATTTGGCTTAGCAAATAGAGAATGGAATATTCCTAATAAGACAGACACAAAATTTATGATTGGTTCTGTTTCTAAACCTCTTACAGCTGCATTGATGCTTATTCAAGTTCAAAAAGGCTTAATAGCGTTAGACAAAACTATTGAGGATTACTTACCCGAATTTAAAAATAAACCTGCTGCTAAAGTAACCATACGGCAATTGCTCGGCCATAAATCAGGAATGCCGAATTATGATATAATAAAAGATTTTTTTCCAGGAATTAGCCGCCAAAATTTTACAAGAGAAGACTATATTAAAATTTATATGGATTCTGCACTTTCATTTAAACCTGATTTGGGCTGGGCTTATAGCAGTTGGGGATATTTTACGTTGGGATATATCATGGAAAAAGTAACCGGCAAATCCTATTCGCAATTAATGAAGGAGGACATTTTTAGTAAGCTGCAAATGAATAATTCCGGCTCCTATCATCACACACAGATTGTACCCAATAGAGCTACAGGTTATGATTATAGTTTCGGAGGTTTTACCAGTTCTGATTTTCGTGACCAGTCAAATACAATGGGAACCGGAGATATCTATTCAACAGTGGAAGACTTATTTAAATTTCATTTATCAATTTCAAATCATACTTTGCTCAATAAAGAACTGATTGATGAAATGCTTTCGCCGGGAAAGCTGCAATACAACAACTATGGTTTTGGCTGGTTCAATCAAATTTTTAAATATACCGGTACAGACAGTATAAAAGCCAATTTTCATTTGGGCATGACAGAGGGATTTATTTCATTTGTGCTTCGTATTCCTGCTACTAACAGTTTTGCAGTTATTCTTTGCAACAGTTCTCCAACTGATTTTTTTGGAATAACAAAGAGTCTGCTTAAAATTCTGTACAATAAGCCAGTAAGTTTAAAGCAGCCAGTTCATAAAAAAATGGAAACATTAATACCCAAATTAGGTGCTGATAAAGCGGTTGAGGAGTATAATGAAATGAAAAAAGATACTGCACATTATTATATTGATTGGATATCAATGAATTTTATATCGGAACAACTATTGACCTTAAAAAGGTATGAAGACGCAAGAATAATAGCTGAAAATAATGTTGTGGAGTTTCCTGACAAAGATTTAGTTATGGTAACTATGGGCAATATTTACCTGGCTTTAAACCGAAAAGATGACGCAATAAAATATTATAAAAGAACCTTGCAACTAAATCCAGAATACGAAGAGGCAAAAAGCAGATTAAGAGAATTGATAGCTAAATAATTGAATGGCTAACTGCCAACATGGCTTTGCAAGGCTGGCCCGACGTTGGAGCAATGGGCAAAACCCTGATTTTTCCAGTTCCAGCTTATCGGCAAAGGCATCCATGCGGCGTACCTGATTGCCTGGCCCCACCTGCTGTTTCAGGGAGCTGAAATAACTTTAATGGCGGTTGTTTCCTTGTATGAATTGCATACTCTGTTAACAACAATAACCGATAGTGTCTCAGTTTGAAAAAAATTAACCAAAGTATGTCATAGAACAGATAGAAATACACAGATATGCTTTTCTATGTGGTTCAAGCGCATTTTAGGGGCAACCAATTTTCAAACTGAGACACTACCCAATAATTATACTGCTTTACCGCTATTAACGGACGGTGTATATTTGGATGATAACGGATGGTTTTTTCACAAACTGACGTCGGCAGAAACCATTGGCGATAGGACACAATTTTAATTCAATTTAATAATTGGATAAGTAAAAGACAAATTATATGACTTCGATTGTTAAGGCTGATAGTAACGATTTTGAATTACTTGCGTGTATTGGAAGGCAAACATTTATTGAATCACATGGCCATAGCGCATCTGCTTGCGATATAGAAGCTTATGTTGCAGAGAAGTACAGCTATGATTCTTTTAAAGAAGAATTGGAAAACGTAAATAACATCTATTATACTTTGTTTTTTAATAAGAAACCTGCCGGTTACTCCAAAATTATTCTGAATTCATCGCATGCAAATATTCCATTTCACAATGTTACAAAGTTGGAAAGGTTGTATTTGCTAAGGGATTTTTATGATTTGAAACTGGGGGTGGAACTTTTTAAACATAATATTCAACTCTCAAAACTAAACGGCCAACAAGGGATGTGGCTGTTTGTATGGAAGGACAATACCCGGGCAGTTAATTTTTATAGTAGAAATGGATTCAAAGTAATTGGAAGCTGCAATTTTAAAATCTCTGAAGATCATTCCAACCCTAACCATCAAATGTTGTTAAAATATTAATTCCAACCCACCCCGTTGCACAGTTTCTTATTCTATGTTGTCCTGCTTCCCGAAAAAACCAGAACAGACTTTCCGGGTAGTGGTATATCTCTTTGTTTTGAATCGTCGTTTCCTATTCCAACAGTCATCCACATCTCTACAATAACAAATCACACGGTTTAAATACTTCTGTTGGTGTAATAGATTTCTTTTAGGCGTGTCTAGGGGTTTACATTAGTGTTATCAAAAACAAATTTACAGCTATGGCACATTTAGAAAATAAAAAAACAGCTATCAGTTCCTCCTTTGTACTGGAATATAGTAATGACCTGTTTATTACGGTGATTCAATCAGGTAAACTGGTTTCACCAGATGCACAATATTTGGGTGAGGGAATGTACCTGCATAAACGAAGGATCAATTTTCAGCATGATATGGTGGGGCAGGCCTGGGATAGATACAGGGAACATCATTTTTGGGAGAAATGACAGGCAACACCAGCCCCGTTAATTTATATCCCGTACACTATTGAAAGCGATCTTAAGTAAACAGCATTAAATAGTAAAACGCATAGCATGAACATTATCGGTATCTCCGCTTTCTTTCACGATAGCGCCTGCTGCCTGCTGCAGGATGGCAAAATAACTGCCGCTGTGGAAGAAGAGCGCTTTTCCCGTATTAAGGCCGATCCGGCATTGCCACGACTTGCAGTGAAGTATTGCCTTGATACGGCAGGTATTTCTATAGGCGACATAGATTGTATCGCTTATTATGAAAACCCGGAAAAAAAACTGGCCCGCCAGCTATGGAGCGGTGTATTGGGCACTTCGCCGGATATACTGAAAACGATAAAGCCCAATATGGTGGAACGGGAAATAAGAAACACGTTTGGATATGACGGACCGATAAAATTTGCAGACCATCACATGTCGCATGCAGCCAGCAGTTTCTTTTTTTCGGGATTTGAAGATTCAGCCATCCTTACAGTGGATGGTGTGGGGGAATGGGCCACCACCACCTACGGCATTGGTAACGGTAATCAAATAAATATTCTGGAAGAAGTGGCTTTTCCTGATTCGCTGGGATTGCTGTACAGTACCATCACGAGTTACCTTGGATTTGGGGTAAACGACGGAGAGTACAAAGTAATGGGGCTTGCACCTTATGGCAAACCGTTATACCTGGATAAAATGCGGTCACTGATCGAAATGAAAGAAAAGGGACAGTTCCGGCTGAACATGCATTATTTTGGTTTTCTGGCCGGTAATAAAATGTATACAGAGGAATTATGTGAACTCTTTGGCCGGCCACCCCGGGATGATGATGCGGAACTGGAAACTTTTCATGCAGATATTGCCAAAAGCCTTCAGGTGTTATTGGAAGAAATACTTATTGAAAAATCTTATTATCTGCATGAATTGACAGGATCCGATAACCTGTGTATGGCGGGTGGAGTGGCGCTGAACTGTGTGGCCAACGGACAGGTATTGAGAAAAGGCCCTTTTAAAAAACTATTTGTACAGCCTGCGGCCAATGATGCAGGCGGCGCTATCGGCGCTGCTGCGGCTGCACACATGGAGATGACCAATACAAGACCTGCCTACGAAAGATTAAGCAGCCCCTACCTTGGGCCTTCTTATTCAAGCAAGCAGATTCATAAACTACTTCAATCCACCTCACTGGAATATCTTGATTGTACCGGCGATACAGAAAGACTGCTGGCCATTACTGCACAGCGTATAAGTGAAGGCAAAGTGATCGGATGGTTCCAGGGAAAAATGGAATTTGGTCCCCGCTCCCTGGGTGCAAGGTCTATCATCGCCGATCCGCGAAATGAAACGATGCGTGACAGGATCAATTCAATGGTTAAAAAAAGAGAAGGATTCCGTCCTTTTGCCCCGGCAGTGCTGGATCATAAAGCGGCTGAACACTTTGACCTTGATCACGATTCGCCATTTATGCTGGAGACCTGCCAGGTGATTTCTTCTTTGCCCTTGCCGGCGATAACGCATGTGGACAATTCTGCAAGGGTGCAAACCGTACACCGTGAAATGAACCCGCTTTTTTTCGATCTCATTACTGCATTTGATAAACTGACGGGTTGTCCAATTGTTTTAAATACTTCCTTCAATATAAAAGGCGAGCCGATAGTGTGTTCGCCGGAAGATGCCGTTAAATGTTTTATTACCACAGATATTGATTTGCTGGTGATCGGGGATTTTATAATTCAACGGGACCAGAATAATTTGATGAACCTGTTCATTCTCCTGAGTAAAGAGCCCGCAAAAGCTTCAGGCATCGGACATGATGTATACACGTTTGTTTAACCGATTCAATTTTTAAAAATGAAGAATAGACCCGCAGAAACATTAAAACAGGTAGCCATTGAATTGTCGGCCCTGATAAGCGCAGGCAATCCCGACAACCGGCACATGGAAGAATTATTCAGTCAGCTTGTTGTTAATGCTTCTCTTCCGGTTCAGCCGCCACAGGAAGAGACAGGGCCTGCGAACAGCAATGATGATGCTATTGGTATATGGAATAAGAAATTGGTAAATGAAAAAATTGTTTTCCACCGGGATACTAAGAAGCGGGAAATATGGCCTTTATGGGCAGATGTCCGTGAGATAGGACCACGCAAGGAAGGGAAAAGAATAGTTTTGCTGGGGAATCAGTAGCCAGGGGATATTTCTTTGATCCACATTATACAGTGGCAAAAGAACTTGGCGCCCTGCTTTCACAGCTCAATGAATATAAAGACGTGGAAGTAATAGACCTGGCGAAAACAAGTATAATGGAGTGGGAACTCCTTTTACTGGCAGAGCAATGTGTGCAGTTAACGCCGGATGCAGTTGTGATCTTTGCCGGTAATAACTGGTTATCATCTGTAAGAACTTCCTTTTATGATGATGGAGTATGCGAAGAAATTGCTGCTGTTTTCGGACAAGGATCTTTTCCCGGTGTAAAGACATACCTGGAGCAGCGCTTTGAAGCCGTGGTTATTGGGGTGCTGAAGAAGATTGAAACATTGCTGGTTAAAAAAGGCATTAAAGTGGTATTCGTTATTCCTGATTATAACCTGGCCGATTGGAAAAGTGATGATGTGGAGAGAAATCTTCTTTGGTTAAAAGATGGCGAAAGAACGGAATGGATTGAAAAGCGGAAACTGGCAGAAGCCTCGTTGAAGGCGGGTGATTATCCACTGCTGAAAGAAGCGGCAAGCCGTATGGTTGAATTGGATTCATCAAACCCATATAGCCATGAGTTACTCGGTGAGTATTATCTATATAATAAGGAGTGGCAAAAGGGAAATGAATGTTTTGAACAGGCAAGGGACAGTGTAATAGTAAGCAGGGGTAGCCGTACCAAACCACGTTCATTCCAGGTAGTAAGAAGAACTATTTTATTGCAGGCAGCAAATTTTGGAATAAAGGTAGTGGACCTTCCGGCCATATTCAGAACGACAGACAGTCCTGTACCCGGTCGGGAGTTATTTCTCGATTATTGTCACATGTCTGTGCTGGGCATCAAATTGTCCATGCTGCATACTGCCGGGGCACTGCTTACAAGCCCGGATGATAAACCTTATGACATAAGCGTATTAAAAGATTCAGGGGTAAGCCCGGACCCTATAGTGGAAGGGGTGGCCCATTTTTGTGCAGCGATACATAATTCGCATTATGGTCAGTCGGCCGGCATATTAAAATATCATTGTAAAAAAGCGATTGGGTACTCAAAAGAATTAGCGGGGCTGATGCTGAAATTCGTCGATTTCTCCACCCGTCTGGCAGGTTCCCGGTTTTGTAAGGCCTTTGAAGAGTCCATGATGGAAGGTTATATACGCCAGTATGAAGGGGGAATGGGGCTTCTTCATCCCAAGGGGTTGAAAGTGATGGATGCAGCGCTTGCCGATACTATCATTGAAGCATTGGAAGAAGTGGGCATTCATCATAAAGAAGAATTTTATAAGCTGCGATTGCATGAACATGAAGTAGGGGAGGAAAAATTGAATTTGCTGCAGTCGTATTACAGTACTTCGCATTACAACGAATTTGTAGTGCCGTCCACGCAGCTGTTCAAGCGGATCAGGACCACTGAGCATACCTTTATGTTTGTTACGGGAAGCAATGATACCGGTTTTCTTGATTTTAGTTTTAGTTACCGTACACCGGGGCGGTATTGTGCGGAAAAGAAAATATTTATTTCCGTGAATGGAACCGAAAATAAGGTGGTGGAGTTGCCGATGAGTAAAGAATGGGTTACACACCGTTTCCGGATCAATAACAAAGGGCTGAAGGATGGGGTGAATACGCTTATCATTAACTGGCCCTATACATATCAACCGCTTGAAATTAAAGAAGAATTTTCTATCGAGTCATTTCTGGATTCGATCTATCCTGTGCTGGGGGAAATTTTTTCTTTAACTGTTACTGCGAATAAATCGGTTGCCTGATAAATCTTTGGAAAGTGTATACAAACAGGCAGTTAGCGGAGCCGCAGTATTCTTATGCCAACCGCCAGGCAGTAAACTGCTTAGGATCTGCTAATGGCCTCAAAAAAAATAACACTCATCCTTTCCTGCTATGGCTTTTTTTATGTCTTTAGGCAATACTGATTCTGCCAACCCGTTCGGGGGTTAAAAAAAATATGCAAAATAGTTTTGGCGTATTCTGTTTTTTATATGAAATTTAAAGGCAGGTAACTTATTATACCTGCGTTTTTGCTGTACCCTGTAGTACTGCTAAAGAATGGATCATGTTTTCATTCTGTGACAGTTAGTTACGAAAACAAGTCATGGCCAGCTGATTAGTGCATACCTGATCTATTAACAATTTTAAAAAATTAACATTATGCCAGCCCCAACACCACCGACCGGTCTGCACACACCCATTACTAATCTTGCAGCATCTGAATCATCCGTTATTGCACCAATGGAATCAGCAGGTTCTGTTGGATTTGGCGATGTTCAGGCCATTGATAATGGTGCACAAACTGAATCATTGCCCCGGCCTGAAGTAGCCACATTTGAATCATTTGCAGAGAATACAATTCCGGACCTTTCTGGCTTATCCGATATCGGGGTGGCCTCTTTTGGTGAGCCGCCAGCATTGGAAGCAGTAATAGGAACGGATGAACGGATTCAGATACAGGAGACAGAAAAATATCCATGGCGCATATCGGCCTCCTTACTTATTACTGCTGCTGATAATTCTCAATGGATCGGTACGGGATGGTTTATCAGCCCGCGGACATTGATCACCGCCGGCCATTGTGTATACATTAAAGGAGGCACTGCGGCAGGCCGTGATGGATGGATAAAAAAGATGCAGGTAATGCCCGGCCGCAATGGCAATAAACTTCCTTTTGGCGGGCTTACCGCTACAGAGTTTTGGACTGTAAAGGGATGGGCAGAACAGGGGTCAGAAAATTATGATTATGGAGCGATCATCTTACCGGCAGCTTTCCCGCAAGACCTCGGTTTTTTTGGTTTTGGTGTATTCCCGGATGATGAGTTATTAAAAACAGTTGCCAATGTAGAAGGTTATCCGGGTGATAAACCATCTGGCACTATGTGGTACGATAACAGGCAGATCAGCAGTGTAAATCCGGATAAGGTTTTCTATGCAGCCGATACTGCAGGGGGACAAAGCGGGGCCTGCGTTTATATTATAAAAAATGGGGAACGGAAAGGAATTGCCATTCATGCGTATGGTGGCAAATCAGCCAACTCCGGCACACGCATATCTTCACAAGTGTACAGCAACCTGGAATCATGGAAAAAAATATAGCCATTAAGTAACAATATCCTTTTCCTTCATTGCGATAAAATGAAATGTACCTGTTTATGAAAATACGACACCTTTGTTTTGAAGGTCCAGCACAACTCTTAAAATAGATATACCCTCATTTTTTGTCATTGGCGGTCTGCCCAGTACTTCTTGTGGCCTTCCACCTGCATGATGCAGGGCGAATAATTTTCCCTCCTGGTCAAATACCGGCGAACCGGAAGAACCTTCCTGTGTATCTGTTAAGTAATGAACTACCCGGTTGTCAAAATCAGACACCTGGTTTCTTATAAAGCCGATTCTTTTTCGGTAGCCACGGGGATGCTGAATAATATAGGCAGCAGCGTTTAATTGGGGTGCCACTGCTTCAGACAATTTTATAACAGGCCATGCATTATCCATTGCGCCGGATGTTTTGATAACAGCCCAGTCGTTCGTTTTGTCAGTAACTATTGTGGCTACATCACATTTCACAGGTATTGCGGCCAATGCTCCGCCAGTACTGTCTTCTTCGTATCCAAATTCTGCTGTTACAGCAGAAGCGGGCAATCCATCATGAATCCGGTGCAATACATGCCAGTTCGTTAATAAAAGATCGGGGCCAATGCGGAATGCCGTACCATATTGTTCTGACCCATTAATATTTACCGTAAGCCGGCAAATGGCCGGCGACAAGGCCATCATTTTTTGCAAAGTGGCAATGAGAGATAGTACCCTTCCTGTTTGAAGTGTAAGATCATCGCGGTAAAGAAGGGCTTCATTATCAAAAATATCATCCGTGCCCTTTATAAAAACAGGGGCTCCGTTCATACCCCTTGGTTCAGCATCCGGAACAGCCGTTTTATTGGCAAGCAGTTCTTCTAAAAATGGCCGTGCGGGACTGGTGGGAGGAAGCCGGTCATACATGTCTTTTATCAATATCCGCAGCTGGCCATGGGCGGCAGCAAAATTTAAAATCTCCACCCATACCATATATACAGCCTGGTTAGTGAATATCTGTGATGTGTCGATATTACTTTTTTCAGCGGCCAATACAGTATTATTTACAGCCGGGCTGATCTGGCAAAGCGTAATATGCAGTTGTTGTGCTTCTTTTTTGTGCCAGGGATAGGGGAGTTCATCAAGGAGGTTGGGCATACTGTTAAAATTTATAATTATCAGGAAAACCAATGATACGCCGGCAAAGCATTTCAAGCGGATCGGGACCAAACATGTATAATATTACGGCCACCTGTTCTTCACCTTTAATGGCAGAAAGTATCTTCAGGTTGGTGGTATTGTTGTAATTGGCCCCCGATTGTTTTTCAAGTTCTTTTTCAATGCCGATTAAGATGGAACCGGTATCGAGCTGGCTCGTACTTGTTTCAAGTTCCTGGTTCATATAATCACTCAATAATTTCTTCCTGTCCGCACTTAAGGGAGGAGATACAGATTTTGGGTTGTTTCTGATAATCCGTCTTAGAAATGAATCTATAGAAGGTTCGCTGTATCCATCTAAAAGCACTTCCATTTTTTGTCCCCTGAAGGCAGCCGTGCTGGCAATGATAGAAAGCTCAAGCGGTTCAATTTCCCCTTCTTTATGAATGGCTAATTTGCAGAAATCATACAATAACAATGTTTCCCTGGCAATTTTCCACCGGTATCCTGCTAATAAAGAAAGTGATATTACCTTTTTACCCAATTCAGGATCTCCTTCTGCTGCAAATTGTCCAAGGGACTCAATGGTCTTACTATTGGTGGTATTAGAAAATAATTCCTGCAGGTTCTTAACAGACAGGTCAATCAGAAAATTTGTTTCTTTTCTGAGACGGTCAAGCGTGCCCTTAAAAAATGCAAGCTCATTTTCTGTTACCGGCAGTTTTACACTTGAACCATACGATTCCTGGATCATATTCATTTCCAGTACCCGGGATAAATTGGGCAATACAACATCTCCTGCATTCAGATCTTTTAAAATAAGACCCGTCTGAAGGCCGCTTTCATTCAGGTGTGTTTTAAACACACGGGCAATTGCCAATTCATCTGCTAAGTTTACGGAAAGCCGGACCCTTGCAGCCCGTAAAGCCAACGCTTCCGTTGTACTGTTTTTTCTGATTGCCCAAAAATCCGGTTCTATTTGTGAAAGCAAATAATCAGCCATCAGGTAATCTCCCTTTTGTACTTCAAGGAATGCCCTGAATATATATTGTTCATTCAAAATAATCGTATTCGTAGCTCCGCTGCCAATAAGAATTGCTATTGCCTTTGTTATATCATTCAATGCCCAGGCCACCCACGCATCATATAACAGCAGCGGACTGTTTTCACTTCTCTCTGTACGTTGGCTTAAAAGCCCGGCCACGCTTTTGATATGTCCCCTTGACAATAAATTTTTAACCTGCTTAAGTGATTCCAATTCCCATATCTTAATATCGTCCCTGACTTCGCCGATCACCTGTCCTGTTTTTTGCTGTATCCATTTACGTTCTGCAGCAGCAGTGTCAGGCATATCATCGGCTGCATACTTTAATGAAGGGGCACATTCTGTTTGCCAGTACTTATCTGCTTCAGTAATGTTGCCGGAACGTAATAAATGATATATCAATTCGGCCCTGTTATCCATATTATTCAGATCCTGCTTGAAATAATAGTCTACTGCTTTCTGGTCTACCTTTTTCACCCATCCGGGGTTTTCAGTATTCAGTTCCTGTGTTAGTTCCAGCAGTTTTAAAGTAGCTGTGCGCAGTTCTGGCCGAAGCAGCAGAAAACCATCCTGGCTGTTAATAACCGGAGACGGGCTTCCGGATGGGTTGTTGGTGTCTACCAGGCTCATTTCACGAGACAGCCTTTCCAGTACTTCTTCTGGTGTTAATCCTGCCGGAATAGTTGCAGACATTATTTCTTTGATAATATCAGCAGAAATTCTGCGAAGAATAAGGGCTTCACGGGAAATAGGTTTCAGTTGAATATCTATCACCCTGTCAAGGATGCGCTGATACAGATAACCTTCAATCATTACTTTCGGTAATGATTCGGGTAAGTCATTCAGTCTGCCGCCTGTATCAATATAATGGGCGGCTAATTTCAAAACGAGGGGAATGCCACCGGAAATTTTTACAATACGAGCTGCAATTTCTTTTTTTGAAATATTATGTGCTTTCAGCCAGGCAGTGGCATCTTCGGGCTCCAGCCCTTCTAAGTGTATTGGTTTCGATTTTTTTCCGGCCAGGGTAAGAAAAGAAACAGGCGCCCGGCCACTCACGATGATCTTTAAAGAAGGGCATTGAAGGATAATTATTTCTAACAGTTTCCAGATTTCCTGGTACTGTTTTACCTGTTGTGCCACTTCAAAACCATCCAGTATAAGTAACGGGGAAGGAAGCGATGATAAAGGAACGCTGAGGCTGTTTCCAAGCAGGAAAGCGCTATGTTCCCAGTTTTCGGTAATGACAGGTCTCAAAAATCCCGGTACCTGTATGAATATTTGTTCTGAAAGAATTTTAAGTACAGAAACTGCATCATCGGCTGCAAGGTCGGCACGGTCAAAATCAAGCCATAGTACCGGTGTCACTTCCGAAAGGCTCAGTGCAAAGTTGCTTACCAATGCTGATTTACCTATTCCCCCAATACCGCTGATAACAACCGGCCCGTCCTGAGGATTTTTATACCATTCATTTAATGTAGTAAGCTGTTTTTTGCGGCCTTTAAAATCTGGTCCTCCCAGTTCGGACAGGTGGCTCCTCACCCTTTTTTTCTGCAGCATCCTGTTTACTGCTGCGGAATTGGGCAGGTGATCGTCTACAACCGCAAACCAGCGAACGGCCTGCAACCAGTAAGGAAGTTCTGCTTCATTTATATCTTCCAGCTTATAAGGCCCGCCCTGTATAATGCGATCAATAACTTTTTGGCCGATTGTATTAACCGCAGCGAGATGTTTTATTTTTTGCAATTCTATCAGTGGCTTTGAACCAAGTATCTCCTGCCGGTCAGCGGGTTTCAATATCCATTGATCGGAATTTACATCAGCGATGAATGGCTTTAAGGCGTCCTGTTCAGCGGCTGATAAATTGAAGTGTTCAAAGTTCCAGGTCAACGCCGCTTTGTAATGTATATCTTTCCAGGCTGTAATAAGTGGCGTACCGGTACTTTCAGTTTGGCTTATCCCTATATCAAGTATATTATGATATTTGCTGATTGCGTTCCAGTGATCAGAATTCCGCAGCGATTTAATTATCGTACCAATGGAAATACCGGCATTTGTAAGCTGGTCCCGGTTGCTCTGGTAATGCATACCGATAATCTTTCCGGTTCGCAAATTTAATACCGGACTGCCGGTAGATCCTGGTTGTGTGTCTGCGTTATAGGTAATAAATTCTTCGTTTACCGCTGTAATTTTTCCAAAACTTACCTGTGCGTTTGGCTGGCCGCCCGGGTACTGAATAATGGCCACGTCATCTTCTTCCTCGCATTTTTCAAATTGAAAAGCCGGAGCAGGATTATTAATGGTTTTCTGCAGCAGTAAAAGGGCTGGTGCATTATTGCCGGCTTGTTGGGAAGCAGCTTTATAGATCACCGTTGCTTTAATGGGCAACTTATTTGTTTTTGCAGTAGGATAACACAAAAAATTATCTGTATCTGAGGCAGCGAAACCGGCAATGATAACAATATTGTTGGTAAGCAGCCACCCGGTGCAGAAAGTCCGGGTCTTAGAATCAATAGCCACTCTTACTGTACTATTAAGCGTTTTGGTAAAACTGCTTAAGAAAAAAACGGCATCAAATGTACTAATGACTTTTCCCAGGATCATGATGCCCTCCTTTTTATTTCATCTAATTTGCCAGTTAGAATCCGGTGAATCCGTTCTGGCCTCGAAAGTTTTGCTATCTCAGCCGGCGGGTTGGCAGCCAGGGCGATTATTTCGCCAGCCAGTGTTATTAATTCCTGGTCCAGCATATCCTTCTTCTCTTCAGTTTTCCATTCTTTTAAAAAACCTTCCACATGTATTTGTTGTATCGAATTTTCATCGGTACTGATTTCCATCCACATTACTTCCTTCCAGTTGGTAGGTACTCCCTGTTCCGCATAACTGATCAGCAGCAGGCGGAAGTATTTCGCAAAAGAAGGATCCATCAAAAAAAGTGCGAACAGCTCAAAAAATCTCCTGATTTCCTCATCTAATATTGGTCCCAACTCCTTATCATCATCTACATAACCAAGATCATCTGCCACTATCCATGTTTTTTTGCCCTGCTGCGTGGCTAATTGTTTAAGTTTAGTGCAGACCTCTTTATACCATGCATAATTGGTGGTGTTTTTATTAAGGGGATTGCCGGTGTTTAATTTAGGGATCTCGGAGTCTGCAACCCCCATGCTGCTGAAAATACTTTTAATAACATCTTCAACTGTAGTGGTTACAGGGTCGTAAAGGTAAACCGGGGTAATATCTTTTTCTTTTGCAATAGATTCAAAAATATACCTGCAATGTGTTTTGCCGCTTTTTTTCTTGCCCCTTATCAGCAATACTTTTGCAGTACTGTCTTCTGTTATTTTATTGATGGCTTCCCGGGGACCATCACAATCAAGAATAAATATATCTTTAGAAAAGATCTTCTTTTCGCTGGCGGATTTTGCTTTCTCTACGGCATTTATAGCATCCAGTATAAGCTGCTGACCGGCAAACTGGATTTTGATTAAGTCGCACAGATTCTTCAAGGCACCAAAACTGGTCAGGTTTCTCAACACTTCATCCCATAAATTGTCCGGTCCAGCCGACAGTGTAAGCGAGGGAAGGTTAGCCGCACATTGGTCGTATATATTCCGAATCCGGGCGATGTTCTTCTCTGCCTGTTTAAGTATATTGTACAATGCTTTGCCTTCTTCACGATTAAAAGGGAAAGTAATAACTTCAAAAAAAGGATGTGCCATAAACAATCAGGTATTGACAGGTTACATCATTTGAAACACCTTATGAATTAAAAGAAATACAGTTGGTCTTGTCTGAAATGCACGAATCATTGCACCGTAACGAATTTAGGTTATATTTTAGAACAGGGATACGTGAAACCACTGTTTTTTTATATTCCTCCTTAGTATTACGAAAAATACCATAAACGTGGTATTGCTTATTATTCCCTAATGAAATACCTTTAATTAATAATTACGTAATAACTGATTGCGCGGCTGATGAGGGGATTGGTATAAATTGCCGGAGGATTTGTAGCAGGTGATGGAAGCAGTGAAGAGGCGGGGACTTGTTAATAAGTTTCTCGCCATCCCTAAAAAAGGGTATTGCTGGATTTGAATAAAAGACATAGCTTTGAAATATCGCTTCGTACAAATTGAAAAGTTTTCGATTCCTACACTATAGAAAGTAACACCACCATTCTTTTAGGTGATTGATCTGATTGCAGCACAAAGACAGTACAGCCGGTAGCGATACCTGCTGCTGATTCTTTTTCTTTTAGTAACCTGGTAGTAGCACTTACACCCATTACAGCCTGTAGTAATACCTGCTGGTTTAATTCTGTTGGTTACCTGATAGCAGTACATAAAACTATTAGTAATAGTCAGTAGCGATACTGGGCTAAAGGGACTCATTTGTCTTTATGGTGACTTTATATTTTAAGTGATGCAACTATGATTTTTCAGGCGATAGACTGTATTCAACGGGAGCTTAACCCTGCTGTGGTAAACGCTGTGGCCGGCAATATCGGTGAGATACTGACGGCCGGAGGTAATAATCCTGTGAATGATGCAGATATTATTATATCACTTGTGAATATAGAAGAGAACAGGATAAGCCGCGACCCCAGAAATTATGTACACAGCGGTGGCGGCCTGTTGCAGAAAAACCCTGCCGTACACCTGAACCTTACGTTGCTGTTTACCGCTCTTCGAAGTGAAGCTGCTTACGGGCTTGCATTGCAAAATATTCAACGGGTGATACAGTTTTTTCAACGGAAATATGTTTTTGATCATACCAATACACCTATCCTGGATGCAGGTATTGAAAAAATAATATTGGAAATGGTGAGCCTGAACATGGAAGAGCTGAATCATCTGTGGGTGATGCAGGGTGGACGGTACCAACCCTCTGTACTCTATGCGCTGCGGATGGTTACTATCGACAGCGTGACTGAACAGCCAGTGGCGGCCGTGAGGGAAATTCAAACTGAATATAAGGTTATAGAAGATTGATTATGGAGCAGGTAAATGCAAAATATGATGGGTTGTTTAGTGTAGAGTTGCTGCACAACGGGTACAATATATTTCAGCAAAACCTGATCGGCGAAAACATAAAGATCAGGCCGGATAAGGATACGAAAAAACTCTTTGAAAATCATGGCATTGATTATTCATTCAGCAACGGCACGCTTATTTGTTTTATGCGCAGCAGGCCGGCGTTGCCCCCTGCACCGTTGCCGGTAATGTCTTTCACAGAGTTCGACGGGA
Organism: Chitinophagaceae bacterium; assembly: GCA_031441485.1. GTDB lineage: Bacteria > Bacteroidota > Bacteroidia > Chitinophagales > Chitinophagaceae > JJ008. Next base: position 22,823 of record JANOEQ010000043.1, read on the forward strand.
ATGTACGGATACGGTTTTTAGTATTTGGCAGCAGCGAATTTTTAAAAAAAACACAGGTGGTGGCGGCAGGCAGCACACAAGTGTACCAGTTTACCAACCAGGCCAATGTAGCTGCCAACGGCTTTATTGCGCAACATGAAACGGGCGTGAATAACGATGACCTGAAAGCCACTGCAGTGGTGAAACCTGAAGAGAATTGTTTGACTGTGATAGACATTCATAACAATGCGGCGGTAAATGCGAACTATGATTTGTTCGGGGCTAATCAGCGGATGCTGAACCCGTCGTACAGGATACGATTTATAGCGGTACCGTAAGCAGGGAAGACGGAAAGGGAAAAAGGGAGAAAGACGGAAAGTAGACAGCCTTTAAGAACTAATTGTTACCGACTTACCCGTAAAACATGTATAGTAAAACAAATCTTATAATAATATGAAACAAACTATTACATCAACCCGGAATAAAATCATTTTATTCTTTGAAAATAATTGTAAAACATAGTGTACCGGCATTGCCAGTATATTAAACAATACGACCAGGTTCAAAATTTTATAACATTGAATTAATTACATCATGTTAAACCTAAGTGATCTCAAAACCCCCGGCGTCTATATAGACGAGGTGCCTAAATTTCCGCCTTCTGTGGCGCAGGTAGAAACCGCTATACCCGCTTTTTTCGGGTATACCCGCAACACCCTTCTTAATGGCGATACACTCATCAACCGCCCTATCCGCATTACTTCCCTGGTGGACTATGAAGCAGTGTATGGTACCCGCCAGGAAACTTTCACCGCAGTAGTGAATACGGTGGCAGGGCAAAACGTAATCGTTACCCCACCAGCAGCCCCGGCTACTTTTTACAGGATGTATTACTCCCTGCAAATGTATTTTGCCAATGGAGGCGGGCCCTGCTATATTGTATCTCTTGGGGCAGATACAGCACCGGTAAGCCTGGCCAATCATACGGCCGGCCTTGCCGCTATTTCCAAAGAGGATGAACCCACCCTGCTTGTATTTCCCGATGCACTGGGCCTGAGCAGGGCCAACTTTTACCAGGTATACCAGGCCGCACTGGCCCAATGTAATGACCTGAAAGACCGGTTCACTATCTGCGATGTTTTTAACGGGCACCTGGACTATACTGTTCCCGGAGGCGAAGATGTGATCAATGATGCACTGCTCGGATTCCGCTCCCTGGTCGGCAACAACTTCCTTTTATATGGAGCGGCCTATTACCCGCAATTGCAAACCACGCTTACATATAATTATGATGAAGGCGCCGTTACAATAACCGGTACGTTCAATAGTGTAGCAGCTCCTGCTAATTCGGTATTGCGTGTGGCTAATCCTGCCAATGCTGCCGATGAAGCAAGATCAATTTATCACTCTGCCAACCAGTTGTATCACCAGATACGAAATGTTATTACTGCATTGCCTGTTGTATTGCCACCATCCAGCACTATAGCTGGTGTATATGCAACGGTGGATTCTAACCGTGGTGTGTGGAAAGCGCCGGCCAATATCAGCCTGAGCTTTGTAGGTAGACCTACGGTACAACTGGATGATGCGCAACAGGAAAACCTGAACCTTCATACCACCGGTAAATCTGTAAATGCTATCCGTCCGTTTACAGGTAAGGGCATTCTTGTATGGGGAGCCCGCACATTGGCCGGTAATGATAACGAATGGCGTTATATAAGTGTACGCCGTTTCTTCAACATGGTGGAAGAATCTACCCGCAAAGCGAGTGAAGCTTTCGTATTTGAACCAAATGATGCAAATACATGGACGAAAGTGCGTGCCATGATCGAGAACTTCCTCATTCTTCAATGGAGGGCGGGTGCACTGGCAGGTGCTAAGCCGGAACATGCTTTCTATGTTAAAGTGGGCCTCGGGCAAACGATGACTGCACAGGATATACTGGAAGGAAGAATGATCGTGGAAATAGGAATGGCAGTGGTACGGCCGGCTGAATTTATTATACTGCGGTTCAGTCACAAAATGCAGGAATCTTAATTGATTCCGGATGAGTAAAATTTTTTATCAGCAATTGGTACAGTTCGCTGTGCTGCTGCCTGATTGTAATCTTTAAAATGATCTGATTATGGATTATAAAACCCCCGGAGTCTTTGTAGAAGAGGTGGCATTGTTTCCACCTTCTGTTGCGGCAGTTGCTACCGGTATACCTGCTTTTGCAGGGCATACACAACTTACTGTTGATACAGCAGGTATTAGTATTATCAACCGCCCGTTTCGCATCACTTCTTTGCTGGAGTTTACCGGACTGTTTGGCGGCCCGTACAACCCGGCATCTTATACTGTGCAATTGGGCGCTGCTCCCGTGTTCCCGATCTTAAATGTAACCCCTGCCAATGCAAGAAAATATTACCTGTTAGATGCAGTGCGTCATTTTTTTGATAATGGTGGCGGGCCCTGTTATATCGTTACAGTGGGAAACTATACCACTGATGTGATCTTTGGCAGCAACACCACGGGTCTTCGCGGTGGGTTGAAATCATTGGAAAAAGAAGATGAGCCTACACTGTTGGTGTTGCCTGATAGCGTGGCGCTGAAAACAGTGGCGGGCTTGCCGGATTTCACAGCCATTGGTGATCTGCATAAAGCGGTACTCGAACAATGTAACCGACTGCAGGACCGGTTCGGTATTCTGGATATGGCAGAAGGTTATCTGCCAGTTACTGATGCATTAAATCCTGTTCTGCAATTGCGCAATGGATTGGGCACTGAAAATTTAAAATATGGTGCCGCCTATTATCCCTGGCTGAACACCACTTATTTAAAAGATGTAAAGTTTGCACAGCTCAGCTTTGTAGATAACCAGGTGGTGCCTGTGGCCATTGCTGATGCGGTAATCAATACCATGACGGGTAATGCAGTATTCGATGGACTGGTAACTTCCCTGCGTTCACGCCTGGTGGAAGAGCAACAGGTGTTTTCAAAAATAACCACCGTAGTGCTGAACAGGAATAATTACAATCCGCTTTCCGCAAAGTTTGCCACATTGCGTGCCGCTGTAATAGCAGCCAATACAGCCGTGCTGGTAAGGCCGGCCTTTACCTCCATGATGAGTTTTGTGCGTGAAGTGGCACTTGCCTTCCGTGATCTTGAAAACGACCTCGGTATACCGGCAGAACTGGCGGCACAGCTTACTTCTATGAAAGCGGATACCGCTTTGCGTACACAACTCACCAATCTTATAGCGTTTGAAAAGAATACGCATGTCATGAACTCTATTGCCATTGCCAGGGTGGTGGGAGACGTGGTAACGGATTATACTTTGTTGAACAGCCAGGATTGGATCGGCGGTGTTACAGTAGCTTCTATCGTCGCTAATGGAACAGATTTTTCCAACGCAGGCGGCAATACTGTTGCACAAACAGCACAGCAGGCGGCTAACTCCGCCATTTTACAAACTGCTTTCAATGCGATAGCGGAAGCATTTGCAAGTGTTATAGAAAGCGCCCTGTTCAGGACAGACCAGGCGGAAATAATATTGTTTGCACAACATCCATTCTTCAAAGCCCTGTATGAGCGGGTGCGTAAGGACATGAGCCTGCAGCCGCCTTCCGGTGCTGTGGCCGGTATCTATGCACTTACCGACCGTACAAGAGGCGTGTGGAAAGCGCCTGCTAACGTAAGCCTTCGCGGAGTGATTGCACCGGCCAGCAAACTTACCGACCAGGAACAGGGTTCACTGAATATTCATGAGTCAGGCAAATCCATCAATGCCATCCGTGCCTTTACCGGCAAAGGCATATTGGTATGGGGTGCAAGAACACTTGCCGGCAATGATAACGAGTGGCGTTATATAAACGTGAGGCGGTTCTTCAATTTCGTGGAAGAATCCACCCGAAAAGCATCCGAACCATTCGTATTTGAATCCAATGATGCCAACCTGTGGGTGCGCATCCGTGCAATGATCGAAAATTTTCTTACGCTGCAATGGAGACAGGGCGCATTGGCAGGTGCTACAACCAAAGAAGCTTTTTATGTAAGAGTGGGTTTGAATGAAACAATGACCGCACAGGATATACTGGAGGGCCGCCTGATCGTCGAGATCGGTATGGCCGCTGTTCGTCCTGCGGAATTCATTGTGCTTCGCTTCAGCCACAAAATGCAGGAATCATAAATCTTTCATTCAATAAAACAATTAAATCATGGCGAATTATCCTCTTCCAAAGTTTCACTTCCAGGTAGAATGGGGTGGTGCCAGTATCGGATTTACAGAAGTATCCGGACTGGATGTACAAACAGACCCAATCGAATACCGGGACGGTGCCAGTCCGGAGTATGTGAAAACAAAAATGCCCGGCATGCAAAAGTTCAGCAACATAACACTGAAGCGGGGCACATTCAAAGGCGACAATGATTTTTATGCATGGTGGAACAGTGTTGCCCTCAACACTATCGACAGGCGCAATGTAACCATCAGCCTGCTCAATGAAAACCATGAGCCGGTGGTGGTATGGAAGGTAAAGAATGCATGGCCTATCAAAGTACAATCAACCGACCTGAAGGCAGACGGTAATGAAGTGGCTATTGAATCTATTGAACTGGTACATGAAGGATTGGTGATACAAAACGAATAACAATGGCATTTGAATATCCACAGGTAGGCTTTCATTTCATGGTATTGTTTGAGATACTGCCCCAGTTTCCCAACGATGTACGCTTCTCCGAAGTAAGCGGGTTGAGTGTGGAAGTGGAGATGGAAACAAAAGCGGAAGGCGGTGAACACAGGTTTGCACATAACCTGCCGGTTCGTACAAAGTACGGGGACGTAACGCTGAAGCGGGGAAAGTTTCTCGGGTCCGGTATACTGCACTGGTGCCATACGGCCATTGATGAATTTAAATTCAAGCCCAGTAACGTAATGATATCGCTGATGAATGCAGATCATGTACCGTTGTATAACTGGTACCTGATCAATGCAATTCCAAAACGACTGGAAGTATCCGGCTTCAATGCACAGAACAATGAGATAGTGGTGGAAACGCTGGTGCTGAGCTACCAGTATTTCAAATACTATGATCCTGTAAGTGTGGCGCTGGAACTGGCTTCCGGTATTGCCGGTTCTGTCAGTGGAAGCCTTAGTTTTTAAAATAAAATATACTCATGCCAATAGAAATAAGGGAACTGGTAATTCGTGTGCGGGTGGAAGATCAGCCTGCAGCAGCTTCACCCTCAACAGGGGGAGGGGGAAGGCAGTCATTGAATGAAAGGGAGCTGCAGTATATCATTGCAACCTGCGCAGAACAGGTATTAAAAATTTTAGAACAGCAAAAAGAGAAATAAATGTTTGATTCCATTTTTGGTACGGGAAAGCTCAATAAGATGATCTTCCAGGCATATCTGCCGAAAGTAAAAGCGAGTGATCAGGATAAGCTGAGCAAAGATCCTGCAGATCAATATACTGTACTGGTAAACCCGGATACCTATACGGTAAGTTACCAGGTTCAATATGAAAGCAGCAATGTACCCGGGGCGCCAACGGAACCTAAGTACAAAGCTTCATCCCCTTCTCAAATAGAATTTACTATCCTTTTTGATGCTACAGGTGTCATTCCTCCCTCTGCAGGCCCGCTGGACAATGTGCCCCTTGTGGGCGCTGTAGCCGGACTTTTCAAAAAGCCCGAAGAGTATGATGTGATGAAGGAATTGAAAAAATTTTCACTGGTTGCGTACCTTATAAAAGGGGCGGATCACAGGCCCCGCAAAGTACAAATTACCTGGGGCAGGCAGATATATGATGCGGTGCTGACAAGTGTCTCTTTAAACTATAAATTGTTTACGCCAGACGGTACGCCTTTGCGGCTGGAAGCAAGAGTAAGTTTTGAAGGCGCCATTTCAGATCTGCTCCGCGAAGCGGATCCGAAGATGGCATCACCCGATCTTACGCATATTAGAAATGTTGTTGCCGGGGATACCCTTCCATTGATGAGCGATACTATTTATGGAATACCCGGATACTATATTGAAGTGGCAAGAACGAATAAGATATTCAATTTTCGAAAACTGAAGGAAGGGACTGCTGTCTTTTTTCCTCCAACTAAAAAAACAAAGTAGTGGCTGCTACCGCATTATTGCCCATAGAGCAGGATACATCGCTTGTTACCTTCAGTATAAAGGTAAGCGGCGAAGAATTGCCATTAAGTTTGCCGGTACAGTCTGTTTCAGTTTATAATGAAGCGAACAGGATATCTGTGGCGCATATTTGTATTAACGATGGAGATGTGGCGCTGGCCGACTGGTCCATCAGTAATGATACATGGTTTGTACCCGGCAATGAGATTGAGATACTGGCCGGTTATCACAGTACGAATGAAACTATTTTCAAAGGTATTATCACCAAACATTCGTTGCGTGTGCGGGAGCGCCGCTCAGAATTAAATGTAGAATGCAGGGATAAAGCGGTACTGATGACCATTGGGCGCAACAGTAATTTATTTGCTGATGTAACAGACGGTGATATTGCCGATGCACTGCTGGGCCCTTACACATTGAGCGGCACCATCGACACCACGCCTGTCACCCATGCAGAGATCATACAGTATGATTGTACCGATTGGGATTATTTAATAACGAGAATCGAATCAGTTGGTTTTGTAGCTATCGCCAAAGACGGGAAAATAGATATAACCAAACCTGTACTGGAAAGTACAGCGCTGGCTACGTTACGTTTTGGCACCAACCTGATTGAATTTGATGCGGAAATAGATGGCAGGCGGCAATATGGCAATGTGAAAGCACAGGCATGGGACCCCTCCGCACAGGATATACTTGAAGTAACTTCAAACGATCCGGCCTGGACCACTACCGGAAACATCAGCCCTTCTGATATCAGCACTGCTGCCGGCACAGATGAATATGTTTTACGTCAGCCGGGAAGATTAACAGAAGAAGAAGCACAGCATTGGGCAGACGCCAAATTGCTCAGAAGCAGGATGGCATTTATGTGCGGCCGTGCCAGGGTGGAAGGATTTTCAAAAGCAGTACCAGGCATCACCGTTAGTTTGGAGGGGCTGGGCGACCGCTTCAATGGTATGGCCTGGGTAAGTGGTGTGCGGCATGAAATAAGTAATGGCAACTGGATTACAGATCTGCAGTTGGGCCTTACACAAAAATTACACATAGAAAAATTTCCCGAACAGTCGCCGGCAGCCGGTTCATTACTGCCCGGCATTAATGGACTTCATACGGCTGTGGTTACTGCACTGGAAGGTGATCCTGATTCAGAAGAGCGTATCCGGATAAAAATCCCCTCTGTCGCATTTGATGGAGATGGCAGTTGGGCACGGATAGCCACACTGGATGCAGGCAGCAGCCGTGGTATTGTATTCAGGCCAGAGATTGATGATGAAGTGATCGTCGGTTTCATTGATGATGATCCAAGGCAGCCGGTGGTGCTGGGAGCTTTGCACAGCAGTGTCAATGCATCGCCCATTCCCGGTTCGGATGATAATCACCAAAAAGGATTTACCACCAGGAGCGGGATGCGCATCCTGTTTGATGATGAAAAAACAATAATAACAATTGATACACCGGGAGGAAATATACTGGTACTGGATGAAGATACCGGCGGCATTAATATCACTGATCAGAATGGCAATAAGATAGTGATGTCATCAGATGGTATTTCGATGGAAAGCGCCAAAGATTTTATTGTCAAAGCCAAAGGTGATATAAAATTGGAAAGCTCTATGGGCCTGCAGGCAAAAGCAGGCACCCAGTTTAAAGCAGAAGGAAGTGCGGGGTTGGAAATAAGTTCAAGCGCCATCACTACCGTAAAAGGCAGCCTGGTGCAGATTAATTAATAAAATGAATAATTATTGTTTGTGAGAAATATTTTAAATCCGTTGAAACTATTTATGAGTGCGGGTTCTAAGCCTCCTCTCCCCCGGAGAGGAGGTTGGAGGTGAGGTTTTGGCAGGCAAATAGTTGAGCAATGTTAGCAGATCAATTAATAAAGTAAATATTCAGTATATGCCAATGGCAGCAAGAGTGGGGGATATGCATGTATGCCCGATGGTAACGGGAACAGTACCGCATGTGGGCGGGCCGGCCTTGCCACCCGGCGGAATAACTGTTCTCATCGGAGGTATGCCCGCACTGCGCCTCGGCGATATGCTTACCTGTACCGGGCCACCCGATACAGTGATAAAAGGGTCTGCCACGGTAATGATCGGAGGAGTGCCGGCCGCCCGCATGGGAGACAGTTGTGCGCATGGAGGTTCTATTATTATAGGATGCCCCACCGTAATGATCGGGGGATAAAAATAAAATATGGATAATCAGAATTCATTTCTTGGCAGGGGCTGGAGTTTTCCACCGGCTTTCAGTAAATCTGAAAAGGAAGTGCAAATGCTGGATGGCGAAGCCGATGTGCAAAGCAGTATAGAGATCATTCTGTCCACTGAATTTGGAGAACGGGTATTGCTGCCGGGTTTTGGCTGGAACCGTGACCGCTGGTTGTTTGAATCCCTCAGCACCACATCTGCCACAGTCATGCAAAAAGAAATAGAGAAAGCATTATTGGTATATGAACCGAGAATTGATATCAATGAAGTGGAACTGCTCCCCGACCAAACCGAAATGGGGAGAATAAATATACTGGTTGATTATACCGTAAGGAATACCAACACAAGATATAACCTGGTATATCCTTTCTATTTAACAGAGAAATAGATGAAGACATCAGATAAAATAATTAATCAGTATTTGCTGGCCATTGACGGAGTGAACCAGTTGGAGCGAAGTGTGCCTGCATTGGATGCTGCTGCCGTTAAAATAGACGGGAGGTCGAAACAGGACATGCTTCGTTTTTTATATGCATTGGGGGCACAAATAAAATTTTATGACCTCAATAATTTTTCACAGGGCAACTGGCAGCCTTTTCTTGACTTGCTGAGGCCGGGTGGAAATATACCGGATGATGTACAGCTAAATAAAATACTTTCATCCCGGGAGGATTGGCCGCCGCATATAGCATTACTCCTTTCCTTTTTACATATATTCAGCTATGTACAAAAAGACCTCAATTTACTACCCTTAAAAAGACTGAATTTTTACTATGAGGATGTATTGAAATTGAAAAGACGAGCTGCATTTACCGATCAGGTTCATGTGCTTTTTGAACTTTCAAAAAATGCCCCTCCGACTTTACTTGTACAAGGAACACAATTGAAGGCAGGAAATACTGATGATGGGTTCCCATTGAATTATTCGCTGGAGAGTGATTATGTAATAACTCATGCAAAGATAAATAAGATTATGTCAAGCTTTGCTGACAGGAATAATTCCGCACAGCAAATCCTCTTTAAAACCGATGATGCCACATTAATACGTAGTAGTGAAATAAGCTGGCGGCCTTTTGGAGCGGAGCAATTAGAAAAATCAGGTGTATTACCTCCTATGCAACCAACAACCCTTGGCTTTGCTATCGCTTCCCCTTCTCTTTTTCTTGCCGAGGGTACAAGAATAATTACTATCACATTGCAGTTGAAGTCGCCCGTTGCAGCAAAAGGGATGATTTTAAAAAATACCCTGGATATCAAGCTAACCAGTGCAGAAGGGTGGTTAGTGCCGGATGCTGTATTAAATGCAACGCTTACGCCATCACCAGCTGATCTTCCCGATCAGCGGGAGTTTAACTCTACCCTGGCTATTTCTATATTATTCAATGAATCGGCACCGGCTATAGTCGCATTTAATGCAGGTATACACAAGCTTTTTCTGGAAACTATCTGGCCAGTTTTAAGTATCACCCTGAAACCGGAAGCGTATCTTATTGAGGTTTTAGGCAAGTTTACCGTACAGCAGGTAACAATCGAAGTGGATGTAAAGGGTGTTCGCAACCTGGTGTTGCAAAATGATCAATCAATACAAGCCCCTGGTACCCCAAGCCTCCCCTTTACGAGTATGCCAAGGATTGGAAGCAATTTTTATATAGGAAGTACAGAAGCTTTCAGCAAGTCAGTCACTTCGCTTGCAGTTACCCTTCAATGGCAGGACCCTCCTGCAGACTTCGTCAGTTATTATAGCGGGTATGAAAACCCTAATATCAATTATTTAGTTTTCCAATCAGATTTATTTTTTCTTTCAGGTAAAAAATGGATACAGCTTTCTGATTCCAAATACCCGTTGTTTGATGGCAGCGATACAGCAGCCCCTAAAGTGATGCCGGTGGACAAGGCTATTTTTACAGAAAAGATTGCAGGGAGCAGTTTTAAGAGACAGCCGGATAAATCTCCACCAGTTTCATTTAATCAAAACGTGCAGCAGGGGTTTATAAAAATCATGCTGACCAATCCTGCAATGGCAGATGTAGGTAACCTGCCTGCCGAAGCTCCGTTTGAAGCTTTCGGACACAAAAGCTTTTCAACAGTGTATACAAAGCAAGCCATTGATAAAGGACTTGGTCTTCCGAACATTGTACTGCCGCAACAACCCTATACACCTGCTCTTAGCTCTGTAGCTGTTGATTATACTGCAAGTGATACGCTGAGGCTGGACACACCTAACTATATAGACCAGTTTTTTCTTCTGGATATTTTTGGAGCTGTTGAGTCAGATAAAGTGGGTGTGGTGCGATTAATCCCTTCTCATGCTCAGCAGGGAGCTCTTTATATCGGGCTTGAAAATGCAGCACCATCACAATTGTTGTCCATACTTTTTCAATTAGAAGAAGGTAGTACGCCTTCTCCTGAGCTTTTGAAATCGGAAGATATTGTGTGGAGCTACCTGGCTGATGGCGAGTGGCGGCAAATAGCAAGACCTGACATTCTGGAGGATAAGACCAACGGATTACAGGTACCCGGTCTTGTGCGGCTGATTATGGGTGCAGATGCTACTAAAACGCATACGCTAATGCCTTCAGACCTTTATTGGCTGAGAGCGGCTGTAGTTACAAATGCTGATGGAGCTGCAAGTATCGAAGCATTGCATACGCAGGCAGCAAGAGCCACTTTGTTGATTGGAGAAGAGCTTGAGGAAAAATACAACGCTCATTTAAGCAGTTCTCTGGCAGCCGGGAAAATTACAGCAATGGCTAAAAAACTGGCTGCTGTCAAAAAAATTACACAACCCTATTCCTCATTTGGCGGCTTGTCGGCTGAATCTGACCAAAGCTATCATCAACGGGTACATGAAAGGATACGGCACAGGGACCGGGGAGTTACAGCATGGGATTACGAACGGCTGCTGTTGGAAACATTTCCTTCCATTTTTAAAGTAAAATGTCTGCCGCATACAAATACTGATAATGAATTATCTCCCGGTAATGTTAAACTGGTTATCGTTCCGGATTGGCGCAAGCGGGCTACCGGCAATCCATTAATGCCAAAGGCCAATGGGGCTTTCCTGAGAACGATGGAAGAATTTATTGAAGGCAAACTTACTTCTGTTTTTTCAAATGTAATTGTAACAAACCCTGTTTACGAAACATTGCTGGTAGATAGTAAAGTGATTTTTATGGCAGGGTTTGATCCTGGTTATCATTCACTGGAGCTTGAAAAGGAAATAAAAAAATTTTTAAGCCCCTGGGCATACGAAGAAGGAGAGGATATCGTATTTGACGGGAAAATATCAGCATCAGAGATACTTGCTTTTATAGAAGGCCGCATATATGTGGACCATGTTACTGATTTTGAATTGTACCATCGTCATCAGGGAAAACCAGGCGGCGGTATTGGCGAGATGCAGATCGGAATTGATTTTATTATTGGCATCACACCGGATCCTTCCATTGGTCCGGCGGGTATTGGTAAAACAATCGGAGAGGATTTTATTATTGGGGTGCCGGTTGAAACGGCGGCAAGTACCAGGCCTGATGCGATACTGGTTTCCAATAATCATCACCGGATAGGGGTGTTGCCTGCAGAAAGCAAAGTATGCGTAGGGGTACAAACAATAGGTATCGGGGAAATGATTATCGGGCTGGATTTTATAGTCATTACATAAAAATTCTTATTAGTTCACAATAAAAAAATAATACAATGGCAGAGCAAAGCAGAAATTACCTGAAACAGCGATTTGATGATGGAGAACGTCCTACCGGGAAAGATTTTACCGACTTCATCGAATCTTTTATTAATAAGGAGGATGATAAAGTTCGCCTTGCCTCAGGAGATAACTTAAATATTCCAGCAGGGCTTACCCTGTCTAATGCGCCTGTTGGTGCAGAAGGGACGATACGTTTTAACGCAGGCCAGGTTGAATTATTTTCGGGGGGAGCCTGGAACCCTATTGCCGGAGAAAGCGGAGCATTTACCGAGGTGGCCGGCGGGCCTTCTGTAGCTTTTGCTGCAGGCAATGTTGGTATCGGCAACTTTGCCGTTGCCCCTACTCATAAACTGGATATTACACTGGGACAAAATAATGGTGCTCCGCGACGTGTACGTTTTGGTAAACTGGTTGTGCATAATGGTACGGCTGACGATGCTGCCTATATAAGTAATGAAAGTGCAGCAGCTGTTACTGATCTTTCCTATGCCCTGAAACAGGATAGTCAGGCTAATACTACTATAAATGCAGGACAAGGGGCAAGATTGATACTTGCGCATAACAATCAGACCCGATTCCAGATACTTACAAGTGGTAACATTACTATCTCTCCCGTTGCCAGTGTTGCCATTGACGGTAATGTTGCTATCGGTGCCCTCCCGGCCCTCCAAAATAAAAACCTGCTGGTATTTGGGAATGCATCCAAACTTGTTGCCGGTGGTTTTGATGCTATCGCATCAGATGTGCGGGTAAAAAAAGACGTGAAATCATTGCATTACGGATTACGGGAAATATGCCGACTTAACCCTGTATTCTATAAGTTTAACGGAGAGGGGGGAACGCCGGAAGATGGCAAGGAATATGTAGGCCTGCTGGCGCAGGAACTGAACGAAGTAATGCCTTTTATGGTGAAAAAATCAGAGATAGCTTCCGCTAATGATAAACAAAAACGTGATTTACTGACTTATGAATCAGGGCCGCTGACTTTTATTATGATCAATGCTATCCGTGAGCTTACTGAAAAGGTTGAAAAACTTGAAGCAGAATTAAAAGAAATTAAAAGCAGTCTGAAATAATTTGTAAAATATGGATGCTGCAACTGTCATATCAACTCTTCCGCCTGAATTAAAAAGCCAGGATTTTGCCTTCCTCAGATCTGAAGGACTTGGCATTATACAGGCATTGGCTGCTAAAACATGGACAGATCATAATCTTCATGATCCGGGTATCACTATGCTGGAGGCAATGTGTTATGCTATTACGGAAGCGGGTTTGCGGACAGGGATTGATATCAGGGACCTTCTTGCCAGCAGCAGTCAGTTTTACGAGCCGCAGTTTTTTACAGCAGCCAGGGTTTTGCCAACGGCTCCGGTAACCATTACTGATCTCAGGAAAATTCTGATCGATCACCCCCTTGTAAATAATGCATGGTTCTTCCCTTTAAAGCCCTTGCCACTCGGCAGGTATAGTGCGTTGCTGGAATTCGCTGATGATACATTGAACAGTAATAATTTTACGGAGCAGGTATCCCTGTTAGGCCCTCCGCCTAAAACATACACAATAGATATTGCATTTCCTCATTGGGATGATGAAGATGTTATACCCTTACGGGAAGATGTAACGGTGCTGGCTATAAGTTTTTCCGGATTGCCGGGCAATGAATGGAATGAAATAGAAACTAATACTTCTTTCTTTGCCCGTGCACTTGTAACCTTTCAGCCACCTGTTGGGGCACCTCAGCAATTAAACCTGTGGATAGTTGCGCAGATCACAACAGAAATGGAAGATCCAATAACAGAAGCACCGCTTGTATTGCAGCAGCTTATTACACTGATCAGTGACTTTACCGCTGATAAACCTTTGGATAAACTTAACAAGAGAGTGCTAAAGGCTTACGAGACTATGCGGGTCATACGCAGACACAGTTTGCTGTATCGCAACTTGTGTGAAGATATCGGTGAATTCAATGCCGTGAGGCAGCAGGAAGTGGGTGTAACTGCAATTATTGAAACAGGTGCCGGAATAAACACAGAACAACTGGTAGCAGAAATTTTCTATAGTATTGATCAATTGATTTCTCCTTCCCTCCACTTTCAAACGCTGGACGAACAACTGGAACAACTTGGATCTGCAGATGCGATATTTAACGGACCGCTCACAGATGGCGGATTTCTTGATAATACTGTTATAGGGTCGCAGCAGATCACATCCGTACTTTACACTTCAGATATACTACGGCTGATCTATCAACTCCGGAATACCAGCAACTCCAATGATATAATTGAACGTGAGGATACGGATGTAAGAAGAATTATTTCTGTACGAGGGCTTTCCCTGTCTAATTTCCTGGATAACCGGCCTATATCAACAAGGGCAAGGGATTGTTTACAATTAGTAAAAAGCCAGCGGCATATACCCCGGCTTAGTTTGTCCAAATCCCGTATCGTTATATTCCGGAATGGGATAAAGATTAACTATGACTTCCGACGGGTGCTTGAAATTTTTGAAGCTAAAAAATTAAATGACATTCAGGACAGTTCTTCAGAAGTTCATGATTTTACTGTGCCGGGGGGCGAGGTTTATCCATTAGGAGAATATTATCCCATCCAGAACGACCTGCCGATGATATATGGAGTGGGGGAAGCGGGATTGCCGACTACTGTATCTGCTACCCGCCAGGCTATGGCAAAACAGCTTAAAGGATATTTATTTTTCTTTGAACAATTACTGGCAGGGTTCCAGTCACAGCTTGTGCAGTTCAATTCTTTTTTTAGCCCAGATCCCGGCATCAGGCAAACTCTCTTTCAGCAACCGTTATACAATCTTCCGCAAATTGCCCCTCTTTTTACAGCGTTTACAGGACAATCAGTAACGGACTGGCAGAATTTTCAGGAGGATGCCGAAAATGTGTATGCGAAATTTCTTAAAACCGGTGTGGAAACCCGTGAGCAATTTCTGGAACGGAGGAATACTATCCTGGATCATCTGCTTGCTGCCCTTGGAGAAGATATGCGTGAACGCTCTGCATTAGTTTTACGCCTCTCTGTTCAGGTAGCGGGTGGGGAATTGATGAGTCTGCCTGATTTGCTGGAAGCACAAAAGCAAAACAGGCTAACTGCTTTAGATGATCTTATAAAAGATAAATCAGCTTATTATTTTGACATTCCCGACCTGAATCTTAATAAGCCACAGGCATATGGACACCCGTTATGGCGCATTCCCCAACTTCTTACAATTAGCGAAACAACAGGCGGTTTTGCCTGGCAGATCACTGATATAGCAGGCAGCCCGTTGTTTCGTCAATTTGCAGTTGCAAGTTCTTATGAAGTCGCTCAGCGGGCAGCTGAACAGGCGCTGAAGCTGGGCACAGAAGCAAATCGTTATAGCTTCAGGATCGAACCGGTCAACCGGCGAAGGCTGGAATTGCGTGCTAATCCCGCTGCTGATCCTATAGCTGAAAGTGTAACTACATACGGTTCAGATGGAGCAGCCGGTGCAGCTATCCTGGAAGCAGAAAATATTCTTTTGGATATCTGGATGGGCTATACGCTTATTCCACTTGAGTTGAGGCTGTATCATCTACTTGGGATTGATCTGAAAGAAAGACGTTTGCTGATACATGAGCAGGCTGATTATATTGATATTTTCGATGAACCAATTGCTAATCCTGATAACAGGCAACGTTTCCGGCTGAGGGCCTTACCGGCTCTGCCAGGTAGTATTATGCTGGACAGCGCCGATAATTACCCGGGACTTACGGAACCCCAGGCAATAGCAGCGGCAACAACGGCATCGGAGCTGATGATTGACTATGGAATGGAAGCAAGAAACTACCGGGTGGAAAAAACAGGTGCCAATACTTTTATTCTTTCACTTGTTACACCTGCAGGGGTTACGCATGCAAGGTCTCCGGTTGTTTTCGCTACAAACGCATTAGCAGAAGAAGAGGCTGAACGGATAAGGCATCATTTATTCAGACTGTTTAGTTCGGAGGGGTTATATATTGTTGAACACCATTTGCTTTTCCCACCTGCTACTATTGATACAGCATTGGAAATTCCGGGACAAAAGGATCCCTATTCTTTTCAGCTCACCGTGATCTTGCCTTCTGGATATGCCCGCGACTTTTCAGTTGCTAATTCGGTGCCTCAGCCTTCACGGCCATCCTTATACCGGAATGAAGAATTCAGGAAATATGCAGAACAACAGGTGCGTAAGCATTGCCCTGCACATATCATGGTGCGGATACTCTGGGTGGATATATCAGTACCGGGTACACCAGTAAGTTTACTCGACCCCTCTATTAATACTTTTGAAAAAACTTATCTTACCTGGCTAAGGGCCGTTATGACAGATGAAACAGATGCGGTTTCAATAAATGCTGCACGTAACGCCCTGGCAGGAACGATGAATATTCTGTATACAGAATATTTTACTATATAATAAATTATATGCGGCACCTTATTCAAAAACAGGAGTTCAATATAACTGCGTCTTACTTGGAGCTGGCGCAGCAATGGGAATCCCGTGCCGGCGAAATACTGCGTCATGTAATAGCCCCAGCTATAGAGAAATGTTTTGAAAAAGTTTCTGCTGCAGATTCTATTCAGATAATTGACAGGATTGAAATTGATCTTGGGATCCTTCACAGCAGTGCCTCAGATGAAGAGATAAAGAATGTTTTTACTAAACAACTGGTGAAAGCGCTGGAAAAATATCCTGTAGCCGGCGGTAAGACGCAAATAAGATATAGTAAAAATGAGCCTTCAGGAGTTGAACACAATTATAGTGTCTTGTTAACGGGAGCCGAAGCACAGGTGGAATGCTTTGTATATTTTCTCCTTTATGGGCGACTGCCCTGGTGGATAGAAAGCAACAATTTTCAGTTTTCAAAGGGGTGGCTGGAGAGTATAAGGTTGGATCAGTTTAATTATATTATAGAAACACTGTATAGCCGTCAACATGCAAGGCAACGATTAGTGCAGCAATTTAATATTGAGCTTATTACTGCGTTATTACATCGGCAAAGCCCGGCGATGTCGGCAGACATTTTTTCCAACTGGAAAAAACTGGAAAGCATTTCAGTATCACCAGGCGGTAGCGATTTTTGGCCAGTGTATACAGCATACTGGCTGTACTGGACAGGCATAGCAGCGGGTGTAAGCGAAACGGCTTCTCCTGTAATAGATGAGATAAAGAAATGGATGGTAAGTCAGCCGGGTAGTAAGGAAGCACTTCAGATAATATACGATAATACTAGAATGATAAGTGCTGGCACTGCTACCAGCAATAAAGAAGTGCAGTTAGTTTTTCAGGAGATATTATCCTGCGTTTTAAATCAGTTCAATCATCCTTCTGCTGCAGCCAGCCAGCCTGAATCGCCAGCTCAAAGCGATTATACTCCTCAAGCTGATAGCAGTATGCAGCCTGTACATAAAAAACAACCCGACTCAACTACAGAAATTGGGTTTTCGCAGAATAAAAGGACGGTTACTGAAAATAAAATAAATAAATCCAGCAAACAAAAGATACAGGAGGAAGAATTGTTTGGAAAAGATGCAGGACTTGTATTGTTACACCCTTTTATGACTGAATTATTCAGCAGCCTTGATCTGCTGGATGCTGGGCAGCAATGGATTTCACCAACAGCGCAACAAACAGCGGTATTGCTTACCGCATGGCTTGCACACGGCCATACCAGTGTCCCCGAGTATGAGCTTATAGTTCCTAAACTCTTCTGTGGTATGTTATGGGAAGAAGTAATGGATACTTCGATAGTTCTGAGTGATGCTCATACCCGTGCAGCCACTGAACTGCTGGAGGCAGTTATCGGCCATTGGAAAGCAATCGGGAAAACATCTTTGGATGGTCTCCGGGAAGGATTTATCCAGCGGGAAGGAAAATTATCTGTGAAAGAGGATGGGTGGTTAATAACCGTTGAAAAAAAGGCACAGGACATATTACTGGCCAGGTTACCCTGGGGCTTATCTGTAGTACATTTTCCCTGGCTGAAGAATACTGTTATTCAGGTGGATTGGGCTTAACATATCAACAATTCTTTTTAACGCTTTAAAACAACACAATTATGAGAACGTTTCTTTCTTTTTTACACCGGCCTGTAAGGATTGTCTGTGTATTCCTGCTTACGGTTTTGCTTTGCCAAACTAAGTATGTACAGGCACAGGATATTGATTTTACGCTGCCATGTCCCAATGCTGCCCATACATACCCTGGTGTGGTGGCTGGAAGTCCGATGACACCGTTAGCAATTAACGCCGTAGGTCCGGGGCCGGCAGCTACAATGACCATCACTGATCTTAATTATTCCAGTGGTGGGATTGATTTCGCTGTCTGCCCTCCACCTCTATGTGCAAGCCCGCTAACGATTTTTGGCGTAACTATCACTGTTTCCGGGTCCACAGTAAATATAACCGGCACACCGACTGATGCAGGCGTGACAATCAATTTTACAATTCGGGCAAATAAAACTACAGATTGTGACAGAACATATCATTTGCCAATTGTAGCCCGTCCTGTAGATCTCGCTCTTGTTTTGGACCGCTCAGGAAGTATGGGATGGGGATATGATGGAAGCAACCCGCCTTCTGGTGGTGTGCGCCGGTGGGATGGGCTTCTTACAGGTGTTGGTGTACTTCGGGCACAATTACAAGGGGCGGGTATATTAAAGACCGGAGATATGCTTGCCATGAGAATGTTTGCCAGCAGCCCTAGTGTAATTAATCCTGGTGTACCATTTAACGGGGGCCTGGTGGCAGGCCCGGCAAATATTGCTTCGTTATCAACTGCACTGGATGGAGTGCTTCCTAATAATGGTACGGCATTGGGTGACGGGATTATTGCAGGAAGAGACCTTCTTTGGCCGGGTACACTAAATAATAAAAAGGCGATGATAGTATTCTCTGACGGTGTGCAGAATTCAGGTACTGAGGTTGATGTAATTGGACCTAATCAATATACACATGCAGGAGTTCAGAAACTCAGCAGCCCGGGGAATGAGATCAAAATTCATACGATATGTCTTGGAAGTACGGGTCATAACCCCATGCTTATGCAGGGTATTGCTGCAGCAAATGGTGGTCAATACCTGAATACGACAGCCGGTGCCGCCTCCGACTTTACAACCTTCTTTGCAACTCATCTTACAACCATTCTTTCCGGCAGCAGCCCGCAGATCGTTGATATCCAAAAAGGAGCTTTCCCAGCTTCAGCAGACGGAGTACCTTCAACGACCGAAAAATCATTCTCTATTAATAAGGGAACAACTGCTGTTGTAATTACCCTTCTGGTGCCATCAAGAAATGAAGCACAGTTTACTTCTATCCAAAAAGATGGAACCGAATTAATTCAGTTTGCACAGCGATTATCGGGTCCGGGATATATTTCTATTGCAGTCCGGTATCCGATGACGGGTTTGCCAGGAACAACACTGAACGGCGAATGGAAAGTGAAGGCGCAGGTGGGAACATCTCCAAAACTTGCCATTCCTTATTCTATGATGGTGGTGGCAGACGATCATATACTGAATCCATCGTTTTTGCTGGGCGCAAATAGTTTTAAAGTAAATGCCAGTTTCAATCCAAAGGTTTCGCTGCTGACAGCCGGAAGGGCTATCAAAAATGCAACGGTTCAGGCTATTGTTGTTAAACCCGGAGATGATATAAACGATCTGGTAGCTACAGCAAAAGTGCAATTCACTGTGCCTCCAGGCGATCCGGGATCACCTGATGTAGCCAAGCTTGCAGAACTTATGAAGGATACTGCTTTCCTGAATAAAATAAAGGCAAAAGACCAGGTACTTAACATGATATATAATGCCAGTGATAGTATGTACGCCGGTTCTTTCAACGGATTGGATATTGCCGGGGTGTACCAGGCTATCTACCGGGTAACGGCCGATGATCCCATACTTGGCAAGATCGAACGTTATCACCAGGAAAGTTTTTATGTTCGATTCCCTGACATTGACGTTGCAAATTCACAAATGGTATTTAGTACAAATGCTGCTGGCTTTAGTGTTATTACTTTCCGTCCGCAGGCCAGTAATAAGAAATTGATTGGTCTTGGCTGGGGGCCCGCTATTGTTTTTGAAGCGGATAATTTAAAAGCCACTAATGTGGTTGATAAAGGGGATGGCAGTTATGAAATAACGCTTAATGGTAAACTATCCGGTTCATTTACACTTAGCCTTGGCGGTGAAACTGTATTTAAAGGCAAGCCCGGCGAATTGAGTTGTTATGGGGCTAACGCTAATTTCATTCAGCGGATCAAATGCTGGCTGATGAGTAAGGGATTGCCGGACTGGTCAATTTGGGTAATCCTGTTTCTATTAGTTCTGATTCTCTGGGCCCTCATCAAAAAAATAAGAAGATAAATACGATTGCAGCCTGCTTACAATGAATAGTAAGCGGGCTGTATTTGTTCATGACCGTTGATTATCGAAATAGACATATCACATGCGCAACTAAAAACTATGATATGAGAAAAAAAACAGGCATCAGTAAAAAAGATACTGGACAATCTGCAAAACAGTCGTCTGGTAAAAGCGGGGAAGGAAGTTTTTTTCCAAAGATCAAACAGGGGAAGAACAGTTTTTTTAAACCTGCTGCCGTTCAGCGAAAAGCGGCTGCTAAATCAGTAGCTAATCCTGTGCAACAGCAGGAAGTGCAAACGAAAACACCGGGTGTACAAAATGGACAACTGGTGCAAAAAGCTATGCAAACAACAGGCAATCGCATTGATGCCAGTCTTAAACAACCCTTGTCGCAATTTCTTGGAGAAAATATTGATCATGTGCGTATACATGATAATGCAGACTCCGGCCAGGCTGCTGAAAGCATACAGGCAAAAGCTTTTACTGTCGGCAACCAGATTCATATAGGCCCTTCAGGAAAAGCATTGAGCGGAAAGGCAAGAGAAGAATTGCTTACACATGAAATCGTTCATACACTGCAGCAAAAAAATGTAAACCCGCAGGTGCAGGCGAAGATGCAGGTTAGTCAGCCCGGAGATGCACATGAGCAGTATGCAAGTTTAATTGCCGGTGATTTTATACAGAGGGGATCAGCCAATTATCAGTCTTCAGGTTTAGCCATGAGAAACAGGCAACGGATTGCCCCGGTAAATGAACCGGTTGTGCAAAGGAATATTAAAGGCGATTCTGGTTCTACTTTGTCTTATGGTAAAATGGAGCTTGATTTTACAAAGAATGATGCAGCTGTTGCAGGGGCATCTGCAAGTGAAACAGGGGAGGTAAGATTTCATCCAAATGCTACTGCACCTGAATCAGATGAGATTCGTTTAATACAAGTTGTGAGAATGATTGATACAACCGGAGTAAGTACAACTGCAGGCGAACCCTGGAAATTCGGTAGTGCAGGCAATCAATACCGGAATAAAACGCTTACAGCAAACGATCCTGCTAAAAACATTGCAGGAGGGTTCCATGTAGATATTTTACCAGGAGGGGCAACTCCAAGAACAAACGCTGCTGATGCAACCGTTTTGCCCTATTACAATGCTTATGCAACAGGTGCAACAGGTAAAAGAAGAGGAGCAACGAAGGCTTCTGCAACTTTATGGGATGGACCCGGACATCCAAGCCCGATCAAATATAGTTTTGTTACTTCTGCCAAAGGAAATGATAATGGAGTATGGTATGGAACTGCCTTATGGGGTTTTGAAATTTATCTGGACGCTGGTAAAGCCAAAATAAAGGACGAGTATAAAAGTTTCCGGCAAAACCGGGGAGAAACTACAGACGCAGCGTTGGTTAAATTCGATGAACATTTTAAAAACCCGGGCACTCCTGGAGCTCCGTAAACATTATATCGAAAATAAAATAGCTAACAGAGTAATTCTTCTATGGAAATGAAAGGGCCATGCAATGATATTCCTGAATGGGTAAAAACCATCAATGATAATCCGGATATGCTGCACCTGGACTATACTCCCTCGGTTCACCATCTTTCCGAGTGCGGACCCGATGCTGTAATAGCCATATTGCCGTTGCTTGACAGTAAGGATGCCACAGAACGTTTAAGAGCACAGCGGGTATTGGAAGGAGTAATTAAAAGAAGATTTGGCTGGCAACCGGGGCAGGGCTTTTTGCGTGGCAGCGGAGGAGAGGAAAAGGCAATCGCTTTATTTGCCTTAAATGGTAATTATCGGTATGATGGTTTACAAAAAGCCCGCAGGGCGGCTATAAAAAAATGGAAGCATTGGTTATCTCAAAATACGGATGAGGATGGAAAATGAATCACCCAGTAATGAAACAGCTGCGTTGCCTGTCGGGGATGAGGTGGAAAGACAACTGGAAAGAAGCAGTTTTTTCACCCACACCGCCCTTGGTATACAGGCAGAACGTATCAATGAGATAGAATCTTTTTTATATGGGGTGATAGATGTGCTGGTAAAGAAAGGAGTGATCATACCGGATGAGTTAACCGAAGCAGCAGAAGCTGTACGCAAAGAAATGTATGAAAAAGGGGAGCAGGCCCATACAGGAGTGGGGTTGCGTATTGATGACCCGGAGAAGAACCAGGCATTTGTGCCGGTTAATTGTGAAGAACGGATGCACATCTGCGAAGCTGTATGCTGCAAACTGAATTTTGCATTGAGTGTGGAAGAAATTGAAGCAGGGACAGTAAAATGGGACCTGGGCAAACCTTATTTTATCCGGCATGAAGCAACCGGCTATTGCACGCACCTGCATGCAAAAAAGAAATGCTGTACGGTGTATGAAAACCGGCCCCCGGTATGTAAGAACTACAGTTGCGCTGCTGATAAAAGAATTTGGAAAGATTTTGAGAAAATGGAACTGAACAAAGAATGGATAACTGAAAACCTAAAAGAGCAGGGGCCACGATTGGTTTCAGCCCTTATGCAAACTTCAGTGTCTGGAAATGATAAAACATAACTGGAAGCTGTTTCAAAAGTCTTTACAATTAATTTTCACGCAAAGTCGCAACGCTTGATTTTCAGTTGTGTTATACTTTGCGCCGTAGCGTCTTTGCGTGATTTTTTGACTTTTGAGACAGCCTCTAATTGAAACCTGTTTACTAAAATATTTTTATCAAGGCAGCAGTATGAACGAGAAAATTTCTTCTATACCAGATCAGTCTAAAAAAACGCAAAATGCTGACCTGTCCGGGAAACGTAACTCTTCCTTTTTTAAACCTTTTATCCAGCCCAAACTCACCATCAACCAACCCGATGATCAGTACGAACAGGAAGCGGATGCAGTGGCAGATAAAGTGATGCGAATGACGGATCATGAAGCAGTTCCGACAAGTTTTTTCAAACCGGCCGTCACGGTTATAAACAGGATGTGCGTCCAGTGCAAAGAGGAGGAGGAAGAAGAAAAAGGGGTACAGCGGAAAGAAACAAATGCAGATGAAATAACTGCAGATAAAAACCTGGAAAGTTATCTTGGCAATCTTAATGCCGGCGGGCAAAAACTGCCTGATGAAGTACGGCAATTTTATGAACCAAGAATGGGGCATAGCTTTGATAATGTAAAGGTCCATACTGACACGGCTGCACATGCATCAGCATATAATATAAATGCCCTGGCTTACACACATGGGTCGAATATTGTTTTTGGCGCTAATCAATTTAATCCTGAAAGCGAAAGCGGGAAAAAATTACTTGCACATGAACTTACGCATGTGGTGCAACAGGGAAAAGCGACAGACAAGACAATTCAACGCCGTACCGCACGCAGCGAATATGCTACAGCAGCTTATCTTCCGGGGCCAATCTGGAATGTTGTGCTTATAATTACCGGCGCTCCTGAAGGTGAATCAGAATCATTTCTTGATTTTGAAAATGCCTGTATGGATGGAATACGGGGTGCGGCGGGGGCATTAGGCAACGGAAGAACAGCTCTTCGAAGAACAATGACCGTGAGGATGCGATATCGTAGAAGGTTTGATTTTGTTACTATTGAAAATGAAGCCTACCAGCAGGCATTGCATTCCGTATTGCCTCCGCCTGCACCCGTAGCTCCTGCAGCACCAGCTGTAGTTCCTCCAACACCGGCTGTAGTAGCACCAGCACCAGTAGTTACTACAAGCAGGGCAGGTGCAGATTTTGATCAGTTTATAGCCAGAATAGATTTACTGGAAGCTGCAGCTATTGCCGATGGATATTCGCTTACGCAAAGAATTACTGCATTCAGGAAAATATATTACAATTCAGGAGGCCCGGCCCAAACGTATGCCGGATCGGCCGTTGGAGGTGGTGCTTTTAATATTCTTATCCCCGGCGCTGCTTCTACTCAACTTCCACCAAGCTGGTTAAGTCAACAAAACCTTATAGACGCACAGGCTTACTTTGTGGCACACCCGGAGGTTAGGGTGGATCCATGGGGATCCGTTGATATGGGCCATTTGTTTGCCGGGATGGATGCAGGCCAACACCCTGCAAGTGTTTCCATTGCGTTGGGCTCGGTACGATTTCGTTCAAATAAAGAGGCCGCTACATTTATCGGCGACCTGGGAAGTGTGGTGGTGGAGTACATCAACGCTAATCCAGCCAGTTTCCGTGATGTTGCAATGTCAAGGAATAATACCATTTTAAATGCACAATACACCAATTGGGCAAGTGATGCGGATATGGCAGGTAATGCGGATTCGTATGCGCTAACCCTTAATGCTGCCAGGAGCATCTCGCAAAACCTTATTGATTACTATACACCGGCCAGCGGCGGTGTAAACAGGAGATATACATCTTTTGCCGCAAGTATTGGATTGGGAACATTGACAGGTGGCACTTTTTCCGGCAACTCATCTGCCCTGCGATCGGCCCTAACTGGCGAGGTGTTTAATGGAGCTTTGGCTTATGCTGCGGCCAATGGAAGACGGATTGATGTTACAAATGTGTTTGCGGATCCCGGGCCAGGAATTTTTGTACCAACTTTTTGGGAAATGTATTTTAATATTTCTGGCTGGGTGGTGGAGAAATTTATACAAACACTCGCTGTAAAAGTTGCGGCGGAATAATCAAACTTTTTAAGCTGTTGCCATATTTAATAAAGAAAAGGGTAGCTATAATTTCAAAATGCAAAAAGGTTCTACCATAGCAGATCAGCATAAAGACACAGCAACTACAGGTTCTGCCCGTAAAAACAAATTACCTTTTTTTGCCCCGGTCGTTCAAGCCAAATTAACAGTCAACAATCCTAATGATGTTTACGAGCAGGAAGCAGACCGTATTGCCGACCAGGTTGTGAGCAAAATTTCTCCATCTGCTGATGGAGGCTCTCCCTTTTTTAAACCCGCACCTCCAGTTATACAAAGGAAGCCGGCCAGCGTACAAAGAGAAGAGAATGATAAAGCACCTGCAG
The DNA here is from genome assembly GCA_031441485.1 of Chitinophagaceae bacterium. Classification (GTDB taxonomy): domain Bacteria; phylum Bacteroidota; class Bacteroidia; order Chitinophagales; family Chitinophagaceae; genus JJ008. The sequence continues at coordinate 48,210 of JANOEQ010000043.1, forward strand.
ACACCGGAAGCAAAGTACTGACAGAAGGGGCATCAATAACATACGGCCAGTTAAAACTGCAGCCTGGTTTTGAAGAATGGAAAGAACAACAGGTAGCGCTGCTTAAATATAAGCTGTGGGAAAACCAGCCGACAGATTATAAATTTGGAATGGTGGCTTTCGGGCTTACCAATATAGGTTTGTTAGGGGCTACCCTTGCATCAGACCCGGGCTTCCGTTCAAAAACTGTTACTGCGCTGGATGACACATCGCTTCCACTTTTCCTGCTGCCCGGAAGCGAATACCTCGCCCTTTCAACTTTCAAATACAAATTGCCTTCGGCAGAAAATGCACCTTACACTTTTAAAACCGAATTCGATTTTGATTTCTTCACCAAGATGGCGCGGGAAAAATGGGGTGGCCCTAAAATTGGATTAACTGTAGGTGTAAACAGCGAGTACAGCGACAAAGGAGGTTTCCAGCCTTTAACCGGCGGCAAGATCGGATTGACTCTTGGCGGCGGCATTGTGAACCTGCAGGGATTCTATAACGAACATTTGCCGCCTTCACCTATGCTTATCAGTGATCCTTCGAAAGGTGAGCCGCCCACCTGGCTTATGCGTTCACTGCCCGGCCAGCTGGAAGAAAATCTTCCGCTGGGTACGGGAGTATATCTTACTGTTGATGTACTTCGCCTGCCGGAACTCTTTGGAGGCGGACAAAAAACAAAGCCGCCGCCAAAGCGGGAAGGCGCAGATGAACTTTCACGTAAGGAAAATACCAGCAGCGATACTGTTTCAGGACAACCTGTGCCATCTATAGTAAGCGATGTACTTTCAACCGGGGGTGGATCGCCGTTGCAAGATAGTTCCCGCACCGTTATGGAAGAAAGCTTTAATCAGGATTTTTCAGATGTGCGGATACATACAGACAGCAAGGCTTCAGAATCTGCGAAAGCTATCAATGCCAAAGCATACACAAGTGGTAACGATATTGTTTTTGATAATGGCCAGTACGACCCTTCTGTTGAATCGGGCAAAAAACTATTGGCGCATGAGCTGGTGCATGTGGTACAGCAAAGCAGTTCCGTACAGCGCAAAGAAGGTCCTGATTCTGCAATTACTCCTGTACCGGTAAAGAATGTGGATGATCCTAAAAAAGATGTTGAAGCTACCCAGAAGATCAGGGAGAAGCTTGAGCTTGGAAACTATTCAGGCGCATTCCTCGACCTTAATGATCACCTGGAATGGGAAGGGGTGCTTGCCAAAAAAAGATGGCTCAGAAAGCATAATGATATCCGGCTTCTGTTTTTGAAAAGATTGCCCGCTGCAGTTATAGCAGATGTCTATTCTGTCTCTGAACTGCTGCTTCAGCCTGCAACGAAAGCCTGGGATATTATTGATTGCTGGTATCCTTCCGAGCAGGAAAAACAATTGCTGTATACGCAGAACCTGCCGTTGTTCGACCGTATGCTCACCTACATTTCCCCTTATACGGGGTTTGCAATGAGAGATGTGATCGATGACCTGATAAAGGAATTAAATAAAAAGGAATATACATCCAGTTTTAATAATAAAGAATTTCATGTCATCCATTTGCTTGCACCAACGGTGGAAAGAAAGTTGCTTTTTTATAAACAGCAGGCAGACTTCTTTAAAATCGTCAATAAGAAATTTGATCCTTTTACTGGGATTAGAAAACAAACTATGGAATACCTCACGGATACGAATGAGATGGATCGTGAACAGGCTCTCAGGATTTATGAACAGTTAAAGGTATTGCCCGAAGAGCAACGACGGGCTTTCCTCGATGCCGCTCTTTTTGCAGGCGCCCTTGAAGCCGATAAGGATGCAGAGGCCTTCTACAAAAAGAATTTTGGAAAACAATACAAAGCTTTACCGCACAACTGGGACAGCGCTATTTTACCCTGGAACTGGCCTAAATGGGATGCGCCTTTCGCAGAAAGGTTAACCGTTGATCATGTGGCATTAATGAGCAGCGCCCTTAACTATGAGGATAAAGAAACACGAAAATTTGGTTTTGACAGGGGGCTTGATTACACAGTTGATAAAAATGCGGGGAAAGATAAAAGTGATGCGGAACGCCTGCTCTTGCAAATAAAAGACCCTGCCAATTTTAACAACCCCCGGCGTATCACCCTCCTCCTCAGTATAGCTATCAGGGGCGGATTGGAAAAAAGGATAACTGATGAGGTTTTGTTGCCTAAGAGTAAGGCTGGTGAAATTACACCTGCTTACGCAGAGTTCTTCGAACGGAATGGTTTTATGGCCTGGGATGGATTCCGTTATCATGCCGATAAAGCTTTTGTACCCGATTATAAGTACGGACAAACGCCCTATATCGTTGGCCAAACTCTTTTCGGCGGATCTTCCGGTAAAGTATTGGGTGAGCAGCGTGGTACCTTTGATTTGCGTGATCTTCAGGATACCGAAGAAAACAGGGGTTCACTTGGTGGGATGAAATTTGGAATATGGCTTTACGATGGGGATGAAAAATACAATGATCAGTGGCTGGAAGATCAGATTAAGGGGCACAGTGGTTCAGAAACTTTGTTAGCGAATCTCAATAAAACAAAGGGGGATGAACGCCGGGGCAAGATATTCGCCAGCATCAGGAATGATATCAGGCAGGCTAATATCTATGCTTCCACTCTTCCGATAGACGGGCTTAACTATTTTGCAGCTGGTTCTCTTTACCGGAGCGGCCCGGGCGTTTTGCAGGGCCTTGCAATTCATTTGTCCTGGACGAAAGATACCAGCGATCCGGATAACTCCATTAACCTGAGCCTCGGAATAGAAAACATTCAACTTGATAATTTTGAATTGATAGCGCCCAAAAGCACGCTTGCCATTGGGCATATTGGTATGAAAGGATTCAGGATTACGCTTTCGCAAGACCAGTTACCGGCCGCCGAAGGGATATTTGCCGGACTGTTTAAAAATGCAGATTTTGTTTTGAAAGCTTTGATGGGATTATTGCCGAACGTATTGAAATTGTTGCCCTATGCTGTTATGACCATGACAGAAGAATTTAAGGGAGCTAAAGCACATGTGTATAAAGATGCACTGGGAGAACTGGTGAAAAAAGACTTTTCTTCCCTTAAAACAGCCCTTACGTTTACCAGCCTGGAAGTGAAAAACCTGTATGATACCACTGCCGGGTTCCTTGATAATTTCAGTATTGAGGAACAAAAAAACAGCAATAACGAAGTTATAAGGCAGGGTCTGGTCATTAGGGAAACAAGCTTGTGGACAATTGACGCTGCTAAGAATATCAGAAGAAGGATCAGAACCATTGAACAGAAAATAAGCGCTGAGAAGATTGAACTGATTAGAAGTAGCAGAGAACGGAAAAAACAGGAACATACAGAAAATACCCCAATTGAGAACCGCAATGACCTCGACCTGGAAGATATTGAATCTCTTGAGAGCAGGAAGGCAGAGTTGCTGAATATCGCAGCAGAAAAAGGAGTAAACCATCAGAACAGGGATGCAGAGATGAACAGCCTTCGTAAACTATATCCTTTAATAAGAGACCTTACAAAACAATTGGATGACCAGTTCAATATAGCCAAAGCTGAAAGCCCTTTATATGACCCGCTTCATTTCAGAGTGATGGAAGCAGAAATAGATGGACTGCAAAAAGACCTGGATTATCTCGATAAACAATATTTTGAAGATAAAAAAATAGCCGAAGGCAATGATGGCGGGGCAGAACGATTCGAAGCAAGGCAGCGTAAAGCCAGTTTCGACGCTAAATATAAAAGTTTTGATGTGGATATTGCACTTCGTGGCATTAACCTTGAAGGAGGCGGCTACGTAAGGGATCTTATCAACGAATCACTAAAGTCATTGGGATTTGAAAATCCGAAACTTGAAGGACTGGAAAATATTAAGATTGGAGCGATTGATTCATCATTCACCGCCAGCAGCAGGGGAGTTTCTGCAAGAGAAAACAAACCGGGGGTGGCGATTCGCAGGTTGCAAATACCATTTATTAAATCTCCCAGCCTTAATTTTAAAACAGATAGTATGAGGCTTAAGGGGGACTCTCCTAAACTCGAAAACGTTTTTGCATCGGTAGTTATAGACTTTGCTGCCAATCCGCTCGAAAAAGATCCAAACCAGCTATATAAATACAAATTATCAAGCCTTTGGATAGGACATGCCTCCTTCAACGGACTTCAGCTTTATATGGGCAAAGATATTCCGCTGCTGGATTTCCCTTCCGGTGTTCCGGTGGAGGCATGGGGCATCTACATGTGGGATTATGATCCTGATAAAGGAAACATTAACCTCAGGATTCGTGATGTGAAAGCACAAGGCATATACAAAGATAAAAATGAGGCTGATAAGACCAGTAAAGAAATCGGTTTTGGTATAGATACCACACTTGATAATACAAAAGAAAACCGCAAAGCAGCTATTGAAATACAGTATGACAAAAAAGATGAAAGCGTTGTTACCAAACTCAATATTGCTTCGGCCTGGGTGCCTTCACTTGATGTACAGTCCCCGGCACTAAGTGTGACAAGCCTTCCCGGAACCAATGCTGTTGAATTAAAAAATATTGAAGCAGATGTAAAAGTGTTGTTGAAACAAGAGTCCGGGGATGAAACCGGCGAAAGACCCATGACCCTTGATATCAATACCCTTAATATAGGAGAGATTTCAGCGCAGGGTATTACAGTTGTAATGCGTGAAGATCCTCAAACCGAAACTGCAGACCCGAAAAAGAAAAAGGCCGTCAGAAAAGTTCAGGAGATATCGCTGCCAAAGAATGACAGGGTCTTTATCAGAGATTTCAAAGTAAGCGGGTTGCGCATTGCACTTGAAAAAGAAGGAGTAAAATTGAGTACAACCGGCAACGATGCATCAGTTAAACTGGGAGAATCAGACCTGGGTGGTATCGGGTATACAGAGAAAAATTCAAAAGGAAGTGTTCTGAAAGCATTAGCGGTCCATAGCGGTAAATTCGATTTGTTTACGATGGAAGCTATTGGACGTAACGGACGTGAATACAAATTAACCGAGTTTTTCAAATTTTTCGGACGAACCAGGCTGGAAGGCCTTGAAGCAAGCGCTTCCTATAGCGACGACTCTACAAAAATATCGGCAGGGGTGATGGGGCAGAAGAAGATCACAAAAGATGGACTGAAGAATGTACCTATCAATATAGATTTTCATGAAGCCACGGATAAAGATCCGGAGCATTACAGCCTGCGCCTGCCACTTTCACGTATCAACCTGCCGGCATTGGATATTGTGAACGGCGATCATCACATCATCATACCTAAACCCACTGATAAATACAGCCTCTCTTACCTGAGCGATGTGGATGTGAAGCTGCGTGCTTATGTAAAAACTCCTCCCGAAGGTAAAGTGTCGTATGACATATACCTGGATTCACTGGACATTGGTAAAATGATAGTATATGGACTGGAATATCATAACAGCAAGCTTGGCGTGGATGTGGTGTTTGATAAAGTGGCGCCTATCTCAATCCCCGATGTAAAAGCTGGCGGCTTCCGCTTCTCTTCCACAAAAGGCTTTGATGTATTTGGCAAAGCAGGAGGATGGGTAGATGCAGCAGTTGGCCCGGGCAAAGACATTGAAGCAAGTTTTGCAAGCATTAAAGCAAGACTGGAAGATGGTCAGTTCCTTGCAGAAAGCGATAAGGGACGTTCAGCACTCGACATCAATATTGCTTCGATGGGCTACAGGCAGGATAAGGATGGCAATATGTCCATTACGCTGCAGTCCATTACCGGAGGCTTCCCGAAAATGAAGATATCACAAACAGATCCTGTAACAAAGGCAAGAACAGTTACTGATATCAGCAGCATCGACAAAGCACTCTATGCTGAAAAAGTGGTGGTAAAACTGAATGCCGATAAGACGAAGGAAGTGGAGGCGGAAGGATTGTCGGCCGGTGGATTGAAGATTGTAAGCACCGAAACAAAGGGTGCAGAAGTAAACACCACCACTGTAAAACTTGATGCAGGCGCCTTGAATGCCAACTCGGCTTATGTGAAGCTGAATACCGACGGTTCAAAAGAAATAACGCTAAAGGGCATACGCGGCGGAAGAATCAGTGCCGACCTTGTGTCAGGAGGCGCTAAGGGAAAATCAGAAAAAAATATTACACTGCCCGATCCTGAGCATATTAAAGTGGAAGAGGTAAAAATTCTTATTGATGCAGGCGGAATTAAGACCATAACGCTCGTAAAACCCACTGTCAAAAAATTCAAGCTAACTATTCCCAGCCAGGAAAAAGCAGGCGATTATCTTTCAGTTATCTGTGACCTGGAGATTAATGGAGATGTGACAATGGGAGACGGCAATTTTGCCACGATGGTGCCGTTTGCTTCCATGGCACCGGGCGCAAAAGCCGATGCTTTTGTGGTAAATGTGCCACCCACTGTGCCTGTACAGATCAAGAACCTGCGACTGGAAAACAAAGACACTACTGCTGCCAAACCCTCCGTACCTTCACCGGAAAAAGGGCTAACCGCAGACCAGGAAAGATTGCTGCAGCTTGAAAAAGAGGTGGAAGATGCATGGGCCCATGTGGTGGAAACTCCTTCACATCTTTATGGCCATGCCGAAGGGATGCCGCAGGACAATCCCGACTATGAAGAAGCAGTGAATAAATGGGAAGCTGCACGTACCGGATATGCTGCGCAAAAATCGAAAATGGTGTCTGCTGCAAAAGCTGAAGCCGCTGCATCAAGAACTAAAAAATATCTTGACGCTGTGGAGGGTAAGGTATCAGCATCGCTGGTGGTATATGGGACCAAACTGCCGCTGAATGTGGAAACCTACAAAGGTGAGAAGTATGTGGAGATATCTGACGGTCTTGTCAAAGGGTTGAAACCGGTTCTCAAATCTATCATAGGCAGCACTGTCAGTGCATCGTTCTGGAATAGCGATGAAATCAAAAAAGCCGGAAAATCGTTACAGCGCTGGTACACTTACGGCGTTCCTTATACCCGTGGATTGATTGATGCTATTGCAGAAGGCAATGGCATAGGCGCTGCACTTGTATTTCTCGAAAAAACAACGATAAGCAAAGGTGTGTTGCCCGATGATAAAACTATGTACGGGCTGATACTGAATTTTGATACGTCCTGGCTGCTGGATATTGGCAGCACGGATGATATTGGTGTGGCACTCTGCGAGCAAAAATATAAACACCCGGACAAGGATGATTTTTATAACCTGTACGGAATGATTGAGTATTATGGTTATGTAAGCCCCGCTCTTGTTTCAAGGACCGGCCAGCGTGATGCGGCAAATGTAAAGAATCTGCCATCTGCCACACAGGGCCAATTGGATGATAAAGGCATTAAGGAAGCTATAGCACTGCTGGTGGGATATATAAAAGCAGGTTTTACACAGGAAGCTGATAATATTGTAAAAAACCTGAAACGAAATATTACGAGGGTGGAGGTGAGTGCAGATATTACATTAACGCCCCAGGATGTGATCAGGGAAATACTTAAAGAAAAGAAAGCGGGTAAATTTGAGCTCGACAAGGGTAAAAAGAGTGTGGACAATGTGCATATAGAAGGAACGTATACCAACGATGCTTTTCCGAAGGCTTCGGGTACGATAGGCGGTGGGCCCGCCGGTACCGGAAACATACAGATACCCGGTGCAACGTACACTTCGGAGGACAATGACACGAAAGTGAGTTATGATTCCATTGAAGTAACACCGTTGAGCGTGGATTACGAGAAGGATACGTATAAATTGGGTAACGACAGCATTCAGTTAAAAGGACTTAAAGCAGCATTCAGAAAAAAATAAATACCAGGCCACTTGAATCCATCTGTTCAGAATATTGCCCGATCACTGTTATTTCTCCAGGATGTTATCAAACGGAGGCTACAGGATTTTTTTCAAAAAGAAAATGAAGCGCCTTTTGCCTGGCCGGAACTTATACTGGAAAAGGATGATGCGCCGCTCAATAATTTCCTGGTGAAGCACCAGGTGAACGTGGACGAGTTTATTATCCTGCTGCTGGCACTGGCCCCGCATCTGCAACCCAATTTCCTCGATGTGGTCATTCAGCAATACCTGCCGCAGGGCGGAGAGTTTCCGGAGATAGGCGGGGTAAAAGGAAATAACCACCGCGGCACATTAGCTACCGGCGAAACGGCTTTGTTTATCCTGGGTGGCAATGATATGCAAAAAAGAATGCTGGTGCTGAAGTATTTTTCTTCCGATCATTATTTTGCCGGTGAAAATGTATTGCTGCTGGAAACTGTAAAGGAAGGCGAACCGCGAATGAGCGGCCGGATCATTTTGCAACAGGAGTTTATAGAACTGTTTACTACAGGTATCGTTTCAAAACCTTCTTTTAGCCCGGAGTTTCCTGCCAAATTGGTTACCACAAAAATGGAATGGGATGACCTGGTGCTTAATCCAAAGACCGCACAAGCCATCAGTGATATAAGAACATGGCTCCTTCATAATGCTCATTTTATGAAGGAATGGGAAATGGAGAGAAAGATCAAACCCGGCTTCAGGGCTTTATTCTACGGGCCTTCAGGTACCGGAAAAACGCTAACGGCTACCTTATTGGGTAAGCAGTTTGAAAAAGATGTATATCGCATCGATCTTTCGCAGGTGGTATCCAAGTATATTGGTGAAACAGAAAAGAATCTTGAAAAAGTTTTTAATAAAGCCGAACACAGGGACTGGATATTATTTTTTGATGAAGCAGATGCGCTTTTTGGCAAACGGTCCAATGTACAGAATGCGCACGACAGGTATGCCAACCAGGAAGTATCATACCTGCTGCAGCGGGTGGAAGATTTTCCCGGACTGATTATTCTCGCTTCTAATTTTAAAGGTAATATTGACCAGGCATTTATCCGCCGGTTCAACAGTATTATTCATTTCCCCATGCCTAATAAAGAGGAACGGCTGGCAATATGGCAAGCGTCTGTTCCTCCTAAAGCAACACTGGCCGGGGATATAAACTTATTATCTATCGCTGAAAGATATGAGCTGAGCGGCTCTGCTATTACAAGTGTGATACATTATGCATCGCTTCAAACCATAAATAACAGTGCTACCATATTTGAAAAAAGGGATATCCTGGAAGGCATTAAGCGGGAGTATGAAAAAGAGGAAAGGGTGTTTAATAATCATTTGTAAGATATACCTGCTTCTTTTTGGGTCAAGTTTATTTAATGGGGAGATGGTCAAAAATGCAGGCTGAAACACGCTGCCGGAACAAATAGCTATCCTGTTGAAAAAGCTGCTGCAGGCTGTGGTTGAATAACAGATAAATTAACTGGTTATTTTCTTTGCCGGTACGCCCCATTGTTCCGGTATCCTTATGTCACACTTTCAGGGTTATGCTCATTTCATTTTGTTTGTTTTCTATATTAATGTCAGCCTTTCAGGCTTAAAACCCCAACGGGGTGATATTACTATAAAAAAACCGGGCAGGCAAAAACAGCCAAACCCTGAAAGGGTGACATTAGATTGGCGACGCAAATACATCGTCCCGAAAGGCGATAGCATATAGCGCCGAATTTTAGCCAAATATTTTTTGATTAGTCCCCACAATATTATTGTGAGCCGGAAAAGTAGAGGAAAAGCTTTGTGTGCTTTGTGTCCTTAGTGGGAAATACAGGGAAAGGGCTTTGTGATCTCGGTAGTTTCGGGATGGGAAACCCTGCTGCCGTTTAATTCTCCACATACGCCCTGCTGCCGGCTGGCGTATAGTTTCTCCGCAAAGAATCCAGTATATGTGCAGTATCTGCGGGTGAAGAAGGGATGATAAAGAATAAGTTGAAGCTTACAGAATCCTTTGTTTCCATCTGTATATTATTTACTCCCATTTTAGAGAGGTTGGTATAGCGTTTCAGTGCCCTTGCTTTATTGGCCGTCTCCACAATAAATTTATTATTGCCGGTGGGTATTGTAACCACTGTGTTGACGGGAACTGTATTATTGGTATCAACCGCCACCGTGGAATTGGTATCCGGTACCTGTGCAGTTTCCTCTTTTTTCCCCTCCTCAGTTGTATTATGTTTCTTACGGACGGTGGTTTTTTTATACACGGCGTAGCCACCCCAGATTGCCCCAATTACCCCGGCCAGTAATAATAAAATGACCAATGGTTTTTTCCAGTTGGTTTTTACTTTTTTGGAATAGAAAATACTCCGGTAATCACTTACCGGCTCTTCTACAGAGACAGTGGGGGCCGTTTCTTTTATGGAAGTGTCTTTTATTTTATCCGTAATCGAATGTCCGGGCTGAAAGGAGAATCCGCCGGCCTGCATTTTGGACAGACTGCCTATACCCTCAAACATAAAAGGCTTACCGATATTCAGAAATTGTTTGGCCAGTTCCAGGTGCGATTCCAGATCGGCTGCTGCCAATGCTTTTATCTTGCCGGTTTGCGCCGCAATAAAAACGATAAGCTCGGGTGATTGTACAACGGAACTGTTATTTTCAAACGACACCCCTTCCAGCAAAACGGGTTTTGCCTGCTTGGAGTGATCTGTGTCCACCACGGTGGACGGGTCGAGTATAAAACTACCTATACCGGGAAGGTCTAGCCTCTTGTGGATATAGAGGAACTGTGCAAGCAGGGGTGCAAATTTCAAAGCCTTGGAGTATTAGGTCAACAAGATATATATTTTGTGGCGTGGTTGCAAGCGCAAGCGGGTTTCTTACTTTAACTTTGCACCAATTATGCTGACAAAAGAGGAAAAGAATTTTTTGGAATACTGGGACCGAAACCGCAACCGGAAGAAACGATTACTCTGGCAACTGGCCTCCGGTCTGCCGTTGGGCGCTTTTTTGGCACTGACCATTCTGCTCAACTACTTTTCCGGTTGGTATAAGCGGGCGGCAATGGAGATTAATATTAATACATCCGGCATATTGGTCGTATTAGCCGCCATTATCCTCATTATTGTCTTTATGGTCGTATTTTCTGCCCGTCATAAATGGGAAATGAACGAACAACGGTATAAAGAATTGAAAGCAAAGGAGGATATTTTATAAATTTCCTTTTCTTTGCAGCGAAACAGACTTTCAGGAGGTCTATATTCGGGTTTATCATCTAAAATCAGGTAATGAAGAAAGTTTTTGGCATTTTATCGGCTTTATTTGTACTGGCTGGAGGAATAGGATGTATAAAAGATACAGGCTGTCAGAATAAATCGGTAGATAGTGAAAGGGGTGCCATTCTTGCTTATGCAACTTCCAACAGCATTACGGCCACCGCACATAGCAGCGGCGTATATTACCAAATTATCAGTGCCGGCAGCGGAGTGACCCCTACAGCAAATTCTAAAATTTTTGTAACCTATACGGGAAAATTACTGAATGGTACCCAGTTTGATGCCGGTACTACGCCTGCAGGCGGCTGGGTGTTGGCGAGTCTTATCCAGGGATGGCAAATTGGGCTTCCTCTTATTCAGAAAGGCGGCGTTTTAAAACTTATAATACCTTCTTCTCTTGGTTATGGATGCCAGGGGGCCGGATCAATACCGGGCAACTCGATCTTATTTTTTGATATTACACTAAACGATGTTCAATAATTGCTAAGACTATCTGCTTTTGCTAAACCCCGACATTAATCGTCGGGGTTTTTTCTTTACCGTAAGACGCAGCCTTGCCTGCCTTCGGCAGAAATACAAGTTGCCACAGAAGCACTGAAACACAGAGAATACAAAGAAGTAAAATCCGTTTGATCAGCGTGTAGCCTTCCCCGGCGCAAAGAATAAAACAAGTGAAATTAATAAACTGATAAAGGGAGCGGCGTTCAGGCCGGACACCGGAACTCCGTTCCGGTAACTTACCCCCCGAAAAGAAGGTATTTTCAGAATGATGCGTGACAACGGCCAAACAAAGCGTGACAACGGTCAAAAATTTTGCGCAACGGCCAAACAATGCCCGACAACGGCCAAAAATTCTGTGCAACGGCGAAACAATGCCCGACAACGGCCAAAAATTCTGTGCAACGGCGAAACAATGCCCGACAACGGCCAAAAATTTTGCGCAACGGCGAAACGAAACCGGTAACGGCCAAAAGTAATCCGATAACGTCGAAACGAAACCTGTAACGGCCAAACGAAACCCGTAACGGCCAAACGAAACTCAATAACGTCGAAACGAAACCCGTAATGGCTAAACGAAAGCCGTAATGGCGAAAAATAACTGTGTAACGGTGAAAAAAGAAGGACCGCCAATTGGCAAATGCCTGATTATCTGTATCCTGCAATAAAAACAGGGTCAGATCTATTAATTTGGGGCTAAAAAGAGAATTTTTGGCGAAAATCCGGTGCTATATATTATTATAGTCCTGTGCAGCCTTCCTCCATCAACAAATTTGCATAAAACGTAAACTGTTTTTCCAGTTGGTAGAAGGCGTCTTTGATGCCAGGGTCCAGTTCGGAGAAGCGGATAAGGTTGAATACAGCTTCGCCGGTGGCAATGAGTTCGTCCAGGGCGTAAAGTTGTTCATTGTTGAGCAGGAGAGCCTGTTTATTATGCTCAGGATTGGGCAGATTGTTTTCAGGGTAAAGCATGGCAGCGGGGATAAGGTGGTAGGCAGAAAAAAACGGTCCTGCCTGTCCCGTTGCATTACACCAGCTATGGCAGCAGGTCCATTACAAACCTGCACGGGGGTACAAGACCGTTTATGGTATATAAAGTAGCAGGCATAAAAAAGCCTGCTACTGGAAGTAGGCAGGGTTACCTGCCATAGCTGAAATATAATGCAGGGTGAAATTAGGAAAAAAGTGAATACCAAAAGAAAATTATTCATTATCATCTATTCACTATCATCTAAAAAATACCATGTTTTTGGTATTGCGGGGATGAGGGAGTTGGTGTAGGTTGGGTAGTATTTTATCCGTGTATAAACGTTTATAGTCGTTTAGAAACGTTTACGATCGGGTATTTGCGCTACTGGTGAGAAAGGAAATTAGCTTTGATAATGAGTAAATTAAAGAATAAACAGTAGCGTATTATAGCGTAAATACACCCTTGTAGGTAACCGTAGTGCAACACTCAAATTAATTCAACGAGTAATGGACAGTAATAGACTTAGTTCGGACTATCTGTATTCATATACACAAAACTTTGATGCCCTAAAAAACATTCTAAGAGCAGGTTTTAGGTATTCAAGAAATATTGAGACCTTACCATATAGTAATTATGTACAAGAAAATTACATCGTATGCTTTTGTGACATATTACCAGAACATAGCGGTTATCACAAAGAAGTTTATGGCAAAAATGCTCTCTCGTTTGACAAAGAATGGGGAATAAAAAATGGAGTTTCTCCATTAAGATATGTACATGGCAACTCTCCTGGCTGTAACGCAAAATATACTCAGATAAAAAATGACATTCGAACAGCCTTTACCGGACAGGACAAAATAGGCGACTTTTTAACATTAATAAATTTTATTGAAGCAAGAAGAAAAAGCATTTTAACCAAGGACAGAATTGAAGAAGAAATTGACAATGATGACTTGCAATCTTTTCTTGATGGAATAAATCAACGATTTCAAGAAAAAAAAGAAAAGTTTGGTAGCAAGTGCATTACTGAAATATTTAACGACTGGATTGCTCCATTACTAACACAGCTAAACAATGTAATTAATGAACTTGAATTAAGGGACTCATACATGAGAATCTACCAAGGTGACTTTAGAGATATTAAGGGCAAAATACTTTATGACGAAAGAGAATGGCGAGCTGTTAAATACATACAAGAAGCTGACATTGATAAGAACAGTGATTTTCAAAATATTTGTGCATCACAGGGGTATCTCCCAGAAGAATATAATTTAAAATTTGACGATGGTGATTTGTTTGAGATATTAGTTGAAAGTAGTCAACGAAAATCAGAGCTAATAACATTTATAGAAAAAGACATTCCAAGATTTTGCAGTATTATTCCTTCAATAAAAGTTATATCCGACTAAACGGCTACCTACAACATTTAGCAGTATAGCCGAAAGCCCCCGGGAATAAAAGAGGTTAAAATATAATAGGAAAGCCCCGAAGTTCAGACTTCGGGGCTTTTGGCTATACGCTGTTCAGCGACACCGGGCTATAGGAGGGAAGGCTACATAAT
>JANOEQ010000044.1:0-28068 GCA_031441485.1 Chitinophagaceae bacterium
TTATTCAGGTAAATGTGTTTCTGAAACTTGACAATGTGGTACATGCTGTCAAGGACAAAATTGCAGAGATCAGGGTACACATTCCACGTCACAATTTTTTTGTCAAATCAACTTCCAAATCATTTGAAGAGTCGTTTGATGATGCATTCGACTCGCTGGTAACACAAATAAAAAAAAATAAAGAAAGAAAAGCCGCCTAAAAAAAGATTCAAAGACCCCGCCACCCGGGGTCTTTTTTTATACTACAAGAACCACATGCAGATAAAATACAGGATATGGATGGCCTTATTTACGGTCTTTTTCCTGTACTCCTGTCAGAACCGCGATAAGGACGGTTCATTACTCAAAACGGCAAAGGCCCCTGCCATTGCATCAAATAAAAAGTATACTGTACAAATTCTTCCCTTTACAGGAACAGACAGTCTCCTTGTCAGGAAGCTCCAAAAAGGATTGCAGTCATATCTGACAGCGGATATTACAATCGGGGCTTTCAAACCACTGCCGGATTATGCTTTTTATAAACCCAGGAGCCGCTACATAGCCGACAGCCTGCTTGTTTTTCTCAGCCTGGTTAATCCTGATAAGGAAGGGAAAATAATCGGCATTACCGATAAAGATATTTCAACCCGTAAAGGGGATATTGAAAACTGGGGCATATTGGGATTGGGCTCCTGTCCGGGGTACACCTGTGTTATTTCCACCTTTCGGGCAGGCAGGCAAAAAGTGGCACGGGCTGTTTATATACAGCGGATAATAGTACTGGCTTTGCATGAATTGGGCCATACGTATGGGTTACAACATTGTGCCACTGCATCCTGTATAATGAAAGATGCCGGTGGAAAAATGAACCTGGATGACGGGAATTCCTATTGTGACAAGTGCAGGAATTTTTTATTTCAACAGGGCATAGCAAGATAATCCCAATCTTTTCAGAGATTTATTCACAACTTGCTGAAAACAAGCAAAAAAATATTTGACAAAATTTTTCCAATTATCAAATTCCCTTACCTTTGCCTTCCCAAAAATGGGGGTAGTTCTTTATTGCTTTGACCGCCGTAGCTTGAGCGAAGGCGATTATGTATAAACAAGCCGAAATAGCTCAGTTGGTAGAGCAACTGATTTGTAATCAGTAGGTCGCTGGTTCGACTCCAGTTTTCGGCTCGGTTTGGTCCGACGGTCTCCGTCTGACCAAATAAATAATCGGACGGTGACCGTAAGATAGAATAATCGGACGGTGACCGTCAGATAGAATAATCGGACGGTGACCGTCAGATAGAAATAAAACCATCAGACGGTGACCATCAGATGGTTTTCAGGGGGCAGATGGCCGAGTGGCTAAAGGCGACAGACTGTAAATCTGTTCTCTCACGAGTACGGAGGTTCGAATCCTTCTCTGCCCACTTTTGATTTGAAAATGAGTTGATTTGGAGATTTGAAGATGGCTCATTCGATGCAGTTCTTTGTTTTAATAATGACGAATATTTGAACTGATGGTTAATCTTCAACTCAACTTATTTTCAAATCTCCAAATTGACCAGCGGAAGTAGCTCATTTGGTAGAGCGGTAGCCTTCCAAGCTTCAGGTGGCCGGTTCGAGCCCGGTCTTCCGCTCAATTTCGATTACTGACTGCAACGGCAGAGAAAAAGCCGTTGCAGCTCAGTGGTAGAGCAATCCGATGGATATCGGGAAGGCCGTGTGAGATATTAGTTCTTTTAAAAAGAGAATAAAGAAAGTTGCTCTTATTAGCTATACCAGCCGTTGTAGCTCAGTGGTAGAGCACTTCCTTGGTAGGGAAGAGGTCGTGAGTTCGATTCTCACTAACGGCTCCAGGTGTCTGACGGTCTCCGTCTGACACGTTAAAAGAATTTGACACGTTAAAAGAATCTGACACGTTAAAAGAACCGGCAGAGTTATTAATGAACCGACAGTGTTACTCAGGCCCTTCGACCTATTGCTGAGTAAAGAACAGGAAGTACAAGAGTGATTCTCTTTTTCTCTTTCACCGAAAGAAAAAAAGAGAACAGGTCAGAGACCGCAACAAAAGCTGATAGTAGTAATGCTGCCGGCTTCATAAATAAAAACAACAATTTTAGTAAAACACAATTTAAAAACCGATAACAATGGCAAAAGAGAGCTTTAAGAGGGACAAACCCCACGTAAACATTGGTACAATTGGTCACGTTGACCATGGTAAAACGACATTGACTGCTGCAATTACAGAAGTTCTTTCTAAAAAAGGCCTTGCGACAGCAAAAAAATATGATGATATTGATGGAGCTCCTGAAGAAAAAGAAAGGGGTATTACTATTAATACAGCTCACGTTGAGTATGAAACAATCTCCCGCCACTATGCTCACGTTGACTGTCCAGGTCACGCCGATTATGTGAAGAACATGATTACCGGCGCTGCTCAAATGGATGGGGCCATTCTGGTAGTTGCCGCTACCGATGGACCTATGCCACAAACTAAAGAGCATATACTGCTGGCACGCCAGGTAGGTGTACCAACAATGGTGGTATTCATGAATAAAGTTGACCTTGTTGAAGACCCTGAATTACTTGAACTGGTGGAAATGGAAATTCGTGAAGAACTTACAAAACGTGGTTTTGACGGAGATAACACCCCTATCATAAAAGGTTCTGCTACCGGTGCTTTAGCAGGTGATCCAAAATGGGTTGGTGCAATTGATGAATTGATGACAGCGGTAGATAGTTATATTCCTTTACCTCCCCGCCCGGTTGATCTTCCCTTCCTGATGTCTGTGGAAGATGTATTCTCTATCACTGGCCGCGGTACTGTTGCCACTGGCCGTATTGAAAGAGGCCGTATCAAAGTGGGTGAGGCAGTTGAAATCGTAGGTTTGCAGGAAGCTCCGCTTAACTCTACCTGCACAGGTGTGGAAATGTTCCGCAAATTACTGGATGAAGGAGAAGCTGGTGACAACGCCGGTTTGCTGCTTCGTGGTATTGAAAAAACTCAAATCCGTCGTGGTATGGTAATCTGCAAACCAGGTTCTATCACTCCGCATACAGATTTTAAAGGTGAAGTTTACGTATTGAGCAAAGACGAAGGTGGTCGCCACACCCCATTCTTCAACAAATACCGTCCCCAGTTTTATTTCCGTACTACAGACGTAACCGGAGAAGTGGAACTGAATGCTGGTACTGAAATGGTTATGCCTGGCGATAACACTTCAATTAATGTGAAGCTTATTCAGCCTATCGCAATGGAAAAAGGATTGAAATTTGCGATTCGTGAAGGCGGCCGTACAGTAGGTGCCGGTCAGGTGACTGAAATTGTAAAATAAAAAACACTTCCCCAATCCCTTTAAGTGAGGGGATTTTGAGGAGTAAGAAATAAACAAAGTACCTTTGGTTAACCACCTTTGGTACTTTGCTTTTTAAAAAGTTCTTTAACTAAAGGGTTTCTTAATCCCCTCTCTTAGAGTGGTTTTGGGAGGCCTTTCATACGGGCATGGTGCAACGGTAGCATACGGGTCTCCAAAACCTTTGATCTGGGTTCGAATCCTAGTGCCCGTGCAGAATAATCGCACAACAGGTCTGCTCTTTTGGCGGACATAAAAATTGTAGAAATGAATAAGATTTTAATTTACTTCAGAGAATCATTTAAAGAACTGACTGAAAAAGTAACCTGGCCTACATGGCCACAGCTTCAGCAGTCCACCATGATTGTACTGGCTGCTACATTAGTTATCACATTTATTGTGCTTGCCATGGATTTTGCCGCCGGCAATATCTTCAGACAAGCCTATAAGATGTTGTTTTAATCATTCGCAGTATCATACTTATATAAATAATGGAAGCAACAATCAATACAGAAAACGTACAGCAGGACACCAAGTGGTTTGTACTGAGGGTGGTAAGCGGTAAAGAAAAAAAGGTGAAAGAATACCTTGATAAAGAAATTTCCCGTGGAGGATGGGACCAGGTAAAACAGGTTTTCTTACCAGTGGAAAAAGTGTACAAAGTAGCGAATGGCAAGAAGGTAATGCGGGAAAGAAACTATTACCCTGGTTATGTTATGATTGAAATTGCCAATGGAAAATTGACAGATGACCTGCGGGATATAATAAAAAACACCAACAGCGTCATTCATTTCCTGGGAAAAGAAAACCCCATTGCCCTGCGCAAAGCCGAAGTGAATAAGATGCTGGGCAAAATGGATGAAATGGCAGAAGTGGGTGGTATCAGCATGAGCGAACCATTCATCGTTGGTGAAACCATCAAAATCATCGAAGGGCCTTTCAATGACTTTAATGGTGTGATAGAAGAAGTAAATGATGAAAAAAAGAAACTGAAAGTAACCGTAAAAATATTTGGCCGCTCCACTCCTGTAGAATTGAATTATATGCAGGTGGAGAAGATCAACTAAGAAGCGGCTAAGATTCTATTGTAAAAACCATCCCCAACCGGCGGATGGTTTTTTGCGTAAATGGGTAAGCAGGCTGACAATATTTACAAACCCGGCCCGCTAACTTTATGACCCGGTCATGTATTAACCCTAAAACTGAGCTATGAAATTGCTGTTATTACTACTATCCTTCACGCTGTTTTTTTTCTCCTGCAAAAAAGAAAATATAGCAGACCCCGTTTTTTCAGAAGCCCGGTATACTGTCACCATTACAGGCCAGTGGCGTTCTCCCGAATTTACTGTACCTGGCGGGGCCCATTATACTACCTTCATAGGCATGGTGCATAATAGTGCCGCTTCACTCTGGGCAAACGGGACAAAAGCAAGTTATGGAATGGAAGTACTGGCAGAAACAGGGGGAGGGGGTCCCATTCTAGCTGAAATTGATTCTACAATACGGGTGCGTAATGGGTTGGCATTGTTGCTCTTTGTAGCACCCCCTGCCATTGGCAGCAGCAATGTAAACCTTTATTGCAATAGTGATTTTTCAAGAATAAGTTTTGCCTCCATGCTCGGGCCCACTCCTGATTGGTTTGTTGGAGTTAGCAACGTAAATATGTATGCCGGGCAAAAATGGGTGGCAGATACCACTATTAATCTCTATGTATATGATGCAGGCACCGAAGAAGGGGATGTTTTTGGGTATAATAACCCGGCCACGGTACCACAACAGGATATTCATATCTTACAGCCCGCACAGGCAACGGTTCTGGCAAACGGGAATTCTGCACTGGTGCCGATAGCAACAGCCAGGTTTGTAAAACAGTAAAAAAAATAGTAAAACCCTTTGCCTGTCTGCCCAATACCCCTATCTTTGCCGCCCCAATTAGTTCTTCATTGTCCGCCATAGCTTCCTCCTTCGTTAAAACTTCGGTGGATAAATAAGCAAAGGTGGATGATAACATAGCCCTTCTGCGCAAAAACGAAGTCGGGATAGTTTATCAGACATAGCCAAAACTATGGTTGATAAAGGAATTTGGGAGACCAAGTAGCCCGCCGGATAGCGGACGAAAAGTCGTTAAAACCAAAAAAAGTTTAAAAAATGGCAAAAGAAATCAACGGCTATGTAAAGCTGCAGTGTAAGGGTGGTCAAGCCAATCCCGCACCTCCAATCGGTCCTGCCTTAGGTTCCAAAGGTATTAATATCATGGAATTTTGTAAGCAGTTCAATGCAAGAACACAGGACAAACAAGGTAAAGTTCTCCCCGTATTAATTACTGTTTACACAGACAAGAGTTTTGATTTTGTGATCAAAACACCTCCTGCAGCTATTCAGTTGATGGATGCTGCAAAAATTCAAAAGGGTTCCAAAGAAAGCAACCGTGCAAAAGTGGGTAAGGTAAACTGGGAACAGGTAAAAGCTATCGCTGAAGATAAAATGCCTGACCTGAACTGCTTTACCGTGGAAAGCGCTATGAAAATGGTGGCCGGTACAGCACGCAGCATGGGCCTGAATGTGGAAGGCAAAGCCCCCTGGGAAAATTAATGGACGACGGAACGCTGTTCCGTCAAATAAGCCGGAACGGGATTGCGGCAATCCAAAAAGAACTTTTAAAACGAATCAACATGGCATTCATCAGTAAAAAAAGAAAAGTTGTTAACACAAAGGTGGACGGCAACAAATCATATTCATTAAAAGATGCATCTGCATTGGTAAAAAGCATTACCACCTGCAAATTTGATGCATCGGTAGATCTACACATTCGCCTGGGTGTCGATCCTAAAAAAGCAGACCAGGCTATCAGGGGTACTGTTTCATTACCTCATGGTACTGGTAAAACAAAAAAGGTATTGGTGCTTTGCACACCCGATAAAGATGCCGAAGCAAAAGCAGCCGGTGCTGACTATGTTGGCCTGGAAGAATATGTAGCGAAAATTGAAGGAGGATGGGTGGATGTGGACGTTATTATCGCCACACCATCAGTAATGCCTAAGATTGGTAAACTGGGTAAAATACTCGGTCCGCGTAACCTGATGCCTAACCCTAAAACAGGTACTGTTACTAATGATGTAGCCAATGCTATCAATGACGTAAAAGGCGGTAAAATTGCCTTCAAAGTAGATAAAGTTGGAATCATCCATGCTTCTATTGGACGGATAAGCTTTACCCCGGAAAAGATTGCAGAAAACAGCCAGGAATTACTGAATGCCATCATGAAAGCAAAACCATCATCTTCCAAAGGTATTTACCTCCGTGGAATCAGCATGGCCAGTTCCATGAGTCCTGGTATCATAGTTGACACAAAAGGGTTTGTTCATTAAAAAATTCTGGCCGCTGCAAAGACCAGATAAATTATAAACGAAGGCCGCCTGCGGTCTGACTGATAAACGAAACACAATGACTAAAGATCAAAAAAACGAAGTAATAGAAGTGCTGAAAGGCAAGTTCTCTCAGTATAATAACTTCTATGTGGCCGATACAGAATCCCTGTCTGTAGCACAAGTGGGTAAATTGCGCCGTGCCTGTTTCAGCAAAGATGTTGAAATGAAAGTGGCAAAGAATACCCTTATCCGGAAGGCACTGGAATCATTAGACAGTGAAAAATATGCAGGTGTGTATGATTCCCTTCATAAAGTAACGGCCCTGATGTTTTCAGAAAACCCTAAAAGCCCTGCATTGATCATAACCTCTTTCCGTAAAGAAAGTAATGGAGAAAGGCCGGTACTCAAGGCAGCATTTATCAATGGTGATATTTACACCGGCGATAATCAACTGAAAGCGCTTACGCAGATTAAAACCAAAAATGAGCTTATCGGTGAAGTTATAGGATTGCTGCAATCTCCTGCTAAACGTGTACTGGCTGCATTATTGCACCATCACGGGCAGAAGGCTGCCGCTGCTGAAGCTGCAGTTGCAGCTGAATAAAACAGAATTTCATTGCACAGGCATTCCTGTCTGCAAGTAAGATAACACCCGGCCGGATGGTATATAAAAGGCGAAACAATTTTTTTAATCTTCCGTCGGATTGACGCCTTTAGTTTAAAACTAAAGCCAGCAATATGAAGACGGTAAAAATGTAAATCAAATGGCAGACGTAAAAGCATTAGCAGAAGGCTTAGTAGCCCTGACAGTAAAAGAAGTACAGGAATTAGCTGATTTCCTGAAATCAGAGTATGGTATCGAACCGGCAGCAGCAGCAGTTGTAATGTCTGGTGGTGGTGATGGTGGTGGCGCAGCCGCTGTAGAAGAAAAAACTTCCTTCAACGTAGTATTGAAGAGCGGTGGCCCTTCAAAACTGAGCGTGGTTAAAATCGTAAAAGATTTGACAGGGTTAGGTTTGAAAGAAGCGAAAGACCTGGTTGATGGTGCTCCTAAGAACATCAAAGAAGGTATTTCTAAAGCAGAAGCTGAAGAAATTGCAACCAAGCTGAAAGAAGCCGGTGCAGATGTAGAGATAGCCTAAGGCTATCGAAATCCCGGCGATTTTCCGGGATAGTGATCGCTTATTTCAACTACTGATCAAATAGTTAAACCCTTCGCTTTGCGGAGGGTTTTTTGTGCATATTCGTACCGCAAAAATATTTTCCCACTAAGAGCACGAAGAACGCAAAGAAAAGACTTAGTGGCCTTAGTGGCCTTAGTGGCAGATACCTCACTTCGTAAATAGCATATCACTATATTATAAAAAAGGAAATGTTAATCCCGTACGGAAGCGTAAACAATTGACATTTGTCAAGAGAGAAGTAAGTACTATGTATCAATTTTATGATGTTATCTTTTTTAACCAGTAAAACTTTTATTATGCGTACAAAACACTTCTTCTTTGCTAAAATCTCTTTTGCAGGTTTTGCAATCCTTTGTATTATGGCCTCCTGTAAGAAAGAAAAGAATGATACCTGTCCCACAACTGTTGCGGTCATATCGGGTACATATAAGCTTACCGCTCTGAAATATAAGCCCGCAAGCGAATCTCCGGAACAGGACTACCTGGTACTCAGGGAAGATTGTGAAAAGGACGACCTCATTGACCTGCAGGCAAATGGCATTTATACATATCGTGACGCAGGTATTACCTGTTCTCCGGATGGCACTAATTCCGGTACATGGGGTGTTGCCGGTAATACTATCATCAGTGATGGTGTGGTTAGCGGAACTATTCAGCGTTTTGATTGCAGGAAGCTTGTTTTGTATTCAGATAATTTTATAATTCCCGGCGACAGGCTGACTTTAACCATTGAGAAACAGTAAAAAGATATTTACTGTCAGCAATTTGTTTATTCGGGATTTCCCAGTTAATTTAACGGGACATGCTGGAAAAACTTCTGGAACGGCTTAATGCATTGCACAAAATGGATGAGCCTCTTATTGAAAGAATAAAAGAGATCACCCAGATTGTGACGTATCCCAAAAAGACATATTTACTCAGGGACGGACAGGTGTGTGACAAAGCCTGCATGGTGATAAAAGGACTTGCAAGAGCATACTATATAAATGAAGACAGGGATATAACATCCCGTTTTATGGATGAAGGGTTCATCATTACTTCGTGGGTCAGTTATTATCACCAGCAGGCAGGCGATGAATTTATAGAGGCGTTGGAAGATACAACACTTGCCTGTATAAGGTATAGCGGGATTCAGCAATTATACAAGGACTTTCCATCATTTAATATTGTTGGCAGAAAACAAACTGAATATTCGCTTTATACATCTGAATTGAGAACAAGAATGCTCCGAAAGCATACAGCCGAAGAGAAATATTCTTTCTTTTTGAATCAGCATCCCGATCTTATTAACAGGGTCCCCCTGAAGTATATCGCCACTTACCTGGGCATGAATGAAGAGACCTTGAGCCGTATAAGGAGTAAATTCAGAAAAACGGATAAATAACCCGTTTTCAAAATGCCTTTTATTTATTTTTTCCATGCGTATGGTTGCCGGGTTTTATGTCTCTTGTTTCTTTCATTCCTTTTTTAACAGATAGCAGCAACTGGCATCATACGTCGGTAAGCTTCAATTAATTTTTATTTAAACTTAAATAATTCTATTATGGATATGAAGTTATTTTATGCGGCACTGGCAATCTTTTTCATTGCAGGCTCGTTCCTCGAATATTTTCTTACCTATAAAGCGCAAAAAGGATACTACAGCCTTCGTGATACATGGTCATGCATCCGGTTAATGCTAACCGGGTTATTGCTCGACATTGGTGTAAAAACGATTGCCATTTATTTATTAGTAAAATTGTCATATTATGCCCCGCTTACTATAGGCTATAGCTGGCTGGCCTGGCTGGCTTGTTTTTTGACCTGGGATTTTTTGTTTTACTGGAAACACCGGATAGAACATTCAGTTCGTTTTATGTGGGCGATCCATGTTAATCATCATTCGTCCACTCTCTTAAACCTGTCCACTTCGTTGCGGTCTGGGGTTTTTAAATCTGTCTACAGGTATTTTTTTTATATACCGGTGATGTTATTGGGTTTTCCGGTAACTATGTTTTTAATTGTTTATGGACTTGGCAAGTTGTGGGCCTTCTTTTCGCACAGCCAGCAATTGGGCAAATGGGGCGTATGGGAAAAAATAGTGATTACCCCCACACATCATAGTGTGCACCATTCGTGCAACAGGGATAACCTGAATAAAAATTTTGGCGAAACACTGGTGATCTGGGATAAGTTATTTGGTACGTTCACAGAAACAAAAGAAAAACTGGTATTTGGTATAGAAGAAGAAGTGGACCACCGTAATTTCTATCAGGTGGTAATGCATGAGATGAACAGTATGTTAAGGGATATACGACAAGCTAAAACCAGGCGTGAAAAACTGATGTATTTCTTTGGTAAACCCGGTTGGAAACCCAGATCAACAGCCAATAACGGGTAATTTATAATTATTAATTAATAAATGATATAACATGCTGCTAATAATCATCATCGTCTTGTTTCTATCGGTAGTCATTTTATGGTTGTATGAGCCACGGATATTTGTATACCTGAGTCAGCGATTTCTTTACCGAACCGATAGGGAGGCCATTTTTCCGGATGATATCCGGCGTTATTTTCCACAGTATAAGATGGTGGAAGAGCATATTGAACTGATCCAATCTGATCTATATGAATTGCTTACCAGGCAGAACAGAATACCCAGGCTTCACCAATTGGATATTCGCAATCAGAAAATTTCGTTTGACGATGGACCCGGATGGCGAACCTGCTATATTAAAGCATTTCATGGTTGGTTTCCCGGCAATCGTGACAGGTGCCCCGAAACGTCCCGAATATTTTCGGCAATGAATAATGTGGCAACTGTTATGTTCTCCATCATGGAACCCGGAAATAAAATCCCTCCGCATACAGGCAAATTTAAAGGAGTGCTGCGTTATCAGCTTCCCCTGATGGTCCCCACTTCCGGCAACTGTGCCATAACAGTAGGAGGAATTACCCGGCCATATAAAAAGGGGGAAAGCCTTTTATTTGATGATACCATCGAACACTCTGTGGTGAATGATAGCCCGCAGATGAGAGTAATTCTCTTTCTGGATATCGAAAAGAAAACAAATTTCCTTGTCAGGGCTATAGACAGATTTTTTATGAAACTGGTGGTTATTTCTCCAAAATTTAAGCGGTCACTTATAAAATCATTTCAATGACGAAACCACTTTATTCATTTTCAATACCCGGTGATGATCAGTTCTACAACGAACTTAAAGCAAAAGTGTATGCCCATTTTACACAGCGAAATATAAGCAGCAAAGCAAATGGTGCCATGTGGGTTAAAATTATATTTATGCTTTCCGGCCTCGTACTAACTTATTTATTGCTCCTCTCCGGGATGCTGAATAAGACGCAGCTGTTTATCTTCTCTATCATACTCGGCGTGTTTGTAGCCGGTGTGGGTTGTAATGTGGCACATGATGCATTACACGGAACGTTTTCAAAAAAGAAATGGGTAAACAGGTTGCTCGGGTATTCGATGGATATACTCGGGTCGAATAGTTATTTGTGGAAGATAAACCACAATAACCACCACTTCTATACAAATATTGCAGGTCTTGATGGTGATATAAGGGAAAATGCGTTGATCCGTTTTTCGCCGCTGCATCCGCATAAAAGAACATACCGGTTCCAGGCATTGTCCCTGATAGTTGTTTATGGCGCTTTTCTGCTGCTGGTTATTTATTCGTTCAACTTTATGCATATTTTCAGAAAGGCACCACAGCCAAACATGCCCAAGACGCATCCGGTAAAAGAAATTCTAAAGTTGTTACTATTTAAAGCGCTGTATGTTTTTATATGGATAATCCTGCCCCTTAATTTTATGTCTGTATCAGCGGGCGAATTTATTATTGGGTATCTCATTATGAATTTTACCGCAGGCTATTTACTCGCATTTAATTTTATGGCGCCGCATAACTTTGAAGAAACATACTATTCAGTTCCGCCGGGTGCGGATACTGCTTCGTGGGCGGCGCACCAGTTGTATACAACCGCCAATTTCACCACCTGGAATAAACCATTGGAATACTTTATCGGGGGGCTTAATTTTCAAATTGAGCATCACCTCTTTCCACAAATCTGCAGCATACATTACCCGGACATAAGCCATATAGTAAAAACTGTCGCCCATAAATACAATCTCCCGTATTATGAAAAAAGGAATTTTATATCACTCGTTACATCACATTTTATAAGGCTCAGACAAAATGCTGAAATAAACATATAAGAAGTTTGAAAGAGGTGATATTTCAAAGGTAGAAGCTAAGAAATTATAGCCAAGCAATAAAAGCCAAGTCAGATGTAGGATAGTTTAATGGCGGTTGGTCCACTCTTATACTACTGGTATTAAGTATTTAGTTAGCCCTTCACTTTGTAAGGATATCTTTATCTCCTTTGGAACGGGGTGTCTAAATATATCGTCTTAATTGATTTGTTATCAATTTTGTGCATGTTTAAGCATTCTTGAATTTTCTCATCAGTTAATGATTTCAAGTCAAATTTTTCAATTTCTTTAAAAAATGCCAGTACATTTATTTTGAGAGTTTTGATCCCAGACTTTCTTAAAATTTTTACATCCAAATTAAATGCCGCTGCCTTTGATATGTTTTTAGTAGGAATAATCATTATAGGTATATAATTAGCTGATGGGTAGTTGTTTTTAAACCATCCACAGTAAACATTCATTTGCCCAGCTTCAGATTTGCTTATCTCATCTCTTTTATCTTTAACTTCATTCTTACATTCAAAAATTATATAATCATTATCATTCAAACACCAGAGATTGTCTGGGCCTTCTTTATTTTCTTTGTCAGGTCTTTGGCTTTCAAATCCAAGAACTTTGCCTAATTCATGAAGTCCTGATTCAAAATGATCGGCTGTTTCTTCAAAACTTATAAGAGAAAGCATGTCGTTTAGACTACCTAATAATTCTTCATAATTATCAAATTTCTCAACCCATTTTTTGATATTGGATACCCTGCTGTTATCAATGATTTCTATTTTTTTATAAATAATCCCTTCCTTGGGTTTTAGAAGATTATAATTTAGTCTAAAAGCACTTGTTTGAATCTTATTTGAATCAGTTTTGCTTATATTATATTTATACCTTGCTATAGTTTGTAGATACCATCCATTTTCTGATTTATTTACTGCACTACTATCAGTAATATTTTGTATTAAGTTTATTGCTTTGTCAAAATCACCAGCCATGTTGTATTCTTCGGCTTTTTTTTCAATATCCAGTATTTCTGTAATGTCTATTTTAAATTCAATTTCGTTATTTTTATTCATTCGTTCCTCGTAAAAAGTCTTCCAGTCCTCATCTCTGGTAATAATACATTGTCTGATTAACTCAGATAAAGTGTCTATAGTATTTGTTGTATTTCTATCTATATCTTCAGTAGCTAATTCCGCCGTCTCAAGGCCAATTCTTATTTGTTGTCTCGTTTGAGTGGAAAAATATTTCTGAGTTCTTACGTTTCTGACGAAGTTTACTAAGTCGGATCCGATTAAAAGTATTACACTGTAGTCTTTTTCTCCCCGAACACTTCTCCCTAAACCTTGTTCAATTTTTTGAGCAATTTTTACGTTAATAATTTCACTGTCTTCTCTTGAAGACTCCTCGTATTTATCTGCAAGACTTTCTGAGAAGGGTTTTGAATCTATAATTAATAGTCTGCAGGCATCATCGGGTAGATCAATTCCATCGTAACGATTTGCAATTACTAATGGAGTATCACATTTTCCTTCTTTTAAGGCCTTAATTTCAAGATAAATGTTTTCAGGAGTCGCGACATTACATTTTTGATCAGCATATATCTTTGCATCGCTAAAGGACGGTATTAGCGCTACAATCCCTTTCTTCCTTCCTTGAAGAGGTTTTGCAAAGTGATTAATTATAGATATTCTGTCTAAAGAGTCGTCAATTAAGCGAGGGATTATTATCATTTTCTCACCTGACCATCTTTCATTTGGAATTGTTAATGGGTTGTTTATTGATTCTTTGCTTAAGCCAAGGCCTTTAATAAAAAATGAATCATTCATTGTCGTTGCTGACATAAGAATTCTTTGGTTGGCATTATGGAAAGTTCCAAATAACTCAATTGGGTTAATATATGGTGATATTTCTATGTAAGATCCTGAAACGAAACACTGGCAATTTTGAATGTTATTTTTAAGTAGGGGCCACTTGAATAATATTTGTTTATCTTCTCTAAATTGTAAAAGAAGTTCTGTAACCTTTTCGTATTTCTCAATCCACGCCCAATAAGGTATTGGTAAAAAGGATCTAAAATCTTGTATCATAATCTCGCCAAAAGTCCCGATACCTTGTTTCTTTAAATCTTCTTCAAATAATGTAACTATATGTTCATACAAAGTATGATCATTGGGTATTTTAATTGTAAATGTGTCTTTTATCGAATCAATACAAGCATGGGAATCATCAATAGCAATACCTCCTGCTTTAATGGAACCTCTTCCCAAGCCAAATTTTGTTAGACCATTAAATAATTTTTGAACATGACAAATTAATAATTTTTCACCATTAATAAAGTCAGTTGGTATATCCTGATTTTTTTCTGTAAAATTTGTAAATGGGATACCAAATTTTGCAGCTTGTTCGCATGTTTGATTTGCTAAATAAATATTGGGGCATATATAAAGACACGGCCCTTTCTCTTGATTAAGGAGAGACTGCAGGATTAAAAGCCCAATCAATGTTTTTCCCTGTCCTGTATGGAGTTTTAAAATAATGTCTTTATTTTCTTTAAAGTCATCATGCCATTTTTGTAATACTTCTTTTTGTATAGGTCGTAAGGGACCGGTTTCAACTTTTCTATCAAGATTCTCATATATTTCAACAGGGTTAATTTTCCTAACTGAAGTGTTGTTACCTAATTTTTTGGAAAAATTTGCCATAGTATTTAATTGCGATATAAAGGTAATAATGTGCTAAATTCTTTGTGCGATACTATCTATAATGAAGATAATCTTTTATGTGGATCTTCTTTTTCAAATGACTCCCTCTTATTTCTTATTTCCGATAACGTATTATATATGAGAGGTTGGCATTAATTTCTGCGTTATCGTAAGAAAGAGTTTCAGTAAACTAAATAAGCAGCAGGATCAACTGTAGAAAGGTGATACATACATTTCGCTTTGGGGCAGATTAAAGTAGTGACTGCAAAAGCTAACTGTTTTGGCATCCAGCACCTTACTTTTTCGTAAGGCATCTTTTATTTCCTCTGTATTGTAAAGGTGGATCAGCATATAAAAGTCTTCCAAAAAACCACGGGTAAGCACTCTTTCAATCACATACCGGGTATTTTCTTTCAGGTTAATTTTATCTGTTTCAGCATCCCAGAACAAATATGAGCTGAAAGGAAAATTTTCCGCAGCAATTTTTTTATTTAGCTGTTCAGTATCGATAAATTGAAAGTGGCTGTGCATTATCCATACAAATATATTAAAATGAATTCAGTGCCACTATTGAATAACAAGGTACGGTGCTATTTTAGCATAAATCTCCTCCGTCACCACCATCACTTTTTTAATATCCTCCACTTTCAAAAAAGGCCCATGCTCATTTCGATAGGCCATAATCGGATTGGCCAAACTGTATTTGATATACGGATGTGCTTTTAATTCATCAACAGAAGCAGTATTGATATTGATTTTCCTGACCGCAATACTTTCTATTTTAAGGTATTGTTTTAATTTTTGAAAGGTAGAATCAGGCAACCCATATATCTCACCCACCTGGTTCACCGAATAAAAGCCGCCCAGTTTGTCCCTGAAGTTGATGATGCGTAAAGCCAGTTTACTGCCAATGCCCGGCAGCGCTACGAGGGCGGCGGTATCGGCACTGTTCAGTTCCACCACGGAATAACGGGGGGATATTGTTTTTGCCGGGGTATGTAGTGAAAAATTTTTCGGGTATTCAGTGTAGTTACTGGATGATGCGTTTACCGGTTCGATTTTAATATATGGCGCAATTCGTTCATACTCGTTGGGAAATAATCCATAAACCCGCTGCAGATCTTCCGGTTTTCTGAATTGCCCCCCTTTGCTGAGGTAGTTCTTTATCGTGCGAATGGTTTTTTCCCGGATCCCCAGTCTTTGCCAGCCTTCCTCAGTTAAAGTATTTGGATCAAAAATGAATAAAATACCGGTTGGTTTAGAGTAGGCTGAAGCAGCTGACCGGTCGTATTGATAATGACTGCCGTTATCCTCTCTATACCCGGACTCAGTTTTTTCCGTTTCTTTTTGCTCTAGTTTTCTTATAGCTGCCACCCAATTAGTATCAGTAACAGGCACTGCCTGCACAGCATGGCGGGAAACAAATAAAGGAAGAAAAAAGACACCAATAATGAGCAGGGTGATAACAAGTATCGCTATCTTTTCTTTTTTTGTAAAGGACAGGTAATCAACCACAAATTCACTCCAATTCATATACGGATTTAATGCAATGTAGTGCTTCTTTTGAACCAAAAAAATAACCGGTTATTAAGAATTTTGGCCGGGTTATTGTGAGCAAACTTTTCTTGTTTTAGAACTATAAATCCCTACCTTTGCCATCCCTTATTTTGGCCAAATATAATTTGACATCCCAAATCATGTATAAGTAGTTGACTTCCATAGATTTTCGTTTCAACTGAAATGGAGACCTGGTGGTGATTTGTATGTCCTCAACGTTGTAAAACCGGTATTACGCATATGTCTTCAACTAAAGTGAACTCAAGAGTGGATTTCGGTAAAATCAAGCATCTGGCAGAAACTCCCGATTTGCTTGAGGTACAGATCCAATCGTTTAAAGAATTTTTCCAGTTAGAAACAACTCCGGACAAACGGAATATTGAAGGTTTGTTCCGTGTGTTTAAAGAAAATTTTCCGATAACTGATACCCGGAACATTTTCGTACTCGAATTCCTGGATTATTTTATTGATCCGCCCCGTTACACCATTGAAGAATGTATGGAACGCGGATTAACCTATGCCGTTCCCCTGAAAGCCAAACTCCGTTTGAGCTGTAATGATGAGGAACACGTCGATTTCCAAACCATTGTTCAGGACGTATTCCTTGGTAACATTCCTTACATGACACCCCGCGGTACCTTCGTTATCAACGGTGCTGAAAGGGTGGTAGTGTCACAATTGCACCGTTCACCAGGAGTATTCTTCGGTCAGTCTGTTCACCCGAACGGGACCAAAATCTATTCTGCCCGGGTTATTCCTTTCAAAGGGGCCTGGATGGAATTTGCCACCGACATCAATAATGTGATGTACGCTTACATAGACCGTAAGAAAAAATTCCCGGTAACTACACTCTTACGTTCTATCGGTTACGAAACAGACAAGGATATCCTTGAACTGTTTGGTATGGCTGATGAAGTAAAAACAGATAAGAAGACATTATCCAAATATGTAGGCAAGCGTCTCGCAGCCCGTGTACTCAGAACCTGGGTGGAAGATTTTGTGGATGAAGACACCGGGGAAGTTGTTTCTATCGAGCGTAACGAAATCGTAATGGAAAGAGATACCGTACTGGACGAAGAAGCCATTGATACTATTTCCGAAATGGAAGTAGCCAGTGTATTCATTCAGCGGGAAGATGTTGGTGGTGATTATGCTATCATCTATAATACCTTAAATAAAGATACTTCCAACAGTGAGCTGGAAGCCGTACAGTTTATCTACCGCCAGTTGCGCGGAGCTGATGCCCCGGATAATGAAACAGCCCGCGGTATAATCGACAAATTATTCTTCAGCGATAAAAGATATGATCTTGGCGAAGTGGGCCGCTATAAAATCAACCGCAAACTGAATGTTGATTTACCGTTGCAGAAGAAAACACTGACAAGAGAAGATATCATTTTAATCATCAAATACCTCGTACGCCTTACCAACGGTAAAGCTGAGATCGATGATATCGATCACCTGAGCAACCGTCGTGTACGTACTGTGGGTGAGCAATTATATGCACAGTTCGGAGTTGGTTTGGCCCGTATGGCCCGTACCATCCGTGAAAGGATGAACGTAAGGGACAACGAGGTGTTTACCCCTGTTGACCTTATCAATGCAAGAACATTGTCTTCTGTAATTAATTCCTTCTTTGGAACATCACAGTTATCGCAGTTTCTTGACCAGACCAACCCATTGAGCGAGATTACTCACAAACGCCGTATCTCCGCACTCGGGCCAGGTGGTTTGAGCCGTGAAAGGGCCGGTTTCGAGGTGCGTGACGTACACTATTCACACTATGGCCGTTTGTGTACCATTGAAACACCGGAAGGACCAAACATTGGTTTGATCTCCACCCTTTGCGTACATGCAAAAATTAATGATATGGGCTTTATCGAAACTCCCTACCGCAAGGTGAGTGAAGGTAAAGTGAATATGAAAGAACTGACTTTCCTGAGTGCAGAAGAAGAAGACCTGGCAAAAATTGCACAGGCCAATACACCGCTGGATGAAAAAGGAAATTTCAAAGAAGAGAAAATTGTAAGCCGTGAAACAGGTGACTTCCCGATATTAGACAGGAATGATGTGGAATATATGGATGTGGCGCCCAACCAGATTGTTGGTTTGAGTGCTTCATTGATCCCTTTCCTTGAGCATGATGATGCTAACCGTGCCCTGATGGGTTCGAACATGCAACGCCAGGCTGTACCATTGCTGCGTCCGGATGTGCCAATTGTAGGTACAGGATTGGAAGGAAAAGCGGCAAGAGATGCAAGAATTCAGATACATGCTGATGGGAATGGTGTGGTGGAGTTTGTAGATGCCAATGAAATCCATGTACGTTACGATCGTGATGCACAGGAAAAATTGGTAAGCTTTGAAGATGACCTGAGAATATACAGACTTACAAAATTCATCAAGACCAACCAGGAAACCTGTATCAACCTGAATCCTGCAGTGAAAAAAGGACAGAAAGTGAAGAAGGGCGATTTTCTGACAGAAGGATACGCCACGCAGAACGGTGAACTGGCATTGGGAAAAAACCTGAAAGTGGCCTTCATGCCATGGAAGGGTTACAACTTTGAGGATGCCATCGTTATCAGTGAGAGAGTGGTAAAAGAAGATATGTTTACCTCCGTACACATTTCTGAATACGAACTGGAAGTAAGAGATACCAAACTGGGTGAAGAAGAACTGACCCCGGATATTCCCAACGTTTCAGAAGAGGCAACCAAAGACCTTGATGAAAACGGTATTATCCGGATTGGTGCCCAGGTAAAAGAAGGCGATATATTAATTGGCAAGATCACTCCTAAAGGTGAATCTGATCCTACACCGGAAGAAAAATTACTCCGTGCTATCTTCGGTGATAAAGCCGGTGATGCAAAAGATGCATCATTGAAAGCACCAAACGGAGTGGAAGGGGTGGTGATTGGTAAAAAATTGTTCCAGCGGGCCAAGAAAGATAAGACAGCTAAAGTGAGAGAGAAAGCCATGATGGAAAAGCTGGAGAAAATGCACGAGAAGAATGAAACAGACCTGATGGAAGTATTGCTGGAAAAATTAACCGCATTACTGGTCAGCCATGTTTCAGCCGGTGTGGCAAATAACTTTGGCGAAATACAAATCGGTAAAGGCGCTAAGTTTACTGAGAAAAATCTCCGTGGTCTTGACTATGCAAACATCAATCCATTAGGATGGACAACCGATGCTAAAGTGGACGATCAGATCAACACACTCCTGCACAACTATAATATCAAGTTCAACGAAGAGCTGGGTCGTTATAAAAGAGAAAAATTCAACATCAGCATTGGTGATGAATTACCCGCAGGCGTATTGAAACTGGCTAAAGTATACCTTGCTGTGAAGCGTAAGCTGAAAGTGGGTGATAAAATGGCCGGCCGTCACGGTAATAAAGGTATCGTTGCCAAAATCGTTCGTCATGAAGACATGCCATTCCTCGAAGATGGAACGCCGGTAGATGTGGTATTGAACCCATTAGGGGTGCCAAGCCGTATGAACCTGGGGCAGATCTATGAAACGATCCTTGGATGGACAGGTGCCAAACTCGGATTGAAATTCGCCACACCCATTTTTGATGGTGCATCAGTAGATGAAATAGCTGAATACTGTAAGCAGGCTGATATACCCATGTACGGTCACACGTATTTGTATGATGGTGAAACCGGTGAACGTTTCCACCAGAAAGCAACAGTGGGCATTATCTACGTTATCAAACTGCACCACATGGTGGATGATAAGATGCATGCCCGTTCTATCGGGCCATACAGCTTAATTACACAGCAACCGCTGGGTGGTAAAGCACAGTTTGGCGGACAGCGTTTTGGAGAGATGGAGGTATGGGCACTGGAAGCGTATGGTGCATCCAACATCCTGCAGGAATTGCTGACATTGAAATCAGATGATATCATTGGCCGTGCAAAAACCTACGAGGCGATTGTAAAAGGTGAGAATATACCAAGGCCCGGTGTACCAGAGTCATTCAATGTATTGTTGCATGAGCTGAGGGGATTGGGATTGGACCTCAAATTTGAGTGAGTAGTAAATGGTGAATAGTGAATAGTTCACTCAGCCCGCATATTCGTTATTGAAAATGAGTACCGGGAGTTGAAAGGAATCTAAAATTTAAAATCTAAAATCGTCAATACGATTATGGCAATCAAAAAAGAAAATCGTCCCAAAGCGGCTTTTTCAAAGATCACAATTGGTCTTGCTTCGCCTGACACTATCCTTGAAAGAAGTTATGGGGAGATATTAAAGCCCGAAACGATAAACTATCGTACTTATAAACCTGAAAGAGATGGTTTATTTTGCGAAAGGATTTTTGGCCCGGTAAAAGATTATGAATGCGCCTGCGGTAAGTATAAGCGTATTCGTTATAAGGGTATCGTGTGCGACCGTTGCGGTGTGGAAGTAACGGAGAAAAAAGTACGTCGGGAGAGAATGGGCCACATCAAACTGGTGGTGCCTGTAGTGCATATTTGGTACTTCAAATCGTTGCCGAATAAGATCGGTTATCTGCTGGGCGTTAGCTCTAAGAAATTAGAGACGATCGTTTACTACGAACGCTTTGTGGTGATACAATCCGGTATCCGTGCAGACAAGGGACAAAATCCCGGCGATCTGCTCACAGAAGAAGAATACCTGGATATACTTGATACGTTGCCAAAAGATAACCAGTACCTGCCGGATGATGATCCCAATAAGTTCATAGCCAAGATGGGTGCTGAAGCAGTGCATGATATGCTGCAGCGCATTGATCTGGACCAGTTATCATTTGACCTTAGAAATGCTGCTGCCACAGAAACTTCGCAACAGCGTAAAGCAGATGCATTGAAGCGTTTGAGTGTGGTGGAAGCTTTTCGTGATGCCAATACAAGAATCAATAACCGCCCTGAATGGATGGTTATGCAATATATTCCTGTTATTCCACCCGAACTGCGTCCGTTGGTGCCGCTGGATGGTGGACGTTTTGCATCATCCGATCTGAATGATTTGTATCGTCGGGTTATTATCCGTAATAACCGTTTGAAAAGATTGTTGGAGATCAAAGCGCCTGAAGTGATCCTTCGTAATGAAAAAAGGATGCTGCAGGAAGCCGTTGACTCATTGTTTGACAATAGCCGTAAATCGAATGCCGTAAAAGCAGAAGGTGGAAGGGCGTTGAAATCATTGAGTGATGTATTGAAAGGTAAACAAGGCCGTTTCCGTCAGAACCTGTTGGGTAAAAGGGTTGACTATTCCGGTCGTTCTGTGATCGTGGTAGGTCCTGAGTTGAAACTGCATGAATGCGGATTGCCAAAAGATATGGCGGCTGAATTGTTCAAGCCATTCATCATTCGTAAATTAATTGAAAGAGGTATCGTAAAAACAGTAAAGTCTGCAAGGAAACTGGTAGACAAGAAAGAAGCGGTGGTTTGGGATATCCTGGAAAACATACTGAAAGGGCACCCCATCATGCTGAACCGGGCCCCAACACTTCACCGTTTATCTATCCAGGCTTTTCAGCCCAAACTGATCGAAGGTAAAGCGATACAATTACATCCATTGGTAACTACGGCCTTCAACGCCGACTTTGACGGTGACCAAATGGCCGTGCATGTACCATTGAGCCACCAGTCTATTTTAGAAGCTCAGTTGTTGATGCTGGCATCTCATAATATCCTGAACCCGCAAAACGGTACACCTATTACCCTTCCTTCACCGTACATGTTACTCGGCCTTTATTATATTAAAAATGGTAAAAAAACGACTCCCGCAGAAATCGTTCGTGGAGAAGGAAAAGCATTTTATTCCAACGAAGAAGTGATCATTGCTTACAATGAAGGAGTGGTGGATATGCACGCCTGGATAAAAGTGAAAGCTAATATCCGCAATACAGATGGATTGCTGGAACATAAGATGATCGAAACCACTGTAGGACGGGTAATATTCAACCAGCATGTGCCGGCTGAAGTGGGTTTTGTAAATGCATTATTGACCAAAAAGAATCTCCGGGAGATCATCGGTGATATTATCAAAATTACCAACGTACCAAAAACGGCTAAGTTCCTTGATGACATTAAAACCTTAGGTTTCCGTACTGCCTTCCAGGGCGGATTGTCATTCAGTATTAATGATCTCATCATCCCTGACACCAAACAGGAAATGCTGGAAAATGCAAAAGGTGAAGTGGATGAAGTATGGGACAGCTATAATATGGGCCTTATTACCAACAACGAACGATATAACCAGATCGTTGACATCTGGAGCCGCGTGGATACAAGAATTACAGAGTCACTGATCCGTGAACTTGCCAATGACAGGCAGGGCTTCAATTCTGTGTATATGATGCTTGATTCCGGAGCAAGGGGTTCTAAACAGCAGATCAAACAGCTGGCAGGTATCAGGGGATTGATGGCGAAGCCAAGAAAATCCGGCTCTACGGGTTCTGAGATCATTGAGAATCCAATTCTTTCCAATTTTAAAGGCGGGCTGAACGTATTGGATTACTTTATCTCTACCCACGGTGCCCGTAAAGGTCTTGCGGATACGGCCCTTAAAACCGCCGATGCAGGTTACCTTACCCGTCGTCTTGTAGACGTAGCACAGGATGTGGTTATTACAGAAGAAGACTGCGGTACACTGCGTGGTATTGCCACCACCGCACTGAAAGATAATGAAGATGTCATTGAGCCATTGAGCGACAGGATTGCAGGCCGTACATCATTGCACGATGTATACGATCTGGTAAGTGATGTATTGATTGTGGCAGGAACTGAAGAGATAACCATTGATGTAGCCAGAAAGATAGAAGAGGCCGGTATTGAAACCGTTGAGATACGTTCTGTACTCACCTGCGAAAGTAAGAGAGGTGTTTGTGTGAAATGCTATGGCAAAAACCTGGCTTCTGGTAATATAGCCCAGAAAGGTGATGCCGTGGGAATCATTGCAGCACAATCAATCGGTGAGCCTGGTACACAGTTAACACTCCGTACCTTCCACGTAGGTGGTGTGGCCGGTTCTGCTTCTGTAGAATCTACACTGGCTGCCAAGTTTGATGGTACCATTCAGTTCGATGGTCTGCGTACTGTTATCATTGAAAATAAGGATGGTTTGAA
Organism: Chitinophagaceae bacterium; assembly: GCA_031441485.1. Lineage (GTDB taxonomy): Bacteria > Bacteroidota > Bacteroidia > Chitinophagales > Chitinophagaceae > JJ008. The sequence continues at coordinate 23,454 of JANOEQ010000044.1, forward strand.
AACACCGGTTGTTATCGGACGTACCGGTGAGGTTCGTATCATTGATACCAAGAATGACCGGTTACTGATTACCAACAACATTCCTTACGGTGCTACATTGAATGTAAAAGATGGTCAGAAAGTAAGCAAAGGTGAAGTGGTCTGCACATGGGATCCGTTCAACAATGTAATTATGGCCGAGATCAACGGTACGGTGAAGTTTGATAATGTGATTGACGGTGTAACCTACCGCGAAGAAGCGGATGAACAAACAGGGCACCGTGAAAAAGTGGTTATTGAAACAAGAGATAAAACAAAGATTCCGTCCATTCTTGTAGAAGGAACAGATAAGAAAACCTATAACCTGCCTACAGGAAGCCATATCATTATGGAAGAAGGGGATGATGTAAGGGCTGGCCAGGTAATTGTGAAGATTCCCCGTATACTTGGTAAACTGAGAGATATCACCGGAGGCCTTCCCCGGGTTACAGAATTGTTTGAAGCAAGAAACCCAAGTAATCCTGCCGTAGTGTCTGAAATTGATGGTGTGGTAACAATGGGTGCTATTAAAAGAGGTAACAGGGAAATTATCATTGAAGCAAAAGATGGTGTACAGAAAAAATACCTGGTGCCATTGACAAGGCAAATTCTTGCACAGGATGGTGACTTTATAAAGGCTGGTGCATCATTGAGTGATGGACAGACTGCACCATTCGATATTCTTTCAATCAAAGGCCCGTTTGCTGTACAGGAATATGTGGTAAATGAGATTCAGGAAGTATATCGTTTACAAGGGGTAAGAATCAATGATAAACACATCGAAGTGATCGTTCGCCAGATGATGCGCAAAGTAAATATCGTGGACCCGGGTGATACAAGATTTCTCGAGGATGACCTTACAGACAAGTTTGAATTTGTAGAAGAGAACGATTATATCTACGATAAAAAAGTGGTAACAGAAATTGGCGACAGCGGCAAGCTTCGTGCAGGGCAAATAGTAAGCCTTCGTGAAGTAAGAGAGGAAAATTCTATCCTTCGCCGTAACGATAAGAAACTGGTGGAATTCCGTGATGCAAAACCAGCCACTTCATCGCCTACTTTGCTGGGTATTACCAAAGCCTCTCTGGGTGTGCCAAGCTGGATTTCAGCAGCTTCCTTCCAGGAAACCACCAAAGTACTGTCATCAGCGGCCATTAACGGTAAAACCGATGATATGCTTGGACTGAAGGAAAATGTTATCACAGGCCACCCAATACCAGCCGGTACAGGTTTGAGGGAGTTTGAGAATATGATCGTAGGCAGTAAAGAAGAATATGAACTGTTGCAGTCAACCCGTGAAGCAATGGCATTTGACGAGGAAGAATAAGCGCTGATTTAAAAAGATTAATAGAAGAGATTTCACAGGTGATAGAATTAAGGAGTAAGTTTTCTTACTCCTTAATAATTTTGATTGTAGAATATTTCTGATTTAAGAGGTATGATGTTGAGTGAAATCCCTAATAATCCGTTAATCCGTGACCCTGCTTATATTTACGACCCTGTTACTATTTAATTTTGTTTAAAACAGACTGAATGAAAAATGGATTGCTAATATGGAATGTGGTGCTGACATTGGCAGCCGGCTACCTGCTCATTAATCATTTCAGTAGCAAGAAGGGCGCTGTTTCTGCCAGTAAAAATGTGGAAGGTGACACACTGACCAATAACAACGGGTTCCGCATTGCTTATTTCGAAATGGATTCTGTGGCCAATAATTTTGACATGGTAAAGCAAGTAAGAGCAGACCTGGCCAAAAAAGAAAATGAAAATACGGCAGAGATTGAAAGAATGGCAAAGGACTTGCAGCAACGGTATCAATATTATCAAAAAAAGCAGGAAAGCGGAACCCTTACCCAGGAACAGGTTGATGCGGCCGGTGTTGAATTGAAGAAGATGGATGATAACATCAAATTGACTAAACAGCAACAGGACCAGGATTATTTTGATGTGAAAACAAGGAAGGAAAATGAAGTGAAGAAAAATATCGAAGGGTTCATTAAAAAATATAATCAGGGCAAGAACTTTACCTACATCATGTCCTATGAGCCGGGATTATTTTATTATAAAGACACAGCGCTCAATATTACTGCTGATGTGGTAAAAGGATTGAACGGGGAATATCCGCTGCTAAAGAAGAACTGATTCCACCCTGCTCCAATAATGTATCAGCCTTTTCTGAAAAGAGAAGGCTTTTTTATTATGCACATTTATACGGCAAGCTGTTATTCGTATGTGCAAGCCTGCTCTCTGTTGAGAATTATTGGTTTCCCATTTAAAACAGTGAAATTTGATTGTGAAAATCTGTTGTCTCCCGATAAATAATTTCGATTCGCTGATATCGAAATTTAATTTGGAGATGGCATCTTCGCTGTCTAACCCTGTTTAAAATTAAAAGCCATGAAGTTACTGATTGTTGAAGATGAGATGCCAGCTTACGAAACGTTGGTCCGGTCAATACGAAGCCTTGACATCCGGGTTGATGTTGCCGGGTGGGCGAGAAGCGTAAAGGAAGCAATAAATATGCTGGGAATCGAAAAACCCGACCTTATCTTTATGGATGTGCAGCTGAGTGACGGACATTCGTTCAATATCTTCAAACATGTGAATGTAAACTGCCCGGTTGTTTTCACAACAGCGTATGATGAGTACTTTGCACAGTCGTTGCAGTATAATGGTATTGATTGTCTTTCAAAACCGGTAGAAAGTAAGAAACTGGAAGCAGCAATTATGAAATACGAAAGGCTGAAGCTGCATTTTTCCCAGCCGCAGGTTATTGAAAAAGATGGTCATACGGAAAAACCGGTGATACACAAAGAACGGTTGTTATTAAAAAAAGGAAACGACTATGTGGCTGTTAAATTCAGTGACATAGCGTACTTCTACACGCAGCATAAAATTTCGTTTGCTGTGTGTGAAAACGGGGATAAACTGGTAGTCAACAAGAAGATGCTGGAAATTGAAAACGATCTGGACATGTCAGTCTTTTTCAGGTCAAACAGGCAGTTTATTATCAATAAAAATTTTGTCAAAAAATTCAGGATGTGTGATAAAAGCAAAATATTTCTCGAATTGACAGTGCCGGTAAGAGAAGAAATTATCATCAGCCAGGAGAACGCCTCGGATTTTAAAGCCTGGCTTCAAACGAAGTAAGGACAGTTTTTTTTACCGCCATCTTCATTGGAAGCTTCAGGCATCTATTTGTAAATATTGTCCCACACATTCATCTGCCATTACTTTTTTGGCTGACTTAAGAAATGAGGCTGCATAAATCGTAACCTTTAATTTGTATTGTCCTTTTATAAACAGACTTTCCCTGTTGTGTTGCATTTTTGCCAGCCAGACATTTAATGGAACCGATGCCCTGAAAAATTGTAACAATCCTTTTCATTATGTCAGTGTATGAATTTCTTAGTTCAGATATATTTTTTCCGGTTTCAGTTTTAAATACCCTGGTGCATGGCAGCATAATTGCATATTGCCTGTCTTTTAAGGACTATAACATATTACACTTTACAAAAACTAAAACTCAATGAGAAAAATTATTTCACTGCTTACTATGCTGATGCTGTTTTCGGTATTGGCATTTGGTCAAAACAGGACCATTACAGGTTCTGTCACCGATGAGAAAGGGGATGCTATCCCCGGTGTATCTGTTCGTATTAAAGGAACCCGCACTGGTGTGGCTGCCGATAATAACGGCCAGTTTCGCATTCAGGCTAAGACAGGAGATATTTTAGTAGTATCCGGCGCAGGCCTTGAAGCTACTGAAACCACTGTTGGAGCCGGCAGTTCCGTTACCATATCGGTAAAAAGAACTGTAATAATTGGTACCGAGGTGGTTGTTACATCACTCGGCCAGGCCCAGCAAACCAAACAACTTGGTTTCAGTACAGCTAAAGTAAAAGCTGCTGAACTTACACAGGCCAAATCAGTAAACCTGCAAAATGGTTTAACTGGTAAAGTTTCCGGTTTGAATGTACAAACGGTGAACAATGGTGTATTTGGCGATACGAGGATAACACTCCGTGGTATCCGTTCATTGACTGGTAATAACCAGCCGATGCTGATCCTGGATGGTGTGCCTATTTCACTGACATATATCAGCTCTATCAATCCCAATGATATTACTGATGTTACGATCTTAAAATCTGCATCAGCTACTGCAGTTTACGGACCTGATGGAGCTAACGGCGCCCTGGTAATTACTACAAAAAGAGGAAGCAAAGCAAAACCGAGTGCAAGTGTAAGCCACACTATACAGGTGGAAAGGGTTTCCTTTATGCCCAAACTCCAAACTCAATTCGGGTCCGGTTCATCTGTGGATACTTATGGTTATGGCGTGTACGACCCTATTGAAAACCAGTGCTATGGTGATGAGTTTGATGGTTCTCTCCGCCAGATTGGCCGTGATGGCCCCAATGGTGAGAAATATTTTACAGAATACAGGGCTTTACCCAAAGAGAAATTAAAATTCTGGAATACCGGTATCACTAACCAGACCGACCTTTCTTTCTCTACCGGTGATTTTTACCTGAGTGCCCAGAACGTTCTGATCCAGGGTATCATGCCAAAAGATATTAACCGCAGGGTGTCTGTT
>JANOEQ010000045.1:0-122310 GCA_031441485.1 Chitinophagaceae bacterium
TGCCAAATCAGCCGTAGCCGTTACACTCACCAACAACACCACAGCTTTAACAGCCGCATATAATACAGCCAATAACTTAACCGGTACCAATGCAGTATTGGCGATGCCAACAGCGCTTTACACGGTTCCGCTTGCATTAACCATTCCGGCAGGTGGCCGTAATGTGCAAACAAGCATAAGTGTATCAAACACTACCGGTCTTGATGCCAACAGGGCTTACGCAATCGGCCTTACTATTACAGCAGTAGATGGCGGGTATAAAATAGCTGACAACTTAAAGAATCTTTTCATCGTATTCAGCGTAAAGAACGCGTATGATGGAAAATATACTTTAAGAGGTAAGTTTCACCACCCGTCTGGGGCAAATCCTCCTGCCAATTTCACCACCACGGTGGAGATGCAGACTACAGGACCGAGCACAGTAAAAATGTACTGGCCGTTGGCAGGTGTGTTCGCTTCCCCCATTAGTTTTGGGGGCAGTTTGAATTATTTTGGAACCCAGGAACCTGAGTTTGCTGTTAATACAGCAACAAATGCGGTAGTAGTGACTAACTCTAATGCGGCTGGAGTGGTTTATGCCATGAGTGCTACAGGATTTGGCGCTCTTCCTTATAACCATCGCTGGGATCCTGCTACAAAGACATTCTTTGCAAGCTGGGGATATAACCTGGGTGCAGGTGGTGCTTTTGGCGGCAATGGTTCTGCCTCACGTATGTGGGAAGATACATTGATCCGTACAGGGCCAAGATAATTTTTTGCAAAAAATAAAGTATTGAATAAAAAAGGGATTGTTTCTTAACAATCCCTTTTTTATTTATATACATCCCGGTACAGGGTTTTTAGTACTTTTAGGCTCATAAAATACTTTTATATGAAAACAGGGATACGATGCTCCTTCACAGCACTTATACTATTTATATCAGCCATTTCATTTGCACAGTCGCAAAGCGCTGATCTGGCTATCAACCATAACCGGTTGATACGGGAGAAAACCGGGGATGGGGTATATAAACTAATTGGTACTTATAAAGTAATTGGCACTTCTTACCTTTTTGGAGAAAAGAACAAGGGCAATCTTTTTTCAACAGAGGCCAAAGCGTATAATATTTTTCTCAGCTATAATGCGTATAACCAGGAGGTTGAATTTTACTCTACTTCAAATCCGGATAAGCCATTAATCAAAAAATCCGGAGAGGTTGATTCATTCTTTATCCAGCCAAACGTTGAACTCGGGATAATTAACCCGCTGAAATTTGTATACGGAATTCATTTAGGCAGCAACGAAAAAATGTATTACCAGGAAGTGTATGGCGGCAGCCGGTTTAGTATTTATAAAAGATATAAGGCCGATTTGGATTATGTGTCCAGCAATTATATACAATCTGAGCTTCGCCAATTTGATCTTTCCTGTGAATATTATTTTGTGGATGGAGAAAAGAAAACTATTAAGAAGATAAAACCGAATTCAGCCAGTGTGGTAAAAGAATTTAAAGATATAAAAGATATGTCGGGTGTTGTTACCAATGATGCATTTACAGTAAGCCCCGATGATGCATTTAGAAAAGCTTTTACTTACCTGAATAACCAGTAATTAATCATTTATGTCAGATCAGGAAAATCAGCCCAACCAGTTAAATATAGAAATATCTGAAGAAGTGGCCGAAGGGTCTTATGCCAACCTGGCCATCATTACACACTCACATGCAGAGTTTGTAATAGACTTTGTAAATGTAATGCCGGGCACACCCAAGAGCAAAGTAAAATCAAGGATCATACTCACACCCCAGCACGCCAAACGTTTTATGAAAGCACTGTCAGAGAATGTACACAAGTATGAAGCCATCAACGGGTCAATCAAAGACCTGGAAGAGATACAGTTGCCGATGAATTTTGGCGGGCCTACAGCGCAGGCGTAGATAATAGTTGACAGATAATAGATGATAGATAACAGATGATAGATGATAGTTATTCAAAGTGCAGGGTTTCTACCAGTATAACATTATTTCAATTGTTTCAACGGAATACAAAGGAACTAATCTAATCGAACAGGAAGCACTATCATCTGTTATCTATCATCTGTTCTCTATTATCTATCATCTATAACAAGCCTTCATCTGCAAAACTGAAATAGCCCTGATCACTTACTATAATGTGGTCCATGATCTCAATATCAAACAATCGGGCTGCATCTTTAATTTTTTGGGTAAGTTGTTCGTCTGCCCGGCTTGGTTTCAGGCTGCCGGAAGGATGATTGTGGCAAAGAATAATACTTACAGCGTCTTCTTCAAGGGCTTTGCGAAGGATTATCCTGGGATCGGCCACAGTGCCGGTTATTCCCCCTTCACTCACTATTTCAAAATGATTGACCTTATTGGCCCGGTTTAAAAAAAGTACTGCAAAAACTTCATGGCGATAATCCGTCAGTTTGGTTTGTAAGTAGTTTGCAATATCGGCGCTGCTGCGGATTGCAACTTTTCCAAGGGGTGCCGCCGCCTGCCGCCGCCTGCCCAATTCAAGCGCCGCTGCAATGGTTATTGCCTTGGCTTCCCCTATACCTTTTATTTTCGTAAGGTCCTTTATAGTAAGTTTCCCAAGTTCTCCGAGGTTGTCCTTTCCTAATCTTAAAATTTCTTTTGCCAGGTCTACTGCTGTTTTTTCCTTGCTGCCATTATGAATAAGGATAGCCAGCAGGTCAGAATTACTAAGATGCTCGGGCCCGTTTAATAGTAGTTTTTCCCTGGGACGGTCGTCTTTTGCCCAATGTTTAATAGAGTACTTGTGCTCTTGCATACAATCAGTAAAGCTAATATTTTTATCTTATCGTTGGCACACAGCAACAATATTACAAGTTACCAGAAGAAAAGTATCCAAGTATTGTAAAATTTAAATCTGGCGTCTATGAAAACCAAATCCTTTAACCAAGTGGGCGCATTGCACCCCATTCTTTTTTTTGCAGTGGTATATGTTGTAGCGTTGATCTTGTCTATTTTTATTTGCTCCTCCCTGTTTTACAGTTGCAACGCTACCGGCCGGCAGGCCAATAACACAGAAGCTGTACCAGAAAGAGGCCAGGAATCAAAGAGTCCGGCTATTGTAGCTTCTATTGTAAAGCGGTAAATATATCTGTATACCGAATTTAGGCCCAACCGTTTTTGCAGAACATGGAAGCGCTATGTCTGTAATTACCAGTATTTAGAAGCATTTTTTTTGCAAATGCTATAGGTGAAGTATAGTATCTTCGCCGGACATTTTTTTGTCATGCAAACTGCTAAAATCTTCGCGGGTACAGGCTCTCAAGTGCTAGCCGAACATATCTGCAAAAGATATGGTACCAAACTGGGAAAGGTTAATATCCAACGTTTTAGTGATGGGGAAATAAGCCCCATTTTCCTTGAAAGTGTAAGGGGAGATTATGTTTTCCTGGTGCAAAGCACTTTTTCTCCTGCTGAAAACCTGATGGAATTGCTATTAATGATTGATGCTGCCCGCAGAGCTTCGGCCTATAAAGTGGTGGCCGTTATTCCTTATTACGGCTATGCCAGGCAGGACCGTAAAGATCGCCCCAGAGTGGCCATTGGCAGCAAGCTGGTTGCCAATATGTTAGTGGCCGCTGGTGCTGACAGGGTTATAACAATGGATCTTCATGCCCCTCAAATTCAAGGTTATTTTGATATCCCTGTAGACCACCTGGATAGTCACGCAGTTTTTATCCCTTATATTGAAAATCTGCGGCTTGAAAACCTTACCTTTGCCGCCCCCGATGTGGGAGCTACCAACCGTATCAGGGAAATTGCCAGTTACTTTAATGCCGAAATGGTAATCTGTGATAAACACAGAAAGAGGGCCAATGAGATTGCCAGCATGGTGGTAATAGGAGATGTGACGAACAGGGATATTGTGATAATAGACGATATATGTGATACAGGCGGTACGTTGGCAAAAAGTGCAGGTCTTTTAAAAGAAAAAGGTGCCAGAAGTGTACGGGCATTGATTACGCACCCGGTACTGAGTGGTAAGGCTTATGAGAATATTGAGAACAGTGTGCTGGAAGAACTGATTGTGTGTGATACAATACCGCTAAAAAAAGAAAGCCCGAAAATAAAAATGCTGAGTGTGGCCGAACTTTTTGCCGTAGCAATCCGCAATGCGTATGAGAATAAAAGTATAACCAGTTTATTTATTCATTCGCAGCGCAGGGATAAGTGATGAATATCGGATAATGAACAGGGAATTTTGAATGATGAAGTGGCAAAGCCATGAAAGGGTTGAATGTGAGTAACCCTGGGAGAAGAACCTGAACCCCGAAGGGGTTGAATGTGAGTAATCTTGGGAGAAGAACCTGAACCCCCGAAGGGGTTGAATGTGAGTAACCCAGGGTGAAACCCCGGGAGAAAAATGTCCCGAATGCCTTCGGGACTACGGAAGGCAAGCAGTAACAAACAAAACAACATAAAATGAAATCAATTACAATCGAAGGACAACTGAGGACCGGATTCGGCAAAAGCGCCACCCGACAACTCCGCTCTCAGGAACTGGTACCCGGTGTAATTTATGGCGGCTCACAGGAGATCAATTTTCATGCCCCTGCTGCAGCTTTCAGAAAATTAGTTTACACACCCAGCTTCCAGATCGCTGAAGTAGTATTAGAAGGTAAAACGTACAGGACCATTCTTAAAGATTTACAGTTTGACAAAATTGATGAGAAACTCATCCATGTGGATTTACTGGAACTGGTAGAAGACAAAAAAGTGATTGCTGAAATTCCGCTGAAGTTTGTAGGAACTTCTAAAGGAGTAAAAGATGGCGGTAAGCTCATTACCAAAATGAAATCTCTGAAAATAAAAACTTTGCCTAAATATCTGAAAGAACAGATTGAAGTAAGTATCGATAATCTGGAACTGGATGGAAATATCAGGGTGGAAGATGTGAAAGTTGAGCATTATGAGATTTTAAACTCACCCCGTATTCCTGTTGCCTCAGTAGTACTGACAAGGCAGCTAAAACAGGAAGAAGCAGCAGCACCGGCAGCACCAGCAGCGAAAGCAGCAGCGCCAGCAGCGAAAGCAGCAGCACCGGCAGCAGCAGCCGCACCGGCAAAACCGGCAGGCAAAAAATAATAACAGTAAAAGAAGTTATTTCAAAACCCGTCCCGTAGCAACCGGAACGGGTTTTTTATTGACTAAATACGATATTTGACAATATTATACCTCTTGCATAATTCATCCATTTCCTCTCTATTGGAGATAAACGGATGAAATGAAGGTTAGTAACGAAGTTCGTAAAGCAGAGGCCTGGGAAAGTAGTGAATAATGCAAGAGTTCAATTGAATAAAACAGATGAAATACCTGGTAATTGGTTTAGGAAATATGGGTAACGAATATGCACACACCCGGCATAATATCGGGTTTGATGTAGTAAATGCATTTGTACTAAAGCATGGCGGCAGTTTTCGGGTAGACAGGCTGGCCTATGTGGCTGATGTAAAATGGAAAGGAAAGACTTTTGTCTGCATTTGTCCCACCACCTATATGAACCTCAGCGGCAAGGCAGTAAAATATTGGATGGATAAAGAGAAAATATTATTGGAAAATATACTGGTGATTGTGGACGACCTTGCCCTGCCCCTGAGTAAACTACGGGTAAGGCCGGCGGGAAGCGATGCGGGACATAATGGTTTGAAAAGCATTTTTGAACTGTTGGGAACCCACGATTATCCCAAGCTCCGGTTTGGTATTGGCGACGATTATCCCAAAGGGCACCAGGCCGATTTTGTATTGAGTAAATGGAAAAAAGAAGAGGAAACCCTCGTAAAACTGAAAATAGATAAATCGGTGGAAACCATCGAAACCTTTGCGGCACAGGGTATTGCAGTTGCGATGAACCATGTAAATAATAAGGACTTTTCACTATGATAAATGAGATTGATTACTTACTTTAGCAGTCCAACTGTACACGGTGGTACTGGTTGATGCGGTATTGTCGTCTTTCTTAAAATCCAATAGACATAATGAAAGCCTGAATATTTGGGATGAACAACGAGACCAGTTGTTTCCTTTGTATTTAATAAAAAACACAGCCATTTTATGAAGATTTTTTGTGTAGGCCGCAATTATGTGGCACATGCCCAGGAACTGGGTAATGAAGTTCCTGATGAACCGGTAATTTTTATGAAGCCTAAAAGCGCTTTATTACAACCGCATACTCCATTCTATTATCCTGAATTCACCAACGAGTTGCATTATGAATGTGAACTTGTAATCAGAATTAATAAAAATGGGAAGTATATCCAGGATAAATTTGCCGGAAAATATTACGATGCTATTACTGCCGGTATAGATTTTACCGCCCGGGATATTCAAAATGAATTAAAGGAAAAAGGACTGCCCTGGGAAAAAGCCAAAGCATGGGATAATTCAGCCGTAATTGGCAAATGGGTACCCTTAACCAATTATAAAAATAAAAAGGACATCAATTTCTGTTTGTATAAAAACAAGGAACTGGTACAGCAAAGTAATTCATCCAATATGATCCACAGCTTCGATAAAATAGTGGCCTATATTTCCAATTTCTTTTCTATCAATATCGGCGATGTCATCTTTACAGGTACACCTGCTGGTGTGGGTGAAGTGGTGGTGGGAGATGAACTGGAAGGATTTATTGAAGATGACAGTATGTTTACGCTGGAAGTAAAATAGCATCATCCTGCTTAAAATAAATTTAGGTGTATTCCCTGCGCTCTGTTGGCGTTTTTTACAATAATCAGAACCAATTGCATATCACGGGCCATTCGTATAAAAGCGAATGGCTTTTTCTTTTAGAGGATGGTAATTCAGTTTGAACCACAACTTGCCCGGCCATCCGGGGTAGTGCATAGAACAGACAGGAATACACGCATAGAAAATAGAATGTGTGTATTCCTGTGATAATGATTTACTATGCAGTTCAAATTAAATTAGGGGATGGCAATTCACCCGATAGCTATCGGATTTGAACCAGATAGTGCATAGAACAGACAGGAAATTCTATGTGTGTATTCCTATGACAACTATTTACTATGTGGCTCAAATTAGAGACAGGGATGGTTCAAAATTGTATAAAAATTCATTTAGCATAAAATTGGTGCATCACCTTTTAGAAAGGGCTTTCCCTTAATTTTGCTACTTGTAATGATTGCTGTAAATGATTGATACTAATATACTACTGCGGGCATACCGCTTAATGAGCCAGGTAAAAATAATGGCTGAAACGTATGAAGCAAACCGCCCTGTTTGCAAGTATGTTCATTCCACTTCCAGGGGCCATGAAGCAATACAACTGGCAACAGCTTTTCAATTGCAACCACAGGATTATGTAAGCCCCTACTATCGCGATGAAAGTATGATATTAGGCCTGGGCTTTACACCTTACGAACAAATGCTGCAACTGCTGGCAAAAAGAGATGATATCTTTACCGGCGGCCGGGAATACTATTCGCATCCAAACTATAATGGGTTTGATAAACCTACTATTATCCACCAAAGCAGCGCTACGGGAATGCAGGCTATACCTACTACCGGTATTGCTCAGGGGTTGAAATATAAAGCCTCCTTCCACAGGATGCTGGGCATAAATCCTCCGCCAACCGGCGGAGGGACTTTAGACTCCGATACTTCTAATAATTACTATAGGTATCTCGACACAGGCCTAAACAAAACGACTTCTGCAATATCAGACTCTAAGAACCCTCCTTCGGAGGGCAGGGAGGCCGGAGCGGCTATTGTCATCTGCTCCCTCGGCGATGCAAGCATTACCGAAGGCGAAGTAAGTGAAGCTTTTCAGTTTGCCGTATTGAAACAACTGCCTGTTATATATTTAATACAGGATAATAGCTGGGGAATAAGTGTAACAGCTGAAGAAGCCAGGACAATGAATGCATTTGAATTTGCCGCAGGCTTTAAAGGCATGAACCGGGTACAGGTGGATGGCAGTGATTTTGAAGCCTCCTATTCTGTAATGAAAGATGTATGTGAATTTGTGCGTCGGGAGCAGAAGCCTTACCTGGTACATGCACAAGTACCATTGCTGGGACATCATACCAGCGGGGTAAGAAAAGAATTTTACAGAACGGAAGAAGACCTTGCAAAACATCTTGCCCATGACCCCGGACCCAAACTCAGAAAAAAATTAGCCGAAAGAGGAATAGCGGAAAGAGAATTAATACAGATAGAAAAGGAAGCAGCAGAAGGAGTGGCCGGTGATTTTGCAAAAGCCGTGGTGGCACCAGAGCCGGATACTGCAACGGTAAGCGAACATATATTTGCACCCACTCCCATTACAAAAGAAACCGGAGAGAGAAATCCTGCCGGTGCAGCAAAAATCATTATGGTGGATGCCGCATTATTTGCAATCAGGGAAATAATGGAGCAGCATCCTGAAGCCGTATTATACGGGCAGGATGTAGGCAAAAGATTAGGAGGTGTTTTTAGGGAGGCAGCTACATTGGGAGAACAGTTTGGTGAAGAGCGGGTATTTAATACAGCTATACAGGAAGCCTATGTGGTGGGCTCTACTGTGGGAATGAGTGCGGTGGGATTAAAACCCATTGTAGAAGTACAATTTGCCGATTATATTTATCCCGGCTTTAATCAACTGGTAACGGAGGTGTCCAAAAGCTGTTATCTGAGTTGTGGTAAGTTTCCTGTTTCAATGATTCTTCGGGTGCCCATTGGCGCCTATGGAGGCGGGGGCCCTTATCATAGCGGTTGTGTGGAAACAACCCTCCTTTCTATTAAAGGAATAAAAGTGGCATATCCTTCCAATGCGGCTGATATGAAAGGATTGATGAAAGCCGCTTATTATGATCCAAACCCGGTAGTGATGCTGGAACATAAAGGATTGTACTGGAGCAAAGTGCCAGGTACAGAAGATGCCAAAACACCGGAGCCTTCCGCTGATTATATATTACCATTCGGCAAAGCAAATATTGTTGTGCCCGCTTCGCAGGAAGCTATCGCAAATGGAGAAAGTTGTGTGGTCATTACTTATGGTATGGGTGTGTATTGGGCAAAAGCAGCTGCAAAAAAATTTAATCAGCAAATAGAAGTGGTGGACCTGCGGACTTTATTTCCGCTGGATGAAGCATTGATATACGAAAGGGTAACACTGCATGGAAAATGCCTGGTGCTGACCGAAGAGCAGCAAAACAATTCTTTTGCAGAAGCATTGGCGGGAAGAATTTCAAAACACTGCTTTCAATCGCTGGATGCAGCGGTGGAAGTGCTTGGGGCATTAAACCTGCCGGGTGTGCCTATGAATATTGGATTGGAACAGGCGATGCTGCCTGATGCGGATAAGGTGGGGGTGGTACTGAAGACAATGCTGAATTTTTGATGCTAAGGGGCATCTCTAAAAACTCTTATTTTTTTCGACCTCACCTTTAATTCCTCTCCATTTAGAGAGCAAAAGGTGAGTTTTTAGAGACCCCTTAGTTCTGATTGTGCTTATTTAATGTAACAAAAGTGTATGTAACAAGTTTGTATGTAACAATTTTGTTACATATTTTTGTGACAAATACCGAATATGACAAAACCCTTTAATTATGGCAGGCTGTCAAAAGAGGATTATTTTACCAATCGCACTAAGGAAAGCCAGTGGTTGGAAAAGCAAATCAATGCAGGGATCAATTGTATGCTTATATCACCAAGGCGATGGGGAAAATCATCTTTGGTGTGGCACACTTCCAGCCGGATGAAGACCAAAAACAAGAAACAGATTTTTTGTTTTATTGATATGTATAATGTGCGAAGTGAACAGGAATTTTTGCAGCTGTACTCTTCAACAATAATAAAAGCGGTTTCTAATTCTTTTGAGGATGCTGTTAGAAATGTAAGATTTTTTTTTAAGCAACTTCTCCCTGCTGTGAACATCAGTCCGGATCCGGCCACAGAACTGGAACTTAGCTTTAACTGGAAAGATTTAAAAAAAAATATTTCAGAGGTGCTTAACCTGCCTGATAAAGTGGCAAAGCAAAAAAAAATTGAAGTAATTGTATGTGTCGATGAATTTCAGAATATCAGTTTTATAGAAGATGGCCTGGCTTTCCAAAAAAAATTAAGAGCACACTGGCAAAATCACCAGCATGTAACTTATGTATTGTATGGAAGCCGGCGGCATTTGATGATGGATTTTTTTACAAAATCCAGTATGCCGTTTTATAAGTTTGGTGAGATATTATTTCTTGAAAAAATTTCAGAAGAGCATTGGGTGTCATACATACAGCAGCGATTTAAAGCTACAGGAAAATCAATCGATGAAGCCCTGGCTGCACAAATTGCACGTCAAATGGACAACCATCCATACTTCGTACAGCAACTGGCGCAGGCCGTATGGCAGCAAACAGGAAGAAAGTCTGCAGCAGCGGATTTAAATGAAGCATTGGAGGAACTACTGGAACAGTACACTATTTTGTATCAGAAAGAAACAGATTTGTTAACCAACTACCAGTTGAATTTCTTAAAAGCCCTTTGCGATAAGGTCGTCTCTTTTAACAGCAGTGCTGTATTGCGGGATTATAACTTAGGTACGTCAGGAAATATTACAAGGATTAAAGCGTCATTACAAAATCGGGAGATAATAGATATTTTGGGAAAAACAGTTTCATTTAATGACCCCATGTTCGAGTTATGGCTCAAGAAACGATATTTTTAGGGATATGAATTTAATCTCCGTCTCCCCGCCACAACTTGAAGAGCAGCCGCTGCATCTGCTACCACCACCGCCGCCCGAGTTGCCGTCGATGCCCCCGCAGCCACTGTCGAAATATAAAGAGAAATCGCCGTAGGTGTACAAACTGCCACCACATCCTGGGGAAATACTCATTTCTGCTTTGGCGGTATCATTTACCTGCATTATCAGTTCTTTATCAATGGCATCCCATTAGCCGAAAGGGATATTTACAAGCAGGAAAACATTGCCTTTAAATGTAGTTACCACTTCTTCTCTATCGTTTTCAATCGCTTGATGCTGCGTGGAAGTGCTTGGGGCATTAAACCTGCCAGCCGTGCCTATGAATATAGCATTGAAACAGGCAATGCTGCCGGATGCGGAGAAGGTGGGGGTGGTGTTGCAACAATTGCTTGGCTCCTGATTATTCTTCTTCAAAATAATCAGAATCTATTTTTTTGATTTCATAAATATTTTGAACTGACACGCCTAAATTATAATCAATCATTAATGACGATAGAAGTTCACCATCAATTAGTATAATTTTTGCTTCCATTTGAGTTGCAAATTCAATCGCATCTTTTGTGAAATAGGAGGTTGTAATAAATACCCCTTTTTTTGCTCTTTGCCCTGCTAATGCCCCAACGAATTTTTGTACTTCTGGTCTTCCAACTCCTCCTTGCCATCTCTTTGCCTGAATATAAATAACATCTAGCCCTAGCTTATCTTCTTTAATTATTCCGTCTATTCCTTCATCTCCGCTTTTGCCTATTGCTCTTCCAGCATCTTGAATAGAACCGCCATAGCCCATTTTTACTAATAGCTCAACTACAATTTTTTCAAAGAAAGATGGATGGACAGTTTTTAACTTCGCCAATAACTCTTGTTCGAGTGATTGACGAATATTTAAATAACCCGATTCAATCAATTCTTCAGGAGTTTTATTTATTTGAATATCAGGTTCTATCGGGGTGCTATTTCCTGACTCCTTTTTGTCTTTCCTGAAACCACCTATCATATCAGAATAATCAGCGAATTTTGACATCAGATGTTTTACATTGATTTGCTCAGGTTTTTCAGTAAGTAATTTAATCCCCCGCTCAGTAATTTTAAAAAACCCTCGTTTGGTATTTTCCAAAACGCCAGCCATTTTTAAGTGGGCCTTTGCCCAATATACCCTGTTATAGAAAATTTTTTGCCTCTTACTTGGTAACCACTCATTCAATTCTTCTTCTGAAAGGTTAAATGTTTTTGCCAGAAAATCTATACACTCATGTACAGAGAATTCTCTTTGATCGTTTACGAACTTAAGTAAAGGCAACATTAAAGATTGATAATCGGGGATCATAAAAAATCTGTATTAATCCGTCTAATCTGCATAATCTGTATGCTATTCCTAACCCTTCAAATTTAATTTTATCTGCAACTCCTCAAACTGCTTTTCATCTATCGTAGCAGGGGCATCCAGCATTACATCTCTTCCCGAATTATTTTTTGGAAATGCGATAAAGTCGCGGATGCTTTCACTGCCGCCCAAGATGGCGCAGAGCCTGTCGAAACCAAACGCTATACCACCGTGCGGCGGCGCACCATATTCAAATGCACCCAATAAGAATCCAAATTTATGCAGTTGCTCCTCTTCATTCATGCCCAGTGCGGCAAACATTTTTTCCTGCAGTTCTCTTTGGTAAATACGGATAGAGCCGCCGCCAATTTCATTGCCATTCAGCACCATATCATACGCATTGGCTTTGATAGTGGCATACGGATGCTTGAGGTATTCAGCAGCATTTTCAATAACCGGGTTGTTATTGATCATCGTTTCTATCTGCGTTGGCTTAGGAGAAGTAAACGGATGGTGACGTGCCACCCAGCGGTTACCTTCCTCATCATATTCAAACAGCGGAAAATCCAATACCCACAGCAATTTGAATTCTGTATCCTTTCTTAAGCCTAAACGGTTGGCCATTTCCATTCTCAGGTCACTGATCGCTTTGCGGGCCCTTTCTTCCGCACCGGCCAATATTAATACCAGGTCGCCGGCTTTTGCATTCGCGGCATCTGCAATGGCTTTCAGTTTTTCTCCGGAATAAAATTTATCCACGCTGCTTTTGTATGTACCGTCTGTATTTATTTTAATAAACACCAGGCCTTTCATCCCAATTTGGGGACGCTTCACCCATTCGGTTAATTCATCAGTCTGTTTCCGGCTGTATTCACTACAACCGGGAACAGCAATAGCGATCACTGTTTCTGGTCCATCCAACGGCCCCCCCACCCCCCGAAGGGGGGATTCAGAGCCCGCATTGCTAAGTGGGCTTTGTTTTTCCGGGAAAGCATGTTGCGGGAAGAGTAAATTAGCCAGTTTCATATCAAACCGGATATCGGGCTTGTCGTTTCCATAATTCCACATGGCATCTTCCCATGTAATGCGGGGAATGGTTTCTGTATAATCAATTCCTTTTACTTCTTTGAAGATGGATTTTATCATCCCTTCAAACATATTGAGGATATCTTCCTGTTCTACAAATGCCATTTCACAATCTATCTGCGTAAACTCCGGCTGACGGTCGGCCCGCAGATCTTCATCACGAAAACATTTTACAACCTGGTAGTAACGGTCGTACCCGCTTACCATCAATAATTGTTTGAAGGTTTGGGGTGATTGCGGTAATGCATAAAACTGTCCCGGGTTCATCCGTGAAGGCACCACAAAATCCCTGGCCCCTTCGGGGGTTGACTTAATGAGGAAGGGCGTTTCTATATCCATGAAACTATTCTGGTGCAGGTAATTGCGGGCTGCCCGGTTTACGGCATACCGCAGCTCCAGGTTTCTCTTCACCGGATTGCGCCGCAAATCGAGGAAACGGTACTTCATGCGGAGGTCATCCCCGCCATCTGTATCATCCTGAATGGTAAAAGGAGGAACGGCTGACTTGTTTAATATTTTGAAGGACGTGACAATGACCTCAATTTCACCGGTGGGAATAGTAGCATTTTTATTACTTCTTTCATTGACGGTACCAGTGGCCTGTAATACAAATTCACGGCCCAGTGGATTTTCATCGAGCAGTTTATTGAGATCTTCTCCAAACAGCAATTGGGTAATGCCGTAGCGGTCACGCAGGTCAACGAAAGTGATGGCGGCACCGAGTTTTCTAACAGTCTGAACCCAGCCGGCCAGGGTAATTGTTGTTCCTTTATTTGCTAATCTCAGCTCTCCGCATGTATGAGTTCTGTACATAGTTATGATCTTCGAAATTGGTGAATAGAATTACTGCAGTTGAAGAGTGCGACGCAAGGGACGATGCCAGTAGCAATGCAGCCGGCTAAAAAAAGAGGAAACCACTGCTTCAACAAGCCGCAAAGATAACAACGGGAGGTCTATTTTTTATTGTTTTAATAACGGTTATATTCGTTATAACAATACAGAAAAAATGCCGCCAGATACTGTTTATATACCGGGACAAACAGGTACACCACAAATGTGGGGCTGCATGAGATGGCACATGCACATATAATATTTTTATCGGGCAGCAGGACCGGGATGATATTGCATTCAGGCAGAGGCTGCAAGATTTTGAAGCCGGGGGCCGGCCTGTTTTCAGGGCTATGCGGCAGGGTACCAGTCATTTACCGGATGATTACGGGGCTACCAATTTTGATGAATTTTGGGCTGTTTGTGTGGAGACATTCTTTGAAAATCCGGCCGAATTCAGCCGTACCATGCCTGATTTGTATATCTCCATTGTGGAATTATTGAACCAGGATCCCCTGAAACCGGAAAAAATTATTGACAGAAAGCTGGCAGGACTTGCAAAATAGGAATTACCGTATTACATTTACAGAACGAACCCTTAGAAAGACATAATTTTTTAAATCCTTACCATGATCACACTTGCCATCATTTACCTGATTCGCCGTCATTTTTTTGCAGCAAAGCGAAAACGATCACTCGCCATTACATAGTTACGGTATGTTTCATTTTTAATTCCTTCGGACGTTGTACCAGGTAATAATATACCAGTAACAATGCCCCAATGGTGAAGGGTACCAATGCCAGGTGTTTGCCGGTAAATTCTCTCCAGATAATAATAGTATCAAACTTGTAGAACTCGCTGATCATCCATAAGGAGTTGGCACTGATCCAGAAGGCTATGGCCAGGTTATGGGCCAGTTCGGCAGCGATATGACGGTTGCGCCAGGCTATAATGACCGCTATAGTTAAGGTTGGCAATACCATCGCCACTCCTAATTCTCTCCATATCATACACCAGCTGATATCTTTGAGCAGCCAGAAAACAATATGCATGTTTTCCATATTACGATAGCGGGCAGGGATTATGTATTGCGGGTCTGTGTTCTCGCTCATATTAATTGCCGGTGCTTTAGAGGCCGGAAGCGATAAAAATAACAATTTGGTACAATCAGCGATTGTTTCTGCTCGTTATTTTTTGTCACCGAAGACAGGGATACTACCGGGCGAGCAATTTTGAAAACCTTTTTATATCAGCTTCCGGCAAAATAGGTTTGTTGAAAAGGAGGTGTTGTGTAAGTTGCTGTGCAAAGTAAGGGGCCAGTGAGCAGCCTTTGGTGCCCATTCCATTTAAAATTCCAATGGAAGGATAATGGGGATGAATACCTGCGAAGGGCCTGCGTTCCAGTGTGGCCGGGCGAATGCCGCAATGATGGGAGAGAATGGTGAAGGGAATTTTCAGCCAGTGCTGCAATAACTGTTCGGTCTTTATCCGGAATTCATCTGTGGTGTTTTCATCTGCAAATTCCCAGGCATAGTTTGACCCGATCCACCAAAGCCCCGGTGTGGCAAGCGGGGCCAGCGTCATTCCTTTTTTATAAATATGATCGTTAGGTAAACCCGGTATTTCAGCCAGCAATACTTCTCCTTTGTTGGGTGCAAAAGGCAATAAGGTAAAGTATGGGAGCTTGCCGCCAGCAGCGCCATCGCAGAAAATTACTTTGGTGGCGGTGATATTTTTATAATGGACCTTATCCGGTGTCAGTTCCAGTTGGGTGGCATCAAATTCTTCTTCCAGTAATAGTTGTTTGGCTTTTAAGTGTTGCCTCCAGGCAGGCAGCAATGTTTCGAGATGGGCTGTGTATACGGGTTGAATTTGTCCGCAACCAAACTCGTAATTGAATAATGTGCGGAAACTGTTTTCATCCTTATATTTTTTAATGTATGTATCATCTTCTTCTATGCGCTGTAAAAAACTGAGCCGTATTTGCGGGCTTGGGAAAAAATCAATGATGGTCTTTTGTGAAATAGCGGTAATAGCTAATTCATTTCCTATTTGTATATAGGCATTCCATGCAAAAGGCAGAAGTTCTTCCGCCATCCATACGGTAACATGTCTGCGGCCGGTAACAGGATTGATGATGCCTGCTGCAATTTTTGAGGGGGAATTGACATAGTCATTATCAATGACAAGGATGCTTTTACCTTCTTTTTGTAAATAGTAACTAAGCCATGTGCCTGAAATGCCCTGCCCGATAATAAGATAGTCAACTTGCATACTGCAATTAATAAACAATTCAAGAGTTGTTTTCAGTTTTCCACCTTCCGCTATAGCCGGGATGCCACTGAGACCATGAGGCACAGAATTTATTCTCAGTGCCTCAGCGGCAAATTGTATCCTCAGTGTTTCAGTGCCTCAGCGGCAAATTGTATCCTCAGTGTTTCAGTGCCTCAGTGGCAAATTGTATCCTCAGTGTTTCAGTGCCTCAGTGGCAAATTGTATCCTCAGTGTTTCAGTGCCTCAGCGGCAAATTGTATCCTCAGTGTTTCAGTGCCTCAGTGGCAAATTGTATTCCCTTGCTTCAGTGGCAAGCACTTACTCTACATTTATCCTCACCCCCTCACTATGGCTGGTAAATTCCGGTGCATACATACATTGTATGGTGGTAATGCCATTGCTGAAATTACCGGCATGGGTGGCGAATAAGGTATACTCAAACACATAGGTTCCTTTTCTTAAATAGCTAAAAAAGAAATTGGTGCTTGCATCTTTGGTACTTTCATAATATCCCAGGCCACCCTGCCACTTGTACTGGCTCAGAACATTCACCGGTTCAAGCGCCGAGGCCCGCATGTCCTTCATGTGCACATATTCCATATCCCTGTCCACCCGCAGTTCCACTCTTACTTTTACTTTGTCACCAATTTTTATTGCATCACCATCATTGACAGGAGTGATAACGGGACCACGGTCTGTATTTTTTTCTACAAACAATTTCTTCGACAACTTCAGCGGAGTGGAAGCTGCAGTAATTTTGTCGAGGTCTTCAAAATACTGCCAGTAAATACCGCCCCAGGATACACTGCTAATTGGTTTATTAGTTGCCTGGCTAATTGGTTGGCTCACTGTTACCGAGATGTTTCCCATTTGCGGGGTTACTTTGGTTCCTTCAATGGTTTTTTTGAAATAACCTGTACCCGCCTCTTGTTTGTTTTCGGTTGAACTTATTGTCGCAGTACCGAGTTTAATTTCCACAACAGGTTCATTGCTCAGCCATTCAGTACCTTGTAATAGTAATGCATAACAGGCTTCTGCGGTGGCTTTGGTGGTTTTCCAGTTATTGGTTTGTTTATTTTTCAATAACCAGGTTCTCAAATCATCCACGGCTTTTGTATCCTTACCCACTTCCTGGAAGGCTTCAATTAGCAGGGCCTGTGTTTCAATAGGGGCCTGGTACCAGAACCATCCGTTTGTTTGGTCTTTCCAGTACATACCTAATTCTTCATTGGTAATAGACGTTTCTTTCAGCGACTTCAGCACAGCTGCAGGTGTTTTAACGTCGCCCGTTCTGTTCAATCCCAGTGCTATCATACCCTGCATGTATTTACTCTGGCCCACCCAATACTGCTGCGCCTGCTTGTAATAATAGGTATAGGCTGTTTGGCAGGATGCATCCACTTTGTATTCAGGGAAGAAACTTCTCATGTACAAATACTGGATTTGCGTGGTGCCAATGTTCTGCTGCCTCAGGTTTACTTTGTACTTGATTAAATAGTCATAATCTTCTTTGATCTTTTTATCTAAGTAAGGAATGGCAGTATTGGTAATGTTCATCAGTTTGATATCTTGCCCTTTAGCAATACCCTTAAGTTTTTTCAGATGACCAATACCTGTAGCGATGTATTGAGTAATATAACGGTCATCAGGCCCGCCGGTAAACCATACAAAACCGCCATTGCTGCTTTGCATCTGCTTCAATTTCCCGTAGGCGCTGTTGAGCTGCTCACTCATTTTTATCATGTCGAACAGCAATGCAATATTCCTTTTTTGCTCCGCTTCATTTTTGGCCTGCAATACCCAGGGTGTTTCTTCCAGCAACACTGCTTTCAATTCCTGGTTCTTTTGCAGGTTGCTCATAAGAGCAGCCGTATCTTTTATTTTCCATTTTTCAAACACCTCTTTGATGCGGGGTGAAGAGTTGGAAATAAAAGTGGCTATTGAATTGGCATAATACCTGTTCCAGGTTTGCTCTGCACATTCATAAGGATATTCCATCAGGTAGGGCAGGGCCTGTACAGCATACCAGGCCGGGTTAGACGTATATTCCAATGTCAATGAATAATTCTGCAAAGTTTCGCTCTTGCCACTGTTCAATAATTTTTCAAAGATAAAATTCCTGGTTCCGGTTCCTCTCATGGGCAACGGCATGGTTTCTGTAACCAGCATCCGGTTGGTCAGCACAGGCATAGAATTTTCTTCACCATCACTGTAGTTGCCCGCTTTTGCTATTATTTTCCAAACTAATGCTTTATTGAATTGATAAGGAATTTCAATAGGAAACTTCACTGCCTCACTCTGACCTGCTGCCACGGTAAAGTATTGGTTAGGCACCACGCTTTTGAAACGGCCATCTACCGGTTCATTTGTTTCTGCATCAAATAATTGCAGTTCAGCAGTACCGGTCAGTTCTTTATCTGTGAGGTTTACGATTTTAGAACTGAATTCCATTTTATCTCCTTCCCGTAAAAACCGGGGAGGATTAGGCTGTACCATCAATTCTTTCTGTGTTACAATTTCTTTGGTACTGCTGCCAAAGGCGGCTTCTTTGGTATGAGTGAGAGCCATGAATTTCCATTTGGTCAATGCCTCTGGCATCGTAAAGGAAAATTCAATATTGCCCTCGCTGTCTGTTTTCAGATCGGGAAAGAAAAAAGCTGTTTCATTGAAGTTTTTGCGGATCTTGACATCACCGGAAGGCTGGCCGGTTTTTTCTTTGTCGGATCCATCGGATTTGCCATCACCATCTTTTTTTCTTTCATCAACATTCAAGCCGGATACTTTTCCTGTAAGTCCGTCTTTGAAGTTCGCAGCCTTTGTTACGACAACTTCATTCATTGATCCCGGAGGTGCAGCTACCATATCGGCCTGTGGCATCGCCAGTCGCATCTCTTTATTACTTCCTGCTAAGTAATAGCTTAAGTTCCCACCATAATAATTACCATCCTCATGGAATAAATAATCATATCGTTTATCCACATATTTTCCCTGCTCATCATTAATATACCGCTGGTTGGATTCTATACGGGTAAAATTCTGTGTGCCATTCCAGCTGCGGTTATTGTAATAATAAGGCCAGATAGAAGGCTGGCCCCAGCTATGCGGTACAAACTGGTCAAGTGATGCATCGTACATACTGGCAAGCATTTCCGCTGCCACTTTTTCATTTTTATAGCCGCTTATTTTCAGCTTCCATTTCTCTTCACTGCCGGGCAATGTCTTATCCCGGAAAGTGGCGTATTCCACTTTCAACTCTTTATTGGTCCAGGGGATGCTGATCGTTTGGTTCAGTTGGTAATACCGGTTGTGCTTTACAAATAGCCAGCCCACACCATAGCCACCACGGTCTGCTTCGGATACAGTAAAACTAAAAGCCTTCTTTTCATTTGACAACTGCAGAAAACTGTAATCAGCAGCAGAAGGCCAGGAGCGTCCACTTCCTTTGTCCATCAACTGCACTACAAATAAATTATCAGCAGAGGTGCCCAGATCCACTTTAGCAGTTTCACCCGGTTCCACAATTGTTTTGTTGATACCTGTCCATAAATAAGAAGGTTTATTCAACTGACTGCTCTTTTCGTCAAATAATTCTATGTACCGGATATCTTTTACTGTTTCACCCGTTTTGTCTTTTGTTTCCATTTCAATGATATAGTAGCCAGGGTTGTATTTTCCATTCACCACTGACCATTCACCATTCACCCTTGCGGAGTCTGTTTTACTGAATACTTCCTGTCCCTTGCTCCAACTCTTATAATCTGCTTCATTATCATATTCATCGTAAGGAAAGTTTTTGATGTATTCGTCTTTGTTCATGGTAAACTGGTCGGCCCTTTCCCAATAGCGGTCACGGATCAGGCGTTTTTCCTGATTGAGTTTAGTGATGGTCACTTTTACTTTGGCGGGTTCATATTCTCCATTCATATTCTGTGTGCGGATATTCAGGGTCTTTAAACTGTCTGCAGGCAGTGTGGAAGGGATACTGGCCACCAGCATCAGCGATTTGTAACTTACGGAAATTGATTTTTCCCCACTCCTGGTTTCGCCGTTTATGTCTGTTACATCAGCATACACGGTATAATCAAATACCGGTTCAAATTTCTTATCAAGCTTTAAATCGGGAATGGCGGTAAATTCCACTATAAACTTTCCGTCTTTATCAGTTTTTACTTCGCCATGGGCGATCTCCATTTCTTCGGTTGGTGGCTGCCACCAACGCCAGAACATCCAGGAATATAAAAACCGGGGTTGACGAACAATACGATAGCTAACATTGGCGCCATCAATATTATTACCGGAATATGCTTTGGCAATACCGGTTACTTTTATGTTGTCATTTACTTTATACGTTCCTTTTATCGGTTCATAGTCTACATAGAATTTGGGACGTTTATATTCTTCCACTTTAATGCCGGCATTGCCGCCATCTCCTTTTGTATAGATAGTAAATTGTCCGTTCAGACCACCCTGTGGCAACTGAAACTTTCCGTTGAAAGAGCCATATTCGTTAGTACTCACCTTTATGCTGTCCACATCTTTATAATTGGCATCCCGCAGTATTACGGTGGTCTTATAATTATCCATGATGCCGCCTTTCTTAGTCAGTTGGTTCCGGCTGAGAACGATGCCTTTGAAATAAAGGATTTGGCCCGGACGGTAAATGCTCCTGTCAGTAAACAGGTGTACCGATGTTGCCGTTTTGGGTTCTTTTTCTGTCCCGTCATTATAATAATAGTAATCATATACAAGATCATCCATAAAGAGATGATCATTATTGTGAGAGATATCCAGTAAATAGGCATAATTGCCATAGTTATTATTATCTCTTTTTGGCTTATCCATTTTAAAGAAGCCGTTTTGGTCAGTAGAATACACTTTTCCTTTTTCTTTAGTGTATTTGGATAGCTTATAATCGTATTTCTGTTCCCATACCTGTACTGCAGCTTTGGCTAATGGATTTCCATTATCACGGTTCAGTACAAAAAAGTCTGCATTGTTATTCACGTAACTGATTGCTGAAACATAAAAGAACCGGGCCCCGATTATAGTTTTCTTGCCACTGAAATCTTTATCACTGGAGGCAGCCAGGATATACTCACCGGATGGCAGGGCATCTATTTTTATTTCTGTACTGTGTTGCTGCAGGTCGTTGGTGGCTGGTAATGATTGCTGCCAGTTTTTTAAAGGTGTGGCGGCAATAAGTATTGGCCAGTATTTTTCATCATATTGGTTTAGAAGGGCGGTCTTCAATTTTTCATCCGCTTTAATTATCCGGAGGTAAAGGGTATTGATATTGCGGTACTGCACCAGGCTTCTGAAAGGAAGGCCTGGCAGGTTTATTTTTTCTACAGAAAATTGCAGCGTCTTGCTCCTGACACTGTTGAGCAAATTGTAGGCATTTAACTTTCCTTCAGAAGAATCTTTCTGCGCCAGCAATTTTTCACAAATTTCTTTGGCTTTGATGCGGCTGTAGCGATAGGCAGTATCTCCCAAAGGCTTATAGGTATTTGCTTTTTGTTCATGAAAAGCAGCCAGCAGGTACCATGCCTGTGCGGCTGCGGGTAAGTTGGGGTATTGTTGTGCAATATGATTGAGGGCATTAAAATACAGTTCTTCTTTGTTTGGATGTGTGGCATTGGCATTTACAAATTCCAACCGTTGAATATCGGCATCTATTAATGCATCCGGTTTGGCATCTGGCAGGTGAAAGGCAATCAGTTTTTGATAAATGAGTAATGCTTTATGCTGTAGCGACATTGAGTCTTTAGTGGTAAATTTTCTTGCTGCAAAACCTGTGGCGGGATCAAAAGCGCCGGCCTGGCTTATTTCAAATGCATACGCAGGTTTTTTAATATCCCGTTCATTATTTTTAAAATAACTTAATGCCCGGTGCGCCAGCAGATCATACAGGGTGGGGCGCAGGTGCCGCATATTACCTTTTATAATGATGGCTTCAAATGGTTCCAGTTTGGACTGTTGCAGTAACTTTTCTTCTTTGATTGACTGCAGGTAGAGGTCTCCTGTTTTTTTATGAAAGTCTTCTGCATCCCAGGTGGCAATATCTGTTTTACTGAATTTAGCAGTTTTGGTACGGTCATATAACTGCCAGCGATGTTGCTGATAATAGTTCCAGTACATTTCTGCCAGCAGACTTTTTAGCAGGGCAGTTACCGGTTCTTTGCTAACCGTTATTTCTTTCTCTACTTCGGCGACAGATAATACTTCATTGTCTTCCCGGTTTTCGGTTTGCAGGCTGTTGATGTATATTAAAGCCTTGATCACCTGTGCCTCCTGTTTTTCTTTTTTGGCCAGGCCGTAGATTT
Organism: Chitinophagaceae bacterium; assembly: GCA_031441485.1. Classification (GTDB taxonomy): domain Bacteria; phylum Bacteroidota; class Bacteroidia; order Chitinophagales; family Chitinophagaceae; genus JJ008. Next base: position 22,559 of record JANOEQ010000045.1, read on the forward strand.
TTTTGGCTTCGGTTAAGGCTGATTTGGGCAGCCCTTTATCCATAAAAGCGGCCGCCTTTTTCCATTCTTTTTCGTAGTTCTTTACCGGATTTTGACTTTTGGCACTCATACTTAAAAAACTAATTAAGCTAAGGGTGAGGAAAAGGTTTTTGAATACTTGCATATTCGTTCTGATTTTTTTACAAGGTAATTAATTGTAAGCGATGATAAGATGCTTTTCCACCCTCTATTTCATAATTTTTTTATTTCCCGGCCCGAAAGGGATTTGTTAAGGAAAATACTTCGCTTTTTTTCTACCGGTAACGTGTTGTAATTACAAGTTTTGAAACGCTTGACTGGCTTACACTCCGGCATAAACCTGCATTTGATTTTTATACACCTGTCATCGCTTTAACATTTTGTTGAACCATTTTTTGGCACGATGGCATGGCTTTGGAAACAGGAGCAGCAGGAAACCATTTTTTAATTTTTAAATTTTATGTCATGAAAAAAATCTTTACACTTTTAGTTGGCTCATTCTTTTCACTTTCGCTGCTGGCTTTTGAGGGAAGCCGCCTCAGTATATCTGCTCCCGGCACAAGCACTGAATTGAAAGTGGAAATTGACGGAAGAAAATTTACCATGCAGAACAATGCTATTACAATCGGTTACCTGGCTGACGGCTATCACGATGTAAAAATCTACCGGGAAAGAAAAAGAAGCAGGGACTATGACAGGGACCGGAATGGTAATGGATTTGGCTTTAGCCGAAAGGCGGAGGTCCTTTACAACAGTTCTATCAGCCTGAAAAGGGGATACCATCTTGATATTACTGTTAACCGTTTTGGTAAAGTGATGATTGATGAGCGTCGTATTGACCGCAATGATGAATGGTACAATGATGAAGATGATTATTATGATAATGATAATACAGGCTGGAACGGAGGACGTGGTAATGTAATGAACGGCCGTGAATTTGAAACGCTGAAAGAAGCACTCCGTAAGGAATGGTTTGAAAACAACAGGATCACTTCCGTAAAAACAGTGGCTGATAAAAGCAACTTTACCACACAGCAGGTAAAAGAACTGATGCTGCTCTTCACTTTTGAAAACAACAGGCTGGAAGTAGCTAAGTACGCTTACCGTAAAACAGTGGACAAGCAGAATTATTATCAGTTGAATGAAGCGCTTACCTTCAGCAGCAGCAAGGATGAACTGGCCAGGTTTATGAGGGAGTCGAAGTAGACCCCCAACCCCCTAAAGGGGGCTTTATACTCCGATCGTTCTACATCTCTTTATAAATGTAATAGCCTCTCCGAAAATCGGGGAGGCTTTCTTGTATACTTTAAGACTTTTTACATTTTCAGGGTCTAAAGCCCCCTTTAGGGGGTTGGGGGTATTATCTCCGCCATTTTCTTTCCAATATCCGCAGGGCTGCTTATTACATGTATGCCGCATTCAGTCATGATCTTCATTTTGGCAGCAGCAGTATCATCTGCCCCGCCTACAATGGCACCGGCATGGCCCATGCGGCGGCCGGGTGGGGCTGTTTGTCCGGCAATAAATCCAACCACCGGTTTTTTATTGCCCGTTTCTCTGATCCAGCGGGCTGCTTCTGCTTCCATACCTCCGCCTATTTCTCCTATCATTACTATGGCATCGGTTTCGGGATCATTCATAAACAATTCAACAGCTTCTTTGGTAGTGGTACCGATGATCGGGTCGCCACCAATACCTACGGCAGTGGAAATGCCCAAACCGGCTTTGGCTACCTGGTCGGCTGCCTCATAGGTAAGTGTACCGGATTTGGAAACGATACCTATCCGGCCTTTTTTGAAGATAAAGCCGGGCATAATGCCCACTTTACATTCATTGGAGGTAATAACACCGGGACAGTTCGGACCGACTAATCGTGTTTTTTTGCCCTGAAGATAATTTTTCACTTTTACCATATCCTGCACCGGTATGCCTTCTGTAATGCACACCACCAGGCCTATGCCTGCATCGGCTGCTTCCATTATAGCATCGGCTGCAAATGCAGGGGGAACGAAAATGATACTGACATCGGCTCCTGTTGTATTTACACAACCCGATACCGTATTGAATACAGGTTTATCCAGGTGTGTGCTGCCGCCCTTGCCGGGGGTAACACCACCCACCACGTTGGTTCCATACTCAATCATCTGTGTGGCGTGGAAAGTGCCTTCTGTACCGGTGAAGCCCTGCACTAATATTTTGGAGTTTTTATTGACAAGAATACTCATAAGCCGCTTTTAATTAAGTCCGGCAAAAGTAAGGGAAATGTAACAATGGTTAACAGAGGAGCCCTACTTGTTATACTTTAGAAAGAGAATTCGATATCCGCTGGTGGAGATTGGGCTTATAGTGGTATTGCCAGTGGTAACTGTTCTGCCGGAAATGCTGTCTGTTATGTACCTGCCCGTTATTATGGTTCCACCGGTATTGGGTATAAAATAATCAGTAATTAATACGGCATCTGCGCCTTTTTTCTGTCCCAGCTTTTCTGCTTTCAACTGAATTTTATTCTGATTGCTATGTAGTCCAAAGCCACCAATATACCCCTGTCCGATATATTCGAACGGACGCTTAATTGACTGGTCAGAAATAAAAACTTCAATATCTTTTGTGGGAGGAAGTGATTTGCCAATGTAGCGGATTTTTGTATTGCAGGAAGCAAATAAAATGATAAAAAGAAAAATGTAAATCCTGTACATAAGCTGTGGGTTTAAAGATGAAATAATTACATGCGCCAATTATTATTCCATCATTGAGCTTACGAATGAAATCGTTTGTTAAAACTTATTCATTATCTGAAGGGGGTAGAAGGGGAGGAGTGTCTTTGTCCAGCATAAGATCCATATTCCGGTGGTTGGGAATTTTACCTGTTTCTTCCAGCATCCGCATGTCTTTGGCATCCTGTAAGAATTCAGAAGCAAAGATGAAGTCATTCAGCCGTTTATTTTTACTGAAAATGATTTCCTTTTTGTTTCCTTCCCATTCTTTATTACCCTGGTACATGTATAAAATGTAATTACCGATCTCCATTACACTGTTCATGTCGTGTGTATTCACCACGGTGGTCATATTAAACTCAAGCGTTATTTCCTGTATGAGCAGGTCAATTACCAGCGCTGTTTGCGGATCGAGACCGGAGTTGGGTTCATCGCAAAAAAGATATTTGGGATTTAGTACAATGGCCCTGGCCAGGGCTACCCTTTTTTTCATACCGCCGCTCAATTCTGAAGGGAATTTTTTATTTACATCTTCGGCCAGGTTTACCCGTGCAAGCACTTCATTTACCCGGTCCAATTTTTTCCGGAAATGATCTTTGGTAAACATATTGAGCGGAAACATTATATTTTCCTGTACGTTCAAACTGTCGAACAGGGCCGATCCCTGGAAAAGCATACCTATCTCTTTTCGTATTTCCGTTTTATCGGAGCCTTTCATGGCAGTAAAATTTTGCCCGCTGTATAATATTTCACCCTGGTCCGGTTCAAACAAACCCACCATGCATTTTTGTAATACTGTTTTTCCGCTTCCGCTGGAGCCGATTATAAGATTACACTGCCCGGCTTTCATGGTGCAGCTTACATCTTCTATTACGACCTTGTCGCCAAAACTTTTCTTTATGTTTTTTACTTCAATCATAAATAAGCCATGAGCTTTTAGCTGTGAGCTATGAGTCAATTTCTGTTTTTGTTAATCATATCAGGCTTTTGCAAGACTCTCCTTTAATGAACTGTCAGGCTATGTTGGCAGCAGTAACGCTGATAAAATATAATCGGCAAATAAAATTAATATACAACTTACCACTACAGCTTTTGTACTGGCCCTGCCAATTTCCAACGCACCTCCTTTTACATAATACCCATAAAAGGCAGGTATGCTGGAAATGATAAATGCAAAAACGTATGATTTAATGAGTGCAAATATTACATTGAATGGTACAAAAAATTCCAGCAGGCCTTTATCATAAACACTGCCAGATATAATGCCGGATGCCACAGCTGCTAATCGTCCACCCCAGATGCCGAGCACCATGGCTATTACCACCAGCAGGGGAATCATTAACAGGGCAGCAGCTATTTTGGGCATTATCAAATAGGCTTTTGTATTAATACCCATAATTTCCAGGGCATCTATTTGTTCACTTATCCGCATATTACCCAGTTCACTGGCTATGCGACTGCCCGCCACACCTGCTAAAACAATGCAGACAAGAGTGGGGGCAAATTCAAGTATTACGGTATCCCGTACAATTTGTGCAATAGTAGAAGGCGGAATAAGCGGACTGACCAACTGGTAAGCTGTTTGAATGGTGGATACAGCTCCAATAAAAACGGATATAATTGCCACAATACCCAATGATCCCAAGCCGATCTCCGTACACTGGTGAATAAATTCTTTCCAGTACATTTTGCCGTTTTCCGGTTTGGAAAACATGCCTTTAATCATCAGAAGGTACCGGCCTATATCGCTGAAAATGGTCATATTATTTGCTAAGATACTGGTTGATTGATTAATTGGTTAATTGGTTAATTAGTTAATTGGTTAATTGGGGGGTCGTTTAAATTCTATAGTACAAGTATTTTTGCAGGAAAGCTATTTGCCGCAGGCCGCAAATTAACTAATTAACCAATAAACCAATATCCATCTACATATCCTTACTTACTTTTCTAAACCTCTTCCACCACCTCGATTTTTTTACTATCTCTTCCGTGGGAACTTTACTTTTTATTTGAGCATCCACTACTGCTATCAGTGCCATATTAATAATACTGCGTACTGAACTGCCCAATTGAAGTACATGTACCGATTTATTGAGGCCCAGCAGGATAGGGCCAACTGCATCGGCTGTTTCCAGTTCCTTCAGCAGGTTATAGGCAATATTGCCCGATGCAAGGTTGGGGAATATCAGTGTATTCACATCTTTATCCGCCAACTCGCTGAAAGGATAATTTTCTTTCATCAGTTCCTTATTGAAAGCCACACTTGCCTGCATCTCACCATCTACAAGCAAAGCAGGCATTTTTTCTTTTACCAGTTTTCTGGCTTTTGCCACCAACTGTGCTTCCGGTGACTCGCTGCTGCCGAAGTTGGAATAACTGAGCATGGCAATACGGGGTATGATATTGAAATTGCGTACTTCTTTTGCCACTAATAAAGTAATCTCTGCCAGTTCTTCTGCAGTGGGGTTAAAGTTTACGGTAGTGTCTGCTAAAAACAAGGGCCCTTTTTTGGTAAGCATCAGGTACATACCGGCAATTTTCTTTACGCCTTCTTCGGTACCGATTGTTTGCAGGGCTGGCCGGATAGTATCGGGATAATTTTTAGCCAGCCCGGAAATCATAGCATCAGCATCACCGCATTCCACCATCATACAACCATAATAGTTGCGGTCTTTCATCACTTTTTTTGATTCATAAGCATTGAAACCTTTTCTTCCACGTTTTGCAAAAAACAATTCTGCATACTGGTTTCTTTTTTCTTCCATCGCATCGCTTCGCGGATCAAATATGGGCAATCCTTCCAGGTCAATGCCGTTTGCATCGGCAATGGTTTTAATTTTTACTTCATCACCCAGTAAAATAGGATACCCTATACCTTCATCAAAAATGATTTGAGCGGCTTTCAGGATCTTCACATTATCAGCTTCTGAAAACACAATACGTTTGGGGTCACGTCTTGCCTTATTGCCAATCACCCGCATTACCTGGTTATCCAGGCCGAGACGCTTATTCAAATTGGTGATATATGCTTCCCAGTTAGTAATGGGTTGCTTGGCCACACCACTATCCATCGCTGCTTTGGCCACCGCAGGTGCTACAGTGGTCAGTAACCGGGGATCAAGGGGTTTAGGTATAATATAATTTTCCCCGAATATGATATTCTTTTCATTGTATGCCATGTTCACAATATCGGGTACCGGTGTTTTAGCCAGTTCTGCCAGGGCTTTTACAGCCGCCAGTTTCATTTCTTCATTGATATTGGTGGCCCTTACATCCAATGCGCCGCGGAATATATAAGGGAAGCCCAGTACATTATTTACCTGGTTGGGATAATCACTTCTGCCGGTGGCCATGATGATGTCTTTGCGGGCCCCGGTAGCTTCTTCCCAGCTTATTTCGGGATCGGGATTAGCCATAGCAAATACGATCGGGTTTTTAGCCATGCTTTTTACCATGTCTGCAGTCACACAATTACCGGCGCTAAGCCCGATAAATACATCGGCATCCTTCATGGCCTGTGCCAATGTCATTTCGCCTTTTGCATTTGCAAATTTCAATTTAAAATCTTCCAGTTCTGTTCTGCCTTTATGCAGTACTCCTTTGCGGTCGAAGAGCAGGAAGTTTTCATGCCTTGCGCCCAATGCTTCGTAGAGCATAGTACAGGCCATAGCGGCAGCACCGGCGCCATTCACAACAAACTTTACTTTTTCAATTTTCTTTTTTTGTATTTCCAATGCATTCAGTAAGGCAGCAGCGCTGATGATGGCAGTACCGTGCTGGTCATCATGCATCACCGGTATTTTCAGTTGTTTTTTTAATTCTCTTTCAATATAAAAACATTCCGGCGCTTTAATATCTTCCAGGTTGATACCGCCAAAAGTGGGTTCCAGCGCTTTTACGATCTGTACAAATTTTACCGGATCTTTTTCATTGATCTCAATATCAAATACATCAATGTCGGCAAATATTTTGAAGAGTACGCCCTTGCCTTCCATTACCGGTTTGCCCGCTTCGGGGCCTATATCACCGAGGCCCAGTACAGCGGTACCATTGCTGATAACAGCCACCAGGTTTCCTTTGGCGGTATATTTATATACATTCTCCACATCTGCAGCAATCTCCAGGCATGGTGCTGCCACACCGGGTGAATAAGCCAGGGAAAGGTCCCTTTGTGTTTTAGCTTCTTTGGTGGGTACTACTTCTATCTTTCCGGGCCTGCCTTTAGCGTGGTATTCGAGGGCCTGTTGTTTACGTAAATCGTTTTGCATAAAGAGTTATTATGTTACCGGCTGAATAAATGCTGCTCAGCAAAAAAGTGATGCAATGTACAAAATAATAAGTCGAAGATATCCAATGATAAAACAGGATAATACGTTGATTTGAAAGTCTTTTAGATAAGTTATGTGCGCTCGGGGCTGATTAATTTGCCATTCAGACCTGTCTGCATCGCCTTCGCTGAAGTTACGGTGTAAGCCCCCCCTTTTTTAGTGTCTTACCCATAAAATCACCTCACTTTTTGTTAGGTTAACCTCACTATTTCTTAGGTTAGGTTAAGAATTTCTTAGCTGTACTTAATGCTTCAATTAACCCGAGCTGACAATTTAACAGCTGGAGCTATCAGTACCGATAAGTAAGGTTAAGAATTTCTTAGCTCTAGTTAAGGCTGCAATTAACTGGAGCTGACGACTTGACAGCTAAGCCTTATCATATTGTTAGGTTCAATAAAAAAAAAGTGAAGTTATTTTGAGTCTTAGTTGTACCAACTTTGTGATAATGTGCTGTTTATTCATTTTCGGGTGAAGGAATGCCTGTAATGGCAGATAGTGTAAAGAAAATGTTTTTGATATAGCCCCTTTTGGGCTACGAAGCTGTCTCAAAAGTCAGAAGTTCACGCAAAGACGCTACGGCCAAAGAATAAAATAACTGAAAATCAAGCGTTGCGACATTGCGTCTTGGGGAAAAACTAATTTTAAATATTTTTGAGACAGCCTTTCTGAGTTCCAGTCCCGTGTTTTAGTTTGCAGTTTTCTAATTAACTTCAGCGCAGTAATTTTTTATGTACCCATACAAAAATCTGTTAGTAAAGAAATTGAAAGGAGAAACCTGGAAAGATATTCCCAGTTTGGAGGGTTCCTTTCAATTATCCTGTTATGGACGTATTAAGGCTTTGGAAAAATGGGTGGAACAGAAAGGTACTGGTGGAAGCTACCTGGCACCCGAAAAAATTATAAAAACATACAGCCGCAAAGGCCTCACAAAGACAGGACTTGCAACAATTGGTAAACTGAGAGGACATGCTTTCTATAAAGGGAAACATTATAGCATACCGGTACACAGGCTGGTGTATTACCTTTTTGTAAAAAAATTTAATCTGAACAACAAGACACTAACTGTTAGCTGCCGGGACGAAGATACTTTTAACGTTTGCCCGGAGAACCTTATGCTTACCAATTTATCCGACATCATAAAGGAAGTATATAAAAAGGGGAGAAGGCCCAGAACTTGCTATGGCAGTATGAATATGGTAGTATCTCAATACAACCTGGACGGTGATTTTTTGAAAACCTTTGCATCTCTTACACTGGCCGAAAAGGAAACAGGGATTGACCTGAATTCGATACGAAATGCCCTTGGCCGAAAAGACAAATATGGCAATGGCTTTATGTGGATACGTGGTGAAGCCCGTAAGCTAAAACTAAAAGTACCGGAATCTGTAAGAGCCCGTAAGAAAAACAGGGATGCATATATCGGAATCGTTTCGCAATATAACCGCAGGGGCAGGAGAATACATATATACGGAAGTGTAAAAGAGGCAGCTGCATCTGCAAATGTGAAGAGTTACCGTATCCGGCAAGTGATTGACGGCTCCCGGGTTTTTGCCGGCCATTGCCACTGGATAAAAGGGAAAGGCCCCTCCCATGCCAATGTGGACAGTATGGTACAGGCTATAAAGGAAAAAAGGAAAAAGGCGATGTGTGTGCCGGTAACGCAGTATACGCTTGCCGGTAAAAGAAGGAAGATATATAAAAGCATAACGGATGCTGCCAGGGCATTGAACGTGCAGCCGGAAACAATAAGTGCTGCCGTAAGGCCGGGAAAGAAAAAACTGAGCACCTCTTCTGGTTTTTTTTGGAAAAGGGGAGAAGGGCCTGCGGTAATAAAGGCCCCTGGTATCATAAAAAGATCAGGTAGATAAAAATTATTCCCTGCTGAAACGAGCCTTCGCTAAAATGTAATTGATTAAAGCATGGCTTAGTCACCGAGACATATTCTTGTTATGTAAAAATGTTATTGCTACAGGACAGAATGAGAGGGTTATTACGCAGTAAATGGTTCCTGCATTTTAAGCATTGGTGAAATGATAATAAATTATTTTTGTTTTTTTGGCAGGCATTGAATTACTCCCTAATTTCAAATTGGAAATTATACAGCCAATAAAATGAAGGAATTTACTTTTTACTTAGAATAATGTAAAGCCTGCATCCGTTACCAGACCTGTATAGTTTCTTTCTCTGACCAGACAAACACTCCTCTTTAATTTCCTGCCGCTGGTGGGAACAAGTTTTCTTTTTGTTGAAAAAATAGTAAAGAAGGCAAGGAAACAGCATCTATTGTTTTTGCGGTGATGGAACCGGCATATACCGGCTTGCATGTATAAGCATGGTAAGAGCATGTTGTGTAAAAGTAAAAAATGAAGTATTTGCTATTTGTAAGAAGAGGAACAAATCAGATTAACAAACATAAATAAGTTAGCTATGCTATTCCGTTTTATTGCGTTGGCCGGATTACTTTTTTGTTCCATAGTTCTTTACCCGCAGGATACTGCTGTTAATGGCGGAGGGAAAATGGCGGAGAAATATATTAACACCGCCACCATCCGGTGTGAGAAGGTGGATGAGAAAATTACTGCGCAAAGCAGAAAGGTGCTCAATAAAATGCAAAGAGAGGAAGAAAAACTCCGGAAACAATTATTCAAAATTGACTCAGCAGCTGCTAAGGTTTTATTCGCCGAAAGCCCGGCTAAATATGCCGAACTCAGGAATAAACTGACTGAGAAAGGCGCAGGCCCGGAACAAACCACAACAGGTAATTATATCCCATTCCTTGATACGTTAAAAACCTCCCTTAAATTCCTGCAGGGAAATGGATCAGGCTTGTTGCCCATCAATAAAGCAATGCTGGCTAAAGCAAAAGAGGCAAGCGCTAAAGCGGAAGCGCTGAAAGGAAAATTTGATGCGGCAGGGTCAATACAAAAATATTTACGGGAGCGAAGGCAGTACTTAAAGGAGCAGCTTTCCAAATTTGGAATGGGAAAGCAGTTGAAAAAGCTAAATAAGAATATTTTTTACTATTCCCAGCTTATTAAGGACTATAAGCAGGTTATAAGTGATCCTACACGAATAGAAAGGCATGCAATAGCAATGTTGAATAAAATCCCAGCGTTTGAAAAATTTATGCAAAAGAATTCTGCGTTGACATCTGTTTTTGGGGTGCCGGCCGGCGGCACAGGGACAATTTCATTTGCAGGTGTGCAAACAAGAGCATCGGTGCAGCAGCTTGTAAATAATGCTGCTATAACGGCTGGCCCTAATCCGGCACAATATATCAGCCAGCAATTGCAAACGGCAAACGATCAGCTAAGTGCATTAAAGAATAAGGTTGCCTTTATTGATCTATCCGGAAATCCGGAACCTATGCCGGATTTTAAAATAAACCAGGAGAAAACCAAACCGTTCTTAAAAAGGCTTGAAATAGGCGGGAATGTCCAGTTCGGAAAAGTGAATAATTACCTGCCAAGCATGGGGGACTTTGCATTTTCAATCGGCTATAAATTGAACAGCAAAAGTGTGATAGGTATTGGAAGTTCATATAAGCTTGGACTTGGCTCTTTCAGCCGTATCCAGTTATCAAACCAGGGTTTCGGGCTTCGCAGCTATATTGATTGGAAAATAAAGGGTAACTATTATTTTTCGGGAGGCTATGAAAGAAACTATTTGCCACAACTACGAAATTTAGACCTGCCTCAACGTGTGCAAACTTCACAGGAGAGTGGCCTGGTGGGGCTTAGTAAAAAGATAAATATTTCAAAAAAGAGAAAGTTGACATTCCAGCTTTCTTATGATTTTTTAAGTTATAAAAACACTCCAAGAAGCCAGCCCGTTTTGATTCGTACGGGTTGGGTATTTTAAAGAATTAAAAATGTTTAATTTATGAGAACGATGAGATTTTTGCTTTTTTTAACGGGTTTTATTGCGGCAAATTGTATAGCTATTGGGCAAGTGGATTTGCAGACCGGCGCCGCTGAGTTTAGTATACCTATTTATAAGTATGCTGATCATGGTGACAGGATAAGCGTTGGGGCTACTTTGGTTTATACAAATGGAAGTGGATTTAAAGTATCTGAAATATCTTCTGCTATTGGAACGGGATGGGAGCTTGCATGCGGAGGCTTTGTACAAAGAAATCAAAGAGGAGAGCCAGATGACCAAAAGATTAATTATACCACTTCTACTAATTACACCTATAATCCGGATTATTTCCCGAATGGATATTTATATTCAGGTGTTGACCCTTTTGTGATGGTTGATAACGGAGGAGGATATACACCCTTGTTTTTCGGGGATGCTAATTATATGCAATTGCCTATTTATATAGCGGACAGGGAGCAGGATATGTTTAGTTTTTCATTCAATGGTAAAAGCGGCAGTTTTTTTATTGGTAAAAATGGGGAGATTAAAACGGTGATTGATTCAAAGCTAAAAATCCAATTTGACACAACTGATATGTTTAACAGCGGAGTGAGAACGAAAATATCTGAATTTAGAATTATTGATGAAGAGGGTATAAAATATACATTCAGGGATTTAGATTTATCTGAAGTTATAAAATACGACAATTTTTCCTACTATATGCAAAACGGTGCTTCCGGATCAGGAATTCATTATAGTCAAAGTACCGCTCCGGCTGAATCAAGACAAGTAACCAAGGGAACAGGTATAGGTCAATATATCGTAAGTAAATGGAATTTATCTGAAATAGCAAACCCTTTAACTAACACCAAAATCCAGCTTTCTTATGATAGTTATTCCATTGCCATGGATGGAAATAAAGTTCCCCAGGTTACCACAATGAACAATAATGAAAACAAGGTGTCTCTTACGGTAGAGCGGATACAGGGTATTTTCAAGCGAATTAAAAGTATTGTATGCTCTCCAAAAGAGAGAGTTGATTTTGTGTATAGTTCTAATTACAGGATAGACGTACCAACGGACAAATCATTAAAAGAAATCCATGTTAAATATGATGACCAACTCAAATATAAGTGGAAATTTTCCCAGGGATATTTCTTGTATACACAGGTTGTAAACGAGGGTTTCTCATTTACGAATACAGATAAATTATATGCAAGGCTTTGTCTGAAGTCTGTTCAAAAGGAGGGAGAAGAAGGTCTTGCTGAACCGCCCCATACATTTGCTTATAATCTGGGAGAGCGACAGGGATATAGTAACGATATTGTTCCACCAATGTTTAGTGCATATACAGACCATTGGGGATATAGAAATTATATAGGATTTGATAATGGAATAACATCTGAATTTTTTGGGCCACCCACCTATTCGCAAAACTACGGTGTATGGGGTATTGCGCCCGATCAATTTAAGAATCCTTCTGTTGCTAAGCAGCCAATTGCAGGCTATGCAGAGACAGGTACGCTTAAGTCAATTCAGTATCCATATGGCGGTAGTTTAAGTTATGAGTATGAGCAAAATGATGCTTTTATAACAACGCCAATTAATCAACAGGTGACAGCAGGTGGTATAAGAGTAAAAAGTGTAAAAATGTATGATGGTATAGATCACTCCAAAGATGTTGTTACGGAATACAGTTATAGAAAGGAGTCTGGCGCTTCTTCGGGCTGGGGTTATGATATTGGTGATTACTCAATTACCGGGACAACAGTCATAAATCCATGCGGGAATCAAAAAAAACCAGGAATCAGCATTCAAAATGTGTACAGCAGATATAAGGAAGTGTCTTCAATAGTAGGAAGCATAAGCGGGTTGACGAACATGAACAAGGATCAATTTAAGATTGCCGGCAGTACAGCTAATTTTTCTGATATTTCTCATATCAGACCCGCCACTTTTGCTGATGTAACCAGAACCTTTGGCGTATTTGTAAATGCTATGTTTACAATAGCTAATTGGCTCATAGCTCTTCAACCCCCTAATCCACAGATTTATCCCGTCACACGATATAATGCTTATTCTTTTTCTGCACATAACTTAATTCCTAATCAGTATGCAAGAGTTGAAGTGATTAACAAAAATTCAACTGATAATATTGGCAAAACAGTTTATGAATTTAGATCTGATGCTGATGACGGTATTTATGTTCCGGTATTATCACCACCCTATTCTTCCAAACAGCGATTGGCAAACTGGTTTTATGGGGTGCCTAAAGCCGTTAAAGTATTTGATAAAACAGGAAAACTTGTTAAAAAGAGCGAGTATGACTATAACAGATTTGCAATTGACTATGTGAGTCCGCATTTTGTCTCAAGAAAATGGTTGCCCACCATAAACTATTTAGACTGCAGCGTGGCTCCGCCGCAGCAATACACAAACAGTAACGGTGCAATTATACAAGAGATCTATTATCCAGTGCTTGGCAGGATGGAAATCAGGGAGAAAAAGGAATATGTTTATAATAGCGCAAATGACTATTCTTTAACAGTTGAGAATTATTATTATAATCCGCTAAACTATCAGATTTCAAAAGTTGTATCACAGAATTCGAGGGGAGGCACAACTGAAACCAATATATACTATCCTGTTGATTATACTATGGGTGGTGTAATGCAGTCTCTAAAAGACAATAATATATTAAATCTTCCGGTATCAACTCAAACCATAGGTGGTTCATTCGGAACTCATGTAACTGACGGTTCTGTTGTAGAATTAGGCATATTGTCTAATGGAGATATTAAACCTGTTAAAACCTATGCGTTAAGAAGTGATCAGCCTGTGTTAAATACGCTGATGCAATTTAACGGCAGTCAACTAAATCCTAATCCGACTTATTATAAAGAGATCGGCTCCTTTATCTATGACATGAAGGGGAACCCGGTACAAATTAATTCAGACAATGACAAAATAAGCAGTATATATGATTATGATAATAAACTTCCTATCGCTACTATTTCTAACGCCGGGTCAGACGATATCGCTTACTCATCCTTTGAAACTGATAATTCCGGGGGCTGGACAATGATTAATGGCTCGTCAATTGTTACAGAAAGATTTGTTACTGGCAAAAGGAGTTTTTCAGGGACACTTAATAAAGCCCTGCTGCATCCGGGAAATTATACTGTAACTCTATGGAGTTTAAGCTGGGGGTATGCAACCGTAAATGGACAAACAGGTACATTGCTTGCTACAGTTGGTGACTGGAAATTATTCGAGTGGCGACTGAGTGGGGTAAGTAATGTACAAGTTGCAGGTGCGAATATTGACGAGGTAAGATTGTATCCCTCCAATGCACGTATGAGTACTGTTACGTATGATACGTTTGCAGGAAAGACATCTGAGTGTGATGCTTCAAACAGGATTACATACTATGACTATGACGGACTGGGCAGATTGAAAACTGTCAGAGATGAAAAAAGAAATGTGATTAAAACGTATGAGTATAATTATAAACAGTAGAGCGAGCTAAAAAGTATTTTATGTATATATTGAAAACGTACACCCGCATTTATATAGCTTGGATATTTGCAATATTTTCAATTTGTTCAGGGCTTAAATTGAGCGGGCAAGGCGCTACTATAACAGGGCCCTCCAATGTGCAACCGGGAGCAACTGAATATTATGAAGCGCAGTTTTCCCAGCAACTGAATCCATACACTATTATTTCGTGGTCAGTTAGCGGCGGTACTATAATTAGCCAGAATATTAATCCAACACTAAGCCCGGTATACTGTTTGGTGCAATGGGATAATACCTACGGTACGGGCTATGTTGGAGTTTACGAGGATTTAAACGGGCAGACAGCCGATTTAAATGTATTAATTGGCTCAATGCTGATAAGCCCGGATGTACAAATTGTAAGCTATGGCGCTTCTCCAGCAAATATTTGTGTTGATTTTGGCGGAGGAACTATCTACAGTTATCAATGGGAGGAATCTACGGATGAAGTAAACTGGAATACTATCAGCGGGGAGGTTTCTTCCTGTTATGCTCCTCCGGCGGCTTTTCAAACAAAATTTTACAGATGTCTGACGCAAACACTGGCAGGTTTTTATTACACTAACATTGCTAAGGTAATTTTGCCTGAACTTGACCAGGGAACTATTTCGGCCAATCAAAACCCGGGATATAACACATTCAATTTTGTTAGCAGCACACCTGCTACTGGAGGGTTTTGCAACCCGGCAAGTTACCAGTATGTATGGGAGCAGTCTTATGAAGGAAGTTCCTGGATTGCTATTGGTTTTTCTGAAACCTATCCCGGTACCGGCCTTACCATTACAGGTAAAACATTGATCAGAAGAAAAATCACTTGTGGCACCGAATCGCTCTACAGTAATATACTTACAATAATACCGGCTTACCAGGCTATTGATTTTGAAAATCTGAATTATATAAGGGAGATAACTGTATTAAAAAGGGGAGTAATAAGCTGGTACCAGGCTGATGGACTCCCTATTGGAGACAAACTTCAGTCAACAACCTATTTAGACGGATTAGGAAGACCAATACAGGATGTAGAGAAAGGTATAAGTCCTTCAGCGGGAGACACCTGGAAAGATATTGTGAAACATTATGAATACGATGCCGCCGGCAGGACTGCAAAAGATTTTATTTCATACGCCACCAGTTATAAATCCGGGAAATACAAGGAGAATGCTGCAACCGAACAGCCAACTTATGTGAGGAATTTTTTTGGCGAACCAACAAGTGCACCCACATGGTCCGCAGAAGAGTATGACAATAGCCCGTTAAACCGGATAATAAAAGCAATGCAACCCGGTCAAAGCTGGGGAGGAAGCGGTATTGGCGTTTCAACGACTTATGATTTTAATTACGATTGGGAAAAGGTACATCTGTGGACGTTAAACTATTCAGGCACTTCCATTCCGGCTACCTCAGCAGTAAATGTATATGCTACTGGAAAGCTTACAAAAGTGATCAGTTATGACGAAAAAAACAATAAGGTTATTACATATGCTGATTGGAACGGGAATGTGATTCTTAAAAAAGTGCAGGAAGCGGCAGATGGGCCGGGCCTTACATCAGAACATACTGGATGGGTTTGTACTTATTATACATACGATGATTTTGGGCGATTAAGGTATATTATTTCTCCCAAGGCTGTTAAGTATCTTGATGGGGCAGGTGGCTGGAATCTATCCCAAAATATTATTGATGAACTATGCTTTACATATACCTATGATGAAAAAGGAAGACCTGTAACAAAAAAACAGCCAGGAGCAGGAGAAATTTCATTTGTTTATGATAGGAAAGACAGGCTTGTACTTACTCAGGATGCGAATCAAAAAGTAAAAAACCAGTGGTCATTTATTTTGTATGATGATCTGGGCAGGCAAGTTGCCACAGGTCTTTTTGATAATACTGCTGACAGGGCAGCAATGCAGACGTATGTAAACGGCCAGAACAATGGGGTTGTTGAAATTTCTCCTTCGGTAAGAATACAATTCGCTTTTTCCATAT
Source organism: Chitinophagaceae bacterium (assembly GCA_031441485.1). Classification (GTDB taxonomy): domain Bacteria; phylum Bacteroidota; class Bacteroidia; order Chitinophagales; family Chitinophagaceae; genus JJ008. The sequence goes on from JANOEQ010000045.1 coordinate 39,024, forward strand.
TTGTGGATAACCCTGTGGCAGGGACATCGGGCACAAATCAGTATTGCAATAATTGTAATGCTCAGACTCTTGCCTACAATACTATTACCCACTATGATAATTATACCTATGCAGGGGCACACAGTTTTAATTTTACTAATACATTAGCATATAACACAGGGTCTAATCCCGATATTGAACCAACCATACCCACTAACCGAACTACTGGTATGATAACGGGAGAAAAAATCAGAATTATTGATGGAGATAATAATCCTTTCAATGATGAATTTACATTTTCCACCGCTTACTATGATGAAAACGGGAGTTCGCTGCAAAACCTGGGCGAGAATATTTCTCACAATATTGATTATGTCACCAATCAGTATGATTTTGCAGAAAGGAAGGTGAGTTCCTATATAAGTCATACTTTTTATGGAAATTTTACTATTACTACCAGAAATGAATTTGATAAAATTGGCCGACTTACAAAATTGTATAAAAATTTCAACAATACGTTTTATAAACAAATTGCAGAATACAGTTACGATGAACTCGGGCAATTAAAAACAAAAAGACTTGCACCTGGCTATACTGCCACAGGTCAAAATGAAATAACCTCTTTTGCATACGACTATAATATCCACGGATGGTTAACTGGTATAAATAAGGATTATGTGCTGAGTACTAATAATTACAGTCAGTGGGATAAGTATTTTGGACTCTATTTGGGTTATGATAATGCCGGAGGCAAGTTTTTGTCCGGGGTAAGTAATGGGAGTATAACAGGGACAATATGGAAGTCGCAGGGAGATAATTCACCCAGAAAATATGATTACGTCTATGACAGGCTGGATCGTTTTGTGGCGGCCAATTTTAACCAGCAAAAAAGACCCGCAGATAGCTGGACAAACAGTGAAGTGGATTTTTCCGGCAATACCGAATACGAGGATGGTAACGGTAATATAAAATTCATGAAGCATATGGGTGTAGTGCCGGGTATTAATAATGGCATAATCGTTGACGATTTGCAATACACTTATAAGGCGGTAGCGGGAACTTCGGGATTAGCAGGCAATAAATTGGCCAATGTAAATGATATAAATGTAATAATGGGCCAGAATAACGGCTTGTTAGGTGATTTTAAGGATGGAAGCAATACTGCGGATGATTATGAGTATGACATAAATGGCAACCTTGTAAAGGATTTTAATAAGAATATCGTTGATAACTCGCAGAATGGAGTTATTTATAATTTCATGAATAAGCCGGAGAAAATTATAATACCCGGCAAATCAACTATTGAGTTTGTCTATGATGCCTCGGGGGATAAACTAAAGAAAAAGGTGACTTATGCCGATAACTCCGTACGCACTACCACCTACATGGGCCAATTTGTATATGAGCAATTTATAGCAGCAGGCGCACCATGGGTACAGGATGAACTGCAATTTATAGTACATGAAGAAGGCCGGGTAAAAATCATAACCCCTCATGCACAGGTTAATACTATTGATTATGAATTGAATGCCGGAAATTTTGGAATCAGTTGGCCGGGTGGCAAACAGGGCGTATTCGAATATTTTGTAAAGGATAATTTGGGAAGTACCAGAATGGTACTTACTGAGGAGTGGCAGAAAGAGTTTTATAAAGCTACTATGGAGAACAGCGCCCAGGCAACTGAGGCGCCCCTGTTTGGAGCAGTTAATTCAAGCGGTAACCCCGACCCTGGAATTAATGAATGGATAAAAACAAGGATGGACAATAGCCCATGGCCCGGCAATAGTACCGGTGTGTCCAGGTTAACTGTATTGGATCCAACTAGAAAAATTGGTCCCAATACAATAATGAAGGTAATGGCCGGGGATATTATCAGCGGGAGGGTTGATTACTTTTATTTTACTAATGACCCAACAGGAGGTAGTGTCAACCCGCTTAGCCCAATTATTGGCTCATTGCAAAATGCATTATCAGTAAATAAAGCCGGGGTATTGGGGCATGGCAATGCCACCGGAATCGGCGGCAGTCTGAACAATAACATCCCATTTTCACTATTTATACAAAACCAGCCTAATAGCGGGCCGGTTTCTACTGCACCAAAAGCATTTTTAAATATTATTTTTTTAGATGAACAGTTTAAGTTTATCGACCAGGATATTGTTACTCCTGATGTGGGAAGTGATTATGTAAGGGTAAGCCAAAATAACAACCCGTCTGCCTGGATGATGCTGCAAAAGAAGGCGCCAAAAAACGGATGGGTATTTGTGTACCTGAGTAATGAAAGTAATGAAAATGTATATTTTGACAACCTTCAGGTAAGCCAGGAACATAGCCGGATAGCAGAAGAAAGCCATTATTATCCATATGGATTAAAGATAGCCGGCATTAGTTCCCGTGCCTTTAATAAGTTACAAAATAAACATGGCTACCAGGGGGAATACAGTGAACAGGAGGAAGAAACGGGGTGGAATGAATTTGATTTAAGAATGTATGATCCACAAATAGGAAGGTGGAACGGAGTGGACCCTTATGATGAAGGCGCCAGCCCTTATGTATCAATGGATGCAGATCCTGTAAACGTTGTTGACCCTGATGGAGGTGAGGGATGGGTGAGAAAAGGAGGATGGGTGAAAAATGGGGACAGGTACATTAGAGTAAAATGGATACATGGCCCTGATGATTTAATAGGCACCCGCTTTGAGGGGTGGGAATATGTAGGCAAGAACCTGGGTATTTTTGGTGGCGGTTGGTATCGTTTTTGGGGGTCAAGAAAGAAATTCTATAAACTGACTGATGCTGAGTGGGATAATTCAGAAAGTTTCAGCAAATGGGTTGATATTGGGGGAGGGGAAATAGTAATTACGGAGCTATTGGGCGCCATGTTTGCCGCGAGGGAAATTAAACTGAGGTCCGGATTGCGAAATATAGCTGATGAAATACCCGTGGTCGGATCGCTGGTGAACTCCGGTGAGAATTTTGCGAAAGGCAACTGGAAAGCCGGTTTAGGCTATTTAGTTATGGCGGGAGTTGATTATTTTACACTCGGAACCGGGTCAATTGCTAAAAAAGGTGCCCAAGAAGGATTTGAACTTTTAACAAAGGAAGTAATTGAGGCTAAAATTGAAAATAATATAATTAAAAATGGATGGAAAGTAGGTGATGATATTACTAATTTAACAGTTAAAGGAAATGTGCCTAAATGGAATACGGTAAGACAGCGGTATTGGAAGAATGAAGCAGCGGCAAATGGTACTGTTTATGACGCAAGCAACATGGCAAGGATGAAGAAAGGACTAGCGCCACAAAGAATAAATCCAATTACCGGCAAAATGGAAAGCATGGAATTACATCATCATGTTATACCACAAAGAGATGGCGGGCTATTTGAGTTTATTAGAGTTTGGCCAGATGAGCATAGAGCATTAGATCCCTTTAGAAGATAATTTGAAAGTATGAGTTTTCAGCAACAATTTATGGAGTCAAAAGGTCAACCTATTTACTATAACGGGATAGAGTTGAAAATGATTGACAGATTCAAACTTTATTCTAGCATTACAAAATTAAATGTGACTTTTTTGAGTACAAAGAGTGCTTGGAAGCAAGGTATTGTTTTGCAAACCAAAGGGCTTTTTGAAATAAATGACTCAAAATTTCCTAACAAAATAGTTCTATGGGAGCATACAGCGCCAAAAATGATTGAGATGATAATAAAGTCAAAGGATAGGCTATTAATAGTATACAATGCTTGGATGATAGAGGATGGGACAATTCATTCTTGGCATAATGGTGGTGCCATGTGTGTTGAAGAAAACGAAAATTATAGGGTTTATAATTGTAATGATGGTTATCCTGATGATGATTTCGATGACTTGGTTTTTAGGATTGAGATTTTAAATAATGTCTAAACAAACCTTTTTTTACGCTACAAGCAATGATGTAAAGGCATATATTCAAGATATTGAAGCTTGTATACCTTTAAAGTATTTTTTGGCAGGTTTAAAGGAGAAAAATTCATTGGCAGAGTATGATAGTTTGTTAAAATATTCAAATTTGGGAAAGGCAATTAATACTAGCAAGTTTCATTGCGATAGGTTCCTTGTTGTTCATAAGGATAGTAAAGTTTTAATAGAAGAGATTGCACAAGCAAAAGGAGGCTTCAAGTATGAGGTAAGTGGGGTTCTTAATCCCGATTCAATTATTTTTTGGCCAGCTGGCGAAATAGTTGAAAAAAATGCCATAATTGAAGGCATTATTGTTTCTAGCTCAAATTCTGATAAGTCAATCGAACTCTATAATTTATTTGTAAAAAAAATCAAAAAACACTTTGTAAAACATGGTATTCATTATTTAGGAGTTGAAGCGGGCGATTTACTTAAAAAAGGATGGAGATTTGCCGAAAGCCTCGAAAGGCCAGAGGCATATGATTTAAGGTAAACTATCTGGGCAAGTGAAGGAACTGAATCGGAATGCTTTTAGGCTACTCTTTTTTAATGGTATCGCTTACGTTTTATTTATAAATATGAGCTTGCATTATAAGCATAACGAAGTTCAAAGTGTCATATTGCTAAGTCCACAGCAACGATATGAATATTTTATTAAGAAGGTGGGAGATAATGAGATGATGTATACCTTAGCAGATGATAGCGGTAATTTCGGAATCTCAGATTTAGAAAATGCGGGTCTATTTCCTTTATGGCCTGCCCGCGAATTTGCTGAGTTATGCAAGGTTAATGGATGGAGCAACTATAGTGTGAAGGAAGTTCCATTGGAGTATTTTAATGTCACAGTAGTAAAACTTATTGATAGTGAGAATTATCTCATTAATGTTTTTCCGATCGCAGGAAGGACAGGTTTTATTGTAGATATAGATGAATTTACCCGGGATATAAATTGCGAGTTAGAAAAATTCTAAATTATGATAAAGGTATAATGTCAAAGCAAACCTTTTTTTATGGAACTTCTAATGACATAAAAAGTTTAATTTCTTTAGTAGAACAAAACAATAAATTAGATTATTGTTTAGCAGGCTTGTTAGACCAGGCAGAAATGAGAAACTATTCTTCTTTACTCGAGCTGCCATTAATCGGCATAGCAAAAAGCCAGGATGAAGATTTTTGTGAAGCGTTTCTTGTTACATATGAGCAAACTCAGGTAAATGTCAGGGAGGTTAAGCAATCAAAAGGGGGTGTTAAGTATGCAATTGATCAGCTCATAAACCCCAATCAATCTCTTTTAGACCCTGTGGATCGAAAGCAGAAATGAACGCAATAATTGAAGGGGATATTGGAACAGTTTCAAAAGATTCAGAATCACAGGAGTTATATAACATCTTCTTAAAGGCGCTACGAACTGTATTTTTAAAAAAGAAAGGCGCTTATGTCGGTAAGGAGGCCTTTGAGCTATTAAAAAAGGGATGGCGGCTGACACAAAGTGCAGGAAGGCCAACTGCTTACGATTTTAAGGACATTTAAAAATAATAATTATGAAAGTTTTTTTCATTTTCTTTTTGTTTGCTATTCCTTGTATTTCCTTTTGCCAATTGGAACACAGTGTTTCTCTCGGGCCTGATCTTAGTATTCCTTCCAAAGAAAACCTTGGTACTGCTACTCCTGTGAGTATTGGTGGAAGTGTGCAATATCAGTTAAAGTTTAGTACTCATATAGCTGCGCAGTTGCATGTTGGGTTAAGCAGGTTTAAAGGAGTTTTAGGCTCGAAAGTCAGTTTTATTCCTCTTAGACTGGGGTTGGTTGGATACATTTACAGAGATAAGATTTTCTTAAACGCTGATGCAGGTATATCTTTATACAGGTCTCCCAATGCACTTCCAAATCAGTCAGGATTTGGTTTTGGTGCAGGTGGCGGTTACAGGCAAACATTGCAAAACAATCAATTCATCCAGCTTTCAGGGTATTATAATCTGCATAAATATAAGGGCAGCCCTTACGGCAGCCCGATTGAATACGATTTTAATTGGGTTAATATAAGGCTTGGGTATGGTTTTGGCTTCGGTAAGCCTAAAAAAATAAAGGAAGAGTAATCTCTAAGTTTGCATAAGATGTTTAAGAGGCTGCTGATCTCAGGGCTAATCAACTGAAAGAATTTCATGGTCAAAGCGGCTCAAAAATAGTAAGGTTACTACTGCTCGTATTCATGATTTCCATGCGCCAGATGGGGCTGTACTCAATGCGATACCGGGTTATAACTGTTCTGATTGCGGCGAGCTTATAAAGCTTAAAAGATAGAGTATGAAAAAGACATTGCTTCTTTTTTTATTTTTTTCACTGACTAAATGTGAAGCACAAAGCACAATATTTCTTGAAGAGTACAGCATAAATATTGATCCGGTAAAATGCATTGATACTGTTGAAAAGAAACGAGGGAGTAAAAAGATTGTTTTATACATCAAAAATTGTATGGGAGAGATGTATTGTGAAGTATATGAGAAGAATATTCTTATTGAGAAAGGGAACTATTTAAACTCATTGGATACATTGACTGGATATTCTGTTTTGGTTCCCAGAGGAAATTCAGAACCCCCTAAAATTATTGTCAGAAAATACTTTCAACCTTTAAGAGATGGGGAGTGGTTTTTTTATGATCCCCGGAAGAAGAAGGTTTCTAAAAAATATTATGATACTGGGATTGAAATCAAAGAAGAGTAACTTTCATATTAACTATGTATGAATAAAGGCATTGTTTTTATATGGTTAGCAATTCTCTTTTGCTGGAGTGGAGTGCCTTGCCATGCTCAATTAGAAGCTGATAACTGGATGTTTGGGTATGATTATTATGTAAACTTCAATAAGGGTTCAATACCTGATACGGTTAGATATCCAACAACGATAAGCGGGCTTGAAATTGGAAGAGGAACTACCTCCTACAGCGATAGAAACGGAAACCTGCAATTTTATGCCGGTAGCTGGGGAATAGTGTATGACCGTAACTTTCAACGTTTCCCTTCCACGGATGTACCTACAGGTATCCAACTGTTCGGTGCAGATAACGAAGTGGTTTCTCAACCTATTTTGGCAATACCCTATCCGGGTCACGACTCATTATTTATAATTTTCCATATCAGAGTGCAATTTACCACTCAGTATATAAGCTCATTATATTATTCGGTATTGAACATGAAGCTGCGAAATGGCCTGGGAGAAATAGTTCCAGGACAAAAAAATATTCCTTTATTGGGGGGGGCAGAGGTTGGGTATAAACTTACTGCTGTACTTCATTGTAACAAAAAAGATATTTGGGTTGTCGGGCACCTGATAGAGTCGGATAAATACTTTTCTTACCTGATAACAGAAAACGGGGTTACAGCCAACCCGGTTTATTTTCCTGGTACTTTCATTCCCAAGCGGCGGGTTTCAGCAACTTATTTCGATGATAAGGTAAATAATAATGGTTGTATAAAAGCATCAGCATTAGGCAACAGGCTGGCAGCGGCTTTTATGGGAATGGGCTTTGTGGAATTGTTTGATTTTGATATACAAACAGGAATTGGTAATGGACTGAAAATACTAAATACCGATCCACCTGCAGCGGATACTGCAATTTATGTTTTTTCATTTGTAGGGGTTGGCCCTCTTGGGATAGATTTCTCTCCATCAGGCGATAAATTATATACAACGAGTAACTATGACTTACGGCAAAGCACCGATTATTATTATGCTGCTTACATTCATCAGTTTAATGCCTCTTTACCAACACAAATGCAAATACAAAATTCAAGATATAGAATTGATTCAATTAACGGACTAAGGGGCGGGGCTATTCAGATTGGAAATAACGGGAAAATGTATATAAACATAAACGATCACTTATATGAAATCTCGAATCCTGAAGCTGCAGGCGCTTTATGTAATTACAATGGACGAAAAGTTTTTTCCGGTCAACAATATTCAAATCTCAACCTGCCCACTTATCTGCAAAGCTATTTCCGGTATCCTATTATTGCCACAGGTAATTGCCAGTTTCAGAATATCAGTTTTTCCATACAAAACCTCACAGGAGTAAGCACTATACTATGGGATTTTGGCGACCCGGCTTCCGGGGTTAATAACAGTTCTCCATCTTTTACACCGACACATATCTATAGTACTCAAGGGGTATATTATGTAAAAGCTATATTACAAAATGCCAATGGCTGCGGAGCGGATACAATTCGAAAAGTAGTTTATACAGGCCCCTTTCAGGTAAATCTTGGCAACGACGTTACCATTTGCGCGGGAGATACATTGCGATTAAGGATGAACATCCCTAATGCCAGCAACCTTTGGAATACAGGCAGCAGAGACACCGTTATCCACGTTACTCAGGCAGGCACTTATTGGGTCCGTACCAATATTGGGGAATGTGTTGCCAGTGATACTATCAATGTATCAGTGCGTGGCTTGCCGGTATTTTCATTGGGGAATGATCAAGCCATCTGCTCTGACCAGGCCGCAAACCTGTCACCAACACCTGCTCCATCAAACGTAACTTATTTGTGGAATACAGGCGTCACCACAGCAAGCATAAATACAAGCTCAGATGGCTTGTATTGGCTCCAGGCAGAGGAAAATGGATCTGGGTGCAGGTACAGGGATAGTGTGAGTATTGCCTTCAAAACACTACCCAATTATAGTTTGGGACCGGATGCATCCATTTGCGAGAAAGATACAGTACTCCTAAATGCAGGCGTTGCAGGTGCAGCCAGTTATTTGTGGAGTACCGGTGCAGTGTCTCCCAGTATAAAAGTGTATCAAAATGGAATATATTGGGCAGATGTTTCAAAGGATGGATGTACCTACAGAGACAGCATAACCGTTGCCGTGAAGCCTTTGCCGGTTGTTTACCTGGGTCAGGATACCACCCTTTGTGAAGACAAAACATTAATACTGGGTGCTTATATTGCGGGGGCGCAGTATCAATGGCAGGATAACAGTAATAGCCAGACTTTTACTGTAAATAAGCCAGGAAGGTATTTTGTAAAGGTGGTGAGAGATGGGTGTATTTCAAAAGACACAATAAATGTGAGCTATGAATATAAACCAATATTCAGTTTGGGAAAAGACACTGTAATATGCGATGGCCAAACTATTGTACTTCAACCACGGGTGCAAAATAATAACGGGGTAACTTATTTATGGAATAATGGATTGACCAGCCCGGTTTTTTCAGTAACGCAGCCCGGCTTTTATTCGCTTGAGGTATCCAATAATTGCGGTTTAAAAACTGATGAAATCGTTGTAACAAAGGGCGCCTGTAAGATTTATATCCCTTCCGGGTTTACCCCAAACAATGATGGAAAGAACGATATTTTCAAAGCAAGCTTCGGTGAGAATGTAACAAGTTTTTCAATGAGCATTTTTAACAGATGGGGGCAAAATATTTTTAATAGTAATAATATTGCAAGAGGGTGGGATGGGAAATTCAATGAAATTGTTCAGCCTCAGGATAGCTACGTATGGGTAATTAAATACAGAGTTCTGAATGATGATAAAGAATACCTTCAAAAGGGGATTGTTAATCTTATCAGGTAGTAAATAAATTGTAAACTAACTTTCTAATATTGTAGTTTTATAATACCCTTTCAGTTCAAACCTCTATAGAACTTCCCAGCCACGCCATCATTCCCATACCCGCTTCAATCGCATTTTCATCTATATTAAAAGTAGGAGTATGCACACCGGACGTAATGCCTTTGGCTTTATTCATGGTGCCTAAGCGGTAAAAGCAGGCAGGTATCAGTTGAGCATAATAGCCAAAGTCTTCAGCACCCATACGCAGTTCTGTTTCACTTACATTTTCAATACCGGCATATTCACCGGCTTTCTGCATGGCAGTAGCAGTTAACTGTTCATTGTTCATTACACAGGGATAGCCCACATCTATATGCAGGTCCACCGTGCCACCCATAGAAGTTGCTATATCAGTACATAATTTTTTTATCAGTTCATGCGCCTTGAAACGCCATTCTTCATTCATAGCCCGGAATGTACCCATCAGTTTTACTTCATTGGGAATTACATTGGTGGTATTGCCACCATTAAAAGAAGTGATCGATAACACCGAAGGATTGAAAGGGTTATTATTTCTGCTTATCACTTGTTGCAAAGCAATGATAAGATGCGAAGCGATCAGTATCGGGTCCACAGATAAGTGAGGAGATGCAGCATGTCCGCCTTTGCCTTTTACCGTAATATAAATTTCATCTGCACTCGCCATTACCTGTCCACCGCGGAAACTCAGCTGCCCCACTTCCATCATCGTATGCACATGCAGGGCCAGTATTCCCTGTGGCCGTGGATTTTCCAGCACCCCGTCTTTTATCATCAGCGAGGCACCACCGGGATTTTTTTCTTCACCCGGCTGAAAGATCAGTTTAATGGTGCCTTCCCATTCATCTTTCAACTCAGTTAATATTTTGGCAGCGCCCAACAGGCAGGTGGTATGCACATCATGTCCGCAGGCATGCATTACCCCATCATTCTTTGATTTATAAGGGATATCATTTTCTTCTTTTATCGGCAGTGCATCCATATCAGCACGCAAAGCAATAATCCTGGAATCCGGATTCTTACCCTTTAATAAACCCACCACACCTGTAGTGGCTTTTACTTCAAATGGGATTCCCAACTCCGCCAGTTTGCCCTGCACGTATTTGGAGGTTTCAAACTCCTGGTAACTCAGTTCAGGATTAGCATGCAAATGATGCCGTACAGCAATTAATTCCGGGGCATATAATTTTGCCAGTGCTTTTATTTTCTCTCGCATACTGCAAAAATAGCGCTTCAAACGGATGCTGCGATTGCCATTAAAACAAATCCCTGCCGGTTATTGCAGGGATTTATAAAAATTATTGTATCGGGGACGTATTACTTGTCGGCCTCCTCATTATCCTTTCCTGCTTTTACCTCTATAATATCTTTCATAATAAAAACGCCTTTAGGAAAATAAGTATTCATCCTTTTTTGAAAAGCTTCAGCATCTTTCCGGTCTTTAAAATTGCCTGCCTTCACCCGGAAATAGGGCGATTGGTACCAGAGATAAGCTTTCAATTCCGGAAAATAGGTATACACTTTTGTTTTGGCTGCCATCGCTTCATCACGGCTGTTGGTGCTGATGATCATCAGGCGGAAACCTTTATCGGTTCTCCGGCTGTCACGACTGGTTACTTCATTGATCTGCGCCTGTTTTTTTACCAGCATTTCCAGCCGGGGGTCTGTATGTACAATTACAGAACTGGTGTCAACTGCACTTTTCCCATTGGTATCGGCATCTGCCCGGTTATAAGTTTGGGAATAAGAAGTAATTGTTAAAAAAGAAATAAATAAAGTGATGATCTGTTTCATGTATGTTGTATATGACAAAAACCTTACCAAAAATTAATACCCGCCTCCGGCACCTGCAATATTTTCAACAGGGTGCCAGGTGGTTTTTATTTCCTGCGTATCCATGATAAAATAGGGTGATTCTCCTTCAGCACTATACCAGTTTACTTTATCATACATGTAAATACGCTTCAGGTTGGCCGCCGACTTCTCTTTTATCATTTTCTGCATATCAGAATTATTTTCACAATAAATAGTTGCATTTACATCCATGTGGCCCACAAACCAGGAAGCCAGTTCAGAAGGCTTCCCTGTTAAAATGTTCACCACACCGCCCGGCAGATCAGAAGAATTCAGTACTTCGGCAAAAGTCACTGCGCACAATGGTTTGGTTTCTGAGGCCAGCACCACACAGGTATTACCACCGGCAATAACGGGAGCAATCACCGACACCAATCCTAATAATGAATCACCCTGCGGGGCAATAATGGATACCACACCCGTTGGTTCCGGTACTGAAAAATTGAAATGCGAAGAAGCCACGGGGTTTACCGCACTGAACAGTTGCTGAAACTTATCACACCAGCCTGCATAATAGATCAACCGGTCAATAGCAAGGATTACTTCTTTTTCAGCTTTTGCCCTGGTACTGTCCTGCAGTATTAATTCTTCTATGAACTGCGCTTTTCTTCCCTCCAGCATTTCTGCCATACGGTACAGTATCTGGCTGCGGTTGAAGGCGGCACGGCCACTCCATCCGCTTACGGCACCTCTTGCTGACAACACAGCATCCCTGAAATCTTTTCTTGAGCTCAGACATACATTGGCCAGTTTTCTTCCTGCTGTATTAGTGGGAATATAGAAGCGGCCTGATTCGGTTCTGGGAAACTGTCCACCAATATAAATTTTATAGGTTTTCAGCACTTCCAGTCTTTTGGCAGCAGCTTTTTTTTCTAAACCATTTTCACTGATTGAAAGCGAAGATTTTTTAATTAATGTTTTTCCCATATAGTATTAAATACAAATTAATTGCCTTCGGCAAAAATATTGTTAGCCACGAATTACACGAATGACACGAAAAATACAATTAAATACAAATTGATTGCCTTCGGCAAAAATATTGTTAGCCACGAATTGCACGAATGACACGAAAAATACAATTAAATGCAAATTGATTGCCTTCGGCAAAAATATTGTTAGCCACGAATTACACGAATGACACGAAAAATACAATTAAATGCAAATTGATTGCCTTCGGCAAAAATATTGTTAGCCACGAATTACACGAATGGCACGAAAAATACAATTAAAACAAATTGATTGTCTTTGGCAATGTGTTTTTCTTATTCGTGTCATTTGTGCAATTCGTGGCTTTTTTAATTTATAATATTTACATAGGCAGAAAGTCCATGCAATCCGCCTTCTCTTCCAAACCCGCTTTCTTTATATCCGCCAAAGGGAGAAGCCGGATCAAACTTGTTGAACGTATTGGCCCATACCACACCCGCTCTCATGCGTTTGGTCATGTTGAAAATTTTGGAACCCTTATCTGTCCACACACCGGCACTTAACCCATACGGCGAGTTGTTGGCTTTCTCAATCACTTCATCCTCTGTTCTAAAGGTAAGTACTGACAATACCGGCCCAAAAATTTCTTCCTGCGCTATTCGGTTGCTTTGTGCCACATTGGTAAACATAGTTGGCCTGCAGAAAAATCCTTTGCCCGGCAACCGGCAGGAACTCTCATACATTTCTGCACCTTCTTTTTTACCGATACTGATATATTTATGAATGATATCCAATTGCGATCTGGAATTGATAGCGCCAATATCCGTATTCTTATCCAACGGGTCGCCCACTATCAATGATTCCAACCGGTCTTTTAATTTTCTGATCACTTCTTTAGCCACCGATTCCTGCACATACAATCTTGAACCGGCACAGCATACATGACCCTGGTTAAAGAATATGCCATTGATAACACCTTCCACGGCCTGGTCTATAGGGGCATCATCAAAAATTATATTTGCAGCCTTACCACCCAATTCCAATGTTGCTTTTTTATTAGTGCCGGCAATAGCCCTTTGTATGATCTTTCCCACATCGGTTGACCCTGTAAATGCAATCTTATTTACATCAGGGTGATTCACGATAGCTGCGCCTGTTGCACCTGCCCCGCTAATGATATTCACCACACCTGGTGGCAGGTCGGCTTCCTGAATGATCTCCGCCAGTTTCAATGCTGTTAATGATGTTGTTTCGGCCGGTTTTAATACCACAGTATTCCCCGTAGCCAATGCCGGCGCTATTTTCCAGGCGGCCATGAGCAATGGAAAGTTCCAGGGAATGATTTGTCCCGCCACACCCAATGGTTCCGTGGTACGGTTAGGAAATGCATATTCCAATTTATCCGCCCATCCTGCATAATAAAAAAAATGGTTCGCCGCTGTTGGTACATCAAAGTCACGGCTCTCCCTGATTGGTTTACCACCATCCAATGATTCAATGATGGCCAGCTCCCTTGCCTTTTCCTGCATCACTCTTGCAATACGGAAAATATATTTAGCTCTTTCTTTAGCAGGCATTTTCTTCCACACTTTTTCGTAGGCATTTCGGGCCGCCTTCACCGCTTTGTCCACATCCGCCGCACTGGCATCTGCCACTTCACTCAGCTTTTCTTCTGTAGCCGGGTTAATGGTATCAAAATATTTTTTACTCAGCGGCTTCTGCCATTCCCCATTAATAAACAGATCATATTGCTTATTAATAGTAGCTGCACTTTTACTTTCCGGTGCAGGGGAGTATGACCAGGAAGTGTCGAACTTCAGTTTGATGGTGTTGCTTTTCTTCGTTGGTTTTTTTTTCTTAGCTACTGGCATAAATTATTTTTTATGTACCCGGCGACAGCAACTCCGGGCATCTTCGTTGCGTCGCACTCTTGTACTTTCTGTTCTTTGGGCATCAACCCACCCCCATTTTCCTAAAGCATTTTGTTTCCCTCAATTCGCCCCGCCCACGCGGGGAAGTGAACTTAATTCAACTATTAAACCTTCATAGTAAAGTTTTTCTTTTCGACATTCCGCATAAATAAATACCTGTTAGATCTAAGTCTCCCCTTTCGGGGGACAGGGGGCCTAGTCCACCGAAAAATAATTCGCACTCTGGTACAATCCAGTTTTCTCTTTTACCATCTGCATCAGCACATCATTGGCCAGGCTGCTGGCGCCAAACCGAAACCATTCATTCGTAAGCCAGTCTTCTCCCAACACTTCTTTCACCATCACCAGGTAATGCAGGGCCAGTTTTGATTTGGAAATGCCTCCCGCCGGTTTCATGCCAATCATTTTCCCTGTTTTATAATAAAAATCACGGATGGCTTCGAGCATTACCAGCGTTACGGGCATAGTGGCGGCAGGTTGTATCTTACCAGTGGATGTTTTTATAAAATCAGCTCCTGCCTGCATGGCAATATCACTGGCACGCCTCACCTTGTCAAAAGTTCCCAATTCTCCTGTTTCCAAAATTACTTTTAACCGGGCCTCGCCACAGGCTTCTTTGATAGCCGCTATTTCATCAAACACAAAATTGTATTCACCTTCGTGAAATTTTCCGCGGCTGATTACCATATCCACTTCATCCGCTCCTTCATTCACAGCATATTTGGTATCTCTTATTTTTATTTCCTTTGGCGCCTGTCCGCTTGGAAAGGCCGTGGCCACAGAAGCCACCTTTATCCCTGAATCCCCTAATGCCTTTTTCGCCACTTTTACCATAGATGGGTACACACAGATAGCTGCTACTGTTGGAACGGCCCCCTCTGCCTCCCCAGAAAGGTGAGAGTAAGCATCATGAGGGTGCATGGCTTTATAACAAAGCTGTTTCACTTTCCCGTCAGTATCTTTTCCTTCCAGTGTGGTCAGGTCAATCATGTTCAGCACCAGCTTCAGTCCATTCATCTTCGATTCTTTCTTGATGCTCCGTTTGGTAAAACGGGAAGCCCTTTCTTCCACCCCCACCTGGTCTATCCGGGGCGTAAGGCTGAAGTCTGTTTTGACAGCAGCATGAACAGCGGAACTATTTCTTTGCTTGCTTACAGGCATATAGCTGATTTCTTGAATGCCAAAAGTAAAACTATTTACGTGTATTAGTTATAGCTAATTAATACACGTAACTGGCTGAAAGGTAAGCCAGTTTTTTCCGTCAAATAACAGAACTTGCCGTTCACCCAAATGAAACGGGTAAAATCATTTTTTTTGACTAAAATCGTTTTTCAATACCTTTCACGGGTAATTGTTTAATTTTCAAGATTCTCAAATCATTTCAACCATACTGTTTCCAACGGCTGCCTTTGCAGTAACGCAGAAATTATATGAGTTGATTCATCAAAACTAATTGTATGCGAAAACTGAAGATGTTGCAAGGAGCTGTATTATTACTGCTGCTTTCTATCCGGGCATTTTCCCAGCCCACCTTTCCCGAAAATGGAGTGGCTGATCCGAGGCATGGATATTATGCCTTTACCAATGCCACTATTGTAAAAGATGCCGGTACTGTAATAACCAACGCTATGCTGGTAATTAAAGATGGCAGGATAGTAGCTGCAGGTACCGGATTAAAAGCTCCTGCCGGTGCAGTGGAAGTCGATTGCAAGGGTAAATATATCTACCCCTCCTTTATTGATATTTATGCGGATTATGGTATCCCGTCGGCCCAGCGTCCTGCAGGAGCAGGCGGCGGATTTAATTTTTTGCAGCCGCCACAACTTGAAACAGCCACTAAAGGAGCTTACGGATGGAACCAGGCTATCAAAAGCGATGCAGAAGCTTACCGGATGTTTGCAGTGGATGATACTAAAGCAAAACCCCTGAGGGAGGCTGGTTTTGGTACTGTACTTTCCCATATCAGGGATGGGGTGGCCCGTGGCACCGGTGCGGTAGTTTCACTGGCCAATGAAAAAGAAAACCTGGTGATCATTAAAGAAAGGGCCTCGGCACATTATTCATTTAATAAAGGCACTTCTGCACAAAGCTATCCTGGCTCCATGATGGGTTATATCGCTTTGCTTCGCCAAACATATCTTGATGCACAATGGTATAAAAGTAAACCGGCCACAGAAGGTTTGAACCTGAGTCTGAAAGCCTGGAATGAAACACAGGACCTCCCACAGATTTTTGAAGCCAATGATAAATGGAATAACCTGCGGGCCGATAAGATCGGTGACGAATTTGGTGTGCAGTTTATCATTAAAGCCGGCCAAAACGAATACCAACGGATAAAAGATATGAAAGCTGCCAATGCCACTTTCATATTACCACTCAACTATCCACAGGCACAGGATGTGGAAGACCCCAATGATGCAAGGTTTGTTTCACTTAATGATATGAAACATTGGGAACTGGCACCCACCAATGCAGCTGCATTTGAAAAAGCCGGTATCTCTTTTTGTTTAACCACTTCTGATTTGCGTACCGTAAGCCTTTTTTGGAGCAGTCTTCGAAAAGCCATGGAATACGGGCTGAGTGAAAATAAAGTAATGGAAGCATTGACAAAGACACCGGCAATGACATTAGGCATTTACGATAAAGTGGGAAGCCTTGATGCGGGTAAACTGGCTAATTTTTTAATTACCAATGGTCCCATATTTAATGAGAAGACAATCATCCTGCAGAATTGGGTACAGGGGATAAAATACATGGTGAAAGAAGATGCGGCCAGTGTGGCGGGTACTTATACAATTGCAGTAAATAGCTCCGCAGGTACAGAGAATTATACAATGGATGTAAAGAGTGCCAGTAGTGTTTCAATGTATGCTAAAGACACGCTGAATTCTAAATTCAGTTTTGATGGTAAGCAGGTAAAAATCAGTTATGCGCCAATGGTGCGCCGTCAGCGCCCGGCAGGCAACCCCGGCCCGGCGTCTGATTCTACAAAAAGACCTGCTGGCGGATTTCCCGGAGGGGGATTTCAAAGAGGTGGAGCCGGTGCAGAAACACCATTGCCTGCCACTGCTACCCGGTTGAGTGGTATCAGCAGCGGCACAGAATGGAACGGAACTGGAACCGATTCTTTGGGTAATCCATTAACATGGACGGCCACCCTTGTAAAACTGGCTGAAGAAAAACCGGATACACTAAAGAAAAAGGAAATACCAACTGTAGGTAAAGTGGTGTATCCATTTGAACCCTTTGGTTGGGAAGATGGCAAGCAACCAAAGCAGGAAACCATTATTATAAAAAATGCCACCGTTTGGACCAATGAAAAAGAAGGCATACTGCAAAACTCGGATGTACTGATAAAGAATGGAAAGATAGTCAGTGTGGGTAAAGGTTTGTCCGACCCTGCTGCAAGAGTTATTGATGGTACAGGCAAACACGTTACAGCCGGTATCATTGATGAGCACTCACATATAGCGGCGGCTTCCATCAATGAAGGTGGTCAGTCGGTAACATCTGAAGTGCGCATTACTGATAATTTAAATCCTGATGATATCAACATCTATCGCCAGTTGAGCGGCGGCGTTACCTCTTCTCATATTTTACATGGCTCTGCCAATGTAATTGGCGGACAAACACAATTGATAAAATTGCGCTGGGGTGTCAATGCAGAAGACCTGAAATTTAATAACTGGCCCGGACAGATAAAATTTGCATTGGGAGAAAATGTAAAACGTTCTGCATTTCCGGCAGGTAATAACCGGTACCCTGATACAAGAATGGGAGTGGAGCAGGTGCTGATGGATGCGTTTACAAGGGCAAAGGATTACCAGAAGGCCTGGAAAGAATTTAATGATGCGAAAGATAAAAAAGGATTAGTTGCTCCAAGAAGAGATTTAGAACTCGAAGCGCTGGTGGAGATATTGGAAAAGAAAAGATTTATTACCTGCCACTCGTATGTGCAAAGCGAAATAAATTCGGCTATGGAAGTGGCGAACAAAATGGGCTACACTGTAAACACGTTTACACATATACTGGAAGGGTATAAAGTGGCCGACAAAATGCTGAAGCATGGTTCTTATGCGTCCACATTCTCTGACTGGTGGGCCTATAAAATGGAAGTGGAAGATGCAATACCTTATAATGCGGCTATTATGCAAAAAGTGGGGCTTACTGTCGCCATCAACAGTGATGATGCGGAGATGGCCCGGCGCCTGAACCAGGAAGCAGCCAAAATTGTAAAGTATGGCGGTGTAACGGAGGAAGAAGCATTGAAAATGGTAACGCTCAACCCCGCCAGGATGCTGCATGTGGATGACAGGGTGGGAAGCCTCAAAACCGGTAAAGATGGAGATGTGGTATTATGGAGCGATCATCCGTTGAGTATTTATGCCAAACCTTTATATACGATTATTGATGGTACTATTTATTTCGACCGGCAACAGGATGAACAATTACAAAAGGATGTGGATGCAGAAAGATTGCGCCTTGTAAGAAAAATGAATGGGGAAAAAAGAAGCGGCACCCCCACCATCCCTGCACAACCCAGCTACCAGATCATGCATACCTGCAGTGATCATGGACATAATCATGGATTGCTGGTAATTGATTCAGACGATATCAACAACCACTAAAATAACATGTGACGATAATTCAAAAAAATTAAAATGATACACATGAAAAAAATATTAGCAGCAATATCAGTTAGTTTCTTTTTAGCCGCAGGCGCACAGGAAACTGTATTACCTGCTAAACCGCAGAAAGGGGTGATATACATTACAAACGCCACTATACATGTGGGTAATGGAAAGGTGATTGAGAATGGCACCATCAAAATAAAAGATGGTAAGATAGAAGAAGTGGGTGCCAATATACCCGTACCGGCGGGAGAGGCCAACGTGGTGGATGCAAAAGGAAAGCAGGTGTATCCCGGATTGATTTTGCCAACCAGTACGCTGGGCCTGGTGGAAATAGGGGCAGTAAGGGCTTCGCAGGATGTACGGGAGATGGGCGA
This sequence comes from Chitinophagaceae bacterium, assembly GCA_031441485.1. Classification (GTDB taxonomy): domain Bacteria; phylum Bacteroidota; class Bacteroidia; order Chitinophagales; family Chitinophagaceae; genus JJ008. Next base: position 58,265 of record JANOEQ010000045.1, read on the forward strand.
TATGAACCCGAATGTAAGGGCGCTTGTGGCATATAATTCAGATTCAAAAGTGATCAATACGCTCCGTTCAAGCGGGATATTAATGGCCAATGTAGTGCCGCAGGGAAGTTTTGTAGCAGGTTCATCATCAGTAGTGCAATTAGATGCATGGAACTGGGAAGATGCAGCTTACAAAACTGATGCAGGTATGCATGTATATATGCCTACGCTGATGCCCCGCCCTAATTTCGGAAGGTTTGGTGGTGGTGCTGGCGGACCACAGGCACCGGTATCAGATCCCGTAAAAGAAGGATTGGAGAAAATAGAAGGATTGAAATCTTTCTTTAAAGAAGCTAAGGCCTATAATGGTGCTGCTGCACATGATGAAACCAACCTGAAATTTGAAGCAACAAAAGGATTATTCAACAAAACCCAAAAACTATATATGCATGCCAATACGGCCAAACAAATTCTGGTGGCATTGGATTTTGTAAAAGAATTTGGGTTTGATATGGTAATCGTGGGAGGCAGTGAAAGTTACCAGTTGGCCCCATTATTGAAGCAGCATAATGTATCCGTTATATTACAACAACCCCACAGCCTGCCCACTGCAGAAGATGATGATGTGGACCAGCCGTATAAAACTGCGGCTGCATTACAAAAAGCAGGCGTATTATTTGCGATATCAGATGATGATGCACAAACCCGTGGCAGGAACTTGTCTTTTAATGCAGGTACTGCTGCTGCGTATGGGTTGTCAAAAGAAGAAGCATTGGCAGCTATTTCGCTGAATGCGGCAAAAATCATGGGTGTGGCTGATAAAGCCGGCAGCATTGAAGTAGGCAAGGATGCCAATATCATTGTGAGTGACGGGGACATATTGGATATGCGCACCAGTAATGTAACGGCTGCCTTTATCCAGGGCAGAAAGATAGACCTGACCGATAAGCATAAACTGCTGAATGAAAAATATGAGCAGAAATATGAATTGAAAACGAAGAAAGGGTTTTAATAGAATCTGTTGTATATAAGCAAGACTGTCTTAAAGGTAATATAAGAGTTTCCCACAAAGACACAGAGAGCACAAAGCAGTATGAATTATTCGAATAATCTTTCTTTGTGCCCTCCTATGTTTGTGTCTCCTATGTTTGTTGGAAAATGTATTTGCGGGAAAATTTGTCCCACTAAAGGCACGAAGTACACAAAGGGGTTTTTGAAAGTATAAAGTATATTACGCCTTACTGAAATTCTTTGTGTTCTTTGTGGGAAAATGTATTTGCGGAAAAATGTATCCCGCTATGGCCACTAAGTACACAAAGGATTCTTTGCAGAAATAAATGTCTTTGTGGGATTTTCTTTTTGACGGACTCTTTTAATGATGTTCTTTGTGATTATTATCATCTATTTCAAAGTGCTCACCACAATGGGGGCAGGTATGTGTTTTTTGTACCCGGAGTTTCCTGAATTCTTCAAGAAAGCCGGCGGTAATGATACCTGCGGGTAAGGCAAAAAATGCAACGCCCATAAGCATGATGATACTTGCCAAGGCTTTCCCAAGATCTGTAACAGGGTACATATCACCATAACCGGTGGTGGTAAGGGTAACTACTGCCCACCAGATAGTGGCAGGGATACTTTTGAATTTACTTTCTGTCTCCGGGGGGATAAAAGAAAGATGCTCCGCAAAGTACATGACACAGGATGCTATTATGATCAGAAAGGTGGCAAGAATAAAACTGAGGGCCAGTTCATTTTTTCGGTTTTTAAATATATTCATGATCATGTGGGCCGACTTCATATAGGCGGTAAGCCTGAAAAGCCTTAGCAGCCGCATTAATCTGAGCATTCGCAATACTCTCAGATCAAGCCCAATAAACGCATGCAGGTAAGATGGTACAATAGCAATCAGGTCAATTAAAGCCCCGGGTGATACCATGTATTTCAGCCGGCCCCAGATGCTATGTTTATATTTTTCTTCATGATTGCTGCTCCATACCCTCAATACATATTCAACAGTAAAAATTATAACAGAAATCCAGTCGAAGTATTTGAAAAAGGTTTCGTATTTATCATGAATAGGCTCCACCGTTTCCACGATTACCGCTAGCACATTCAGAATAATAAGTACAATGATGAAGATATTGATGAACTTATCCCAATGCTTATCACCTACGATCTCGGGGTGCAGCAGTCCGTGTACTTTTTTTTTGGTTGAATGATACATAGTGGAAACAGGTTTTGGCTGCACTAAAGTTAAAATAAAAATCCCCTCGTAAAATTCATTTATTTAAAATTCCACTGGTTCATAAAGCCGCTGCTATTGTGGGAGGCAATAAAAAACCGCCTCCATAATGATAGGGGCGGTTTTTTAATAAAAAAAGAAAATTTATTATTGGCCTGTCAGTTTTTTGGTCAATTCCATCACTTCTGCTGATTTAGCCGTCATATAATCGGCCAGTTTTTTAGCATCTTCCGGGTTGCTCATCAATTTTTGTGTAGCAGCCGTTGCTTTTGCAGCAAGGTCCTGTGCCGTTTTAGCCAGGTCAGCCATTTTGCTCATGTCTTTTGTTTCAGCCGCAGTTTTATAAACAGCGATATAATCTTCATACGCTTTTACATAGGCTGTTACATCAGCATCATTAAAGGTTGGAACACCAGGAGTCGTGGTTGTTGTTGTGGTTGTAGTACCTGGATCAGTAGTGGTCGTGGTTGTAGTTGTTTCTTCAGGTTTTTTCTCGTCTTTTTTGCCTTTGCAAGCACTGAAAAGAACGAATAGCGCAACTACTGGAAGTAATTTTTTCATTTTTTAGGTTTTTGGTTTAGAATAAGGGACAAACGTAGAGTTTTTTTTTAACTTCTAATAGCTTTTAGAAAATAACTGGCCGACCTGATGCTTTTTTATAAAAAAAACCGGCAAAAACCGGCGTTTAGAAATATTACTATCAAAAAATGGGGTTTACCCCTCCATCCCACTGAAGGGGAGCAAGGGAGTGGACAGAAATTTATGAAGAAGCAAAGAAACGATTCTTCTTAACAAGCGCTTAGTTATTAATAGCGGGAGAACATAGCTGCAAAACTGTCAATATTGACAGTAGTCAGCTTAGGGAATGGAATATTTTTTAATACTGCGAAGTGTTTATCTTCTGTAACAAGGTAATCAGCACTTCCTGCTATAGCACAGTCACAATATTTGTTATCGTCTGGGTCAGTGTCAATTAACTGCCATTTATAGTAGGGTATTATGTAATGCACATTGGGCAATTCCCGTAATAAGGCAATGAAAGCATTGGCAGTAGTAATCCCATATTTATCCTGAATAATTTATTCATACTCCAGTATGATTTCGTCTGTAACAACAAGAGTAAACTTACCTGTCACAAGAGATTGGTATATAGTATGCCAGGGAGACCTTGAAGTAAGGCACATGACCAATACATTGCAATCAATTACAACTGTCATGTTTATGCACTTTTACGAAAATGCTCTTTTTTCCATTTTTCAAAAACTAATGGAGTATATCCTTTCTCAACAAAAGCTTTATCGGCTGTCCGGATCACTTTATCTGCCAGGTATGCAGTTAATAAAGATCTGATTTCCTTCAGGTCCTCTTCTGATTGTTCCTGCTGAAATAATTTTAGAATTTCCAGTTGTGTATTATTAAGCGCTGCGGGCATTAATATTATTTTCTCAAAGATAAAAATAATTTTAAGATATAATCTATCTCAATTTGTAACTCACCACTTACCCCTCCTTCCCATGGCACTGCTTATATTTCTTGCCACTTCCACAGGGACAAGCATCATTCCGGCCAATCTTCGGGCCTACCTTTACAGGCTCCTGCTTCACGGCCACATCGCCACCACCACCGGGTTCAAATTTATCCTTTTCATTGGCGGCATAATCCTGGCCGGCATTATCCACATCATCTTTATTTGCCTTCATCCTGCTCATGTCGGTTTTTTGCTGGCGGCCTTCTTTCAGCGGAGTATTATCCTGCTGAATAGGTATAGCCGCATGCGAAAGGAACGATACAATATTCTTATTCACTTCCGTATTCATATTGCTGAACTGGTTATACGCTTCCACCTTATAAATAACCAGCGGATCTTTTTGTTCCAGGTAAGCCGTTTGCACACTTTGTTTCAGGTCATCCATAGCACGCAGGTGCTCTTTCCACGCATCATCAATTACGGCGAGGGTTATTGTCTTCTCCAGTGAGTTGGTGAGTTCAGCACCCTCAGTACCCAGTGTCTTATTCAGGTTAGTCAGCACATTCAATTGCTTGCGGCCATCCGTAAAGGGCACCACTACATTTTCAATATGACTGCCCTGTGTAAGTTTGATATTTTTGAAAACCGGTACCGCCTGCTTTTGCAGTTCTATTTTATGCTGGTTATACCGCTCAGATGTTTCTAAATACAACCGGTCTATAAGCGTATTGACATCTGTTTTCTTAAACTCCTCTTCTTCCATTTTGGTATCCAGCCCAAAGTTTACGATACAGGCCATTTTAAATCCTTCAAAATCTTCCTGTTCTTTGAAACTGTCTATCAGGCTTCCTGCAACGGACGAGAAAGACGTATCAATATCCAATGCCAGCCGTTCGCCAAACAGGGCATGGTTTCTTTTTTCATATACCGCATTCCGCTGCTTGTTCATTACATCATCATATTCCAACAGGCGCTTACGGATACCAAAGTTATTTTCCTCCACCTTCTTCTGTGCCCGCTGAATGCTGTTACTGATCATGCTGTGCTGTATTACATCACCTTCTTTATAGCCCAGCTTATCCATCAATGAAGCGATACGTTCGCTGCCGAACATACGCATCAGGTCATCTTCTAATGAAACATAGAATTGCGAAGACCCGGGATCACCCTGGCGGCCGGCACGCCCACGCAACTGCCTGTCTACCCGGCGGCTTTCATGCCGTTCAGTACCAATGATGGCCAAACCACCTGCTTCTTTTACACCAGGCCCCAGTTTGATATCCGTACCACGGCCCGCCATATTGGTGGCAATGGTAACGGCACCCGGCAATCCTGCTTCGGCCACTACCTGTGCTTCTTTGGCGTGTTGTTTTGCGTTCAGTACATTATGCGGTATCTTTTTTTGTTGCAGCATACGCCCGAGCAGTTCGCTTACCTCTACAGAAGTAGTACCCACCAGGCAGGGACGGCCTGCGTTTCTCAATGCTTCTATTTCATCTATTACCGCCCTGTATTTTTCTCTCTTGGTTTTATAAACAAGGTCCTGTTTATCATTCCGCACCATTTTCAGATTGGTGGGCACATTCACCACATCCAATTTATAAATGCTCCATAACTCCGCTGCTTCTGTTTCTGCAGTACCCGTCATACCAGCCAGTTTGTGGTACATTCGGAAATAGTTTTGCAGGGTGATGGTGGCATAAGTTTGCGTGGCTGCCTCGATCTTTACATTTTCTTTTGCTTCCAATGCCTGGTGCAAACCATCACTGTAGCGGCGGCCTTCCATGATACGGCCTGTTTGCTCATCCACGATCTTGATGGCACCTTCAATAATTACATACTCCACATCTTTGCCAAATAAAGTATAAGCTTTTAATAACTGCTGCACAGTATGTATGCGGTCCGCTTTCAGTGAATAGTCATTTAAAATGGATTCTTTCTGGTGCAACTTATCTTCTGCAGAAGCGGTGTTTTTTTCCACTTCGGCCAGTTTTACACCAATATCCGGCAGGATAAAAAATTCGGGATCTTCACCAGAGCGGGTTATCATGTTCAGCCCTTTCTCCGTCATCTCCACTGAATTATTTTTTTCATCAATATGGAAAAGCAATTCTTCATCTACAATATGCATATTGCGCTGCTGGTCCTGCAGGTAATAATTTTCCGCTTTCTGCATTTTAACGCGGATGCCCGACTCACTTAAAAACTTAATAACGGGACCGTATTTTGGCAATCCCCGGTTGGCCCTGAATATATGTAAACCACCACCTTTAGCATCATCATCACCTTCGGCAATTCGTTTTTTGGCTTCGTTTAAACAGGTACGGACAATGCGTTCCTGCTCCTGCACCAATTGCAGCACCCTTGGTTTAAGAATATGGTATTGCTGATCATCTCCCTTGGCCACCGGGCCAGAAATGATAAGGGGTGTACGGGCATCATCTATCAATACAGAATCCACCTCATCCACCATGGCATAGTGGTGTTTGCGCTGCACCATTTCTTCCGGAGTATGCACCATGTTGTCACGCAGGTAGTCGAAACCAAATTCATTATTGGTGCCATAGGTGATATCTGCCAGGTAGGCTTTTCTTCTTTCTTCACTGTTGGGCTGATGCTGGTCAATACAATCAACGGTCAATCCCAGCCATTCAAAAATAGTTCCGTTCCATTCCTGGTCACGGCGGGCCAGGTAATCATTTACGGTTACAATATGAACGCCTTCCCCGGGCAATGCATTTAAGTAGGCGGGCAAGGTAGATACCAGGGTTTTACCTTCACCGGTTGCCATCTCTGCTATTTTTCCCTGGTGCAATACGGCACCACCGATCAGCTGCACATCATAGTGTACCATGTTCCAGGTTACTTCACCCCCTGCTGCAGTCCAGCTGTTTTTAAAAACGGAGTAAAATTCATCAATGGTGATGTATTTCTTTTTTACACTCAAATCGCGGTCCAGTTGTGTGGCGGTAGCTTTGATCTCAGTATTTTCTTTAAAGCGGCGGGCGGTTTCTTTTACCACAGCAAATGCTTCCGGCAATATAGCTTCCAGCACTTCTTCAATTTTTTTATCCCTGTCTTTTTTCAGTTTGTCCACTTCCTGGTATATGCCATCTTTACCCATCAGATCACTAAAAGGGAGCGCTTCAGCAGCTGTATTTTTAGCAGCTATTTCAGTGTCTGTTTCAGCCAGGTGTTCCTTGATACGGCGGCGAAATTCCTGTGTTTTTTCCCGAAGGGCATCATTGCTGAGCGATTGATAGGAAGCAAAAAACTGGTTGATCTTACCTACATAAGGTTCAATCTTTTTTACATCTTTTTCAGATTTGCTGCCACCAAAAATTTTTGAAATAAAACCTAGCATATAAATAGTTTATTTAGGATTGTTTAGAGTTCCCCTTGAAAGAGATTTAGTGGAATGTCAAAAAGGGTGCTACAAAATAGTAGTGAGCCAATTTGACAGCATTTTCCCCCTTTTAATCAGGGTCGGCAAAGATAAGATATTAGTCTGTAGTCCTGAGCCGTTTTCACAGGGTTTAAAACCTGCAAAAGAAGCAGTTATCCGGAATTTTTATTTTTGTTGGCGTACCTTTCCGGCCTCAATTGAATAAAAAATCAAACGGCCCTGTATGATTCGATTTTCGCTGGCAGTGCTTCTTTTAATAGTGGTGATGAGTTCATCCTGCAGGAGCAGAGATAAGCGGACAGAAATAGGCAGCAGTAAAGAAATAATTCCCGAAGCAATATTTTTTGATTACCAGGTTACAGGTGAAGAAGACAACGACAGCATTACAGTACTACTCCAATTTCGTTCCTGGGGGGAGTTTGGGGCCACTTTGGCACTGGATACTCCGAGCAGGGTACAATTTGATGGTGAGCTGATAAAAGGGGATAGTACAAAAATAACCGGAGCTTTCTACGAGATACGAAAACCGTTAAAAACATTTAATGGCCCTCACAATATTGTTTTTACCTACGATGCCAGCAAACAGTATAGAGAGGAATTTATTTTCCAACTCTTAAAACTAGCGGCAGATATTCCTGCCACCCTGCGGCGGGACAGCCTGCGTTTTTCATTGCTTGGTTTGGATTCCGGAGATGTGGTAAGGGTGGTAATGACAGATACAGTGTTTGGCAGTGAGGGCATAGACCGGCTCGATACCGTGAAAGACGGACATATAATCATTACCCCAAAAGAATTAAAAACCCTTGCCGATGGTCCCATCCAACTGCATTTGGTAAAGGAAAGTGAAACACCTGTAAAAAACAGAAGCCGAAAACTGGGCAGATTATATATGATCTATCGGTTGAAACGTGAATTTTTGCTGACACAATAGCCGAAATCAGCCTTCGGAAGATCCCCGGGGGCACGGATGTTCACCAGTTAATAACAGACCCTTTTCAGAGTGTTTTTTATTTTTCCCCGCCTATGGAATTTCAGGGCATTGCCCGTACTTTTGCCGCCTGAAAAGCAGTGTTCAAACTGTGATACCCGCCTGGCCGCAAAATAAAATAATTTTGAAGTCGGGCAGGAAAACTCTAAAATCACCAATCGCAATGGCCGGTCAATTAAAAGAGGTTCGTAACCGCATCAAATCAGTACAAAGTACCCAGCAGATCACAAAAGCCATGAAAATGGTAAGTGCTGCCAAGCTGCGGCGTGCGCAGGATGCGATTATCCAGATGCGTCCTTACGCACAAAAATTGCAGGAAATGCTCAGCAATATTGTGAGCAACAGTGATGGAGAAGGCGGAATGGGCCTTGCTTCAGAACGTACTATCGAAAAGGTGTTGCTGATTGTTATTACCAGCGACCGCGGTCTTGCAGGCGCTTTCAATGCTAATAGTATCAAACTGGCCAAAGCCACTATTGCTGAAAGATATGCCGGCCAGCAGAAAAAAGGAAATGTGTCTATCTGGTGTATTGGTAAAAAAGGGTATGAGCATTTTGCAAAGAATAATTATAAGACAGATGCCTCATATAAAGATATTTTTCTGAACCTGAATTTTGGCAATGTGCAAAAAGCATCCCAGGCAGCGATGAAGGCGTTTCAAGAGAAGCAGTTTGATGTGGTGGAAGTAATTTACAGCCAGTTTAAAAATGCTGCAACCCAACGCTTTGAAGTGGAGCGGTTTTTGCCTATTCCTAAAGTGGAGAAGAAGGCCGGGGCCACCAAAGCAGATTTTATCTACGACCCGTCTAAGGAATTGCTGATTGCGGAACTGATGCCAAAGATCCTTAACACACAATTATATAAAGCAGTACTGGATTCTAATGCTTCTGAACATGGCGCCAGGATGACTGCAATGGATAAAGCCAGCGAAAATGCCAATGAAATGCTGCGGTCATTGAAAATTTCCTACAATAGGGCCAGGCAAGCTGCCATTACTACTGAATTGACGGAGATAGTGAGTGGTGCTGCGGCGTTGAAGGGGTAATGCCCCCTGTCCCCCGAAGGGGAACTTAGGTGCAGCCTGCTTTTTAATTTCTAACATTACTGTAAGGCAAGTGTTAATAATTGCGTTTTTAATCTATTGCTGCTAATTGTACATTCGCTTGATTGTTTTGTGATAGGTTCTTGGTTTTTTTATCATATTCAGATAGCAAAATGAAAATTTTGGTATCTGAATTTAAATCGCTCCGCCGGATGGCGGATTGAGGTATTATATGGAAATAACGAATCTTATACCACATATTGAAGCGCTGATTTTTGCAAGCGATAAGCCATTGACCTCACTGGATCTGACAGAACTGGTGAATAATGCTTTTGGCTTTATGGAAGATAAAATTTCCCTCGACCAGGTGGAAGCTGCGGTGGAAGGCATTACGGAGAAATATGCATCTGAATTTTATCCATTTGAAATGAAACAGAGCGGTGGTGGCTGGCAGTTTTTGACCAAGAAAGACTTTCACAAAACCATTGCCCAGCTAAATGGCGATAAATTCCTGAAACGTCTTTCTTCCGCCTCACTGGAAACACTGGCCATTATTGCCTATAAGCAGCCGGTTACAAAAGGAGAAATAGAAGCTATCCGTGGGGTTAGTTCAGATTATGCAGTGCAAAAACTACTGGAGAAAGAACTGATCATTATCACCGGTCGCAATGAAAAAATGCCGGGGCATCCGTTGGTGTATGCCACGTCTAAAAACTTCATGGACTATTTCGGTATCAATTCCGCAGACGACCTGCCCCGGATAAAAGAAGTGCTGGCAGAACAATTGGTGGAGCCTACCATAATGAAAGACCTGGAAGCACAACAGGAAGCAGCAACTGCAGAAGAGAATAAGGCAGAAGAAACTAAAACGGATGATGAAGAAACAGCCGCACTGGTGGTAACGGATAACGGGGAGCTTATTGTAAACAAAGAACAGGGCGAAGGAGAAGAAAACTGATTACATTTTTTCAGAACAATAGTTGTTATGCCATTCCATAAAGGGATGGCATAACTGTTTATAGTACGGTGTACTGCGTAACTCAGGCATCTGTATTGTTTTGTTAGCTGCCAGCCCCCCGAAGGTGTGAAGTGTAATGAGTGAAGTAGTATATTCGCAATCATGCAGGAATCATTATCATACGAACAACTATTAGCAGCCGCCGGCCAATTCGGCACACCGCTGTATGTGTACCATGCAGAAAAAATAAAGGCGCAGTACGAAAAACTGACAGCTGCATTTTCCATTCCTGATACCAGATTTTTTTATGCTTCCAAGGCACTGACGAATATTAATATACTCCGTTACATCAAGTCTATTGGCTGCAATGTGGATTGCAGTTCTATGAATGAAGTAAAGCTGGCCCTTCATGCCGGGTTTGAACCGGAACGAATTCTTTATACTTCCAATGGTATTGCCTTTGATGAAATAGAAGAAGCCGTTGCAGCCGGTGTGCATATCAATATCGACAGTTTGTCCAACCTGGAAAAATTCGGGAAAAAATTCGGGCATACGTATCCGGTGGGAATAAGAATAAGGCCCAATATTATGGCTGGCGGAAACCTGAAGATATCCACCGGACATGATGCCAGTAAGTTTGGTATACCGGTAAATCAACTGGCGCAGATAGAGGCTGTGGTAAAGGCAAATAATATTTTTATCCGCACCCTGCACATTCATACGGGCAGTGATATAAAAGATGCAGATGTATTTGTAAAAGGGATAGAAGTATTATTCGAACTGATTCCCCATTTTCCGGAGCTGGAAGTGATAGATATGGGAGGCGGGTTTAAAGTGCCATATAAACCGGGCGAGGTGGAAACGGATGTACAAATACTGGCACAAAAAATAAAAGAGGCATTTGACAATCATCCGCTGGCGGGGAACCCCGAAAAAAACGGGGCAGGTAAAAAATTTCAATTGTGGTTTGAGCCGGGAAAATTTTTGGTGAGTGAATGTGGCTATATGCTGGCACAGGTAACGGTATTAAAAGATACAGGTACGATTGAATTTGCAGCGGTGAACAGTGGATTGAATCACCTGATACGGCCGATGATGTACGATGCATATCACCGGATCGAAAATATCTCCAACCAGCAGGGGCCTAAAAAAAATTATACTATTACCGGCAATATCTGCGAGACGGATACTTTTGCCTCCAATCGTCCGGTTACTGAAATACGGGAAGGCGATATACTGGCTTTTTATAATGCAGGGGCTTATGGATTTGAAATGGCATCTAATTACAATTCAAGATTTAAACCTGCAGAAGTTTTAATAAAAGAGTCAGCCGTTACGATAATCCGGCAAAGGGAAACGCTGGATGATCTGCTCAGGAATCAAATTCAATTTTGATAGTCAACCGGTTACAAGGACATATAAATTTAATAATTGGGATTTCCGGTTTTGTCTTTTTTTCTCTCTAATTTTCATAAAACGCACGGTCTCTTTGCCTAAATCAAAAGCCATTGAAAAGGATTCCCCTGTTTTTATAATTTTAATACTTCAGTTGTAAAGGGAGCCATTAGTGAAACACCCCGGCAAATAGGGGCAACAACGGATGAAGTTTTTACCAGATAGTACCTGCTGCTGAATAATAGCAAGAAGCTGAGGAACATCACTATTAATATTAAAATAACTCCATAAAACTTCCCCTTATGAACCTTATTTATACTATAATCGGAATTTTTTTACAGACCATGCATCTTAATAATACCGCCCTCTCTGGAAACGAAAAGGGTATTCGGTATTCCCAACAGAGTACAGCAGCTACCATTACAGTTACCCTTGATTCTAACGGAGCCAATATCCGGAATGAACTACTTACGGTGTCCAATTTGCGTTTGGCATTACCAAAAGGAATCCGATTTCAACGAACGACGGGTGTAACCCTCCGTGGGACCGTTCAGGTAACATTGTCTGCTACTCCGGGTGAAAATACTACAGAAACTGAAATAACTGTGCAATCCGGTTCTGAACAGGTGGATGTGATGATGATTCCCGGTGCACCGATGATAGTTACTCCTCCTCCGCCTAAACAGGGTGCCCCAATGCAAGGCACAACTTATACTTCAACTGAAACCGCTACTAATGGCGAACTTATCTCCATCACAGTGCCGGCAAATGGAAAAATCCCTGATGATATTGAAGATGTTGCCATAGATGTTATGCACTGGGCCAAAGCAGAGCCCGGCGATGTAATTGTGATTGTAAAGCGATCCAAAAAGGCTATTCTCGATTACCAAAATAAAGTAAATCCTGCTACTGTTCCCGGCGATCAGGAATATTGGTTTCCCGTTCCTGCCGGTATACCTGATGATTACAGATTGATATATTTTGGTAGTTCATACCTGGAAGGTCATTGGGCTGCCAGCAGCGGATCTGGCTGGCCAGGGCTGGCGGTTGGAGAAGAAGTAGCGACTGATCCTGACTTCGCAGTGGGGCTGGTGATGCGCAATGGTTCCCGTTACATTCGTATGCGTTGCCGTTTTCATAACTTGTTTTACATGCATGCAGGTTTTTCACACGGCGACCTGAAAAAAGATAATCTTGACCAACGGCCTGTTGAAGGGTTAATGGAAGGCGGATCGCCACTCGAAGCACACCCAGGTCCCTATTATGGTTCCCTTAGTGTTGTTACTTTTTTTCAGTACAAAAAAGATCACTTGAACCTGGTTTGGGAAATTGAGAAATACCTCGACAACACTGTCTATAAATTAGATACCAAAACAGCAGCAATTGTATTTCGGGAATACAGGGATAACGGCAATGGTACAGCATGGTGTAAGTTTGACCTCATTGGGTTTGCTCCATCTGGCAGGCTGCTTGCTAAACAACTGGAAAGCCCGCTTACTGCTGCGGGACATAGGTACAATTTTACATGGGACAACCGGATTCTTGGAATTGATTTGATCGGATATAAACGATATAATGTAGAGTCAGGAAAATTTATCCGCAAAATAAAAGCAGGGGATGGGAAACAGATAAGCACAACGGGGGAGGAACTGGTAGAATTTAGGGAATGGGGTTGCACAGAGATTGTAAGGGGCAACGAAAAAACCATCCTCAATGGTAAGGTATTGGGAGAAAGGGAATGGATTACCCTTACAGAAATGGATACAATATGGAGTTGTGATATGAAGAACGGCAGCGTAACCAAATCTTCCCGGATTGTTACAGCGCCGGCTTTATGGAAGTCCATAGTGGACGGTTATTTTAAATACAACGACCCCTACAAATACGGGATTGCAACCATTGAACGGGCGGGATGGAAAAGGACAGGTGCCACCAGGACTTTTGCGGGGATGCAGGGTGAAGTGTGGGAGCACTCCAAACTTGGCAGCATGTCTGTAACAGACTCGGTTACTGCGGTGCCACTGTTCAGCTCGGCTATTGTAGGACCCGTTAAATCAGAAGTTGAAATTACTTTTTTTCAAGCAGGCAAACTGGCGGATGAACGGTTCAACCTGCCTATCCCGAAAAAGAGCATTAAACCACTTTCCCTTCCCCAAACCCTAAAAGGTACAAACCTAAAGGGGATAATTAAACAGAATTAGTGAGAAGTACATGCTGGGTTTGTAGCAGGTAAGCAACGCTTATAAGTTCGTTGGATATTAGTGCCGAAAAAATAATCTCCTGGTACAACTTTAAAGTTGCAGTGGGAAAAAACCTGGTTATTAGAAACCGATTATTGCTTATAATCCTTCGGAATTTCCATTACGGAAGCAGGTATAGCAGAAATTTCTTCTACCGATATTGCTTCTCTGACGTAAGCTTTCTGCATCTGCATTTTTAAGTCAATCTTATTCCAGAGCCAGTATTTAATATTGTTTTTTTCGTTGAACCACACTTCACAGGTTTTTCCGGCAACGGTTTCAGAAGGCAGTTTTTCATAATTGATACCTTTTCTTGCGGCTTCAGGTATATCAGCAAGCAATGGCGCTTCAGTGGCTTTTGGGCGAAAAGATGTTTTACTTATTATCTTTTTCTCATGGTCAATTATGATTGATTTTTTGTCTTGCCAGATGGTTGTCTGCTTGGTATTGCCAAACTTGCTTTTTTTATCTGTTTCGAATACGGCGATGCTGCCATAATCATCAAAATAAAGTGTTTCGGTTCCTTCCTCCACCGCTCCGGTGAATTTAAAAACAATTTTAGCTGCTTTAATATCAAAAATAGCTTTTTCTGGTTTTGTACTGGTATTCTTTACCACCGGAACTGTAGTTTCTTTATCTCCGGGTTGCTCCTTTTTACCTGATTTATCACTTTGCCCGCAGCCATGAATTATTATGAGTGCTGCAGCCAAAAAAATAAGACTTTTCATGTGATTATATTTTTGTACAATAAAAGGTACAAACTTTCTACAAGGACTGGATATTATATTTATATTTTGCCGATAAAGTTATTATCAGCCTGGCATTCGGATATTTTTCTTGTAACAATTTTATCCCTGCATAGAAATCATGAAGTAATTACTTACCGTTCAACAGGTTTTACAGTAATAATAGTGCTGGTTTTGGAAGTAACCGGTAATATGCCAAAAGAAGCCTCCGTATTACCATTGGATTCGGTATTGATTGTTTTTTCCCTGATAATACCGGTAACACGATCCAGGATAATTTTCCCGGTGGATTTATTATTCATAGTGGTGGTGGTTTCACTGCCCATCATTTCTGCTTTGGTAACAGTAACAGAGCTGGCAGCATAATCAACCACTATTACGGAATCATTGATTTCGGTAATGGCATACGCCGCATCAAATTTCCCGGCTTCATTCTGATACGATTCTGTCCATGTATCTCCTTTTCCGGCTTCTTTTTCCGGCAACACCTGGAAAAAACTGGCTGTTCCTTTTTTCGGGGGCTGCACAAGGTCTGTCAGTTCTTTCAGCATGCTGGTGATGATGGCCATGCGGCTGTCTGTTTCAGCGGCTTCAAATTTTTCAGGTATGGACATCAGGGTCTTGCCATAGGGGTCAATGATCATGTCATATTTTTTATCCAGCAAATTTTTGATGGGCTTGCCAAATTGCCCATTGATATCTTTTTCATTTTTGGAATCCACTTTTATTTTTTGCCCCATACCATCAAATGCGAAAGCCAGCTGGTGTACCCGGTGGTTGAGGGTGGTATTGTCCGGCGTAGTATTTGTTACCTTATACGAATGAACCCCTGCGGCATCCACGTTAAAGTCAATGGCCTGCCCCATAGCCTGCTGTGCAATAGTTGTTTTAACTTGTATGGTGATATCGAATGTCTGCCCCTGTTCAAATGTAAGTTTGCCTGTTACGGACTGTGAAAATGCGGCCACTGCAACAAGAAGGAATGCTATCAGGGCGAAGTGTCTTTTAATCATGCTAAATTTATATTCTCCAAATTTGACGAATCTTTGCTGTATTCGTTGCAGCCGGAAAAAAAATATTGCAGCATACCGCCTTTGCCCCCTTTAATTCGTCTGAACTTCCTATTTTTAATACACATTTAAAACCAAAATTTTAGTTATGCCTATCAGAATGACCGACGACCCTGTAGATCCCAACGAACAAAGCGATGATGGCGGCGGGGGAGGAGGAAGACCAAACTTTCCCGGCGGCGGCGGAGGTGGGGGATTGATGTCATTGCTCCCACTGCTGCTGGGATTATTTAAAGGCAAAGGAATTTTCCTGCTTTTAATTCTTGGGGCAGGTGCGTTCCTGCTCTTTCGCAGCGGTATTCTTACGCCGGCCAAGGTGCAGAACCTGTTTTCCCAAAGCGGCTACAGTTTTGATAAAAATGAATTCAACAAAGCATCCGTATACGAGGGGCTGGAAGATAATGCAACAAAAAACCCTTTACCAGAAGCAGTTTCCTTACTCCGCTTTGCTCCCAGCAGGGGCAACCAGGGCGAACAGGGAAGTTGTGTGGCCTGGAGCAGCGCCTATGCAGCTCAAACTATTGCTATCGCTTCAGCAACAGGACAGGACCCCAACAGTATTGCTTTCAGCCCTTCTTATTTATACAACCAGATAAGGCTGGAAGGTTGCCAGGGTTCATATATTCAACGGGCTATGGAAACGATGCAGAAAAATGGCGGACTGCCGCTCAGTCAATACCCGTACAACGACCAGGATTGTGAACGGGAGCCCAATTCTTCCAATGTACAGCAGGCAAGAGCGAATGTAATTCATGGTTTTACCCGTATTACTAACGGTGATAATGCAGATGAAATAAGTATCAGGGGAATTAAAGAACACCTGAATAAAAATGCGCCGGTTGCAATTGGCATGATGGTGGGTCAAAGTTTTATGCAGAACATGAAAGGCAATGAATTATGGAAGCCGCAGGGAATGGATCAATCACAAATGGGTATGGGCGGACATGCCATGTGTGTGGTGGGCTATGACGACAAAAAATTCGGGGGCGCCTTTCAGATCATGAATAGCTGGGGAGCTGATTGGGGAGATAATGGCGTGGGCTGGGTACGGTATGGTGATTTTAAAAATTATGTAAGAGAAGCGTACGGAATTGACCCTATGCCGAAGCGGAGCAATGTGGCTAATATACCGTTAGAATGTAATATTGGGTTGGTTAATAATGCCAGTGGGAAAAGTATTCCGCTGAAAGTAACGGCCGCCAATTTATTTCAAACCGTATCGCCGATTGCCAGGGGCACCCGTTTCAAAATGGCTGTTAAAAATGCCACTGAATGTTATATCTATATTTTCGGGCAGGATACCAACAGTACCAGTTATGTGTTGTTTCCTTATTTGAAGCCGGGTGAAACAGTTTCCAAACATTCACCTTATTGTGGCATTACCGGTTATCGCTTATTCCCCAAGGCGCAATCCATGGAGGCAGATAATACCGGCAACAAAGATTTTATCGCCATTGTGGTAAGCAAGGAAGAATTGAATTATAACCAACTCAATCAGGCCATCAGCCAGAGCCGGCAATCTTCCTATATCGGCAAAGTAAATGAGGCATTGCAACGCATATTGATCCGTTCTGCAAAATTTACAAATGCTAATGACGGTTCAATATATTTTAAAGTGGATGCAAATGATAACAAAGCCACGGCTTGCGTGGTGGAAATTGATAAAAAGTAACCGGCAGCTGCTATTTAGTTTATATAAATGATTAATGGAAATGAAAAAACTCACGATAATAATTCTAATCCTTTCTTTAGTTTTTGAAGCTAAAGCGCAGGATATGGCAAAATTTAATTTGTACAAGCCTGTGGAGAATGCAGAACAGGCCATTGCTGCTGCTGCAAAAGAAGCGAAAGAAAATGGCAAACATGTTTTTATTCAGGTAGGTGGCAACTGGTGCATCTGGTGTGCAAGGTTCAATAATTTTATTACAGAAGATGCTGACATAAAAAATTATATAGAGAGTAACTATGTGGTGTACCACCTGAACTACAGCCCGGAAAATAAGAATAGCGAACTACTGGCAAAATATGGATTTCCGCAACGGTTTGGCTTTCCTGTATTTTTAATTCTTAATGGGGAAGGTACCCTTATCCATACAGAAAACTCGGTCTACCTGGAGGAGGGGAAAGGGTATAGCAAACTGAGAATAATTGAATTTTTGAAGAATTGGGTGAAAGCAGCCTTCGATCCATCACAATACAAAGAGTAATAATGAACCCCAATGCCCCTGCATTTTTAAAATTGATGAAACACCCTGTTAAGTTCAGGATGTTTCTGCTTGCAAAATTGCCTGCTGCATATTTGGCTGGGGTACGTGTAAGGGAAGCAGATGAAAAAAGATGTGTGGTAACAGTGCCCTATAAATGGCTTTCACAGAATCCGTTCCGGTCCACTTATTTTGCCTGCCTGAGTATGGCAGCTGAAATGAGTACCGGCGCTCTGGCAATGGCACAATTATATAAGCTCAACCCGTCTGTATCAATGCTGGTGGTAAAAGTGGAATCTGAATATTTTAAGAAAGCCGCCGATCGTACCAGTTTTGTGTGTGAAGATGGCGCCCTGTTTCAGCAGGCAGTGGAAGAAACCCTTGCCACTGGTGAAGCAAAAACGGTAAAGGCCAAATCAGCAGGCAGGAATAAACAAGGGGAACTGGTGGCGGAGTTTTACATTACATGGTCTTTTAAAGCGAAAGGGAAATCCGCTAATTAGCCAATATGCCGATTTGTTAATGGAGGACTTCCTTTAAGCAGGTTTTTTATTCTATTAAAGAGTTTTTTGCGTTAAAGAATCAGCACATCAGCATAGTATCACATTATCAAATCAAGTAATGAAAATAGCATTTCACGGCGCAGCCAGAACAGTAACAGGGTCCAAGCATTTACTGACATTGAAAAATGGTAAGAAGATACTGCTTGACTGCGGTATGTTCCAGGGAATGGGTAAAGAGACAGATATGCTTAACCGGGAGTTTGGGTTTGATCCCGGGGAAGTGGATGTAATGATACTTTCTCATGCACATATTGACCACAGCGGGTTGATACCCCGGTTGGTGGCAGAAGGGTTTGACGGGCAAATTTTTTGCACACCAGCCACCAAAGATCTTACCACGATATTGCTGAAAGATTCTGCAGAGATACAGGAGGACGATATAAAATATAAAAATAAGCGCCGGGCAGCAGAAGGCATACCCTATTTAAAACCATTGTACACCACCGAAGATGCGGAGAGGGCAGTAGAGCATTTAACAGAGCAGAAATATAATGAATGGTTTAATGTTACAGATGGGGTACAGGCCATGTACACTGATGCAGGCCATATTATTGGCAGCGCCTGTGTGCATGTAAAGGTGAATGAAAATGGCAGGGAAACAAGGCTCACTTTCAGTGGCGACATTGGCCGGTACCGGGATGCAATATTGAAATCGCCGGAAACATTTCCGCAGGCAGATTACATCATTATGGAATCTACCTATGGCAACAGCCTGCATGATAATAATGTAACCACTCCCGACATGTTGTTTCGCTGGATAGAAAAAGCCTGTTTGCAAAAGAAAGGAAAACTGATAATGCCCGCTTTTAGTGTGGGCCGTACCCAGGAATTATTATATGCGCTAAATCAGCTGGAATTGGAAAACCGCCTGCCTGACCTTGATTATTATGTAGACAGCCCCCTGAGTGTGGAAGCAACAGAAGTTGTAAAACGCTACCCGCAGTATTTTAATAAGACCATCCAGAAAGTAATGCAGTCGGATAATGATCCGTTCGGATTTAAGGGATTAAAATTTATTAAAACGGTGGAACAGTCAAAATCACTGAATTTTCAAAACGGGCCGATAGTGATTATTTCTGCCAGCGGCATGGCTGATGCAGGCAGGGTGAAGCACCATGTAAGCAATAATATCGAGAACAGCCGCAATACGATTTTACTTACCGGTTATTGTGAACCCCGCTCATTAGGCGGACGGCTGATGAACGGTGATAAGGAAGTTTCCATTTACGGAGTAATTCACGAAGTGCATGCAGAAATAGGCAGCATCCGCAGTATGAGTGCCCACGGCGATTACGAAGATATGTGCCAGTGGCTTGCCTGTCAGGACAATAAACAGGTAAAAAGAATTTTCCTGGTACATGGAGAATATGAAGTGCAGCAAAACTTCAGGCAGCGCCTTATCAAAAAGGGATTTGCTGATGTGGAAATTCCTGAACAGCATTACGAAGTAGGCCTTGGATGACAATCCACTGACAATACCAGTAATTTTTTCACAACTCCTTAGTAAACCCCGGCTCTTTTTTTTCGTTTATAGTTAGTTGAATTAATTGTTTCACTAAAACGAAAAATATGAAGAGAATAATTATGCTGTGGAGTGGATATATTTCTTTCGTCTTCCTGCTTGCAGGTTGTGGTACCACAGCTCATATTGAAAAAGACGACGATGCAGATTTCAGCCGCTACAAAACTTTTGCCTGGATAGATAAGGATGGTGAAGGACTCAATGACCGCAATAAGCGCAACGACCTCACAGAATTAAAAATACGGGAGGCAGTAAACATTGAATTGGAAAAAACATCCGGTTGGAAGCAAGTAAAAAATAAACCTGATGTACTTCTCAGTTATGATGTGCTGGTGGAAAGAACTTCAAAGGAAAGCAGCAATCCTGTATATTCAAGACCTTATTCAAGACTGGTGTACAATCCCTACACCCGGCGTTACACCACCATTTATTACCCCTCACAGTTTGTAGGATACGAAAGGGATGAACGTCCTGTAAAAGAAGGGACGGTCACCATCTCTATGATTGATACCCAAACAGATAAAACCGTTTGGCAGGGTTGGACCACTGATGAGGTGAACAGCAGGAATCTTACTTCCAGAGAAATTCAAAACAGTGTAAAAGCAATATTTAGAAAATTTGATCTGGCAAAAAACTAATGTTTCGATGGACGGTTTCGGATTAAAACCTCTCTGCCGTCGGCAGGGAGGTTTTTGCGTAAAAGGTGTTATTATAATCTTATCTGCAGAAAACCCTGCCAAACTTCCTTTGTTTTCTTACTGTTCTTTTTTTAAAACCAAATCGGCCACCAAAGCGTTGTGGTCACTGGCTCCTTCAGCAAAAATTCTTTTTACCTGCCTGGCTGAAAAATGGTCATTAAAAAAAATCTGATCAATCCGAAGAGTGGGAGAAATGTATACAAAAGTCCGTCCTAATCCAGTTCCTTTTTTAATCCAGGCATCTTTCAGGTTACTTCTTACTTCAGAATAAGTATAACTGACAGGTACATCATTCAAGTCGCCGGTAAATATAAGGGGGCGGTTACTTTTGCTGATTTGTTCTTTTACAAGATTTACCTGTTCCACCCTTCGCTTATATCCCAGACGCAATTTATATATGATATTCTTTGCGCCGGTAAGTCCGCTATCCATCCCCTTTTTTATATTGTTTAATTCCCTGTACTCATTACGTTGAAAATGGACAGACTGGAGCCGGGTGGTGATAATATCAACAGTATCGCCGGAAATAATAACACCCGCTTTTATTATGCTGCCGGCAAAAGGTTTAGGGTAATCTATTTTTTGCGTATCAACAATCGGATGCCGGCTGAAAATGATACTGCCACTATAAAAATTCCCCTCAAATTTTGGTATGTCGAACGAAAAATAATGGTATGGATAGTTTAGCGTTTTTACAATGGAATCAATAAAATTATAATGATTCCCGGGAACCACCGCAGTAAAAAATTCCTGTAAACAGATTATATCAGCATCCGCTTCTTTTAGTTTTCTGAAAATAGCTGCATTGTTAAGAATAGCTGTATTGCTATCGGGGGCAGTGTAATTCATCAATCCTGTATTCCAGGTTAACAGCCGTAAATCGCCTTTTTCTTTTGTTTGATTAAATTTTGAAGAAATCGCAAGTCCAAATGTTAAAATGATATTCGGTATGCTTATTAATATTGCCAGTAAAGAGAATATTGCTTTGCGGGGTCTGACAGGCAGCCAGAAAAAAAAGAATAGAAGTGTGGTGATTATTAATAATGGGAAAAATATTCCTGTAAGTGCAACGGGCCACCATTTGCCGGGGTTTAGATACGGAGCGGCATTGCTTACCAGCAGTGCCAGGATACAGCAAATATTACAGAAAAAAACTATCCGCAAAAATATTTTTTTAATAATTATTTTCATTTTGTGCAGTAGTAAACAGCATCTCCTTTCCAGAAGCCATATTTATGAATTTCCTGGTCTGTAAATTCTGCTGTGTAGTCATCAACAGCAACATCAAATCCTGCATTTCTTAATTTATCCGCATAGTCATAACTATAATACCGGACATGCTCTTTGAGTCCAAATGCTTTTTCTCTTTCCAAAGGGTCTGTAATAGAATTGTCTTCATAAGTAACTTTTCTTGAAGTATCAATAGGTACCTGCATAATTCCCCAGCCACCTTTCTTCATCAGGTTATAAATACTCTTCATTGCTTTTTTGTCATCCTCAATATATTGAAAAACATGGTTACAGATAATAACATCAAAAGAGTTATCGGGTAAATTATGGTTTAACAGGTCAAAATAAACGGTTCCATTCGGGTACAGGTGGGCATAAATATCTCCTGGGAGGTAGTCTATATTTTTTTGTTTTTTGAAAAGATGGAAGAACACAGTTTCAGGGGCAATATGCAATACTTTTAGTGGCGACGTATATAAATTTGTTTTATTTTCGAAATACATCCATAGTAAGCGGTGTCTCTCAAGGCTTTCGCATTTTGGGCACCAGGCATTTTTTCTTCTGTTATCGCCAAAAGGGGCAAATTCACGAAACCTGCTCTTACAACAGGTGCAAACAACATTATTCCCGGCATATTTGATCCGTAAAAAAAATAACCTGATTTTATTGGCAATGGGAAAAACCGGCCCCAGCGATTCTTTAACCTTTGTACTTAACATCAGAAAGCATTTTTTTTCAGTTATATAAAATTAGTTTCGGATCACATTATTCTTGCCTGTTAAATTGCGCAGCCAAATCATAAGCAGTAATCCTTTAATTTGGGAAGCAAAATTAATTTCCGGCCGCTCCGAATTAAAGCGGTGCAGTATTTTATTTTCCAGCTCCATTTTTTGATTTTGGATCCCGAACAAAAACGGAATGTTCAATATACCCAGTTCGTTGAACAGGGCTTGTGATATTCCACTGTCACTATGTGGAAATGAAAAGCAACAATCGTTTATTTTAAGAAGCTCATTCACATACCGGCAGGAACCGGTAACCTGGTCTATTTGTTCTGCTATTGAAATATGCTGGAAATAGGGATGATTGATGCTGTGAGCGCCAATAGAAAACCCCCTGTCATGCAAAGATTTCAACTGCTCCCGGGTAAGAAACGGCTGTTTTGTTTTCAGGAAGTTGTCAAATGAAAATCCAATTTTCCCGGCAATTTTCTCAAGTAAAAAGGCGTTTGTTGTATTTATTGTTTTTAAAAAAGCTATAGTTTCTTTTACTGATTTCTTTTCAATCCCCGGATGAGCATGGAATAACTGCCGGAAAGAAGTGTTGTCTTTATTTTTTAATAATTCGTCAATTAGCAGGCTTATTTTACACCTGTAAAAGAGTTCGTTGTTATCAATAAAGGCCGGGTTGATAAAAAAACAGGCAGGTATTCCTTTTTTTTCAAGAATGGGTGCAATGATGTCATAAACTTCCCTGAACCCGTCGTCAAAACTAAGCAAAAATGATCTTTTGGGTAATGCAGAATGCTCCTGCACAGATTTAATAATATCGGCAACGGTTACAGGGTGATAATGTTTTAATAATAAGTCAAGATCAGTTGAGAATTGGTTTTCATTTTTATAATTATATAAATGCTTTATGTGGGGAAGGAGCTCGTTGCTTACGGTATGCTGATAGGGGAATAGGGTGGTGGGTGGCCCGATAGTTTTTACCAATGCCATAGGCAACAATGAGCAGGCTGTGTAATAAGAGGTTTTAAGGATGTTCATTTTTCAATAAGTCATCAATATAGATTATTCTTCTGTGCTCGGTTTTTAAAAAATTCTGTTTTGCTTTTTTTATTTTGAGTAAGGATTTGAACTGACTGAGCACCAGGAGGGGTAAATGCTTAAGTGACTGAAGCATTCCTTTTTGCCGGCTTTGGGTGGCGATAGTAAGAATAAAGTTTATAACAAACAGGGACACAATAACAGCCCACCAGTAAAGAAGGGCCGGATGGATGAAAATGGAAAGAAGGGCAAGGGTTAGCATTGCTGATATTAATAAAATCATGGGAGGGCGGAGCATGGAAGCACCCAGTAAAATTTGTCCGATGTTCAGATTCTTAAATCCTGCTTTAGTCAGCAACCAGCTTTCTTTAAAATGGGCAAAATAGGAATAAATCCAGCGTGTCCTTTGTTTCTGTAATACTGCAGCATCCTCTACTTTTTCATCATACACAATGGCATCTTCAGCAAATGCGATTTGTCTTACTTTCCTGGCTAATTGTGATTGTAATTTTTTGTCAAAGCCCCCGATGGTATTTTGATAGTTTATTTCTTTATACAACACAAAGTCAATTGCAATTCCAAGGCCAAGTATCGCAGAAGACATTCCTAGTTGCATTTTTACCAGGCGTTCATAAAAGGTATAATATATATGGCCCATTGAATCCAGCCGGGCATACGTATTATCTATATTTTTAGAAAGCATGTGTGTTTGTACAGCTTTAAAGCCTCTTTGAAAATACTGGTTTAAATTTTTTAGATAGTTGGGGTGAACTAAATTATCACTGTCAAATATGATCAGGGCATCTGGTTCGCTTTTAAGATTGCTTATCGCAAACTGGATTGATTTGATTTTTGAATGTAAAGCACCCGGGGGAGAAAGCAGCATAATTCTTTCATCTGCAAATGTTATATTGGTAAGATCGCAATCATCAGCCACTATATAGACGTTGAATTTGCTGTGGCTTTGCTTAATAAATGAATCTACCAGGGGGGCAATAAACCGGGTGTCCTGATGTGCAGTAATGATGGCGGCAAAATTATATTCAAGATCGTTCACTTTTTTATAGCGGTTCACTGCATTCCGTTTTGGGTTGCCCCCAAAAAGAAAGTACAAAATAAATAGTAGTACCGGCAGGATAAAATAAAAAGCAACCAGGCAGGTGATTGCATAAAAAAGGTATTTTAATATAAGAAGGAGGACTTCCATTTAGCTTGGTTTTTTTTGCCAAACAGAAACAAATCCTCCGGTACATCTGTAGGGTAATATTTCAGCAATAGCGCAATCCATTTTTTGTAAGAAAATGAGTCTTTTACTTAGAATGGAGAACGGGAAAACATCTTCAATAAAATTGGTTTTGCCAAACTGAATAATTTTGAAATTATTTAGTGTGGCTAATGAGTTAAGCGACCTCCTGGAAAAAAACTGTATATGAGTCAGATCACTGGCATCAGATTGAACGGTTGTTCCTTTATAACCCAACAGTTTTTTTAGCTTTAAGAGGCCACGCCAGATAAAGTTGTCTTTTTTTTGCAACCAGATAACCGGTTTGGTAACAAACAATTCCCGGGGCCCCATGCCATTGGGTACTGTTACAATAAGAACCCCTGTATCTGTCAGGGACTGATACAGGGTTAGCAGTAAATCTTCTGGCCTGTTCAGGTGTTCTAAAACTTCACTGCATATTATTGCGTTATACTTTTTTCCTTCAGCAATTAATTGTTCTGCACTGACCACATCAAAGCTTACATTCGGAAATTTGTTTAATTGTTTGGCTTTAGTTATCGCTTTTTCACTTACATCTATACCATAAACATTATAGCCAGCCTCTCCTAAACTCCGTGAAATAACGCCGTTCCCACACCCTACGTCGAGTACTACAGACTGGGAAGGCAAATTGTTTTTTAGCGTTTTTAAAATAAATTGTAATCGCTTAATATCCGCAACACGCTTAAATTCCATTTGTAATTTGATATATTATTTGTATATGCTGGTATAAATATTTTCAATTTGCCTGGTCATACTCGCAGCATTAAAATGATTTTTAACTGTCTCTATTGCATTGGCCCCATATTTTTGACAGCGGGCGGTATCCCCGGCCAATAGTATAATTGCCCCGGCCAGTTCGTGCTGCAAATTATTTACGTCTATTAAATAGCCATTATTCTGGTGTTTGATAATTTCACAGGTGCCATCCACGTTAGAGGCTATTACGGCTTTTCCCATACTCATGGCTTCCAGCAGGCCTATCGGTAAGCCCTCCCATAGCGAGGGTAATATGAAAATATCAGCTGCATTTAAAATAGCCGGCACATCTTCCCGGAATGGCAGAAAAATTATGCTGTCTTCTATGGACAATTCTTTTGCAAGAATAAGGGCGGTTTTTTTCTCGTCGCCATCACCAACCATTAATAACTTAAGTGCCGGCATTTTTTTTAATACAATTGCAAATGCACGGATAAGTGTAAGCGGTTGTTTATGTGCTGTAAACCTGGCTATGAAGAGCAGCAGGGTGGCATTGTTTTCAATAGACAGTTCTTTTCTTATATCGGTAAAATTTTTCGCGGGATTAAATTTTTCCTGATCTATACCATTATTCACAACAGATGATGTAAATGATTTTATATATTTTTGGCCGCTTTGCCTGTTTGATTCAGAAACTGAAATATTCATATCGGTTCTTGATGTCAGGAATTTTTCACTTAGTATCCTGAATTTCTTTACGAAAGGTTTTTGGTCATCATGAAAAGACCAGCCATGTATTGTATAAATAAGCGGAATATGTAAAGATTTCGCAGCCCAGAAAACGTTTGAATTGGCTCTTGTACCATGGGCATGAACAATATCTATTTCTTTTTCTTTAATCAATTTTTTCACTTTCCTCCAAATAAATATGTTAAATGGCTTTTCGGTAAAGATTATATGGGTCTGAATACCTTTTTTCTTTAGCATATCAATCATTGGCCCATCTGTAAACGATAAAACGATGGGTTCAAAAACATCCTTATTTAAATTAGATGAAAGACTCAGCAAATGACTTTCACCTCCGCCAACCTGCCCTTGCCTGATGCATTCCAGTACCCTGATTTTACTTTGCAATTTCATAGTAGTGATTTGTCAAAATAAACAGCACCATCTCTTTTTAGTGAAGTGTAAATATATTACAAATAAAATTAAAGAAAGAAGGGGTGTCAAACCTTATATTTGAAAAGTCGTTTGCTTAATTAAGGCGTTCCCTCAATTAAATTCATTGACAGGCTTTTAAAGTATATTATTGCGGGGAGTATTTAGTGTTTTTAAGATTCCAGGTGATTCCTTTTACAAATGCTTTGAGATGCTTCCATTGTTTTTTCAACGAGAATTTAAGTACCGTCTTCGGCACAGTAAAAAAACTGAAAAAGCTGATAAAAACCAGGAACTGAAGAAGAGTAGCGTTTCTTCGCATATACAAAATCCTGTTTCGGGTCATAAAATGAACCTTTATCGGACTCTGCTTTCCCATGCTAATTGATTCTTTATGGAAGCACAGACCTTTGGCCTGGTAATATATTTTATATCCGGCTTTGATAATTCTTGCACTCCAGTCAGATTCATCGTAATAAACAAAATATTTCTCAGCCATCATACCTACTTTTTCAATCACTTCTTTCTTCACCATCATAGCACATCCATGCGCACTATGGGTATATCCGGACACATCATGCTGGCCATTATCCACTTCAAGGCTGCCCACTGCTGTGGTTTTGCCGGTAAGCATGCTCATTTTATTAAAGCCGGCATATTGAATTACTGTGGGATTATGATGAAATCGAATTTTGGGACAAACTGCCCCAATCGCTGAATCCTCATAAAAAGGTGCAAGGCACTGTTCTATCAGATCAGGGGTTATTTCCGCATCATTATTGATTTGAAAAATAAAATCATAATCCGGAGATGAGTGGCGCATTCCAAAATTATTGCCACCCGCGGAACCCTGGTTTACCGGACTCCTGCAGACTTTGGTATTATAATAATTTCCGGCCAGTATCCTTTCTGTTGGGTCAATCTCAGATCCATTATCTACAACAATGATCTCATAGTTTTTATAAGTTGAATTTCTCATGCTTTCGAGAAATTCACAGGTAACATCCAGGCCATTCCAGTTTAATGTAACAATGGAAACAAAAGGGTTTTCTGTTATATGCGTTTTCATAATAGCAGGTAGTACGATTTGGGATAAGCTCAGTAATCTTTTATTGGTTTTGTTTTTGAAACAACGCAGATGGGGTGGAAAATAAAATTTTCAAATCCCGCCTGGTTGATACAGTACGGGCATAGGCTATATCCAGCGCTATTCTTTCTTCAGCACTCATTTTAGGCTTACCTCTTTTAGAAATTTGCCATAAGCCTGTAATTCCGGCAGGGGCCATAAATCTTTCAGCGAATTCAGGTGTAGTTAATGTGGCAGCTTCATAAAGTGGTAACGGTCTGTTACCAACAAGTGACATGTCTCCTTTCAGCACATTCAAAAGCTGGGGTAATTCATCAAGACTGGTGTTTCTTAAAAACAGACCGATCTTTGTAATTCTTGGATCATTTGAAACTTTGAAAAAGGAAGGACTGCGGTCTGAAGAGTTATACAGGTTTTTATTGCTCAGTGAATCAAGCATTTCTTCGGCACCGGAAATCATGGTACGGAATTTGTAGAAATTAAATATAGTAAAACCTTTTCCTGCTCTTTTTGATTTATAGACAATGGGTCCTTTCGAAGTCAGTTTAATCAGTATTCCTGTTAATAACAATAATGGGGAAAGTGCTATTAATACTGAAAGCGAGATAGAAATGTCAATTGAACGTTTGATGATTTTTCTGTATAAGGGCGTGCTGCTTTTTTCCGCTTTCCTAAGAGGAGTAGGTTCTATTAAAGACTGTACGGAAAGACTTTTGAAAAATCTTACTTTTTCCTGAAGCAAAGATGTATTCTGGTCATTTTTTATAACGTCGTCTATCAGGTTTAATTGAAAGAGCTGCCTGATTTCGCCTTGGTTCAGACAAGTTTCGTTATAAATGATCGGGATAGAGGGTATATAGCTTTCTGACAACCAGTTTTTAAAAGTAGTTAACTCGGCAAGGTTAAGAGGAAGGTCAATAAGTATAAGCTCGGGCAGGTCGGATAACTGTATTTTCTGTAAATAGGACTTAGCATCACTCAGATTGTTAACAAAACAAGGATATTCGTAATCTTCAAGTGAAAGCGCAGGGTCAGCTGTGCTACGACGCTTCACAAAAAGAAATTGCGTTGCAATTGCATCTCTTGATTCAGAATGATATATTAAGACAGGAGCTTTTTTATTAATGGTGCTTGTAATCATCGTTGGGTGTTTAGGGTAGTTAAAATAGGGTTTATAGTCAGGTTCAAATACTTGTTTTCATTTACTTTTAGCGCATATAAGTTTATGTGGTTTCTTTAAGGATTAGGCGACTTTCTTTTTCATAAATAAGTTCTTTTATCTTTTCAGATAAAAAAGAGGGATTAAAGGGTGTTGGAAGAAAAAAAGAAGCTTTCAGCGCTTTTGTTTTATTTTCCAACTGATTATCGGTTGAACTGGAAAGTACCACTGTTGGAATATTGCAAAACAGGCTGCTGGAAGAAAGATGAGCCAGGAACCTGAAATTATCAGATTCATCATTTGAAACATCGATAAGTATAAGGTCTACAAAATCAGCGGACCGCAAATAGTTAAATGCCTCCGCATAACTATTTGCTGAAAAAACGTCAAACTCAGGTTTTAAAATAGTGGCAATAATATAATTCAACGCCTTTGAATCTTCTATTATCAGGATTGATTTTTTCATTGCTTGTCTTATAAGGGATAGATTAACTAAATAAATTTTGAAAATTGAATTCCTTATAGAACAGGGAAATGGTTGAGGCGGATTTTAAATTCATACCAAAACCTGCGGTGCTTTCCAATGCAAAGGGGGTGGTACGGGGTACTTGACGGATGTTAAAATCACTATCGCAGGCATTGTTCAATTCAGCTGAAGACATGCCATATCTGCATAAAAAAAGTGCGATAACACTTTTGAGGTGTTTACCGGCACTATAATGCATAGAATTACCCCGTGGAGGATAAAAGGTTGATGGCATGTTTTTAAAGTTTACGGTTCAGTAAATCAGTTTGAACAGGATAGAAGACTCTGGTAGAAAATTGGAGTTTAGGGTAGCTTCAAAGTAGGAGATCGGAGGAATGCTTTCGTAATACGTATTAACACGTAGTAGTTTGCTTGCACAATTTACTATAATAAAATCGGTTAATGCAATGTTTTTAGAATTTTTTTTTTACCAGGATGAAATTTTACTATTGCCTTCTCATTTTCAATAAGTTAGTGTAAACACTTAATGATTTGATAACAAACTTTTTCAGCTTTTTTGAAGCGGATAAGCTCCAAAAAATAGCTGATTTTAATTTTACTCCCTGAAAACATAACTATAGCCAAAGGGTTAAAAATAAAAATGAGTTTTTAAGCTTTTAAAGCAAAATTGTCCTTTGCTTACCCGGAAAGTATGACAGATATGATGAATATGACTAACCGGGCTGAAAACTTTGCAGTTGTTTAACCCGGGACAAACCTTTCACTGAGGCGACGTAAATAGTTTTGGGTAATCAACAGTTACGCTGGAAATATCTTCGATGTATATTTAATATAACCGGATATTTATGCTTTTGGAGCATTTACTAATTAAAAGGAGAGGTCAAAATGAAAGATAGATTTTTAGAGATGCCCTAAAGCAATTTTTTAAGAACATATTACGATTTTGCCTGTCTGTCTGCAAGTAAATAGCAAAGTTGAACGAGTGTTACCCGGGCGACTGTTTAAGAAGAGGGGGATATATACAAACAAGGTTACAGTTAGCTCATAATTGCCCAAAAGGAACTTGCCTGGTGTGTACCATCACTGCCTTTTGGCTTTTTTCCATAGTACAGATTGTTTATTGTTTAAGAACTTAAAGAACCCAATGTATAATGCAATATTCATAAATACAAAATAATAGGGGATATAAAAAATGTTATTTTTTATATTTTTTATTGAAAATAACCACCCTGAAAAAGCCATAAAATAAAATGAGATTTGGGCTATGAACAGCGCATTATAGATGGTATGTTTACCGTCTTCTGCGAATTGAAATACGATAAAATTGCAAACAAAGATAATTGGAAGCAACACAGGACATAAAGCCCATCGGAAAACCCTGTGAGAAATATATAAAAAGGATAATTTACCGTATTTAAATATATTCAATAAATCCTTTAGCATTAATATTGATTGGAATCCGCCTGCGCTAATCCTTATTTTCCTGGTTTGCTCATCTTTCATTGTTAAAGACGGGGCTTCCATTGCATAAGCCTTTGGTTCATAAATCACCCTGTATCCCTTTTTACAAATTTTCATAGAAATAATAAAATCGTCCAGCAACACCTCAGAAGGCAGTGGTTCAAACAGCTTTGTTCTTATCGAAAATAATTCACCGGCAGCTCCAACCACGCTGTAAAAATCGGAGTCTATTTGTTTTAGTTTTGATTCATATCTCCAGTACAATCCTTCTCCGTCTTTAGCAGGTTTATTCAGGGTGGTTGGAGCCACTACTTTTTTTTCACCGGCAACAGCCCCGATTTTTTCATCACGGTAGTGTTTGATAATTTCTTTGATACACGTTTTATTTAAAAAAGTATTTGCATCGCAAAAAATAACATAATCTGTACTAATAGCAGTCATGGCACGATTAATGGCAGCAACTTTTCCGAGCCTTTCCTTTTTACAGAGCAGTTCTATCCGGGGATATTGTTTAATTATTGCTGCAGTGTTGTCTGTTGAGCCGTCAGCGACAAAGACTAATTTTAATTTATTTTCAGGGTAATTGAGGGCCAGGCAATTTTCTATTTTTTTTTTAATTACATCCTCCTCATTGTAAGCGGCTACAATAAGCGAAACTGAGGGTTCAAAATATGAGTTGGGGTTTTCGATTTCTTTACGGATTTTTTTCCTGACTGCTAAATAAGCCCATACAAGTAAGGCATAGCCAATATAACTGTAGAATACAAAAATTATGCTGAGCCAGATTAATATTTTAACTATTTCCATTGATGTTATTGGTAAAAGAGGCGGTGTTATTTGCCTCAAAAGTAGCTATTAAAAATAGAAATTATTTTCTAAGTTATATCTTTCAATTGGCGAAAGACAAGTTTCACGGCAGCATATAGTTTATGTTTTTTTAACCATCGGCAAGCTGTAAACCATTTAGCCGTAAATATGATGGGAGCGATGATATGTACAACGGGAAAGCAAAATCCGGCGGTATGCAAATCAAGGACGGTAAAACAAATAAAATAAAAGAAGTATGGGTTTTGGAAGAAATAAGCAACCTGTTTAGTGTATTGCTGCCAGTCTGACACTGTAAAATGACGGTAGTGGTTCAAAATTATGAGAAAGACAGTCAAAATTCAAACTGACCCATGACCAGAATGACACTATCAAAGCTCTATTGAAAAAGTACACCAATGCAGCCTTCCGGGAAGCAGAAACGTGCAGAACTATCCACCTTGTATTTCGGGCAGCCAGTTAATGTATATAAATTACAGTTCAGCCCTGATTCGTATTGCGACAGTCAGCGAGCCAATCTCCGGTAGTTTTATTTTCTCTGTTTAGTATTAGTAATCAGGCCCCCCCTGATCCTAAAAATTTGATCTTTGCTTTTTAACAGCCAGAAAGGAGTAACACCTGGATGGCTCCAATAATGGAAAAATCAAGTTTTAAGGCGGCTGAAAATCTTTCATAACACATTCAAAATGAAAGGAATCGCAGCATTTTTATCTTATTCACAATTTTTGGAAAAGAAAAGTTGTTTTATCGGCGATTTTGATATTTCTTTGTGCGATAAACCTCTAAGTGTATTTACTAGTTTTTAGCAGGTACATTTTCTCCGATTTCCTACGTTGAAGCTATCCTTATTTCCAATTTTCTACAAAAGTCTCCTATCCTGTAAAAATTAATTTACTGAACCGTAAACTTTTAAGCTATGCCTTTAACCTATCCTCCACCTGGGATTAATATGTTTTGTCGTGCCGGTAAGCACTTCAAAAGCCTTATTCCCATTACCCGGGGCTTACTCACTACAAAGGCAATTGCAAAAAATCAAATCAGAACTGAAAATAAATACAAACGTACCCCCTTTACCAGTTGGGGTATTGCCGGAATCGGTGATTTAACTGTTCAACGTTTTATCACTAACCGCAATATCAACTATAGAATTAAGTTATTTTTAAATTAACCTCAATGAAAACTCTTTCCCTCCTTGCTGCTTTTTTAATGCTTGTTTTTTCTTCCGCAATGTCCTATGGACAGGCAAATGTGCTGGATCCCAATGATCCAGATGTAGTTTATACCTCTTCCAATCAGCCGGCCGTTCCAGCTTATAGTAAAATAAGTAAATGGGGGCATACAAACAGGCTTTCCTGGAATCCTTTCAGCTATGGTTATAAATCCTACTATTATAAAGGAATGGCCTTCCGGCTGAAATTTCCAAAGACCTATCAGCACAATGTGGCCGATGGTAAGGTATACCCTGCTATAATTTTCTTACATGGCCTGGGAGAACCAGGTAATGTATGGGACAATGAATTTCATTTAGTGCATGGGGGGCAATTGCATGCCCAGAAAATTAACGATGGTACATTTGACGGGTTTATGATCTACCCGCAAAGCCAGGCCGGTTATTTGCAAAGTTATTTCCCATTGCTAAAGGAGCTTGCCGATTCTATGGCAAAACATGTGAAGCTTGATTTGGACAGAATACATGTGGGAGGTCTTTCTTCCGGAGGCCAGGCCACATGGGATTTTCCCCAGCAGCAGCAGTATGCAAAAATTGCCTGCGCCATTGAGCCTATTTCTGCAGCCCAGTATGAAGATGTACAGTATTTTACCAGTCACATAACTATTCCTGTATTTGTTGCCAACGGTGGACAGGACGTTGCACCTTATCCGTCTACGGTAACGGATATTATAAATTCATATCAAAGCAGGGGAGGGTATATCTTACAGGCCCTTTTCCCCACCCAGGGACATGGCGCATGGAATTCATTTTGGGCAGATCCACGCTATTGGCCATTTATCAATGCACATCACAAGGCAAATCCGCTGGTCTTTTTT
This sequence comes from Chitinophagaceae bacterium, assembly GCA_031441485.1. Taxonomy (GTDB): domain Bacteria; phylum Bacteroidota; class Bacteroidia; order Chitinophagales; family Chitinophagaceae; genus JJ008. The sequence goes on from JANOEQ010000045.1 coordinate 91,971, forward strand.
CAACATAATAAGTTTTGTCCTGGTGAAACTGTTGACGCAAAACTTGGATTGCAGGCCGGCTTTTTCGCCTACGAATGGGATAAGGATGGGATAACTATTCCCGGCCAAACAAGTAATGAGCTGATTGTGGCAAGTTATGGTACTTACAGGGGGCGTTATAAACGAACAGCCACCAGTGCCTGGTCTGTATGGTCCCCCACACCCGCAGTTATATCCGAAAATCAGGCTACAGTAAGCCCCGCTATTCAATTAGATGGCTTAAAAAGCAATGTATTACCTGCTCCTGATGGAAGCACTGCGGCACCATTATCTGTTCCCAATTCTTACGCCTCTTATGAATGGAGAAGAATTTCCGATAACGCATTGGTAAGTTCCACTTATACGTATAATGCACCCGTAGGCGAGTATAAAATAAAAGTTACAGAGCAATTTGGTTGCGGAAGTGATTTTTCTTCGCCCTACACTGTTATTCCGGCAAACGGAAATAACGGACCTGATGCGGCCAGCAGTGTTTCTGCTATTGCTGTATCGAATAATACTGTTCAGCTTTACTGGAACGATAACCCGACACCAGTAAACAATGAAACAGCCTTTGAAATATACCGGAGTATTAGTTCAGGAAGCGGTTACATCTTAGTAGGAAAAACAGGTGCTGATATCCTGTCATTCCTGGACCAGGGATTATCGGCCAATACAAAATATTACTACATTATAAGGGCTGTAAACAATAATGCAGCATCGCCTGTAAGTGCAGAAGTGAATGCCACCACACAGTCAGACGTTACTCCACCCACAGCGCCCGGCAATTTGAGAGTAACAAATACTTCAAGAACCTCGGTATCACTTTCCTGGGAAGCCTCTACGGATGATGTAGGAGTCGCCAAGTATGAAGTTTATGTAAATGGAGTAAAATCTTATGTTACTGCTAATACAACTTTTACTGTTAATAATCTCACCGCATTAACCACGTATGGATTTTTTGTAAAAGCTTTAGACGTGGCTGGAAATAATTCGCCTGCCAGTAACCAGGTAAGTGCTACGGCAGCCTTAAACGGCCTTACGTATAAATATTATGAAGGAAGCTGGACCTTGTTGCCGGACTTTAATACGTTAACACCTGTTAAATCAGGCGTTACTCCCAATGTGTCTCTCACACCGAAACTAAGAAATGATCAATTCGGATTTCTCTGGGAAGGATACATTAATATTCCTGCAACAGGGTCTTATACTTTTGAGACCAATTCAGATGATGGAAGTAAATTATATTTAGCACCGTACAGCCATACTGCCACTCCATTGGTAAATAATGATGGTTTGCATGGAGGACAATACCGGGCAGGTACGATAACACTTACCGCGGGTACCTATCCTATCGCTATCACCTTTTTTGAGCAGGGCGGCGGGGAGTCAATGAACATTTACTGGACCTCTGCAGCAGCAGGTATAAACACAAGAACCGTTATACCTAACAGTGCATTTACTGATGTGGTGACGATTCCATCAAATTTGCTGCCTAAAAAGCCTGCTGATTTAAATGTTATTGCCACAAATTACAATAAGATAAATATTAACTGGACTGATTCCAGCAGCAATGAGACTGGTTTTGAAGTATACCGCTCTACTGCACAACTGGGTACTTATGTTATAGTTGGGACCACCCCGGCAGGAGTAACAAATTTTGCGGATTCTGCAGGCATATCTGCTGAAACCATATATTGGTATAAAGTAAGATCAGTAAATCAATATGGCCAGTCGGCATTTATCAGCGTTTTAGAAGGTAGATGGGCACTCAACAATAATTACAATGACGGCAGCGGAAATAACAGGAATCTTACAGGAAACTCAAGTCCCTTATTTAATTCTGCTGATAAAACAGAAGGCACCCATTCTGTATCATTAAATGGGTCCAGCCAGTATTTAAACCTTCCGTTTGCTACAAGCGGGGTCTTTCCTGCCAATTCTTATTCTACCAGAAGTATTGGTATCTGGGTAAAACCCAATGCCGCTATGTTAACCGCTGCTAATAAGATCGTTTATGATTTTGGTGGTTCAGATAATGGAATAGCAGTGAGGTTTAATTCAGGATCTTTACAGGCCGGTATCGCAAGTGCTAATAACAGGTTTAGTGTGGTAGTGAACAGTGTTGCCTCTAATCCTAATTGGGTGGCCAATGGCTGGAACCATATCAATGTGGTGTATAATGTGAACAAAATCGAATTATTTATAAATGGTGTGTTGGCCGGCACCGCTAATTTATCATTCAGCTCAGTCGGCTCTACCAGCGGAGGCTCCAGAATCGGTGCATCAAACAGCAGCAACGCCTTTAATTCATCTTCATCTTCCACAAACTATTTCGGTTTACTGGATGATATTCAAATTATAAATGAACCGCTTACTGCCACAGCTATACTGGCATCGATGAAGCAGTCTTATTCGGCTGATACAACTTTTGTTTTGCCAGGTATACCCGCTGCTCCGGATAACCTTAATGTAACATCCAAAACGACCAATTCGATTTCGCTGGAGTTTAATGACAATTCCACAAACGAAACATTGTTTGAAATATACCGTTCTGCTTTAAACCTTAACGGGTACAGGTTACTCGCCACAATTACAGGCGGGGCCGGCTCCACAAAGAGTTATATAGACAGCAACCTGTTTGCCAACAACGACTATTATTATAAGATAAGGGCAAAAGGCATCGGAGGTACTTCTGCTTTTACACCTGATCTATTGGTAAGAACAGATAACAACCTTCCGGTATTATCGGCTGTGGCAGACTTTACCATGCGGCATGAATCGCAAAAAACGATTACACTGACCGCTGTGGATACTGATGCAGAAACCATGGTATTTTCATTCGTTGATCCGTTGCCATCATTTGCCGTGTTTACCAATACCGTTAATGGGTCGGGAACGCTGCAATTCAATCCGCTGCTGGCAGACCAGGGTGTTTACACCATTTCAGCTATTGTTACTGATGCAAATAATGGAAAAGATACTGCAACATTTACCGTCACTGTCAACGATAACTATACTCCGGTAATTGCGGCCTTGAATGATGTAACCATCGCCGAAAGCAGCAATACCACTGTTAATTTAAGTGCAACCGACCAGGATGGAAACAGTACATTAACATGGTCTATTTCCACGCCGCTCCCGTTTGTAATCCTTACAGATAATGGCAGTGGTGCTGCTGTTTTAGCAGTAACACCGGGATACACACATGCAGGCGTTTACCCGGTTACTGTAAATGTAAGTGATGGTGCAGGAGCTACAGAGTCAGCGGCATTTACATTAACAGTCACCAATCTTGAGCCGCCAGTGGAGAAATGGTTCATCAGCCCCAAATACACCAGTCCCAATGCACCAGCACCCTGGAATACAATTTCAACAGTTAATACGAATAACCTTTTGAATGGTGATGGAGTTGCCACTCCTGTAGGAATAGAATTTTTAAATACCAACTGGAATGCAGGTGATGCAGGCGCTGTAACCGGTAATAATTCCGGTGCATATCCTGATGCAGTTATTAAAGACTATTTCTGGTTTGGAGCATTTAGTGCACCGAATACTGTGAATTTTAATTTAAAAGGATTGACAGTGGGTGCAAGGTATGATGTAACCCTGTTTGGAAGCAGTACCTGGACTGGTTTGGGTAATGTGGGCACTACTATTTATACAATCAATGGTAATGCAAAACCACTGTATGTGCACTTTAACCAGCAAAATACAGTCACCTTCTCATCCGTTTATCCGGACGCCAATGGCAACATTACTGTAAACATGAGTAAAGGGGCCAACACACCGTATGGAGTGGTGAATGCTATTGTATTGGAAAAACCTTTTGATGATGGCACAACCCCGATTGTACCTTCTAACCTGACAGCACAGGCATTAGCAGACGGCACAGTAAAACTTGCCTGGAAGGACATTGCTTATAACGAGAGCAATTATCTTGTATCAAGGGCCACAGCGCCATCCGGGCCTTTCACGGTTCTTAATCCTGCTGCATCCAATGCAAATGATACCACTTATATTGATAATACTGTTTTAAGTAACACAACATACTATTATACTATCGAGGCAACCAACAATATTGGCTCATCCGGATACACAGACACAGTTAGTGTTGCCACTGCCAATAAAGCGCCTGTCTTAGGTACTCTTTCCGACGTTTATGTAAAGGCGGGTAATACCCTCAACGTAAGTGTACTGCCAACAGATGATGCAGGTGATATCCTGACCACGACTGTTACAGGCCTTCCATCATTTGGTGTATTCCAAAGCACCGGCAATGGAACCGGCGATATAGTATTTAACCCTTCTGTAGATGTATTGGGTATTTATACAGGAATCGCAGTTACCGTAACCGATAATTATGGCGCCAGTGTAACCCGCTCATTCAATATAATAGTTACCGATAACACGGTACGGTCTGCTTATCTGAATTTTGGACCAGATGGGGCTACCCCACAGGCAACTCCATGGAACAATTTCCTTGGGTATCCATTTATTAATAATGCGTATGGCGGAATTAAGGATGATGCCAATGTGCTTACAGGGTTTACCTTCAAATTCCTGAGCCAGTGGAACGGAGGTTTGTCTAACGGTATGCGTACAGGTAATGATAAAGGTGTTTTCCCTGATAATGTAATGCGGACAAGCTATATCAATTACAATGCCGGCAGCCATGTAATGCAATTTGACGGATTAAACCCTGCCAAGCGTTACAGCATCGGCTTCCTGACAAATATCAATACAGGAGCATCTTCATTGGTAACGTTTACCAATGGTGCGCAATCTGTGATAATGGATGGAAGGTATAATACCGGGTCGCTGGCTAACCTTAACGGGCTTGTGCCAAATGGTTCCGGATCAATACAGGTTAGTATCACTAAGGGAGCTTCCAATACTGTTCTTAGCTTAAGTGGTGTGGTGATCAGGGAGTATGACCCGGCAGATCCTGTAATTAAGCCTGCTGATCTCATCGCTGAAACAGTTATTCAAACAGACAGGATCAGGCTGATATGGAGTGACAGAAGCAGTGATGAAACAGGATTTGAAATATGGAGATCAACATCTGCAGATGGATCATATACGTTAGTGACCACCACAAGTGCAAATGTGACCACGTATACTAATACAGGATTGACTGCAAACACCCGTTATTTTTATAAAGTAAAAGCGATTAACGGGGCTATTGCCAGCAATTTCAGTAATACAGCAAATGCAGCGCTAGCCGCAAAAATTGTGTTGATTAATCAAAATGTATCTGCTTCCCTGGCATCCCCTGCTCCATGGAACAATACCACTTCCCCCTCTACCGAAGGCGCTACCTTTAGTAATCTTATTAATACGGAGTTAGCAAATTCAGGTTTTGAAATGGTTATTACCAAGGAGTTTAATGGTACCGGCTTTGCAGGTGTAAATGCGAACGGCGTTTTCCCCGCCAATGTAATGGTAAGTAACTACTGGACCGATGCAGGTCAAACTTCGCAGGTAAGGTTCCAGAACCTTGACCTGAGTAAAAAATACAGGATCGGTTGCTTCGGCAGTAACACAAATTCGGATTATACCACGGCTAATTATAGCTGTAATGGCAAAACGGTGGAACTGAACAGCTACCAGAATGATATTAAAGTAGTGTTTCTGGATAATCTGAGACCGGGTAGTAACGGCGAGCTGATTTTGAGCGTGAGTACAGCGGGCGGATCGCCTTTCAGCTTCACGGGTGCTTATACAATTGAATCTTACGATGATGCATCACCTGATGAACCTGTAATCAATACCATTTATGCAGACGGTCCTCCGGTAGTATTGCGCCTCATCACTGCACAGTTGCCGCCTGTTCATGTATTACCACAACCAAAAGCAGTAACCGCGGTAACGGCTGCAGCAGCTAAGCAGCCAGATCCGGTCGCAGAAATTAAAACGCAGGAAATTAAAGTATTCCCCAATCCGTTTACGAGTGTCATACAGGTAAAACTTCAATCTGATAAGGCGGCCGGCATAGCTATCTTATTGTATGATGTGAACGGCAGGTTGATGTACAGTAGCAATGGTCTCAATGTGGTGAAGGGAGCAAATATTGTATCAGTCAACTTAACAAATGGAAGATCGCTTCCGCCGGGAATATATTTGTTAAATGTGTTGATAGATGGAAAAATGAGTAAGGTGGAGAAGTTGATAAAAGTGAACTAAGAAACTTGTAAATCGTTGGCAGAGTCTGGTTTTTAATAAGACCAGACTCTGTCAATTTTAAAACATTTCATTTTTCAGGATATTATTATTATTTTGTTCTAATTAATCCAGATTTAAGTGCCATGAATGTTTTCAAAAATCCGAAATGGATAAAGGAGTTTGAGTACCCGTATGACAGTTTTCACCAGATTCCGGACCATGTTTTTGATGAAATAAATGAGAGGCTTGACAACGTACAATCAGATAAACCATTAGTTAGTATTATTATTTCTGCCTGGAATGAAGAAGTGGATATCTTAAAAACAGTAGGCAGCCTTTCAAAAACCCAAACAGCTATTCCTTTTGAAATTATTGTGGTAAATAATAATTCCACCGATAAAACCCAGCAAACACTCGACAGGCTTCATATAAAAAATTATTTCCAGCCCATACAGGGTTGGGGGCCCGGAAGGCAAATGGGTATGGAGCACGCATCCGGAAAGTATATTTTGTTGGGTGATTCTGATTGTATTTATCCTGACTGCTGGGTAAACAGGATGACAACCGGGTTACAAACAAAAGGTATTGTAAGCGTGTATGGACGCTATTCCTTTATCAGTGAAAAGGGCTTTGCACGGTGGAAACTTTTTATCCTGGAAGCATTCAAAGATTTAATTGTAGAAGTAAGGCATATTAAGCGGCCATTTTTAAATTCATACGGGATGAGTATGGGTTTTATTAAGGAATACGGACTGAAGGAAGGGTTTTATATGAATAAAACACATGGCGAAGACGGCAGAATGTGCTACGATTTGATGAAGTATGGAAAAGTAAAACAAATACGCTCCAACAGGAACAGGGTATGGACGGGAGTACGCACCTTAAAGAAAAGTGGAAGTTTCAGCCGGGTGCTCCGGGTAAGGATTGTAAAGGAAATTAAACGGTTTTCAATCTATTTCAATACAAAGATGAAATATCATCCACCCAAAAACTGATACCGGGGCCGGCGAATCTCAGAAGTGCAGCAGGTATACTGCTGATTAATAATTTATGTTACCCCCTAATAAACTGGAATATAGCTATGGATTTGATTTATTTTTTTAAAGTTCTACTGAGAAAAAAGTGGATTATAGGCAGCCTTTCTTTGTTAGCGCTGGTGGCAGCCTTCTTTTTCCTTCGCAATAAAAAGGAAGTTTTCAGGTCGCAGGCACAATACTCCACAGGCTTTACTGCAGAAAAAGTAAGGCTGGTGGATGGAAGTTCAGGAATTGACATTTATACTGCGGATATAAAATTCAATAACGTAATTGAGACGTTTAAATCACCGAAAGTAATTAACGCTATCGGTTACAAATTACTCCTGCATGATCTGGTGAACCCTGCTAAAGCATATAGCAAACTGTCAGAAAAAAACAGGAAGTCGGATTTATACAAAGCAGTGAACCCTGATACTGTTATCGCTGTCTTAAGGGAAACCATCACACAAAATAAATTACTGTCCTCCAATACTGAAAAAGAGAAGATCTTAATTGAATATTTTAAGTTATACGGGTATGACTATGATAATATCCGTTCTCACCTGTTAATAGAAAGAGTTGGCAGGACGGATTACCTGAATATCACTTACTGGTCAGAAAATCCCAGCCTTTCTGCGTTGGTGGTAAATGCCATGGGGGACGAATTTTTAAATTATTATAAAAACCTGAGTTCACAGCGTACAAGGGAAAATGCCGGTGAAATTAAAACGATGGTTACGGCACAACAAAAGAATATTGACAGCCTTGGCAAGTTACTGTACAACGAAAAAGTGAAACAAGGCAGTATAGATCCGGTAAGTCTCAGTACCAGCGCCATGGAAACAGTTAAAGAGCTTGAATCAAGGCTTGCCGAAGAAAGAAGCAAGCAAAATCAGCATCTTAACCGTAAGAAATATTTAGTGGAACGGCTTAATATTTTGCAGGCCGGCGCTACCTCTTCCGGAAGTTCAATAAGCAATGAAGAAGTTATTGGCCTGGTTAACAGGAAGAATAATCTTGTGGCCGAACTTGCCAGGAAAGGAGGAACTGATCCTGAACTGGAAAGACAAATAAGCGATTTGAGAGTCGAAATAAATATTAAATCATCAGCGGCCTCTTCCAAAAAAGATAATAGCGGGAGAACTAAAGAAATTGATAACCTTAAAACCCAGATCAATGAAGAGGATGCTCTTCTAAGTGCAGCCAATTCAACCATCGAAGATTATTCTGCTAGTATAAGGAAGTATACCAACATGGCCAATTCGGCGCCAGTGGGCAGCGATGTTACCATTGCCGGAATAAAGACCAGGCTCGACATAGAGAATACCATGCTGGGTACAGTAACGGAAAAATATTATAAAGCAGAGGGTTTGGCTAAGGATGATCCAACCACCAACTTTATTCAAACAGCTGTGGGCCAACCGGCCCTGGGCCCCGAATCAAAAAAGACAATGCTGAACATGATATTGTCCGGTATGTCAATGTTTTTTCTGTCCTCAGTAATTTTTTTACTGCTCGAGGTATTTGATCCTCGGACAAAAACACCCACTTTATTCAGAAAACAGGTAAAACTGCCCGTAGCGGCTATATTAAACAGTATACCCTTAAAAAAAACCACTGAACAGGAGATTTTAATGGCCGATTATACAGAGAAGAAATTTGCAAAACAGATTTTTTATAAAAATAATATCCGCACACTCAGGTACGAATTTCTCAACAGCCCCAATAAGGTATTTTTGATCACCAGCACACAAAAGGGAGCCGGCAAAACGACAGTTATTGAATCTCTTGCAGCAAGTCTTTTATTGAGTAAAAAGAGAGTAATGATCCTGGACCTGAATTTTGGAAACAATACTATTACACAGAAGCACTATCCGCAGGTATTAATTCAGGATATCGGTGAGTTTGTAAAGTATGATATTCCCTTAAAAAATCAGCAACTATTGCAGACTACAGCTTCCATAGACGGGCTGAATATCATTGGCTGCAGGCAGGGTAATTTTACACCTTCAGAGGCATTGCATACTATAAACCTGGATCGGTTTTTAAAATTACTTAAAGAAGAATTTGACTTCATCTTAATAGAAGGGGCCGCCCTCAACGACTTTGCCGATAGCCGTGAGCTTGCTATCTATGCCGAGGAAATTTTCACCGTATTCTCTGCAGCTTCATCTGTTTCCCAGGTGGACGATAAGTCCATTCAATTTATTGAATCACTGGGAAATAAGAACAAAGGTGCAATTTTAAATAATGTACAGCTGGAGAATATTAACTTCTAGTATTATAAATTCTGATAAATGAAAGCTTCGCGGCTCAGGTGGATAGATTATGCAAGAGGTATAGCAATCATCCTGGTATGTTACAGGCATGTATTTGAAGGCTCAAAAGAAGCAGGTGTCCCTGTCGGGGATTATAATTTCCTGGAGTATGCTAATATCTTTTTATATAGCTTCAGGATGCCGCTTTTTTTTATCATTTCCGGTTTATTTATAACAAGAAGCCTGCAAAAAAAAGGCCTGAAGCTATATGTTGAAGGCAGGGCCCGTGCAATTTTATATCCTTATTTTGTATGGGGGATGCTGCAGCTTACCCTGCAGATGATTTTTACAAAATATACGAATGGTCATCCCACGGCTTCTTCTTATCTCAACCTGCTTTATCAGCCAAGGGAATGTGCGCAATTCTGGTATCTGTATGCATTGTTCAATGTTTCAGTCCTGTATGCTTTCACGAAGTATTTTTTAAAACTGCCTCCCGTATACAACATAGTCGTGGGTATTATTTTCTTCTACCTGTCTTCGCTCATTTACCAGCAGAATATAAGAACCGGTTTTGCTTTCGATATACTGCACTATTATATCTTTTTCGCAGTGGGCGACTTTTTAGGCAGCTATTTACTGGATGAAAAAAATAAGAAATACCTTGAATCAGGGAAGCTCTTACTATTAATCCTTATACCCTTTGGAGCGGGCCAGGTATATTTTCTTTTGGAGAATTTAAATCATAATACCAGCAAGTACATGCATGTTGAATTTTACCAGCCCTTTGTTTTTTTGCTCATAGCACTGGTGGGCTGTGTATTTGTAATTAATCTCAGTTTTTACCTGCAAAAAAAGAATTACCTTAAATGGCTTACCGTATTGGGCAGGAACTCTCTTTATATTTATGTATCACATGTCATCGTTTTTTCTTTTGTAAGGATTGTTTTAAACAAATTCTTTGGCATACAAAATGTCGCCATCATATTACTGTCGGGAATTATTTCGGGATTATTTATCCCCCTTTTGTTGTACCGGCTGGCTGTGCGATTGAATTTACGATGGATTTTTACGCTGGAAAAAGATACAGAAAACAAAATTCCGGGAGCCGTGAACAATAGTGTCGTTTCCCAGGCACACGGAATAAAAAATTAGTCGTATGCCTCATTCATCAAAATACAGTTCCTGGATTCATTCGGCTTTCTTTGGTGGATTGCAGAAATTGTCCGTACCGCTGTCTGGTTTGTTTATTACGATGATACTGGCACATAAAGCACTCACTAAACAGGAAATGGGGGTGTGGGCACTTTTTATGAGCATAACAGCTATCCTTGAGTTAATACGCCAGGGCCTTGTTAAAACGGCCCTTATTAAATTCATCAATCATAGCAGTATACAGGACCAGCGATTTGTTGTTGGCGCCGCCTTCTTTTTAAATGTAATCATTACCCTTTTTACAGCATTGCTGCTGTTTATTTTTACGCCCTTTCTATCCGGTTTTTTAAAAGCGCCGCAACTTGAATCTATGCTGTATATTCTCCAGGCGGGGTTATTGCTCATGATCCCGTTTTCACATTTTGAATGGCTGATGTACAGTAAGGTATTGTTCAAAGGGCTGTTCTGGACCTATTTTTTCCGTCAGGGAGTAACACTTGTACTGGTATTCCTTATTTTCCTTGTCAATACCAAAGTGCCGCTGAATGTACTCGTTATTATTTATAATACAGGATTGCTGGCAGGCACACTCGTGTCATGGAAGTATGTTAAACATCTGCTTGTAAAGTCTTTTGTATTCTCAAAAGAATGGGTGCTGAAACTGGCGCATTTTGGCAAATATGTTTTTGCTTCAGGTATAAGCACATTAGTTTTCAGAAGCGCGGATCAGATCATGCTATCTCCTTTGTTGGGCACCACTACCTTTAATGCTTCCCAGAACATTGCCATGCGGTTTATTAATTTGTCCGATCTTCCTTCACAAACACTGGGTGATATTTTATTTCCTAAAAGTGCACAGGCTGAAAACAGCAGTAATCCTTCCAGGATGAAATATTACTATGAGAAGACAGTGGGGGCTTCACTGTGTGTGGTGATGCCGTTGGTTATTTTTGTATTACTATTCCCTAAAGCTATTATTTATGTGCTGGCGGGGCCACAGTATTATGATGCTGTTCCTTACCTGCAGTTAATTGCATTTTCAAGCATCACCCTTGCTTTTTTAAAACAGTACGGTGTGATAATGGATTCTACGGGAAAACCAGCGCTGAATTGGCTGACCACCTCCATCATTGCCGTGGTGCAGGTATGTTTGCTTTATTTTTTTATAAAACGGTTTCAGTTTATCGGGGCTGGCTACGCCTTGCTGGCTTCTCATTTTATCGGGTTTATAATCACTCAATTTTTGCTTTACAGGCTGTTTAAAATTAATTTTTTAAATGCCTTTAAATATGCCTTTAATTTCTATCCTGAATTTTTTAAAATAATAGTACAAAAGCTGCCATGGAAATTTCGCTGATCAAAGACCGCTATTTTATCATTTTTGGATTGCAGCCCTGGGATATTCCAATCGGCAGCAATTGTAAAAATATAGCTGAGGAAATTTCCAGGCATAACCGGGTTTTATATGTAAACAGACCGTTGGACAGGATCAGTAAGTTTAAATATAAAGATGATATCCGGACAAAAAACAGGCTTGAAAGTATAAAGTATGGAAAGAATGTATTAGAAGAAATAAGCAGCAGGTTATGTGTCTTCAACCCGCGGGTTATTATTGAGTCCATTAATTTCCTGCCCCGGGGATTTGTTTATAATTATTTTAATAAAAGAAATTGCAGGAAACTGGCCAGCGAAATAAACTGGGCAGCCAGCCAGCTGGGTTTCAAAGATCCCATTCTGATCATAGACAATGATTTTCTTAATGGCCTTTACCTGAAGGATTATTTGAAACCCGGCTTATTTGTCTATTATATCCGGGATTTTTTGTTGTCGCAAAAATATTTTACCCGTCATGGGTATACTGCTGAACGCAGGATGATCCAAAAGGCAGATTTAGTAGCTGCAAACTCTAAATACCTGGCGGGGTATGCATCCAAATATAATTCCAGCACAGCGGATATCGGACAGGGTTGTGATGTAGAGGATTTCCTGGAAGTGCCGGCTGAAATCCCTGCCGATGTTGCCAGTATTAAATATCCCATCATTGGTTATTGCGGGTCCCTGACTTCAACCAGGCTCGACCTGGAATTGATCCATTTTATTGCAATTCAAAAACCTGATTGGAATATTGTATTGGTAGGCCCGGAAGATGACCGTTTTAAATTATCGGCCCTTCATCAACTGCATAATATCTATTTTTTAGGATCAAAGCAGGCCAAACAATTGCCGCAATATATTCATACTTTTGATGTATGCATCAACCCCCAGCTATTAAATCAAATGACAATTGGAAATTATCCAAGAAAAGTAGATGAATACCTCGCTGCCGGGAAGCCCGTTGTAGCCACAAAAACAGAAGCGATGGAGATGTTTGGCGACAATGTTTATCTCTGTGATAACAAGGAAGCGTATATCAAAAAGATTCAGGAGGCACTGGATGAGCCATTAAAGGAAAGCAAAAAGGAAGCAAGAAAGGAAATGGCTAAATCGCATACATGGAAAGCTTCTGTAAGCGGCTTGTATAAATCAATTAGTAAAATAAGTAAGCATAATGAAGGACAATAAAGTACAACCCACAAGGGAAGACATGCGGATGGCTGATTTCTCACAGGTAATAGCATTCATTTTTGTTACCGTTGTTATTGTGGGATCAGTAATTAGTATTCTATTTTTTTAAGTAACAAGTGGCATCAGTAAATAAGCATACTAAAGAAAGTTTCTCAGGGTTTAAATGGCTGATAAGCCGTTTGGGCTTGCCTGTTACCATTGGTGTACTGGTACTGCTTGCACTGGGTGCAGGTTTTTTGGCCGCCAATGGCATGGCGCTAATAACATTCGGTGCTGTGGCCGTGCTTTTTGGCGCACTCGTTGTGCACAGATGCCTGATGGATCCCATAAGTGGATATTACCTGCTGGTTTTTATCGCTTTTTTTTCAGAATACCCTGGCAGGCTGCTGAATAAGCCACTGCCGATGACCACATTAGTTGAAGTACTTGTTCTGGTTTTATTTATTGGTACTTATTGGCAAGCCCGGAAAGATGAAAATCAAAAGGGAAATTTATTAAAGTATTCTATCAGTATTTTACTGATCATCTATGCACTGTATTATATTATAGAGTTATTCAATCCTGATATGGGTTCTCCGGTGGGCTGGTTATTTAACAGTAAAAGGTTTACCGTTCAGATTTTAATTTTTGTAATATCCTACCGGCTCATCAATACACCGGACAGGTTCAGGTATTTTCTTAAATTCTGGATAGTAATGTCGTTCATTGCGGCTTTGTATGGTTGTTACCAGCAGTGGTTTGGATTTTTGCCAATGGAGTTAAGTTCATTGGATGAACATGAATATGGCTTATTATTCCAGGGAGGGGTGCTGCGCAAATTTTCTTTCCTGGAGGGAGTGGTAACATTTGGCAACCTGTGCGGTTGCATAGCTGTGCTTACCATCATACTTACCATAAACGAGAAAGTCCGTAAGCGAAAACGCCAGCTGGCTTTCGTTTCTTTTATTTTATTTCTTGGGATGACCTATTCCGGCACCCGGATGTTTAGCCTTATGATACCGGCCGGTATTGCATTATATATACTGATGACGCTAAAGAATAAAGCAACTATAATGACTCTTTTTATAACGTTTATGTGTGTGCTGTTTGTATTCTTTGCGCCAATTGATAATCCTTCATTGAACCGGATGCGTTCTACTTTTGATACAAAAGATGAATCATTGAATGTAAGAACAATAAACCGGAAATCTATTCAGCCATACATTTATGCACACCCCATTGGAGGAGGTGTGGCCACATCAGGGGTGGAGGGGAGGCGGTTTAATCCAACCCATCGATTAGCAGGGTTTCCTCCGGACAGTGGCTTATTAAAACTGGCATTGGATATGGGGTGGATTGGGCTGGCAGTAACCATACTGCTTTTCCTGATGGTATTGTACCAGGGTATTCATTATTATTTCCGGATGAAAAATGAGGAATATAAGAAATACATTGTGGCTACCACCTGTGCTATATTCGCTGTCATTATTACCCTGTATGCACAGGTAACGATAGGACAGATGCCAACCGTATTTTTTATTTTTGGGATGATGTCTTTATTTAAACGGTTAATGGAGTTTGATGAGAAGGAGCAGGCAGCAAAACCGGCCTGGTAAGGGAATAAAATATTAACTAATTAGCTAATTAGTTTATTGGGATCGTGAAATGCAAAGCCCCAACAGGGATGCACAACTTCAGACACCCCTACTAAACCAATTAACTAATAAAACAATTAACATATTTATTTGTATTTTGAAAAAAATCTAAATACCTTTTTATGAATAAAATGATATTAATAGCACTCCTTTTCTATGGATGCAGCGCTATTGCACAATCGGGGGTTAAGGCGTCAGATTCCCTTAAGAAGGCCGGTGGTCAAACTGCTGCTGCCATGAAGCCATTGCCAGACACCAGTAAGCTGTTAAACAGCGAGGATGATGTTAAAGCACAGCTTATTTTGCTTGCACTTAATAATCCGGCTGCCGAGGCGGCAGATGCCAATGTACGTATTGCAGAGATTGCAAGAAGAAAAGCAAATAGTTCATTCCTGAGTACTGTAAACCTGGGAGGAAATGTAAATGAGTTTGTTGTAAATAACTCCCCGGCAGCCAGTTTTTTCCCGAAATATAATTTCGGATTAACCGTACCGCTGGATTTGTTTGCTAAAAACAAAGCCGAGAAAATGACGACAACGGAAACAATAACAATCAACAGGTTGCAAAAACAACTGATTGGCGAAGCATTAAAATCCAAAGTTTTAATACAGTATGAAGTTTACAAGGAAAGAAAACAGCTGCTGGAACTGCAGCGCATTGTTTTGGATGATGATTTGGCCGCATACGAAAAAGCGCAGAAGGATTATAAGGATGACGTTATTACAATCGAAGACGTAAATAAAGTATACAGGGAGTTAATAGCTTCAAGAGGCAATTTAGCATCTAAAGAAAAAGATTTAAATATTGCTGTCATTGAAATAGAAGAAACAATAGGAGTACCGCTGAATACAGTGTTGATAAAACGGCAGCAGTAAAAATAAACAACAGGTTTAGATGAAAATTTATTTTAAAAATTTAGATGGTCTCCGTTTTTTTGCCGCCTTCTTTGTTGTTCTCCATCATGCTCAGTTTTTCAAGGATGTTAATCCATTTCCTTTATCCTCCGTTTTTAGTCTCTACCTTATACAGGCAGGGAAGATGGGTGTTAATCTTTTCTTTGTTTTAAGCGGGTTTCTTATCAGTTACCTGCTGTTTGCCGAAAGAAAAGCTACCGGTACAATAAGCCTGAAGAAGTTTTATATACGCCGGGCTTTAAGAATCTGGCCATTATATTTTGCGTACGGATTGATGATAATACTGGTAACCCCTTTATTTTTTCAGCTTCTTCATATCAATATAGAACCAATTAATTTCAGGGAAATTCTCACGGATATTGTTTTCCTGCTGTTATTCGCCGTGAATTTCCAACTCACCTTTTTCAGCTATAATAAGTCTATTGTGGAGATTATCTGGTCAGTCTGTGTGGAAGAACAGTTTTACCTGGTATGGCCTTTAATCTTAAAAAAGTTTTTCAACAGGCTGGGACAATTGATCTTCTGGTTGTTTGCTTTTGGCATGATAAGTAAGATTGTACTGCATATTATTACAGCTTATTTTAAGCTGGGTGAGAACTTTATGATGCTCTTTGATTATTTAATGCTTACCAATAAGGTGGAGCTTTTTGCGGCGGGGATGGCTGCTGCATATATTCATTTTAACAGGGAGAAATATCCTTCTTTAATTGCCTTTTTGCAAAAAAAACCAATGCAGTACCTGCTGATCATTATCACTGTATTTTTTATTTTAACCAATAATTTTTATTTACCCGTTAATGGATTGAGGTATTATTATTTTACGGATTACGTCTCTGCTGTTTTGTTTGCGTTTATTATTTTTAATATTGTTCAGGAAAAATCTGTACTTAACCTGGAGTACCCTGTTTTCAGAACATTGGGAAAGATTTCCTTTGGTATATATTTGTTTCACCCTCCTGTATGCAGGGTCGTACTGTTATTCATTACCAAAATCCTTAAAATCCCGGATTCATTTATTGCCTATGATATTTTTTATCCGCTTCTGGCAACAACAGTCACCAGTGTATTGGCCTGGCTTTCGTATGAATTTTTTGAAAAAAGATTCTTGCGGCTTAAGAACAGGTTTGCCATTATTAAAACGAGGATATAGGATAAATCTAACGGGTTCACCGTTTCAGAAAAGGTAATAAAAGCCTTGTATGGAAATGCAGGCGATGGCAATAAAGGTTTTTGGCGGCTGAACGTTGAATCGGATCATTTATAGTATAATTTTTTTTTAATCATTCTAATATTCATTTATGGCTAACAGGTATTTAATAGTGGGCGCAGGGTTCTCCGGTTGTGTATTGGCACAGCAGCTCGTCACGTTGATGGATTGCAGCGTTGAGATATGGGATGAGCGGGACCACCTGGGGGGTAATTGCCATACTGAGCGTGACTCCGATACAGGTATCATGGTGCATCAGTATGGGCCGCATATTTTTAATACCGATAAAAAACATATATGGGATTATGTTAACAGTTTTGTGGAATTCAGGCCTTATGTTCACCGGGTAAAAGCCAAAAGCGGCAATACTATTTTTTCTATGCCTGTTAATTTGCATACCATCAATCAATTTTTCAATAAGAATTTTTCGCCGGATGAAGCCAGGGATTTTTTAGCGACAAAGGCAGATAAAACAATAACTGATCCCCAAAATTTTGAAGAGCAGGCCTTACGGTTTATCGGCAGGGAATTATATGAAGCTTTTTTTTACGGGTATACAAAAAAACAATGGGGATGTGAACCCAAAGAATTACCTGCATCTTTCTTAAAGCGCATACCAGTACGGTTTAATTATGATGATAATTATCATTCCCACTTATTCACCGGCATTCCGGTGGAGGGGTATACCAAAGTGATGGAAAAAATGATCACCCATCCGGCAATTCAGCTGCTGCTCAATAAAAAATTTGATCCCGATTCCGGTGCCGGAAACTTCAGCCATATATTTTATACCGGAGCGCTGGATGCATTTTTTAGTTATCAATATGGAAGGCTGGGGTACCGTACTGTAACTTTTGAGAAAAACTATGCCACGGGAGACTACCAGGGGGCTTCACAGATGAATTATTGTGATGAAAAAATACCCCATACAAGGGTTACAGAGCATAAGCATTTTACTCCCTGGGAAGCGCATGAAAAAACCGTTTACTTTACAGAATTTAGTAAAGAAACAGGTGTAAATGATGTACCCTTTTATCCCAAGAGGTTAGCCGCAGATAAAATGCTTTTGCAACAATACCGGACCCTGGCCGAAAAGCAGCAGGCTGTTACCTTCCTTGGCAGACTGGCCACTTACCGGTACATGGATATGCACCATGTTATTGAGGAGGCGATGTTTATGGCAAAGCAATTTAGTAATAGCCTTGAGCAACACGGAAGGCCACCGGTGTTTCCAAATATTGAACAGTTTTAGGCGGACGACCCAAACACGTTCTCCGGGACGACTGAAAAACGGTCCGGCAGGATCGAACGCCGCTCCGTCAAGGGCGGTCTCCTTTTAATGTCGGGGAGGAGATTTTGAGCCTTATTCACCTGATTGTTTGCAAAACTCAGTGAAAATACCGGATCATATTTATTTAATGGGGTACTAAAGGGGGAAGGCTTCAAATGTACACTAAAGGGGTAATTGGAATAGAGAACTATTCGACTGAAAAATCTGCTGCAGGCTGCGTTTGAATAATAGATAACCAAACTGGTTATTTTTTTACTGGTACGCTCCTTTGCCCGGCCTGCTAATGTCACCCTTTCAGGGTTATACTCAACTTACTTTGTTTGTTTTTTATATTAATGTCAGCCTTTCAGGCTTAAAATCCCAACGGGATGATATAAAAGCGGGGTACGCAAAAACAACCAAACCCCGGAAGGGTGACATTAGATTGGGTGCGTAAGTGCATCGTCCGGAGAGGCTGTGATATAACAACCAATTTTAGCCAAATAATTTTTGGGGAGCCCTCAATAAATAAATGTGCCCCCTTAATTCACGGGCTGACTTGCATTAATTTGGTTACACTGTTTAGTCTGCGTATTAATTGTTAGGGCAATGCGGATAGCCCTTGAGTACTTTTGCGCTTATTTGTACCGGGTAGTAAAATAATGCGGATGTTCTTTATCCGGGCATTCGGAATCACAGTATTTTAGCTTTGCAATTGACGGGTAATAGTAAAGGGAGATTTTATTTCTTAAATGCAGGGATTCGGTTATATGTACCGCATTCAATAGTTAAAAGCTAAATTTCCATTTGCATATTATACAATTTTGCTTTGTTGCAAATTAAGTCAATCGGTTTTTTTAATCCTGTACCCTAAATGATCACTTATGAAAAACTTTACTTTTCGCAGTTTAATCCTGTGCGCTGCTTTTTTCTTTCTTTCAGGCATCCTCAGGTCACAGCAATCGCTTACCCAGATTAACGGCTGGAATGCTTATGTTCACCTCCCGGCAAATTACAACAGTACCACGAGAACGTATCCCACGATCATTTTTTTTCCGGGTCTCGGCGAAATTGGAACAGTTGCTTCCAAAGTAATTTTATATGGCCCCGGTGCTTACATTGCCCAGGGTTGGGATGGCAATGTGGTGGTGGATGGCAACACAATTGAGTTCATTGTTATCAGCCTTCAGCCACCTGCGGCATATCCCAATGAAGTGGCTGTCAATCAAAAAATACAAACCATCAAATCCCTTTACAGGATTGATCCCAATAGACTGCACCTTACAGGTTTGTCGCATGGTGGATGGTGTGGCAGCACTTTTATTACAGGTGATCCTTATGGAGGGCCTTACACTTATGCATCGCAAATTGCGGCTGTTGTGGAAGTACAGGGAGTGGTTCCTGATGATAATTCACCCTATCCAACACTGTTTGATAATTATGCGGCCTCTGGTGGGAAACTATTGGGCTTTGAGCAAATTTTTGATAACAGAGGCATGCCAACCAGGGTTAACCGTATGAATGCAACAGTGCCTAACTCTGCCATTTATAAACAAACCAATTTTGGTGGCGGGGGCCATTGTTGCTGGGCACAGTTTTATGGGGGAGGCGGTACGCAACCAGGTATTTTTTTATTAGCCGGAGTAAATCAGAATTTATACCAATGGCTGGGCCGTCAATTTCGGGGGGCCTCCACATTACCTGCTGCTTTAAACAGTTTTGCCGGCTATAAAGACGGCAACTCCAATATACTGCGCTGGACAACTGCCAGTGAAAGCAACAACAGCGGATTTGAAATACAGTCCTCAACAGATGGGATCAACTATGCACCAATAGGTTTTGTAAACTCGCAGGCTGGCGGTGGCAACAGTACAACAGAATTGAGCTATACTTTTACTGACAACAACGTAACCGGCAGCAGGCAATACTACCGTCTGCGACAGGTGGATTTTGACAACCACAGCAAACTCAGCAATATTGTGCGGATAAAAGGAGACAATTCAGAAACTTTAAAAATTGATGGTTTGTTCCCGAATCCCGCAAGCAACATGGTGAATGTGCTGATTGCAGCACCAAATAAGGATAAAGTAACATTGGCAGTAACCGATATTACAGGCAGAACAATGATCCAACAACCGGTAAGTATAGAAACGGGCAGCAATACAATACAGATTAACGTAAGCCGCCTGACCAAGGGTGCCTATACAGTGAAACTCGTTTCCGGCACCGTCGTTGATGGTAACAGTGCCATTCTGAGTTCCCGTGTTTTTGTTGTAAATAAGGGTAACTAAGGGTTTACAAAAATGCCCGCATTTGCGGTATTATAAAATGTTGAAAGCTTAACACTGACGGATAACTTTCGGTAAAAAATTTGATATGCCCCGGCCTCCTCTTGATAAAGGAAGAGACCGGGGCATTTTACCTCCTGTTTCGAGGCAAATTGGCTTTATTTTCCGCTATATCGTTATCCCCTTTAAAGACTGCGTTTCCCGTTTGCCCAACAGGTTTGTACTACGTAATAAATGTGAGTACAATGTGGATAACCCTTGGGTACTTTTTCTCTTATTTCTATTCAGTAACCAATAATTTAGACGTTCATGATCCGGACGGGTGAAATCTCATTATTTTGGCTTAATAATTGTCTTAACCTATGAAATAAAAAATTATTTTTCTTAAATGCAGGAATTTTAATAACTGTCTTGTATTTAAGAGCTTACCGTCCAATCCTTTTTTTTATTATGATAATTAATTTGGTTTTGGCAAATTTTGTCATGAGAACTATTTTGAAATCCAATACCCTAAACGAAAATCCATGAACAATTTTACTTTTCGGAGTTTTTTCCTATGCTCCGCCTTTTTCTTTTTGGCGGGTTCTATACAATCACAACAAACACTTACACAGATTAACGGATGGAACGCTTATGTTCATCTGCCCGCCAATTACAGCAGTACCACAATCACTTATCCCACCATCATTTTTTTTCCAGGTATCGGTGAAGTGGGAACAAATGCTTCAGCAGTAATTGCCAATGGCCCCGGCGCCTACATTACACAGGGTTGGAATGGTAATGTAGTGATAGATGGCAATACAGTTGAATTCATTGTTATCAGCCTTCAGCCTTCAGCAGCATGGCCTAATGAAATAGCCCTCAATCAAAAAATACAAACCATCAAATCCCTTTACAGGGTTAACACGAATAAACTATACCTGACAGGGTTGTCAATGGGAGGATGGTGTAGCAGCACTTTTGTTACCGGCGATCCTTATGGAGGCCCCTACACTTATGCCTCTCAAATTGCTGCTGTGGTGGAAGTGGAAGGTGTGAAACCGGACGATAATCAGCCCTATCCAAACCTGTTTGACAATTTTGCTCTTTCTGGTGGAAAATTATTGGGCTTTGAGCAGATTAATGATGGCCGGGACGTACCAACCAGGGTTAACCGTATGAACGCAACAGTACCTAACTCTGCCATTTATGTTCAAACCAATTTTGGTGGCGGAGGCCATTGTTGCTGGGCTCAGTTTTATGGTGGCCAGGGTACGCAACCAGGCATTTTTTCACTCGGCGGAGTAAATCAGAATTTATATCAATGGCTGGCACGTCAATCCCTTGGAACGCCTCCCAACCAGGCCCCGGCAGCTAATGCGGGGCCCGATAAGTCACTAACATTGCCTGCAAATTCCACCACATTAGATGGTAGCGGAACGGATCCCGATGGAACTATTGCAGCGTATACCTGGATAAAAATTTCGGGACCGGCTACCGGAACGCTTACAAATACAACCAGTGCACAGGCAAGCGTATCAGGGTTAATGCAGGGTGTTTATCAATATCAATTGCAGGTAACGGATAATGGAGGAGCAACAGCAAAAGATACAGTGGTGGTGACGGTAAATACGGGGGCAAATTTACCTCCCAATGTTAATGCAGGCACAGCACTAACTATCACATTGCCTGCAAATAGTGTAACACTTAACGGAACGGCTTCTGACCCGGATGGTACCATTGCCTCAACTGCATGGACAAAATTTTCCGGACCAGCCGGCGGATCTATAACCAGCCCTAACGCTGTAGCTACAACCGTTACCGGGTTAATACAAGGTATTTATGTATTTCAATTAACAGCCACGGATAACCAGGGTGCAACAGCAAATAGCACTGTTACTATCACAGTTAATCCCTCCGTTGCTGTAGCAGGGTGCAACACTAATGCCCCGGTTACCTATACCGTTGCGCCTACCGGCCCCAATGAAATATATATAACCAATGCCAGTGGAAGAGGATGGAAAGGCGGAGATACCCTTAAAATACAGGCAGGTAACTACTCAGTAATTGAAATTGATAGCTTTGGAGGGGATCCCTGCAGGGATATTATTATTATGAATACCGGGGGACTTGTAAATGTAAATGGCCCAATGCGTTTTAAAAATGATGTACATCATGTAAAAATAATAGGCAACGGTTTTGCAGGATTAACGTATGGTTTTAAAGCAACTTCTTTTGCCTTTAGCAGGGTTAATCATTATACAATTGAAAGAATTGAGGTTGGCCCTAATGCCGGAGGGGTTGGTATCTATGGAAAACAGGATCCCTACGTCGGGCAACCGTGGACACAATATCCCAATTATACTTCCACAAAAATAACCATCAATAATTGTTATGTTCATGATGTGGCAGGGGAGGGTATGTATATCGGACATACTTATCCGGGAGGTGATCCTGCCAACTCAAACCTTATCCCGCAACGGATGGACAGCGTTACCATTTCAAATTGTATTGTTACAAATACAGGCTGGGACGGTATTCAACTTTCAAATGCAAGAAACGGTTGTTTGATCTATGGCAATACAGTTACTAATTTTGGGATAACCGATATTGACGGGCAAAGGGCAGGTATAATCAGTGGAGGAAATACCAACAGTAATATGTATAATAATACCGTTACAAATGGTAAAGGGAATGGCTTGGAGTTTTTTGGATACGGAGTAATGGAATGTTACAATAATACAGTGACAAATGTTGGTAACACCATCCGTAATCCCAATGGGGAAGAAAGTATTTACGGCCAGGCCTATCTTAATACTGTGGAAACGAACCCAAGACAGGCAATGGTAATTCATGATAACCAGATTAACTACCCAAAACCCTTAGGCGCTATCAGGTTTAATCATAATAATAATTCTGAGTTGGTGAATTTGTATAATAACAAATTTTGTTTTGCAACAACTCCTCCGTCGAACTGGCAAGCCCTTTATATATTCCTGCAAGCAGGGTTTACTAATATAAATAATATTCTATTTTGTAGTGGTGGCCCCAACCAGCTGCCGACAGCGAATGCAGGCCCCGATATCACGATCACTCTACCCACGAATACAACTAATTTAAACGGAAGCGGAACAGACCCCGATGGAACGATCACTGCATATACATGGTTGAAAATAGCAGGCCCTGCATCCGGCACACTCACGAATGCGAATGCAGCCGCAGCCACCGCCAGTGGGTTAGTAGTGGGAGTATACAGTTATCAATTAACGGTAACAGATAATGCAGGGGCCACAGCAAAAGATACAGTAAATGTAACGGTGAACCCGGCTGGCAACCAGCTGCCGACAGCGAATGCGGGCCCCGATATCACGATCACTCTACCCACGAATACAACTAATTTAAATGGAAGCGGTACTGACCCTGATGGAACGATAACAGCATATACGTGGTTGAAAATAGCAGGTCCTGCATCCGGCACACTCACGAATGCGAATGCAGCCGCAGCCACTGCCAGTGGGTTAGTAGTGGGAGTATACAGCTATCAATTAACGGTAACAGATAATGCGGGAGCCACAGCAAAAGATACAGTAAATGTAACGGTGAACCCGGCTGGCAACCAGCTGCCGACAGCGAATGCGGGCCCCGATATCATAATCACTTTACCCACGAATACAACAGCATTAAATGGAAGCGGTACTGATCCTGATGGAACGATAACAGCATATACATGGTTAAAAATAGCAGGCCCTGCATCCGGCACACTCACGAATGCGAATGCAGCCGCAGCCACTGCCAGTGGTTTAACAGCAGGTGTGTATAGTTATCAATTAACGGTAACAGATAATGCAGGGGCCACAGCAAAGGATACAGTAAATGTAACGGTGAACCCGGATCCCAATCAACTGCCGACAGCGAATGCGGGCCCCGATATCACTATAACTTTACCCACGAATACAACTAATTTAATTGGAAGCGGTACTGACCCTGATGGTACGATAACAGCATATACGTGGTTGAAAATAACAGGCCCTTCAACAGGCACACTTTCAAATGCCAATGGAGCAACAGCCACTGCCGGTGGTTTAACAGCAGGCGTGTACAGTTATCAATTAACGGTAACAGATAATGCAGGTGCCACAGCAAAGGATACAGTAAATGTAACGGTGAACCCGGATCCCAATCAACTGCCGACAGCGAATGCGGGCCCCGATATCACGATCACTTTACCCACGAATACAACAGCATTAAACGGAAGCGGTACTGATCCTGATGGTACGATAACAGCATATATGTGGTTGAAAATAACAGGCCCTTCAACAGGCACACTTTCAAATGCCAATGGAGCAACAGCCACTGCCGGTGGTTTATTGGAAGGAAATTATAGCTACCTGTTAACGGTAACGGATAATGCGGGGGCAATTGCAAAGGATACTATTGTTGTATCTGTGGTAATGCTAAGGTATTCGCAGGATATTAGTCAAAGCGTAAATATTTATCCAAACCCGGTAAAAGATGTAGTGAATATAGAAATAAAAAGCCCTGTGCCTAATGATATAGTTTCTTTGATTTTAGTAGGCAGTAAGGGCGACATATTATACAAGCAAAACAATGTTTTTCTTATCGGCAATAGTATAATAACGACTATTGATATGACCAACTTTAAACCAGGGGCCTACTATTTGAAGGTTATCTATAGCAATAATTTCAGCCTGGGCAAAACGATAATAAAAGGAGGTTGAAGATTATTTTGAAAATACTCTATAGGCAGGGTGAGTAGCTAATTGCAGCATCATTTTATCGCCGGTAGAATCTCCATAGCAATAAATAGTTGCATAGTCAGCCGTATCAAATTTTTCTTTGATGCGGCTGACTTTTTCAAGGCCATTGCAGTTTTGACCAAGAAGCTTGCCGGTTATTTTTTGTTCTTTCACTTCCAGCCTTGTGCAGATATATTGCAGGCCATTTTGAATGCACCAGGGCGCCACCCAGTTTTCGGCAGATGCAGATACGATAACTATATCTGTGTTTTCTTCCCGGTGTTTATTTATCGCCAGTAAAGCATCTTTTTTTACCAGACGGGGAATAATAGTTGCAGTAAATGAGACGCAGTCACTATTGAATTTTTCCACATCAGTTTTTTCAAAAAAATAAATAAGAAATTTTTCTTTTGCCCTTCTTTTGCTTAGTAAGCCAACTTTCATGGCAAGTAGCCAGGGTGATATAAGGCAAATGCCTATCCAGTAGCCGGCAAAACCACGGGAGTACCTGGCAAATTCAAGCATAGTGTCCTTAGTGGTAATCGTACCATCAAAATCGAAAAAAGCAATACTTTTTTGCAAGACTATTTATTTAAAAATGGTAATGTTCTTTGCATAAAGAATAAAATAGAAGCTGATGATCCATAGAATAATAGTTATCTGTATGAATCTGTCTTTGTACAGGATTTTAGTGGGCGATTGTGAATCACCCTGAACATAAATCAGTTGTAAATACCTGAAAATGCCAGCCAGTACAAATAAGCAGGTATAATACAAACGGTATGTTTGCAGGCGGTTCACAATTTCCGGGGAAGTGGTATACATAAAATACGCCACTATAATAACGGCGCAAATCAGCGAAAGGGCTGTATTAATAAAATCCAGGTTATAACCTTTTACGGCCTTCCGCATATCACTTCCCGAAGATAGTTTCAGCAATACATCATCTCTTCTTTTGGCAATAGCCATAAACAGCGCCAGCAGAAAAACCATGATAATTAACCATTCACTCAATCCGATTTTTGCAATTATAGAACCCGCTTTAATTCTTAAAACAAAACCTATCGCTATTATAATAATATCAAGAATTGGAATATTTTTTAATCCGAAAGAGTAAAATAAGTTCAACACAAAATAAATTCCAAGCACGAACATAAATTTGTCCCGAAGTATCCAGGCTCCGGTGAAGCCCGCTATTAAAAAAATAACTGCCAGTATAACTGCGGACGTTTTATTTACGGCCCCGGATGCCAATGGCCGGTTTTTTTTAACCGGGTGTTTTTTATCATCCTCAATATCCCTGTAATCATTGATGATGTAAATGCTGCTGGCCACAAGGCTAAAACAAATAAACCCACCCAGCAACTGCAGCAGTATTTGCGGGTTAAAAAACAGCCCTGCAAAAAAAAGTGGTACAAACAGGAAAAGGTTTTTTGCCCAGTCTTTGGGCCTGATAAGTTTAATATAATTTTTCATACTGTTTCAGGATATTAATGGTTTTTGGTTCTCAGCCGCTTTTTTTATTTCATCTTCCACCAGCCACAACAGCATTGGCATCATAATCATGGCAAAAGGTACCATGAAAAGCCTGGTTTGATAAGCCACAACAGAAATATAATGTACAGCAAACCATATCGGCGTCAGGAATAAAAACCATTTCCTGAGAAGATAAGGAAAGGATCTTAATTTATAAAGGATGATCAAAGGAATAACCCCATAGGTGCCGATCAGTTCCATATAGGCTTTTGCCCCCACCGCACTAAAAAGATTAAGCTTCAGCATCGGCAAGCCCGCCTGGGCTTTCCATACTTGCTGCGGCTTATATTCAAAATATAGCCGCAGTCCCGTGAAAATAACAAAAAACAGCGCATATAAAAGAATAGTGAAGAACCATACTTTTTTAGTGGGGAAGACAATTGTCTTCCATGTTTTTGGAGAAAAACTAAACTTGCTCAAATCCGCCTGTGATATGAAATATAAAGCAGGGATCATAATGCTGGTTTCACGGTTAAATGCCGCAAGTATGGTAATAGGCACCAGGAGCCAGGGATTTTTTTTGTATGCAATGATATTGGCGGTGGCCAGGTAAAAAATAATATCCATGTAAGTGTTAAAAGACAGATCTGCCACTGCAACAGCATTACCCAATGCAAGTGCCAGAAAAGTGATCCCCAAAAAGATAAGCCACTTGCTGCTGACGAAATAGCTCCATAATCTCCACGCCAGGTAAAAGATCAGCAGATGTTCCAAAAACCGGAAGAGAATGAAAATGATCATGTATTTCATCGCCCCCGGCGTCTGCATAAGCTTTATAAACTTATCTGTTTCATCTGTTGTCCCTGTATTGTTCTCTATTGTGAAATGAATTTTCTTTTCTATTGGAAAAACCTTGTCTACAGTTACATTATAAATGCGCATTAATGCTTCAATCGCATAAGGGCATAATACCCGGTATTGCCAGGGGTTGTAATACTCCGATCTTTTTTCTATTACAGCACGGTGCCTTTCATAGGTCAGGAGCCCATTGCTGTAATAGAAATTTCTGTAAATAGGGACAATGGAAAGCAGCGCAAAACAAAAGCATAAAAACCAAGTGCGGATGCGGTTATTTTTTTGCAACAATGGTGTAGTGTGGGTATACATACATGACTCGTTTTTCCTGTTCAATAATAGTAAGCCCGTTCGCCTTTAAAAGCTCAATTGCAGTTGCAATGCTCATTTCATTACCAATTTCACGGGCAAAAATTAAGTCGTGGAGCTTATTGAAATATACAAGCAGACTCCCCGCATTTATATCTTTTAAGATAAGCCTTGCGCCTGGTTTCATGGTAAGCACCAGCGCCTTAATAAAATCTTCCTGGCTTTTTTTTGGCACATGATGCAAAACATCAATGAGAAAAATAGTATCCATATCACCTAATGCTGTTGGGAAATTTTTGCCATCGTATTCGGCGAAAAAATAGTTTTGTCCGGATAAATTGCTAAAGAGCTTTTGCGCATTGTTAATCAGCTTGCTGCTTATCTCAATGCCAAATAGATAAGAGGGTTGTGCAAATTCACTGAGTAACAGGAGAAACTGGCCCGATCCGCAGCCTACATCACCCACTTTTTCACCAGGTTCAATTTTTTGGATCAGGCTGATAAAGGGGCATATCAGCGACCGGTATTTAATCTTTAAGCTGTCAATAAAGCCGGCCCCTTTATATGTTTTTTTTAAAAAGCGGATGATGGCACGGTTAGTCAGTTCTGTTTGCATTAAAATGGTTGAATAAGTTAGTTCCGGCTAAAGATACTAAAGTTTAAAAAAAATGCTCAAGTATGCGATAAATTAATAATAAGGACCCATATCATCTCCCGGCGTCCAAAATTGGTTTTCAGCTTGTATATTGACACTTCTAACTGCTCTTCGCTGCTGCAGCAGGCAGTTTTGCCTTAAAGGAAAACTTTTCTTTCAGCCGCAAAAACGGCGCCTCAAAAAACCGGTAACTTAATAAACTGATACCAATTGTAATGACTAATGATATAAAGGTTTCCAGGAAGACAACCTGCCATACATGGCCATTAAGCCCCATTTTTTTTGTTAAGCCAACGGTAAGTGAAATAACAATGAAATGAAGACAATAAAGGCCATACGTAACTATACCCAGGCGGGTGGCAATCCTGAATTTGCCCATTTTATAAAATGAATTTGCAGCGAAGCATTGTTCCAGTATAATCAATAACATGATCATGGAAATGATGAGTCTTTCAAAAACCCGTAACCAATACGACGACAATAAAAATTCATCACGGAATAAAAAAACAAGTGCAAATGCCAGGTAAATAAACAGGATTGACCATCGCGGCAAATTGGCAATTTTGTTTTTAAAAGAAGGCGTTTCTAAAATAAGCCATGCGCCTAGCCCACCCAGTGCCATATCTCCAATACAGGATAGCGTGTGCATTTCATGAAGTACCGGCACATCATTCATAGCCCTGAAGGCCAGGCTGAAGGATAGGATGGATAACAGGGGTATCCAGAATTTTTTCAATGGAAAAAAACTAAGAATAACCGGCCAGGCAAGATAAAACTGTTCTTCTATGGCCACACTCCACAATACCCCCAATCCCGGTGAATCGGGTAACCCTTTGTGTATATAATCAAAGTTGCTGATAAAACTAATATAATACCAGGGGTTGGCTGTTTCGTTTGGTACCGCTCCGGCATATATTTTTGTATAAGGGAAAATTATAAACCCATAAAATACACAGGCAAAGTATAAGGGCCAAATACGAAGAATCCGCCTCATCCAGAACCGGCCGATTTGGATTTGATGGCTGGCTCTTTTTTCTTTAATCAATAAATAAGTGATAAGAAAACCGCTCAGTACGAAAAAAAAATTAACACCCAGGAACCCGTTTCCAAACAAGGTTACTTTTAAAAAATGATAAAGCGGGGAGTTTTTTATGTCCGGGTTTTCTGTATGGAAACTATGGAAAAAAAACACAGACAAAAAGCAAAAAAAGCGAAGTCCGTCCAGGTTTTCGAAATAAGTACCGGGAAGTGATTTTTTGGAATTTGCCATTAAATAATTCTACGGGTTTTGGTTGTAAGAAAAAATGGTCTCAGTAATATAAAGATAAAGACATTCTGTTTGCTTTTTGGCTAAGCAGGCGAAATGTCAGTAATGTGAATTCATAGTTTAGTCAGGTACAGGGTACAGCACATAAATATGCTTTCGGTGTAAACCAGGCGCAAGAGCAAAGGCTTACACTATTTTTAGTCATTTTCTTTAAAAAACCGGTAATCAAAACCCGTATTGCCTGCTGCATCAATCCTTTGGAAATAGAGAGCAGATTTAAATTGGCGATCCGATGGTGTTGTCTTAAAACGAAAAAGGCTGTCTTTTACAACAACCTCTGTTTTAGTACGGGAGAGCAGACTTGAACTGCCGTCCGCCAATCGGCGGATATGAATGCGGTGCCTGCTATTTACAAAAATAAAAAGGCTGTCTTTTACAACAACCTCTGTTTTAGTACGGGAGAGCAGACTTGAACTGCCGTCCGCCAATCGGCGGATATGAATGCGGTGCCTGCTATTTACAAAAATAAAAAGGCTGTCTTTTACAACAACC
>JANOEQ010000046.1:0-32661 GCA_031441485.1 Chitinophagaceae bacterium
GTTTGAATTATTTGTTTAGAATGGATTATGGATGTTTTTGGGAGCGAAACCAGGCGAATTTTGCAGCCATAGTCTAAACGCCTAAGGCGAAAAATTCAACGCAGTTGCAGCCCCAAAAATGCCATAAGACATATCAAACAAATAATTCAAACAGCTTCTAAAGGAAAATTAAAACAGTTATATGCCCGCTAAAACTGAAAATAAATAAAAGCACTGCTGCTTTCCTGGCTGAGTATCAGCAATAAAAGCATAACCGTCCATACAATACCCAATAGCCACCAGGGCATTTTTTCTGCCACTGCCAACACTTTTGTATTCCGCATAAACCAATGGAAGAGCACCATGGCCGCAATGATCACCGCTATCTTGATCATACTAAGTGTGGACAACAAGTTGGCGCCATCTGTAACCGGGGCAAACATTGAACAGAGTATTCCCCAGGCGCCGGAAAAATCCGGTGAACGAAAAAACACCCAGGTAACATTAATCAGGAAGAACGTAAATAAGGCCGCCATGAAGTTAGAGATATTTTTTTTCTTAAACTCTTCCGGCACCGGCCCCAATACTCCCACGCTTTCCGATGCAACAGTGGTGACAGGGCTCACACGCAATTTGCGCATTTCAAGAATAAACTTTTCCATCCATAAATAAAACCCATGCAATGCACCCCATACTACAAAGGTCCAGTTGGCGCCGTGCCAAAGGCCACCCAGCAGCATGGTGATCATCAGGTTGATATAGGTCCTGAACTTTCCATTCCGGTTGCCTCCAAGAGGAATATATAAATAATCACGCAACCAGGCTGATAAAGTGATATGCCATCTTCGCCAGAAATCGGAGAAACCAATAGCGCCATAAGGAAACAGGAAATTATGCGGCAGCACAAAGCCCAAACAACCTGCCACGCCAATAGCACAGGTGGAATAGCCGGCAAAGTCAAAAAATATTTGCCCGGAAAAAGCCAGCACACCCATCCATGCATCCAGTGTACTGATGGTTTGCTTTGTATTGAATACCGTGTCTGCAGAAGCAGCCAGCATACTGTCTGCCAGCACAACTTTCATAAACAGGCCCAGTGAAAGAAGGAAAAGCCCCTGCAGCAATTGCTGCTGGCTCGCTTTGCGGGGCGATTCAAATTGCGGCACCAGTTGTGGCGGACGCACAATAGGCCCCGCCACCAGGTGTGGAAAGAACGTAACAAACAGGGAAAAGTCCAGCAGCGTTTTCACCGGCTTACTTTTCTTTTTATACATATCGATGGTATAGCAAAGTGTGGTGAACGTGTAAAAAGATATACCCGCCGGAAGGATAATATTTGGTTTGGCCGGGTGATAATCGATACCAAAAGCATTTACAAGGTGAACAAAATTTTCCAGCAGGAAGCCACCGTATTTAAAAAAACAAAGCATGCCCAGGTTACCAATAAGGCTTACCACCAGCAGTATCTTTCGTTTCCGTTTGTTTTCCTGTGTGTAAAGGGCTCGGCCTACAAAAAAATCAACCACAGTGGATAGCCACAGCAATAATATGAAAGGCGGGTTCCAGGCGGCATAAAAAACATAACTGGCCAGTAAGAGGTTTACCTTTTTAGCTTTCCAGGCCAGTGGCAGGTTATGCAGAAAAAGTACGAGTATAAAAAAAACGATGAATGTATAGGAGTTAAAAACCATGGTGGGTGTGTTTAATGATAAAAGGGCGGTTACTGTCGGGGAGCATAAGGGAATACCCAGCCTTTTTCTTTTTGCAACGCCTCCACTACACTCTTCGTGTATACGATAGCGTCAACTGGTTTCAGATGCGAAAATTCCGGGCATTCAAAGTTGGCTGTGGCAGAATAATCTTTAAAATGAATACCCGGGCAGCCAGTAACGGAAAGCAACCGGTCCCAGTACTGTGCCCTTGGAAATCCCATCATTTCACCCTGGAAAAAAGGGCCGCTCGAGGGAGTGCGGATAAACAGCACCTGTCCGCCCCTGGCTTTAATTTTATCCACCTGCATTTTTATAACTGTCATCATTGAGTCCAGTTTCCCGCCGGTAGCCGGCCGTTCCGTGGATATGCTTCTGAAAAAATTCCAGATCGCTTTTACCTGGTTTTGCAGGTTGGTATCTCCAATAAAACGATCCGTCATATAAACCTGTCGGTTAAAATGCACTAACCCAAAATCCCTTGGGAAAATGGGCATCACAAAAACACCTTTGCGGTTGGGCAGATCCGTATTTGATAGCAATGCATTAAGGGAATAAAAATCCTTATCAAGAAAAACAAGTTTTGATTCCAGTACACGGTTCAGTTGAAAGCTTATTTTTTGCGCCGGGGTGATCTTTTTAAAGTGATCGACCCTTGACCGGGGGTCCACCAGGGAAGAAAATCCCGTGGAGTAAAACAAACCCTCCGTTACATCCACAATTAATTTCCCCTTGAATTTAGTGTCATTGGCAAGGTTTTCCAATACTGGCGTTGGTGATGCGCCTTCAATGGACAGTTGTATCACATCTTCCCCTGTCATTTCCTTCCAGGTGGCGATATCAATATCATATTTGTTGCGGGAGGAACCGATAAAGACAGTGGCTTTATCCGACGGTGTATATACCCTGCCCCGTTGGTACGACCAAAGTTCTTTTCCATCATCATAAGATACATTGTCGTTTATACTTCGCAGGTACAATTCCCAGGCTGCTACCGATATACTTACAAGCACAAGTGTAAGTATACCGGCTTTCAATAATGAAGGCCGATTCATTTGCGTTGGTTTTGGTGTTATAAAACAGGTGTTTCCGGAAGGTACAAAAAATAATGGTCCTGGTTTTTAATGGGCCGGATAAAGTAAGCTGCATTTCAAAAAAAAGAAGAAATAATACAAAGCAGTCAGTCAATTATTTAAATATAGGGAGAATATCCAGAACAGCATTTATTTTTTCCCCAAATTTATCAGCACATTATTCACTGAAGGAGTATGAATATATATTTATAACCATAGCAAATAAGCAGGCTGCTTTACTAATAAATTACCGTACCTGATAACAAAACCATTCAGTATTTTGTTAATATAGATAAATAAATGAAACCAGTTCATGAAAGCAGTGCACCAGTTTGTTTATTTTTACCATTCAATCACTAAAATAAAATACATGCAGACAAAACCTTTTTCCGGCATATTGACCATTCTCCTGTTTGCGTATACAACAGGGTATGCTGGTAATACCAATACCCACAATCATAGCAGTGACAGTGATACATCCAAACTTCCCCCGGTAGAATCATTAAAAGCTAATGCTGATTATAAACCGGCATTCAAGGGGCAAACAAGGATTGGCGCTGTAAAAACGGTAACACCCTACAATGTGGAAAAAATTGCCACTGACCTGGGGCGGCCATGGGCAGTGATCCCGCTTCCGGCAGGACGCTTACTTGTAACGGAAAAAACCGGTTATATGCAAATCCGTAATGCCGGCGGGGCCCTTGTAAAAAAGATAATTGGTTTTCCGGCAGTGGATGATAAAGGCCAGGGAGGATTGCTGGATGTGGCGCTGGATCCGGGCTTTGCCACCAATAAAACTATTTACTGGTCTTTTTCCGAAAAGCAAACTACGGGCAACCTGATGGCGGTAGCGAAAGGACAGTTGAATGAATCAAAAGGAAGCATTGATAACCCGCTGGTTATTTTTCGGGCCACCCCTTCACTAAAAAGCGGCCTTCATTTTGGTTCACGTTTGTTATTTGATAAAGATGGTTATCTTTTTGTAAGCACCGGCGAAAGATCCATCCTCGAAGGAAGGGTGCAGGCACAGCAACTGGAATCGGGCTTGGGAAAGATTTTTAGAATAACCAAAGAAGGTAAACCAGCTCCCGGCAATCCGTTCATTAATAAGGCAGGCACCATGCCTGAAATTTATGCGTATGGTATCCGCAATGCGCAAAGCCTCGATATCCACCCTGTAACCGGAGAATTGTGGGAGGCAGAGTTTGGCCCCCGCGGTGGCGATGAACTCAATATCATCAAAGCTGGAAAAAATTATGGTTGGCCGGTTATTACCTACGGACTTGAATACAGTGGAAAAAAAATCGGCGATGCCATACAACAGAAAGCAGGGATGGAACAACCGGTATATTACTGGGACCCTGTGCTATCTCCCGGCGGCATGGCTTTTTATAAGGGCAATGCAATTCCTGAATGGAAGAACAACCTTTTTATCGGCGGCCTCAGCAGCGCTCATATAGTGCGGCTGGTGATCGTGAATAATAAAGTGGTGGGAGAAGAACGTTTACTGGCAGATAAATATGAACGTTTCAGGGATGTGGCGTATGATAATGGCATGCTGTATGCAGTTACAGATAACGGGAATTTGTACAGAATCAGTAAGAAGTAGGCCTGATGATGGGAGAGCAGAATAAACGTTGATAATTTTTCAATAACGGGTAGTATATTAGTTTAATAGCACAACATGCCCCGCATCGCCTTCGCTAATTTTATCCACCGAAGTTTTAACGAAGGGCAAAGCTGCAGCGGGCAAGGCTGAATTTCGTGAATAGGCTTACGGATGATTGACCCTATGTTTGTATTCCTTATGATTGCTATGAATCTATGTGGTGAAAAAAAATTGAACCACATAGGAGGATAGATACATAGAAATACACACATAGTTTTTCCAACTATCGAGCTCTATTCTTGTATTCCTTATGATTGCTATAAACTATTCCGGATGGCCGGAACAAGTTGTGGTTCAAAATTGTATAAAAGCCCCTTTAAAATAAAACTGATATACTATCAAATAAAGGCTCATTTGGAAAAGTTGTGTAAATTTATTCCATGAAACAAAGAAAGAAAATAAAAGGCGCTGAGGCTGTTGGAGTAAAAGTGAAAATTTATCTACAGCTTCTTAGATAAATTTTCGGGTAAAGTATTGTTTCCTGAATAATTGAAAATTGCCAATAAAAATATTAGCGGGCTGAAAACGAATTAAGCTCTTGCTTCAATAAGCTGATGCCATCCAATACGGGTGGCATTTTTGTTTCCGGTCACTCAATAAATACCCACTGGCACTTAGTATATCCTTGCGCACAACTGCTACTTTTATAAAAATATTGGATCCATGCGCTTACTGTCCGCCATTCTCCTCCTTTTTGTACAAACCATAAATGCACAGCAGCCCCTCCCCGACTCCGCCATGCGGGAATTATCCCGGCTCACCTGTGAATGCGCCACACTGATGAAAATAGACAACGGTGATGCAGAAACAGGAGCAAAAAATTTAGGCACCTGCATCAATAGCACCATTGGTATATATGTACAGAATGACTGGATCAAAAAAGAATGGCTGGATGATACGGCCTGGGTATCCGTTTTTTACCATGACCTGGAAGAAGAACTGACCGGCAATTGTCCTGCCTTTGCAGCGTTGCTGAAGAAATTAAATCAGAAAGCGCCTGAGCCGCAGCCTTCCGTTGATCAAAAATATTTCCTGACAGATGCCTTTATGACGGCAAAGGAATTGGAAAAGAACCCTGCCGCCAGCAATGCCACCATGCGGAGATGGAGTGCCAAAAATATGGGTACCTCCAAAATTCAAATGGTATTTGATATCCGGATGGTATTTACCAATGCAGAAGAAGCTGCCACCTACCTGCAGCTAAAAGAAAATGAAATGAGCGAAGGAGGAAAACACACTGCTCACAGTCTTGCAGCATTTGGTGTTGATGAAAGCAAGGTATTCGGTGAAAATGAAAAACTGTTGGGCGCTTTTGGCGGTATGGATATGGCCCAATACAATTTTGTGTTCCGCATAAAGAATGTTGTGGCCAAAGTATTTGTATCAGCCAGTAAGAAAGCTACGTATGAAGAAGCACTTGTATTTGCGAAAGAAGCGATTGGAAGAATAAAGGCGGTGAAATAGAGTAATTGAGATAAAGCAGGTCCGTCCGGAAGGCTCGGGAGGGTGGGTTATTGGAATATTATTGAATGAAAAAAGTATGATGCGTGCCTGCCTGGCACTATCAAGGGCATCACGCATCACTTTTCGTTATTAATACAAACTATTTTCAAGCATTCTCATTGCTCTCAATTCACAAGGGCAATCTGTCCATTCACCTTAATAGTATCTCCTTTTTTCAACTTCCCGGCAGCGCCCTGTACTATAAATTCTTTAACCACTCCGGGTTGAAAAACCGTACATAAAGTGGAGCCGCCATAACTGAAATAACCCAGCTCATCACCCTTGTTTACATGCTTACCGGGTTTTATAGACGGGCCTATCGTAACAGATGAAATTTCTGTAATGCCGATTGGTATTACACATATCATCCCGATAGCTTTATCATCACTTTCTATAAATACCAGGGCCCGGGTATTTACCGATGCCTCATAACCCTGTGATAATATTCCCCCGCCACTATCAAAGCCTTCAGAATGAAGTTCACTAAACATAAGGCCGTTTACAATTTTTGCTTCTTTAACAGTGCCACTGACAGGTGACCGCCAACGATGATAATTAGCGCCGCTGAGAAAAGCCTGAAAAACATCTCCGCCAACAAACCGGTTTGTGTAGATACTGTTATCCAGCATATCGGTAAGGGAATAAGGCTGTGCCTTGATCCAAAATGTATCCGTTCTTTTTACCTGCCGCTGAATATTGTAAACGGTACCATCATTGGCAGATACGATCACTTTGGAATTGTTGTACCCCTCAATCGGGCGGTATAACAAATTTATTTCCCGGTGAAAATAATCGTTGTATGATTTGAATCCCCAATGCGGCGCTTTTTTATCAGGAATGATAAAGACCTTCAGGTCATTAAATATATAAGCCGAAGGGGAAAGCCAGCCATACTGGCCCGTGTTCAGCACATTACAGGAAGCCGGTGAATCTAAATAATCGCACCACACTTTCAGTATCTTTCTGATGGCTGCATTAAAGGCTGCATTTCTGAATGCTGCTTCACCGGCGGGAGTAAACATCATGTACACAAACAGCGTGGACATGGGAAATGCATTTCTTAAGTTGGGATCAGCATTATACGCCGGCGCCATTTGAATAATAAAATTGAGCGCCTCCAGGAGTTCCGTGGTGTTTACTATTTTTCTGTGCTGCAGCGGAACCTGGTTGATCATTTCAGTAACATACATTCTTACAATACCGTCTGTTTCCAGCAAACGGGCCAGGTCCTGTACGGCAGGATGCAAAATAATGGTCTTTGCTTTTCTTTTTTCCTTTGCCATATTCTCTTTCAGCCCATTAAACCAGGCCGCAAGATATTTGCGGTGCCCTGGCATATACCCGGCCATCACACCAAATTTTTGGCTGTACCAATCTGTCTTTTTGGTTGTCTTGCTGCTTTTCTTTTTACTGATTTTCTGCATTGTATACTATTTAATTTTTTATAAATGAACAGATAAGGCTGTTTCAGAAGTTATAAAATCACGCAACGGCGCTAAGTCTAAAGTAATTGAAAATCAAGCTTTGCGACTTTGTGTCTTTGCGAGAAAAATACTTTTGAGACAGCCTCATTATCGAAATGGTGGCTGTTATTATATCCTTATACTGTCTTTCACCCTATCAGATAACAGGGAAAGCCTGCGCAATCCTGGTTCCCATTTTATAATGCACCCCAAGCTGTGCAGTAAAGCTTACATTGGAGGCACCTTCAAACAGAAGAATAATATCAGATCCTCCAAACTGGAAATAAGAAAGCTCCTCCCCCTTTCTTACTGTAACGCCCGCTTCTGCCGTAAGGATCACCGACGATACCTGGCACATGCCAATGGGAACAACAGCAACCAGGCCTATCGGTGTATCCAGTACAATCAAACCCCTGGCTTGTGCAAACTGGTACCCCGCATTATCAGGCGCATCAAAATTTCTTTTGGGATTAATGGTATGGCCGCCTTTATTATCCGGAACAGCTTCCACTTCCAGGTAAACCTGGCCGGGAATAACACGGGCCTCCACCACTTTACCACCTACCGGTGCATGCTGGCGGTGATAATCTGCCGGGCTCAGGAATGAATGCATGAAGAGCCCGTTCTTAAACCGGTCTTTATAAGGACTGCCTTCCAGCAGCTCGCTTATTTTCCAGTGCAGGTTCTTAACCGTTACATGCGAATCTTCCCTGATCTCCCATTGCCCGTCAAAAGTGGAATCGGCAGGCGATACAATCACTGCCTGGTCTGAAATGGCAGCAACAGGACGAAGACCGGGCTTAAAGTTCCTGGCAAATATCTGGTTGAATGATTTCCATCCTCCATGCGGCCGGATATATTCATTCAGGTTATAATTGGGAGAAGCATAAAAGGATTTTTCTGATTCCGGTGTGAGTGACTCCGGTGTATCTAAAAATTCGCCCATGGCATCGGCATACTTTACCAACCACCTGGACAACGGAGTAAGCGGCGGCATATTGGTATGTGGCACCACTTTGTTCTGGAGTGATAATACCGGTTCCTGGTCAACAATAAAGTAAGAGGCACAAAGATGGTTGTAAATATTTTTGCCGGTAAAATCTTCAGCCGGTATCCAATAGAGCAGTGCATTCATCCAATCCAGGTATTGTTCAAGATTGGTAACGCCTTTTAACAACGGCACATTCTTACTGTGGGCCAGCTTAATGGCCTTGTTGAATTTATCCTGCCATTTATTCTTTTGGATAAGGCCAACCAATTCCATGATTACAGGATGATACTTTGGTTTTGTCTTTGTTGTTGCCATATAGTTTTTTTAATTCCTACTCATTTGGCTTTTCGGATGCGCCCCGTTTTTGGTGGTGGCTGGACTCCACTTTATGTTTGAACAGAAAGATGCATAACAGAACTCATTTGGTGTACCGCAATTATGCATAGCATTATACCAATGACTTTACTTCTATAATAAGGGCGGGCAGGATAAGAAAATATCTATTGTCAAAAGGGGCAGATCAAAACAGCAGGAGAAGACACTTGTTGAAATATATTATCAGGCTAAATGATAATTTCTCACTCTGATGTTTTACCCCGTCACTGATAAAAAAATAAAGCTATTACATCTTATGCCGGTGGCAATACCAAAAACAGGGTATTTATCCGGGCTTAAAGACGACACAGGGCTGCGAACGCTGGTTTGGAGTCGCTGTTTCTTTCTTAATTTTAGCTTTCTGTTATTTTGTTCGAATGAAGCAACTCTTAAACCATATAAAGAATTATTCCTCCCTGAGTATGGAAGCACAGGCAGCGCTCCAGGAAGGTTTTGAAGAAGTGGTACTTTCCAAAAATGAATACCTGCTTACTGAAGGAAAAACCTGCCGCCACTTATATTTCTTACAACAAGGTGCCCTGCGGGGATTTTATAACCTGGATGGGAAAGAGATCACTTACTGGTTTGGATTTGAAAATGATTTTGTTACTTCCTTCCACAGTTATATTACGGGTGAGCCTGCAGTGGAAAATATTCAGTTGATGGAAGGCAGTATATTATGGGCCATCTCTAAAGACAGGCTGGCCGGACTTTTCAACCAATACCAGGAAATAGAAAGGCTGGTAAGAATAATTCAGGAAAAGTATTATATGCAACTGGAGGAGCGGTTTGTAAATGCCCAGTTTAAAACTGCCACCGAGCGGTATGAGCACCTGCTGCACCAAACACCGCATATATTGGAACGGGTGCCTCTTGGCCCCGTTGCTTCTTACCTCGGCATTAGCCAGGAAACGCTGAGCCGGATCCGCAGCCGTATTTAACCTCACAAGTAGCATCAGCATTACTCCACAAAAAAGCACCACCAGTGAAAGCCACGAATTGCACAGCTTGTCCCGATTTTTTCGGGAAATGCCACGAATAAATATAGCTCCAATCTGTGATTGCATTTAATGCTGCGAAGCAGCCCCTATTTGTTTTTAATTTGTATTATTCGTGTCATTCGCGCAATTCGTGGCTAAAAATCTGCCGAAGGCAATATAGACAGCCCGGCATCCGGGTTTAACATTTATGGTTCCATTTTTTGACGAATGTCAAAAATCCATCCAGGCCATCCCGATAGTTTTAGGGTATTAAAAAAAACAAATATGGAACCCAAACAAACCCAACAACCTTCTGCTGCTTTTATCGGCGCCTCCTGGGCCGCTTTATTTATTGGTGTTACTGCTTTTTTGATCGGCCTTTGGAATGCCGAGATGCAACTGAATGAGAAAGGCTATTATTTTACCGTATTAATGTTTGGCCTGTTTGCCGCCATATCTGTACAGAAAGCCGTTCGTGACCAGATGGAAGGTATACCCGTTACCAATATCTATTATGGTCTGGCCTGGTTCTGCACCCTGCTGTCCGTTGTATTGCTAACCGTTGGCCTCTGGAATGCCACACTGTTGAAAAGTGAAAAAGGTTTTTATGCTATGTCATTTGTACTGAGCATGTTTGCAGCTATTGCCGTACAAAAAAACACCCGTGATATGAAGGGAGCAACAAGAAAGCAAGACGAGTTGTAAATATTTATGTTACCTGATAGCAGCTAAGAATTGAGGAACAGGGCAATTGCAGAAAATGCATCCAATATCGAATCCATGTTTACAAGGGCCAGACTTCAATGAAAGTCCCGCTAATTATTTCCACCGATGACCCCTGTATATCCAGAACAAGTGTTACTGAACAGTATGTATTACTGACCAAAAGGTGTCCGGCTATTAGCTACAGTGATATGAAGAGTTATGTGTACAACATTATTTCATACAGCTTTCTGGGCATGGCAAGTACAGTCCGTAAATTACTTTTCGATTTAGTGGTTGTTTTATACACTTTTACAAGATCGGTAGCGATAAAATGGGTGGCCATATTATTTAATTTAAAAGGTTTACTGATATATTTATGGTGACAGTATGATAATTTTTCAGGCTTATTCCCCGCACCTTTGGAAATAAAAACGGGCAGGGCAATACCCTGGAAATACAGGAGACGGTTATCCATTTGCTATACTTATGATGCAAGCACATCCCTCACAGCCGAAATAGTGGGGGCAAAAAAGTATCCGCCACCTGTTGGTATTACCCACTCTTCTCTATACTTAATGCGCACTGTTCCGCCCAAAGTTGGAAAATCGATAAACCTGGTCCGGCCACGGCTGGTTCCGTTTTGTCCAATAACGGGGTCCTGCCCGCCAAAGTTGGGCTGCACCGGTGAGTTGGCCCAGCGCCGCTGCAAAAGCTCAAACTGATCTTCTATGCTGCTCACGTAAGAAAGAAACATCAGTCCCCTTTCTTTTTTATACAAATCCGGTGAGGGTTTCTTTACGCCTACCATGTGCGGGCCATAGGGAATACCACGGCGCAGGATCATCCTGGCCAGATTGTCTTCCGGTTTACCAAGGTCAGTAACACTGTCGCGGGGATTTATTTTTCTTATATGGGCAAAATGCGGACATACAGTGGCAAGGAAATCGGCTGCGGCCTGCGGAAAACTATCTCCTGTATAACCGGGAATGGCACGCAGATCCGATGGCCGGGTGTCATCATCAAAAAGAAAATGATTATTGGCAAAACCGTCATCACCAAGCGCCGGATTGTCGGCACCCGGGCTGCGTAGCAATGGCGCTCCGCTGGGCCAGCGCCCTACCAGCATAGCAGCAAATTTTGCAGCATTCATTCCCAGACCTGCCGCTGCGGATTCCACAAAATTATAGAAGGTCTTTACGTCCTGGTGAAGACGCCGCACTACGAGGTAAGAACCCCGGGCAGCCCATTTGGGAAAATTGGAAGCCGCAGCAAAGGGATGGTATAAATGTTCTGTGCTTTGCCGCGGCTCGCCCAGTAAAAATTGTCCGGGCCATGCCAGCAGTTGTCCGGGTTTTGAAAAATACAAACGGCGCGGGTCAGTATTAGCAATATACCGTGGAGTGATATAATCGCCGGGCATGGATGATATTTTACCCCGGATACCGGGTTGTGATATGCCATCACGAAAACCGAAATGCTCATGTCCCCGCAGCTCACCGGGCAGGGTGTCAGCCTTCTGTTCAAAGAGCAGTTTCATCGTGGCACCAGTGGCTTTTGCTTTTACCAGTGTTACCATATCATCCAGCATACGGGGATTGTCTGAAGCAATGATAATAATGATATCTGCTTCCTTTTTAGGTCCGCCCACCACCCACTTCGAAGGGCTGCCCCGTTGTCCTCTTTTTACAGGGTCGCCGAGATAGCCTGCTCTTTGTGCCAGCCCCTGCCGAAAACTCTGATCGCCAAACGAAGCCGCTTCAGTGGCACTGGTAAGTTTGGCAATGCCATCATGCGAGAAAGCAATATTCAGCCAGGTTGAACAAAGAAATGTATTTTTTTTACCCAGCCTGAAACGGGTGGAGCGGAACAGCCGGCGGAATGCAAGCACTTCTTCCATAGAAGATATATAGGGCGTCACCCATTTTAAAAAAGATTTGCAGAGGTCCCGCTTGCCTATCCGGTAAAAAAGAAAATGCTGGTGGTCTTTGTTAAAACCGGGAATGATATTTCCCTGTATATCACCCTGCACGTTGGCATCATATACAGGCTCCGGATCGCTGCCGGGAACATCTTCGGCAACAGGCGCCGTCAATACAGGCACTTTGATGTCTTTCAATTCTTCCGGAATAATCAGCTTAAAGTCTGCCAGCAGTTTACTGTTTAATGCTGATGAAGTAACAGCCGTCAGGTCCAGTTGCTTCATGCCTTCGGTCATTTTTACCAGGTTCTTTTTCTTACTTGTTGCCATAGATTACCTCCTTGCTGTTGTACCGGCAATACCGCCGATGGTAACTGTAATATGTTCTGCCACTTGCCCACCATATTCAACAGGTCGGCCGCCAATCTTCATATCTCCCACCACAAAGCCCTCTGCTGCGGGTACTTCATATATAAGGCGCATCACCGTACCCGGGCTGCCTCTTACGATCCGCCAGTAATTA
Organism: Chitinophagaceae bacterium; assembly: GCA_031441485.1. GTDB lineage: Bacteria > Bacteroidota > Bacteroidia > Chitinophagales > Chitinophagaceae > JJ008. The sequence continues at coordinate 12,889 of JANOEQ010000046.1, forward strand.
CCGGCGGGTGTTCCATTGGGTTTGGTAAATCCGCTGTCATCCCATCCGGCTATATACAGGCCGGGCGGGTTTTTAAAACTTACATACAACCCTTTGCGTGAAAGCATATTGACATCGAACGATACCCGGGGGTCCACGGAAGTAAACGCAGTACTCAGTCCGGGTTCGGCCTCATAATTATCCCGGTGAGGAGGAGAAACATTCACAGAGCCGGTTGATAAACCCACTGCAGCGCCGAGGGTGTTAATGGCCTGTATATAATGTACAATGCCTTTGGTGGTATTCCAGATGTTGAATTTATTGTAGCTGCCCCCGCCCGTACGCAAATCAGCTTCAGTTACAGCCGGGCTTACCAGGGTACGGTAAATATTCACCACAGCAGAGCGGTCAAAAGCCCACAACTGGTCAAAATACTCCGGCGTTTCGGTAACAAATGTGAGCCTGGATATCTTCCCTTTTTTATCACAGTCTACCCGCCATTCAAAATATTCATTTTGCCATTGGCGGGTGTCAGGCACACTGTCGGCCATTATATAAGCCGCCATTTTATTATCCCTGCTGGCTGGTAAAATTCTATCTCGGGGAAAACCCATCCATACTAATTGTTTTTCTCCCGCCACCGTTACATCAGTAATGGTGGGATCATAAAAAGCGCCGCCGCCTGTGCCGGGGGTAGTGCCGCCGATGAGTCGGGAGACGAAAGCGCTCCATTGATTGTAAAAAGCGGAGCCGGCCGGCACATCAGCTAAAAAGGCGGGAGTATCAAACCGGGTAAGCAAAGCCATCGGTATCAGTTTAATGGTGAAAAAATAGTATGCGGCTATGGATTTTAATTACTTTGTCTTATACCTGCTGTCAGTTCATTATTTCAGCTTATTAAAATTATTTACTGCACCAACCAGAAGAAAAGATCAATTACCCATTTGCACACCCGTCTTTTAACGGTATTTCCTTTTGTTTGATAACTGCCAATAGGGATGCATTACCAACACAAGCAGCTATTTTGCGTAGAGTAATTTTTGCTGAAACAAAATTAGTATTGTTCGCAAAGAAAGTCAATACCAAAAACAGGGTATTTTACAGGCCGTTCTGTGGAGTGGTTACTGATTGTATTTGTCCGGGTAAAAGAGAAAGCATTTCCGGAATACCAAATTGTTTTAAACTATTTCAGTAACAACATCTGCCCAATATGATTCGCAATATGGTTGGTGCGGCTGATGACTATGTTCAGCTTATTCCGGTGTGGTTCCCTGGCAAAATCTTCAGGGGATACAGAAGTATGCCTGCTGAGCCATTCATCAACAGTGGCCGGCTGGAAATGCGTTGCCAGTTTTGCATTTACGGCGGCCAACTTTTCTTTTAGCTCGGCCACACCGGGCATGGCCAATCCTGATTTATCAGGGCTCGTAATAAATGTATTTTCCAATTCAGGAAATAGCCGTTCCCCAAAATCCAGCAAGGGTAACATAGCATCGCTTACGGCAATTAAATGTCCTAACAAATAAATACCTGTATTTCTGCCGGGGGCAATTTCTTTTACCAGTTGCTCATCAGATAATGAGCCGATCAATTTATTGAGATAGCCGTTTTGTGCATCCCATGCGGTGAGGGTCATTTTTACAAGTAAAGCTGATTGGGTGGTTGTTGTTTCCATGTTGCAAATATTTAATTATTTAAAGCTACTATTCTTCCTGAAAAAGGATTTAGGCTTATTTTTATAAAAAAAAATTATTGTATCGTAATTTAGCAGCATGAAATTATTTAAGCATACAGTTTTCGACGGTGGCGGAGTTGGCGGTGGCGGTGTTATGGGCTGATTTAAGCGGTTCGACCAATAAAGGAACTTAATTTCCCATTCCCTGGCCCCTGTATTCCTTCCAAAAAAATTGCACCGCTTCCAGCACATCCTCTTCTGATTTGTTTTGGGTGTTTGTCAATGGAATATTGCGCCGGAAGCCTTTTTCAACACCATCTTTCCTGTACTCCACCACCAGAATAAAATTATCCTGGATACTGAACGCTTTCTCTTTCTGGGTAATATATGCATTCAGGAAATATACCCACTGTGTTACTAACCGCTCATCCTGGTATATCCCTTTTTTATTGATCCGTATATAGATCCTTTTACTTTTTGCCTGTCTGAAAAGAATAAAGGCCGGTAGCAGCGCAACCACGAAAAGAAGGTTCACATAATTAAGTTGTTTAAAATGATGCAGCATAGCATCAATCAATCCATATATAAAAAGGCCAAAGAATAAAAAAGAAAGGATATACACGAGTATTTTATCTTCGCCGACTATAAATTGGCTGTCTTTGTGTAACGGGATTTTTGGCATAACTAATTTTATAATACATGCTGCCGGCAAAGTGCCGGGCAGCTGTGTGAAATTACTATTAGTTTTTGTTTTGATGGCAATTACAGCGGAGAAGAGACAATGGGGCATGTGTGTGTTTAGTTTTTACAGATACGAACGCAGGCGAAGTGCGGTGGGTTAGCACAAAAAGAATTTACATAGCCCCCGTGATGCGTGTCCACATACATCACTTTCTTATACTGTACAAAGCTGTTATTTATTAAAGGTTCCGATGCGTGTCCCACGAATCGGGGGCGTATATTTGTTACGAACACGAACCAGGGCAAAGGCTGAAATACTTATTCCTTCTTCATAAAGTAGAAGTTCATGGATCGGGAAATATTGAACCCGAGCCGTTGATAAAGAATAATGGCTCGTTGGTTATCTTCCCGCACATGTAAAAAAGGGTATTGATCCTGTTGCAGGATGAGTTGCAACTGGTGTAGCAATAAGGTGTACGCATAACCTTTACCTGTATGATCCGGGTGGGTACATACGGCGCTGATTTCTGTACAATTTTGTACATGCAGCCGCTGCCCTGTCATGGCTACCAGTTTTTCATTTTCAAAAAGTCCGTAGTATGACCCAAAGTCGATCGTTCTCTTTCCAAAAGGGCCTGGTTTGGTAAGCTTGGCCAGTTGCATCATCTGTTCAACATCCATTTCCGCTAATGGTATTACATTTGGAAATTCGGTTTTAATTGGTTGGCCTGCTTCATATACAAATTGTAATCCTTTTATTTCCTGTTTTAATTCCCAGCCTGCAGGTTGGGTAATGAAAGAAGGAGCAGCATACAAAATTTTGCGGCCGGAAGGGAGTAGTTCATAAAGATCTGAAAATCCTTTAGCATAATCTTGTTCAAAGCCTGCAAATGGGGAAATCTCTTCGTCGAAAAATTTCACCTGCTCATTACCAAAACTAAGATGCCGGTCACCGGAAAGCAAAGCATGATAAACAGGGTTATGCAATAAATGTTTCACTGTGTAAAAATATCTGTTTTCTATATCTGTTGTTATTACGGCAAGGCGTTTTTCTTTTGCCGGGGAAGGCTACACAATATTAAAGCATTGTGCAATATTAAAATTAAGTGGTATGATTCATACCAAGTCACCCCAAAGCTCCCACCATTAGGTCGGTACAAGTTCTTTGTGGAGCTAACGAAAGTCGCATAAAGAACCGATTTATTTCAATTTCTTCATACCCGTACTATTCAGCAAAGACATCATCTGGCTAATGGCAATTTCGTTTAGCTTCCGCAATCTTTCGGGTTGAGGTATGGCCTGGCGGATAAATACTGCGTTGATGGATTCCAGATTGGTTAATACCACCAACTGTTCCAGTGTGGCATCGTCTCTTAAATTCCCCTCTTTGTCTTTATTATTGGCCCTCCAGGTGGCAGCGGTTTGCCCAAACAGGGCCACGTTCAGCACATCGGCCTCGCTGGCATACACGGCGCCGATTTGCTTTTTGGTAATGGTGGGCGGTATCAGTTCTTCCTTAATGGCATCTGTATGTATGCGGTAGTTTATTTTGGAAAGGGTGCGCTGGAGATTCCATTGTAAAGACTGGCTGCTGCTTTCTTCTTCTTTCAGCCGCTGGAATTCTTTAATAAGAAAAAATTTGAAAGAAGGGCTTAGCCAGGTTGCAAATTCAAAAGCAATATCCTTATGCGCAAATGTACCTCCATACCGGCCAGATTTAGATATTATGCCAATTGCATTGGTTGATTCTATCCATTTTTAGGGGTAAGTGCGAAGCTGTTTGACCCGGCATCGTTTTAAAAGGCATCGAATTCGATGCTTTTAAAACCCCGGTTGTTAAGCTGTTCCCAAAGTCCACAAAACTCAATGGCATTACGGGTTCTCATCCAGTTTTGAATAATATAGTTGGTTCTGTCAGCATCCCTGTATCGGGCCATGTCCGTTAAAGAAATGTACTCCTCTTTTTCCCTTAAATAAAGAGATATTTCAAACTTCTCAACCTGTATGATTTTAGCCTTACTCATATTCTTATACTTTCTGTTTTATTGCTAGTGTTGTGTCAAGTCTGATATGACGCAAACAATTTTCCCACAAAGACACAAAGAAAAGCCTTTGTGTGCTTCGTGGTCTTTGTGGGATAGCTTTTGTATTCGTTGAGAGGTATCCGGCAAAAAGTGATTGACTTAACACCAGTATGCTTTTAACTATTCCTTCTTTAAATGTTTAAATGGCGGTAATGAATAGTATATGCAAGTACCTCCTTTTAGGGCAATATTGTTTACATTTTGGTCTTTTTTGAATATCGAACACCGAACCGGGAATGAATACGCCGGGAATTAGAGAGTTCCATATTTCTTCATTCGATGTTCCTTGCTCATCTGTTCGATATTCATATTGGGGCTGTTTAAAACGTCAGTTCCTCCCACGCCCCTTTCAATTCCCCAAAAGCATGTTTATCTCCCGTTTTCAGTGCCATATCCATCCCCTTTTCATATACCTTAATGGCTTCTTCCGTTTCATCCTGCCGCTCCAGCAGCTTGGCCAGGTGGTAATAGCTGCCAATATAGCCCGGTTCCCTGTTTAAGATTTTTTCAAATAATTGCCGGGCCAGTTCATCATTACCCAATTTTATATGCTCCAGTGCCAGGGCATGTTGCAAAAAACTGTCCGTTGGATTTGCTTTCAGATACTCATTCAATTTGGCGATTCTGTCCACTGAAAAAAAATTATTAATCAATAATTATTAAGTATTAGTTACCTCCCTTATCTTTGCGTTAGTTGCATAAACAACCAATTACCTTCACCCGCTGCCCGCTGCATTGGTAAAGAGGGCGAAAAAAAACAGTATGAAAATATTAGTTTGTATCAGCAAAACGCCGGACACAACGGCAAAAATAGCCTTCACCGATAACAACACGAAATTCGATGTGAACGGCGTACAGTGGATCATCAACCCCTACGATGAATGGTATGCATTAGTTCGTGCCATTGAACTGAAAGAAGCCGATGCTTCCACCGTCATTCACCTGGTAACGGTAGCCACTGCCGATGCAGATCCAATCATCCGTAAAGCCCTTGCGCTTGGCGGTGATGAAGCCATACGGGTGAATGCCGATAGCCATGACAGCTTTTATATCGCTTCGCAAATTGCAGAAGTGGCCAAAGGTTATGACCTGGTACTTACCGGTAAGGAAACAATTGATTACAACGGTTCATCTATCGGTGGCATGGTGGCAGAACTGCTGGGCCTGCCATATATTTCTTTAGCCACCAAATTTGAACTGGCAGGTACCAAAGCCACCATTTCCCGGGAGATCGAAGGTGGCGAAGAAGTAAATGAAGTGGAGCTGCCGCTGGTAGTTAGTGCGCAGAAAGGAATGGCAGAAGCCCGCATCCCCAATATGAGAGGCATCATGGCAGCAAGGACCAAGCCATTGAAAGTAGTGGAGCCTGTGGCAGTGGAAGCGCTTACATCAGTGGCAGGGTTTGGTTTGCCCCCGGCAAAATCAGGCGTGAAATTAGTAGCGGCTGACAATGTGGAGGAGCTGGTCCGCTTACTACATGAAGAAGCAAAAGCTATCTAATTTCCACATTCTCACATTCCCTAATTTTAAAATTCTACAAAATGTCAGTACTTGTTTTCATAGATACAGCAGATGGTCATGTAAAAAAAGCTTCGTTGGAAGTATTATCGTACGGTGCAAAAGTGGCCGAACAATTGGGTACCACCGCCGAAGGAATTGTGCTTGGTGCTGTAAGCGATGATCTTGCTTCACTTGGTAAATATGGAGTAAAAAAGATACACCAGGTTTCCAACGATGCATTGAACCATTTTGATGCGCAGGTCTTTGCCAATGTAATTGCACAGGCAACTGCGGCCAGCGGCGCAAAAGTGATCATATTTTCCAATAGCCTGAGTGGAAAAGCGGTTGCCCCCCGCCTCTCCGTTCGTTTAAAGGCCGGATTGGTGTCAGGCGCTATTGCCCTGCCTGATACTGCTAATGGGTTTGTAGTAAAGAAGAATGTATTTTCCGGTAAGGCCTTTGCTAATATTGCGGTAAGCACAAATATAAAGATCATTGCCCTCAATCCGAATGCCTACCAGGTAGTTGCCGGAGAAGGAACGGCTGAAGTGGTACCATTTACAGCGGTTGTGGATATTCCTAAAGTAAAAGTGACCAATGTAACCAAAGCCAGCGGCGAAGTGGTGCTTACCGAAGCGGAAGTGGTGGTAAGTGCAGGCCGCGGATTAAAAGGCCCTGAAAACTGGGGCATGATAGAAGACCTGGCCAAAACACTGCATGCTGCCACTGCCTGCAGCCGCCCGGTTGCTGATGCACACTGGCGTCCGCATAATGAACATGTGGGTCAAACAGGTTTTGCCATTGCCCCCAATCTCTATATCGCCATTGGTATTTCCGGTGCCATACAGCACTTGGCGGGTGTAAATAGAAGTAAAGTGATCGTGGTGATCAATAAAGATCCTGAAGCGCCTTTCTTTAAAGCAGCCGACTACGGTATTGTCGGCGATGCATTTGAAGTGGTGCCCAAACTTACGGAAGCTATTAAGAAAATGAAAGGAGTGTCGTAGATATCAAATGCCCTTTTCCTGAATGCAAGAGACTGTCTCAAAAGCTGCTTAAATTAATTTTCACGCAAAAATGCAACGCTTGATTTTCAGCTGGTGCTAAGTTAAGCTTCTTATGTCGTAAAATATTTTCCCACAAAGACACAAGGAAAAGGCTTTGTGTGCTTCCTGGTCTTTGTGTGATAGCTTTTGTATTCGTTGAGAGATATCCGGCAAAACATGATTGACTTATCACTGGTTTATTCTTTGCGCCCTGGCGGCTTTGCGTGACTGTAGCAGATAACTGCCTGCAAAAAAGAAGAGTAAGACCACCGAACGGCGCTTAATAATAAATTATCCCCCACTTGCGTTTGTGGTTTTTTATTAAGAACTTGCAGCAGCATCAACACCATTATTCTATGAGAAAAACCTTATTCCTGTTCAGCCTCTTATCTATTGGCTTTGCCGCCACTGCCCAAAAGAAACATAAAGGAAAGAATAAACTCAATCCAGCCGCCACCGATTACCAGCAGCCTGAAGCCATAGCAGATACCGCCACCAAATTCATTGGCATCATCAAATACCGCATTACTACTGACGACCCTGCCGATAATGATTCCATGCATATCATTTTTGGGGAGAACCAGGTAAGGGTTACCATGTTTATACCCGGGAGCAGGGCCGATCAGCAATTTGAGAATAACATGATCGCCAATATGAGTGACAGTACCCTTATTTTCCTGGATAAAAAAAATGGCACCTATAAAATAGAGAAGCTGGGAAACCGCAACGCCGGTACTGAAATTGAACTTGGTTATTTTAAAAAAAGCACCCAGATACTAAAATTTCTGTGCCAGGAATACAGCGGTGATATGAAAACACCCGATGGCGAGACCTACCAGGCCGCCGCACTCGTCAGCAAACAGCATTCCTTTATTTCAGCCATTGACTATAATTTCCTGAATATTCAACCTGTGGTGCTGGACTATAAAATAGTGCTGGGATGGAGAACGAAATCATCCAATAATGAAAACACTTATATAGTGGCCTACCGGATCGAACCGGGCAATACAGCAGCTTATTTTGACCTGGGCCCTTACCGGTTAAAATAACCCGCAAAAAGGGGATGAAGGGACCATATTATTTTATACCTCTAAAATTTAGAGCATTGAAAGTTATGGTGTAAATTCGTGGCTTCTATGAAGAAAATTGAACTGGAAATAGTGGCATTATCCCATAGTATTACGCAAACGCATTCGTATGCCGTAGTACTGGGTGAGATCAGTGGATTAAGGCGGTTGCCCATCGTTATTGGTGGCTTCGAAGCCCAGGCTATTGCTGTGGCCCTTGAAAAAATGCAGCCCAGCCGCCCCCTTACCCACGACCTGATGAAGAATTTTATGACTGCCTTTTCCATCACTTTGCATGAAATTATTATCTGTGATCTGCAAGAAGGCATTTTCTATTCCAAACTGGTTTGCTCTACAGAACATGATACAGTAGAAATTGATTCCCGTACCTCAGATGCAATCGCCCTGGCCGTTCGCTTTGGCTGCCCGATTTATACCTACGAGAATATTCTGGAAAGCGCCGGCATACTGATGGAAGACACCGCCTCTACTTCCAAAAAGAAAAAAGTAAAACAGGAAGTAATGGTAGAAGGGGATAGACCGACTGGAAATGAAGATCTGAAAACCATGACATTAGACGAATTAAATAATCTTTTAAACGAAGTGCTGGAAGGTGAAGATTATATCCGGGCTATTGCTATCAGAGATGAGATCAATAGCCGCAATAAAAAGAGGTAAGTTGTAATTTAAGAACTACTTTACAACAACTTGAATTGCTCCTGTTATTGTTTTTCGAACTGTACGGCTTTATAATTTAATATCCTAAAACCCTTATCCGTGATTGTTTATCCTAACTGTAAAATCAATTTTGGCCTTCATATCCTCGAAAAAAGGACTGATGGATACCATGATATCGAGACCAACTTCTATCCCATTGTCCTTAGCGACATATTGGAAATAATCGAAAACAAAGACCCTGAAAACAGCCCAAGCTTTCCCCTATCCACAAGCGGACTTACCATACAGGGTACCACATCCTCCAATCTTTGTGTAAAAGCTTATAAACTGCTGAAAAAGGATTTTCCAAAACTACCCTGGGTACGGGTGCATATTCATAAAATAATCCCCATCGGGGCCGGCCTGGGCGGAGGCAGTTCCAACGGAGCATTTGCCCTGAAATTGTACAATGAACTTTTTAGCCTGAATATCTGTAAAGAAAAACTGCTGGAATATGCAGCCGTATTAGGCAGCGATTGTCCCTTCTTTATTATCAACAAACCCTGTTATGCCACCGGCAGGGGCGAAATATTGAAAGAAATTGACCTGGACCTCTCCGCTTATAAGTTTGCAATAATAAACCCCGGTATTTATATCAACACCGGCGATGCTTTTCGTGATATCAGGCCCCGGTTTTCTGAAAAGTCGGTCCTTGACATTATTAAAGAGCCCATTGAAACATGGAAAGAAAACCTGGTCAATGATTTTACAGAGCCGGTTTACAAAAAATACCCCGAAATACAATCCATAGAAGATCATCTGTACCATGCAGGTGCAATATATGCGTGTATGAGTGGCAGCGGCAGTACGGTGTATGGGCTTTTTAAAAAAGAGGCCGAAGTGGAACTATCCTTCCCCCCTCACTATTTTGTAAGAGTAGGAGACCGCTAACTGCAGCAGCCCGTCAAGGTCTGGATTTCTCTTACCATCTGCAAATAGTCATTGGCCCCGGGTTATCAAAGAGTTGCTGAATTTCAAAATCAGGCAGGTCATGATAAAATTAAAAAAAGCGGACAGGTAATTAGCAAATAGTCAACATAGAAATATATACAGACAAGGCTATGTGTGTATTTCTATCTCTTCTAAGCACTATGTGGTTCAAAATTGCATAAAAGATAATTTAAAATAAGCTTACGCACCACCCTATTACTTTAATGGCTTTTTACTTATCTTGCATCAAATTTCAAACAATCTCAGTACAATCATCCATATCGTTCCTGCGGCAGAATCTCGATCTGCTCAATCATTGATGATTTTCCTATTCATTCAGGCTTCCTGAATACCGGTGACCATTCACTATTCACTATTCACCATTCATTATTTATCATGGAAACAACAATTGATATGTCTGTAACTACACAATATTATCTTGAACTGGAAGAAAAATACGGGGCCCATAATTATCACCCCCTGCCGGTAGTGCTCAACCGGGGCAAAGGTGTGCATGTGTGGGATGTGGACGGAAAGCAGTACTATGATTTCCTGAGTGGCTATTCCGCAGTGAACCAGGGCCATTGCCATCCGGCTATTGTACAATCTTTTATTGAGCAATCACAAAAGTTAACACTTACAAGCCGTGCCTTTCACAGTGATCTGCTGGGAGAATATGCAAAATATATAACCGGTTATTTTGGCTACGATAAAGTATTACCGATGAATACCGGTGTGGAAGCCGTGGAAACGGGTATCAAACTTTGCCGCAAATGGGCTTATGAAGTAAAAGGTATAGAAGAAGGAAAAGCAGTAATCATTGTTTGTGAAGGAAATTTTCATGGCCGTACCTCCACAGTGATCTCTTTCAGTAATGATGCTTCAGCCCGCAAAAACTTTGGCCCCTATATGCCCGGTTTCAAAGCCATTCCTTATAACGATACAGCAGCATTGGCAAAAGCACTGGAAGACAAACAGGTGGCTGGCTTCCTGGTCGAACCTATTCAGGGGGAAGCAGGCGTACTGGTGCCGGATGATGGATACCTGGCAAAAGCCAAAGAATTATGTGAAGCAGCCAATGTATTATTTATAGCTGACGAAATACAAACCGGTCTCGCCCGGACAGGAAAAATGCTGGCCTGCGACCATGAAAATGTTCGTCCCGATATGTTATTGCTCGGCAAAGCATTGAGTGGTGGAATGCTGCCAGTCAGTGCTGTTCTTTGTGATGATGAAATAATGATGACAATAAAACCCGGCGAGCATGGTTCCACTTATGGAGGCAATCCGTTGGGATGTAAAGTGGCCATGACATCACTGGCAGTGTTAAAAGATGAAAATCTGTCAGCCAATGCAGCTGCTATGGGGCAATTGCTCAGAGATGAATTAAATGCACTGCAATCAAAACATATTTCTTTAGTAAGAGGTAAAGGATTGCTGAATGCCATCATCATCCGGCATTCAAATAAAGAAGCAGCCTGGGATTTATGCCTGGAATTAAAAGAGAATGGGCTGCTTGCCAAACCCACGCATGGAGATAAGATCAGGTTTGCCCCTCCCCTTGTGATCCGTAAAGAACAGATACTGGATTGTGTCGAAATTATCCGGAGTTCATTAACTTGCCTGGAAAGATGAGCTGATTGGATGATTTGGTAATAAGCTAATCTCCAAATCATCCAATCTCCAAATCAACCTAATCAACCAAAAATGGATACTCATCTTCATCACGATCGTCATTTACATAAGGAAGAACACATGAAAAGCAGTGATGCGCTGCGGGATATAGTAATTGGTATGAGTGACGGATTGACCGTTCCCTTTGCATTAGCAGCGGGTCTTAGCGGTGCTGTTGATTCTACCAGTATTATTGTAATTGCCGGTATAGCCGAAGTGGCGGCTGGTTCTATTGCTATGGGATTGGGTGGCTACCTGGCCGGCAAAACGGAGCAGGACCATTATAACAGTGAAGAGAAGCGTGAATATTATGAGGTTGCGAACCTGCGTGACCGTGAGATTGAAGAGACAAAAGAATTTTTTGCCAATATCGGCCTCAGTAAAGAACTGCAGGATAAAGCAGCTGATGAAATTTCTCAAGACAAAAAACAATGGGTGGATTTTATGATGAAGTATGAACTGGGCCTGGAAAAACCAGATCCCAAAAGGGCCACAAAGTCTGCCCTAAATATTGGCCTTTCCTACGTAGTGGGTGGATTGGTACCGCTTAGCCCCTACTTCTTTCTGAGTTCCTCCACTGAGGCGTTGAAAATATCCGCATTGGTAACCCTTATATGTTTATTTGTATTTGGCTTTTTTAAAAGCAAACTCACCGGCATCAATCCCTGGTGGGGTGCTCTTCGGGTGATGCTGATAGGTGCGGTAGCTGCGGGTGCTGCTTTTGGTGTGGCTAAATTATTTGAGGGGTAAGAAGTTGGTGGTAACGATACCGGGAAAGAGACTTTGTCCGGCGTGGGCCAATTTGCAATATCGCCTTTTATTAAAACTGCACCATCTTTAGCCCTATTGAGTGTATTGGAGAAAACATATTCTTTAATTTTAGGAAGTCCGCCACCACCTTTCATACCTAATGCCATCTCATAAGTTTTTCTACCCATATCGAAGAGTTCCAATTTCAAAGTTGCAAATTCTTATGAAGGTCGTCTTTAGACTGGCTGCAAACGGTTGGGCTTTGCGGTCCGGCGGGGGATTAGAATTCGTTCAACCCCGCTCTGCGAAACGTCCCGTTTCGCAGTATTATCCTGTCGCTTCAGGCGATAACAACAAATAAACATTTCGCTCTGCGAAACGTCCCGTTTCGCAGTATTATCCTATCGCTTCAGGCGATAACAACAAATAAACATTCCTTCTTACCTTCACCCTAAAACAATCCATCATGGGCAAATTTCACGACTCCATCAAACCGGCTCACCGGGAATTTATTGAAGGGCAGCATATATTTTTCGTAGGCACCGCTCCGTTGAGTGCTGATGGGCGGGTGAATCTTTCACCAAAAGGATTGGATTGTTTTAAAGTGTTGTCCGAATACCAGGTGGGCTATATGGACCTTATCAGCAGCGGCAATGAAACATCAGCCCATACGCTGGAGAATGGCCGCATCACCATCATGTTCTGCTCCTTTGAAGGGGCGCCAAATATCTTACGACTGTATGGCAAAGGTCTCACTGTATTGCCCGGCACGGCAGATTGGGAAAAGTATTCACCGCATTTCACCATTTATACAAGTACAAGGCAGTTGATCATTGCCGATATAGACCTGGTACAAACTTCCTGCGGCTTTGGCGTTCCCTTATACAATTACACAGGGGAAAGAGATATACATTTTGAATGGGCGGAGAAGAAAGGCGCTGACGGGTTACATGAATATGTACAGCAAAATAATTTGAAAAGTATGGATGGATTACTCACCAGTATTGCCATAGCAAACAAATAAACGTATAGAAATCAAAACAGAGAAGTATTACACACGGACTTCCGGCTTACTCTCCCGGTGAAACTGAAACTGGTGTCCTGTTCGTATCGCATCTTCCATTTCAATAAGATGATTTTTAAATACAAGAATTGCTTAAAGAAAAAAAGTCAGGCCTCTGCAATAAAAGACACTTCCCTTGTGGAAAAGCCTGTCCCGATTTTTTCGGGAGATGAACTTAGTGAGCTTAACACTTTAAGAAACCGGGGTGGGATGTCGAACAGCGAACCGAACCCTGAAGAGTGCGACGCAACGGAAGCTGATAGCAGCACTTCCCCCGGCCAACAAATATTTTCTTCCACTCCCCATTCTTCCGGTAAATTTGCTCATGATTCGCCGGTCCTTAGAAATTGTGGGCAGCAGCTTTAAAATGGCACTGCAGGAATTGTGGAAGAATAAACTCCGCACTTTTTTATCCCTTTTTGGTATTACCATCGGTATCTTTTGCATTATCGGTGTGCTGGCAACAGTTGGCAGCCTTGAAAGAAATATTCAGAATGAAATAAAATCACTGGGCTCCAATACCATTTATATTGACAAATGGGATTACAGTGCTGGCGGCGGCCCCGATTACCCCTGGTGGAAATATATAAACCGCCCCTCCCCGAAATATGATGAGCTGAAGCAAATAATGGAACGGACCCCCCGTGCTAGATATGCTGCTTTTAAAATCGATGTGCAGGATAATATTGATTACAAAAATAACCGGCTTTCCAACGTACAGTTATACGGAATAAGTGAACAGTTCAACAATATTCAACCAGTAGAGATTCAATACGGCCGCTATATCACCGATGCAGAATTTGAACAGGGCAGCAATGTGCTTGTCATTGGAATTGATGTAGCTGAGAAATTATTTGGCAGCCCGGAAGTGGCCTCCGGCAAACTGGTAACTGTAAGAGGAAAAAAAATGCTGGTGATCGGTATTATTAAAAAACAGGGCAAGCAGATGATCGGCGGATGGAATTTTGACCAGAATGTTATTCTCACTTATCGCTTTGCCCGCAACATCATGGACGAAAAAAGAGCTGATCCGGTAATACTGGTACAGGGACAAGATAAAGAAAGCAGTAAATCGCTGAAAGATGAATTAACGGGCTCTATGCGGGCTATCCGCAAACTAACCCCGATGAAAGAAGAAAACTTTGCACTGAATGATGTAAACGATTTTAGTGATGCCATCAGTTCCATCTTTGTCAACCTGAATATTGGCGGATGGGCCATTGCTGCTCTTTCTTTGATAGTAGGAATGTTTGGCGTAGCCAATATCATGTTCGTGTCTGTGCGTGAAAGAACCAGCCAGATAGGATTGAAAAAAGCAGTCGGCGCCAAAAAACATATTATCCTTACCGAGTTTTTACTGGAATCTGCCTTCCTGTGCATCATCGGAGGATTGATAGGTCTTACGCTGGTTTATCTGCTTACAAAAGTGCTGACACTGGCCCTCAATTTTCCCGTATATATTTCTACAGCCAACATGGTAATGGCTATTGCAATTTGCATTATCGTAGGTGTGGTGGCAGGCTATATACCAGCAAGGCAGGCGGCAAGAATGGATCCGGTGGTCGCGATACGCAGTAAATAATACAGGTTAATTGGTTAATTAGTTTATTAGTTTATTTGGGGGCGTGTTATAATTTATAAACCCGGCAATCAGTTAAATTTTCCTGATTAATCAAATACCAACCAATCAACCACTAAACCAATAAACTAATCGCCCTTCGATCAACTAAGCAAGCCCTAAACCAACTATACAATAAAACGACCACCCCAATAAACTAATAAACTAATTAACCAATTAACCAATAAACTAATTGCCCTAAACCAACTATACAATAAAACGACCACCCCAATAAACCAATAAACTAATTAACCAATAAACTAATCGCCCTTCAATCAACTAAGCAAGCCCTAAACCAACTATACAATAAAACGACCACCCCAATAAACCAATTAACTAATAAACTAATAAACTAATCGCCCTTCAATCAACTAAGCAAGCCCTAAACCAACTATACAATAAAACGACCACCCCAATAAACCAATTAACTAATAAACCAGTAAACCGATTTACCTGCCTCTAACCATCCTCGCCATAGAATCCAGTTGTGATGAAACATCAGCCGCCGTTTGTGTGGAGGGGAAAATTTTGTCCAACTTTATTGCCAACCAAACCGTGCATGAAAAATATGGAGGTGTAGTACCCGAACTGGCTTCCCGTGCCCATATTCAGCATATATTGCCGGTGGTGGATACAGCGCTTAAAACAGCGAATGTGCAACTTAATGAAGTGGATGCATTTGCTTTTACACAAGCTCCGGGTTTGATCGGCTCCTTATTAGTGGGTGGACAGTTTGCCAAATCATTATCCCTCGCTTTGGATAAACCACTGATTGCCGTACATCACATGCAGGCGCATGTGCTTGCCAATTTAATACCCGATCGTAAACCTTCTTTTCCTTTTTTATGCCTCACAGTCAGTGGCGGACATACACAAATAGTTGTTTGCAAATCGCCCACCCAATTGAAAGTGATCGGTGAAACTATTGATGACGCTGCCGGTGAAGCTTTTGATAAATCGGCCAAACTGCTGGGCCTTCCCTACCCCGGCGGACCCCTGATTGATAAATATGCACAATCAGGTGATGGTAATCGTTTCAAATTTCCAGAACCAAAAATTGATGGACTCAATTTCAGCTTCAGCGGGTTAAAAACTTCCATCCTCTATTTTTTACAAAATGCCGGTAAGAGCAATTTGTTCAAAGAAGAATTTACTGCTACGGAAGAAGACAAAAAAACATTTATACAAGATAACCTGGCGGATATCTGCGCCTCTATTCAGCAGCGTATCATTAGCATATTACTGAACAAACTGAAAAAAGCTTCGCTGGAAACCGGCATCAGCGATATCTGTCTTGCTGGTGGCGTATCTGCCAACAGTGGCTTACGTAAAGCCTTTGAAGAAGCCGGTATAAAAAACAGGTGGAACATTTTTATCCCTGCCTTTCAGTATTGCACCGATAATGCGGCCATGATCGCTATTACTGCTTATTATAAATTCCTTGCCGGCCAACTTGCTGATCTGTCTGTAAGCTCCACAGCAAGGGCTGAATGGTAATCTACCGGTATGGCAAATTCCCACTTTCAATTTAAACAATTCACTATTCACCAGGACCAATGTGCCATGAAAGTAACGACCGATGGCTGCTTATTCGGGGCCTGGATAGCTGAAAGAATTAATAGTGAAAAAATAATAGCTAAAAGTTGTCTTGATATTGGAACAGGTACCGGGTTATTGAGCCTTATGCTGGTGCAGAAAAATCCAGCTATTAAAATAGATGCAATAGAAATAGATGCGAATGCAATTGAACAGGCAAAAGCCAATATCGCTGCATCACCATGGAGTAATAATATACAAGTTTTGCCGGCCGATGCCCGTGAATTTGTTTCTTCACATCAATACGATATCATCATCAGCAATCCGCCCTTTTATGAAAATGAGCTGAAAGGCGCTGATAGCAAAAAGAATTTAGCACATCATGATGGAAGTCTCAGGCTGCCGGAAGTACTTGCCATTATCCGGAAAAACCTTTCCCCCCATGGCTGTTTCTTTTTGCTGCTGCCTTTTAAAAGAAACAAAGAAGTAAAAGAGCTTTTATTACTACATAATTTTATCATTGAAGAAATTGTTTTTGCAAAACAATCAGAAAGACATGACTATTTCAGAATATTGATCAGGGGAAAATTAAACAATGGTAATACCACTTCGTCAGAAACGGTAATAAATGAAATAACCGTTTCAATGAATCAACGCCAATACACTCCGGCATTTGTTTTACTGCTGAAAGATTATTACCTCCATTTATAATACCTGCACGTTTTTTATTTTTTCCGCAGAAGTTACATTCTTTTGCCGGCTGTACACTAATTTATGAAAAGGGGGTTGGAAACAAAATCCGGATTTGTCAGCCACCCCCCCACCATTTTTTTATTACATTTAAAAAGTATAGTCATGAAAAACACAATTTTATTCCGTCTGACCGCCATTATTTTATCATCTGCGATATTTATCAGTTGTTCCAAAGACAGTGCATTGGTGCCGGATGGCAGTTTGCAGACTAATGGCAATAAAACATCGTTGTCCCAAAAGTTTGCACAGCCGGGTTCAATGAGAGGTACTCTTTCCCCTGCCCCGCTTGAAGCTGCAATTACTGCTTATGGAAGTGATGGAACTGCTTACCAGGCAACGGCTTCGGCTAATGGCGATTTTCGTTTAGCCGGTTTGCCTCCGGGTATTTACAATCTGATGATAGAATATATATCGTTTAATCCGACTGGCCCGGATGATAAATATTCATATATGAAGATGGGAGGTATAAGAGTATCTTCCGGTATAGAAACCAACCTGGGGACGATTACCGTTCAATAACCTGAAAAACATATCGTGAAGCCGGGGCTGTCACAAAAGTCGGAAAACCACGCAAAGACGCTGCGGTTCAAAGTATAAAACAAATGAAAATCAAGCGTTGCCGCTTAGCGTTTTTGCAGGAAAATTAATTTTAAACACTTTTGAGACAGCCTCAGCCTTTTATTTTACTACCTGTGCTTTTGTCTTTCAAAATCGAAAAATAATAATTCCAGTTTTAATCTTTCAGTCGCTGTAAGTGGTGAATCTGTTTTATCCAGCATCTCTTTCACCACATACCATTCCTGTATGCTCCTTATTTTACCCTTTTGCAATACTTTAGCAGGCACTTCTGTTATTTCAGTCATTAACAGGGCCAGTCCCGGTAAACCTGATTCCAGCAATTCATTATTTAATTTCTCCAGGTATTCTTCAGGTGCATCATTTAACAGGCACAAACTATCAATTAAACCTGCTTTAAGTCCGCTTTTGGCCAGCGGCATATTTTTTTGCTCCCACCGGCTCAATACATCCAGCGGCAAATTATTTTCATTAATAAAGCCTGAAGGAATGCTTTTGAATTGAAAACGCCACACCACTTCCGCAATCTTTTTATAATACGCATAGTTATCATTTGTTATTTTAAACATATTATCTGCCGGCGGCATATTCTTTCAAATAATCAAAATGTTTTGTCAGGGCCCCTTTTTTTGTCATGGTGGCCCTGTCAATTATATCTGAGCCATTACCCAGCAGATCTTCCAGTACATGCTTGATCAGTTGTTCTCCAAAATACCTCGATGCATCCCTGGGCAATTCATTAGGCAGGTTGCCCACCGCCATTATATCAATCGAGCCTTTCAGGTAAGGCGCTGTTTTTTCGAGGGTGATTTTATCAATCCCGTATACCGGGTCTTCGATTGTTTGATCCCCCACATTTATGGGTACCGATCCGTCCGCATCATCCGTTATATCGGCAATGGTTTGTACAATAAACGACTCTGCCTTTACCTCCTCTTTTTCAAACAACCGGGGTACCGTTTTATCCCAGTACACCCCGTTCATCAGTATATCTGTTTGCTCTGCAAACGGTAAAAATTTGCATGAGTATGCTTCAGGGTGTTCATGAAAATCCTGCCGGCCATACTGACCAGTTAGCTTGTGACAATACAGGTCGCCCCCTTTTAGCTGGGTATATACAGGATACGAAAAGCGCCTTTTCAGGTAATCCTCCGGCTCCACCTCATGTATCTCCATCAGGTTCATAACTTCCAAAATGCCATGTGCCACCCGGCCCGAACCCGTTACCGCTATTTTAACATTGGGCAACCTAAGTCCGAAATAATTATGAATCAATTCTCTGAAACTACGTTGCTTATACACCCTGCTTAAAGTAAACAGCCCGGTTCTGTTACCATGGGCCATCATCCCGTTATGCGCCCCCACAACCCCGGCAAAAAAACCAAATCCTATGATACGCTGGCCATCATCATGCTCCAGGCATTCATAATCTACCAGCGTAATTTGTTTGTCGAGAAGGGTGTGCATCAGTGGCTGGTTATGCGGCTGCATCTTTTTGGTATGAGAAAAAAAAAGGTACGTTTTACCGGGTATCAATTCCCGGGGTGGTACTTCTTTAATACCCATTAAGATATTACAATCACCCATATCTTCCCTTACTTCCACCCCGGCAGCCTGGTATTCCCTGTCAGAAAAACAGCGCCCGGTGGATGACTGGGCAACCACCTGAACATCTATCGAGTTTTTATGGATCCATTTGCATTGGGCAGGGGTGAGTGCCACCCTGTTATCAGCCGGTATTTTACCTTCCCTTATAAGTCCGATTTTTATCATAAAGCCATTTATCGTTAGTCCGCAAAGTTGCCGTTTAAAATGATGCGGAACAAACGGAATAAAGAAGGGTATATCGAACAGAGGAACAGATGAACAGAGGAACAGAAGAACAGAGGAACAGAGGAACAGAAGAACAAGGAGCAGATGAATGAAGAAGTGAACAGCCCTGCGTGAGAATTGGGTATTCCTCTTTCTCTCTTTTCTCTCTGTGCGAGTGTATTTTTTCTCTGAATAGATGAATGAAGAAGTGAACAGCCCTGCGTGAGAATTGGGTATTCCTCTTTCTCTCTTTTCTCTCTGTGCGAGTGTATTTTTTCTCTGAACAGATGAATGAAGAAGTGAACAGCCCTG